>NZ_JBFANB010000005.1:346305-636790 GCF_040659625.1 Nonomuraea sp. NPDC049750
CGGTCGCCTGATGCCGTCGTCTTCCTCCGTCGCTCTGGTCGCTTCGCTCCCGGCGCTCCTCCTCCAGACGACGGCGCTCCCTCGCGCTCCAGACGACGGCGCTGCCTCGCTGTTTGCCTGACCTTGGTGAAGTATGCCAGGTTAGGCAGGGCTAACTTTAATTAGGGTTGCCTAATATTTGCTGGAAAGGGATCAGATGAGACCGTTGCGCGCTCTGGTGGGGGCCGTACTTGTGGCGGTGCTCGCCGCCTGTGGTTCTTCGACTCCGGCTGAGCAGAAGCCGGCGGAGCCGTTTCGTATCGTCAAGCACGCGATGGGCGAGACCAAGATCCCGGTGCGGCCCAAGCGGGTGGTGGCCCTGGACCAGAGCTTCGTCGACGCGGTGCTGACGCTGCGGACGCCGGTGGTCGGCTACACCACATACCGGTCCATCGACACGAAGCTACCCGATTACCTGGGCTCCGTCGCCGCCGAGTACGGCAAGGAGGCCACCCCGGTCGGCACCCTGGAGCAGCCCAGCCTGGAGAAGATCATCGCGCTCAAGCCCGACCTGATCGTCTCGGCCAAGGTCCGTCATGAGGCCCTCTACGACAAGCTGTCCAAGATCGCCCCGACCGTCTTCAGCGAGACCACCGGCGCCATCTGGAAGGACAACATTCGGCTCATGGGGCAGGCCCTGGGCCAGGAGCAGCTCGCCGACACGACGATCAGGTCGTACGAGGAGCGGGCCGCGAAGATCGGCGCCGCGATCAAGGAGAAGGACGGGAAGCTGCCGACCATCTCCATCGTCAGGTTCGCCGGTGAGCCGACGACGCGGCTGTACGTCGAGAACTCCTACTCGGGTGTCGTGATGAAGGACGTCGGCTTCCCGCGCCCGGAGGGTCAGCCCACCAAGCAGGACGCGATCGTGGTGGACGTGAGCCAGGAGCGCATCGGGGATCTGGACGCGGATCACCTGTTTGTCGCGACATATCCTGACCCGTCGTCTGAGGGGCCCAAGGAGAAGTTCGTGGGCAACCCGCTGTGGGGGAAGCTCAAGGGTGAGAAGCACGAGGTCAGCGATCTGACCTGGATGAGCGCGGTCGGCATCCAGGGCGCCCATGCGATCCTCGACGACGTGGCGAAGCTCTTCGCCGTCGATCCCGCCAGAACCACTTCCTGAGCCGATCCCGCCAGAACCACTTCCTGAGCGATCCCGCCGGAACCACTTCCTGGGCCGTCCCGCCGGAACCGCTTCCTGACCGGCCAGAGCCGCTTCCTGAGCCGATCCGGCCGGAACCGGTTTCTGACCCGGCCGTGACCAGGTCAGCCCGCCGACAGGAACGTACGCAGGTCTGCCAGGTGGGGTGTGAGGTCCAGGCCCTGGGCGGCGAGCCAGTCCTGGTCGCAGTAGGTGCCCCGGTAACGCTCGCCCCCGTCGCAGATCAGGGTGACGATGCTGCCCTGGGCGCCGGTCCGGCGCATCTCGCGGATCAGGTCCACGCAGGCGGCCACGTTCGTGCCGGTGGAACCGCCCACGTCGCGGCCCGTCACCTCGTGGACCCAGTGCATCGCGGCGATCGACCGGGCGTCCGGAACGGTGATCATGCGGTCGATGACCATCGGCTGGAACGAGGGCTCCACCCTCGGCCGGCCGATGCCCTCGATGCGGGAACCCCGCGCGGTGACGGACGTGTCGCCCGACACCCAGCTCGGATAGAAGGCGGAGCCCTCCGGGTCGGCCACCGCGAGACGCGTGGGGTGACGGCGGTAACGGATGTAGCGGCCGATCGTCGAGGAGGTGCCGCCGGTGCCCGCGCCCACCACGATCCAGGTGGGCTCCGGGTGGGGCTCCATGGACATCTGCGAGTAGATCGACTCGGCGATGTTGTTGTTGCCCCGCCAGTCCGTGGCTCGCTCGGCGTAGGTGAACTGGTCCATGAAGTGGCCGTTCGTCTCGGCCGCCAGGCGGTAGGACTCGTCATAGATGGTGCCGGGGTCGTCGACCAGATGACACTTGCCGCCGTAGAACTCGATCAGCGCGATCTTCTCCGGCGACGTGGACGCGGGCATCACCGCGATGAAGGCCAGACCGAGGAGCCGGGCGAAATATGCCTCGCTGACCGCCGTCGAGCCGCTCGACGCCTCCACGACCGTGGTGGCCGGCCCGATCCAGCCGTTGGCCAGGCCGTACAGGAAGAGAGATCGAGCAAGTCGGTGTTTGAGTGAACCAGTGGGGTGGACTGACTCGTCTTTCAAGTAGAGGTTTATGCCCCAGTGCGAGGGAAGCGGGAAGACGTGGAGGTGCGTATCACAGCTCCGGTTGGCGTCGGCTTCGACTTTGCGAATCGCCTCCGTCACCCACAGTCGCGTCTCTATTTCATGCCGATCCACGAACTCCATGTTCATACGCTATCCCATGTGACTCTGACCACATTAAGTGCGGAATTGGGAGTATAGTGTTATGCTAACGAGACTGGTCCCGCCGTGGACGTGATGACGCACGCCGCGAGCAGGTGGACCTTTGACCTCTCTGACCTGGCGGAACCGTTAACGCGGCCCTTACGTGCCGATTGCGAAACTGGTACCAAGGCCAGCGGCTTGGCCGAGATGGGGGATAGCGCAAGGGGGAATGATTTGATCACCATGACCGATGAACAGCGACAAGACTGGTTCGAGCGCGACGTCGTGCCCGTGACGTCGCAGCTGTTCGCCTCCGCCATGCGCCTGACCCGCAACTCCGCCGACGCAGAGGACCTGGTCCAGGAGACCGTGGCCAAGGCGTATACCTCGTACCACCAGTTCCGTGAGGGCACGAACCTGAAGGCCTGGCTGCACCGGATCCTCACCAACAACTTCATCAACGACTACCGCAAGAAGCAGCGCTCGCCCAAGCTGGCCGCCGCCGAGGAGATCGAGGACTGGCAGCTGCACGCCGCCGAGTCGCACAGCTCCACCGGCCTGAAGTCGGCCGAGACCGAGGCGATCGAACGGCTGCCCGACAACGTCGTGATGAACGCGCTGCGCTCACTGCCGGAGGACTTCCGCGTCGCCGTCTACCTGGCCGACGTCGAGGGGTTCGCCTACAAGGAGATCGCCGAGCGCATGGGCACGCCGATCGGCACGGTCATGTCCCGGCTGCACCGGGGCCGCCGCCAGCTGCGCGGCATGCTGGAGGGCTACGCCCGCGAAGAGGGCGCCCTGCGCGTGCCGGCCCAGAGCGCCGCATAGCCGCCCGACCCCCGACCCCCTACCCGGAGCGGCTGCCTAGCCGTCCAACCCCATATGGAGCCGTACGCGGAGTGTTCCGTTCTCGGCGCGTAGGTCGACGTAGTCGCAGAGCTGTCGGCTGATCCAGAGCCCGTATCCTCTAGAGGATTCGGGCTCAGGTGGTATATAGCCCGGTAAAGGGTCATCGAGGGCGCCGCCCGGGTCGGCGATCTCGCAGATCATCTCCCCTCCGCTCACCCACATCTTGATCATGCCGTGGCCGGCGCCGTGCTCGACGCTGTTCGCGGCGATCTCGGAGACGCTGAGCACCAGGGAGCCGATGAGGTTCACGTCCATCCCCGCGGCGCTGGCGTAGTCACGTACCGTGTGCCGGAGCCCTTTGATCTCCCGCGCGGTGAAACTGACCGTCGCCACCCGCCCGCTCGGTGCCGGCAGCGGCTCCAGGTCGCCGTTCAGTACGAGCTCGTGCGGCCGGACGAAGCCGGGGCTGACGGCCTCGCCGGTGGCATCCAGCAGCAGGGGATGGATTGCCGGTTGATACTCCAGCACCGCAGCCGGGGTGGTTCGCGGGTTGTAGAGGCACAGCGCGACGGCCCTGGCGTCCTCCAGGGCGGCGTTCAGCACCGACTCGTACCGGATCCACTCGCGGGTCTCGCGCTCGCCGCGCTCGGGCCAGGGGATCTCGCCGATGACGAGCGTGCGCCGCCCCCGGGTGTACTCGTGGTAGGCGGCCAGCGTCCGGGGCGGGTGGATGTACCAGGTGCGGGAGTCTCTGTGGTCGATCTGCCGGGCTTCGTCGCCCAGCACCTCGTCGAGCAGCCGGAGCTTGTCCGCCGAGGTCGCCACGATGACCCGCCTGTCGTGGGCGAGGGCCGCGCGTACGCGTGGCACGATCAACCTCAGGAAGGCGTCATTCGAGTCGTACGACACCGCAACGTGCTTGAACGACTCGTGGTCTGGACGAGCCCGATCAGGGCGCACGGCCGAAACGTAGCAAGCGCTTGCAATCTGCGCAACGGCTGCGGTCGGCACCGCGCCGGACGGCCGAATTGACGCGCCAAGTGACCGCAACTGTCGCGCAGAGACCTCACGCGGGCCCTGCGAAGCGCCGGAGAGACCTCACGCGGGCCGCGCCAAGTGGCCGCGGAGACCCCATGCGAAGCGCCGCGTCAGGCGACCGCGATGAGCGCCACCGCGCCGAGCGCGCACGCGACGCCCGCCACCTGGATCGCGTGCAGCCGTTCGCCCAGCACCCGCCGGGCCAGCAGCAGCGTGCTCGCCGGGTAGAGGGACACCAGCACCGCCACCAGGCTCAGCAGGCCCTGCTGCTTGGCCTCCAGGTACAGCACGTTGGCCAGCATGTCGAGCACGCCCGCCGCGACGATGATGTGCAGCGACCCACCGGCCGGCTTCAGCGTGCGCCGCGTCGCCATCGCGAGGGCGACCACCAGCGCCACCGAGGACAGTCTGGCCCCCACCAGGGGCCACAGCCCGCCGTCGGCGGGAGCCAGGGCGAGCAGGATGAAGAAGCCGCCGAACCCGGCGCCCGCGGCCAGGGCGATGAGCACCGAGCCGATCGAGCCGCTCTTCGCGGCGGAGCGGTCCTGGCTGACCAGGAGAACGGAGCCGAGGGCCAGCACCACCCCGACCAGCGCCACGGGCTCGGGGCGCTCGCCGGTCGCCAGGCCGTACATAACGGGGAGTCCGGCCGACGTGACCGCGGTCGTGGGCGCCACCACCGACATGACGCCGGTGGCGAGTGCCCGGTAGAAGAGCATCAGGCCGGCGGCGCCCGCCACGCCCGCGCCCAGCCCCCAGAGCAGCGCCCTGTCGCTGAACACGCCGGGAAGCAGGGGCAGCAGCACGAGGATCACGGCCAGGCCGGAGAGCTGCGACAGCGTCACGACCGAGAACACCTGCGATCGGCGGGTGGCCAGGCCGCCGAAGAAGTCGGCCGTGCCATAGACCACCGCGCAAGTCGTCGCGAGGATCACCGCGAGCATGCTCCACCGTCCGTCCAGTTCATCAGAGTGCACTGCTAGTACAACACATTAGAGTACAACACAGTGCAAACCACCTTCACTACACTGCACTGCATGGAGGATCCGGAGACGATCACGCAGGCCATCGCCAACAACGTGCGCGCCCAGCGCGCGCACCGCGGGCTCACCCTCGACGCGCTGGCCGCCAGATCGGGAGTGAGCAGAGGCATGCTGGTCCAGGTCGAGCAGGCCCGGACGAACCCCAGCGTCTCCACACTCACCCGGATCGCCTCCGCGCTGGGCGTGACCGTGGCGAGACTGGTGGAGGTCTCAGACGTGCCGGTGGTGCGGATCGTCGAGAAGGCCGACGTGGTCACGTTCGACCAGGGCGAGGTGCAGGCGAAGCTGCTGGTCGGGGCCGATACGCCGATGATCCTCGAACTGTGGGACTGGCGGCTGGCGCCCGGCCGGCACCACGACGGCGACGCTCACCCGCCGGGCACCCGCGAGATGCTGACGGTCCTGGAGGGCGAGCTGACACTCACGGTGTACGGCAGGAGCCACGTGGTCAAGGCCGACTCCGCCGTGCTCTTCACCGCCGACAGACCCCATCGCTACGCCAACGAGGGATCCGAGGAGCTCCGGCTGGTGATGGTGGTCGCCGAGCCCAGAGAGGCGCCTGACCAATGAGGGCGCCTGACCGATGGGGGCGCCTGACCGATGGAGGGCGCCTGACCAATGGAGGTGCCTTACCAATAACACTAATAACGTCGAACAGCCTCCGGATCACCTTCTGGAGTTTGATGATTACAGCATGTCCTTGACGGCTGATGCCGGATGGTGGGTACATCCCGGTGTGTGCGACGTAACGTCAGCTGGGGGTGGCGCGTGACCGAAGGGCGCACGGCGACGGAGAAGTTCCACGCGGAACTGCACGGTCTCGGTGTCACCAGCGCCTACGAGGTGGGCGATGACGCCACCGTCTCGGTGTGGATCGGCCTGGTCGTGCATTACAGGGACGGCTTTTACCGCTGGCAGGAAGGGCCCGTGAAACGTCGGCATTTGGGTACGGATCCGGTTGGATGTGCCATACGCGTGGCGCGTCGATACACCGAACTGCAGGCCGATATCCCACTCTGGTGGGAGGACCTGGCCAAGGAGCTGCGGGGTAACCCGGTACAGGAATATCCGTAAACCCCGCTCTCGGGGGGTGGCATGCGGGGCTGGGCGATATCTCTGGCATTGCTGGTCGCGGTGGCGGGATGCGGGCCCCGGCCGATGATCCAACCCCAGCTGACCCGCCCACAGGCGCCCATCGACCCGAAGAAGCTGGCCAGGCGGCTCGAAGCCATGCAGCCGGGCTGGCCGGCGGCCCGCAGGATCAACTGCAGGCGCATGAAGTGCGTCGCGCTCACCTTCGACGACGGCCCCGGCGAATACACCGCCAGGCTGCTGGACCTGCTGAGCGCCCGGAAGGTCAGGGCCACGTTCTTCGTCGTGGGGCAGATGGTCGCCGCGCATGGGGGTGCCCAGCTCGTACGCCGCATCGTGGCCGAGGGGCACGAGCTCGGCAACCACACGTGGAACCATCCACCGCTCACCGGGTTGACGGACCGAGGGCTGCGCTTCCAGCTGGAGCACACGAACGATCTGGTGGAGCACGTGACCGGGGTCCGGATGCGGGTGATGCGCCCGCCGTACGGGGCGACGAACCGCCGGGTGGCCGCCGAGGCGCGGCGCCTGGGGCTGGCGCAGGTCCTGTGGAGCGTCGACACCCTGGACTGGCAGGACCGGGTGCCCGCCCTCGTGGCCAGGCGCGCGGGCAAGGCGGCAGTGGGGTCGATCGTGCTGATGCACGACATCCACCGCAGCACGGTCCAGGCCGTCCCCGCGCTGCTCGACCTGCTGGCGAAGAAGGGCTGCACGCCGGTGACCATCTCGGAGCTGTACGGCGGGACGCCGGTGCCGGGCCGGATGTACACGGCCCGGATGGACAAAGCCCGATGAGCCCGTACGGCCGTGCGGCGCGTCAAACCGTCGGTCGGCCGTGGCACTCTTGACCACATGGGTTTCACCGGTTTTCCCGACGAGGCGTTCGTGTTCTACGAGGGCCTTGAGGCGGATAACAGCAAGACATATTTCACCCGGCACAAGCACTTCTACGAGGACGCGGTGCGTGCGCCGATGCTCGCCCTCACCGAGGAGCTGGCGGCGGAGTTCGGCCAGGCCCAGCTGTTCCGCCCCTACCGTGACGTCCGCTTCGCCAAGGACAAGTCACCGTACAAGACCCATCAGGGCGCCTTCGTGGACCTCACGCCCGGCATCGGGTTCTATGTCCAGATCGGCGCCGACGGACTCTTCACGGCGGGCGGCTGCTACACCCAGGCGTCCGACCAGGTGGCCCGCTACCGCGCCGCGGCCGACGAGGACCTGACGGGCAAGCCGCTGGCGGACATGGTGACGGCTTTGCGGGCCGAGGGCTACGTCATCGGCGGTGACCGGCTCAAGACCCGTCCCCGTGGCATCGCGGAGGATCATCCGCGCCTCGACCTGCTGCGCCACAGGTCCCTGCACGCGGGCCGCCAGTGGGAGCCCGAGCCGTGGGTCCACACCGCCGAGGTCCTCGACCGGGTCCGCGCCACCTGGCGTGCCTTCGGGCCGCTGGTGGACTGGATGTGCGCCCACGTACGGGCCAGCGAGTTGCCGCGCCGCTGACCATGGGAGGTCGACAGAGCGTGACGGTGCGCGGGGACGACGCGGCGACGGTCACCGCCGAGACGGGGGATCGGACGCGCCGCGACCGCGTCACGCTGGCGGCGATCACCGCCACGGCGACCGCCCTCTACACCACGCTTTCCCTCACCAAGCTGGCGAACTTCAAGGCCGGCGCCTACGACCTGGTCATCTTCGACCAGGCCGTGCGTTCCTACTCCCAGTTCCGCCTGCCCATAGCCATCGTCAAGGGCGTCCACAACGGCTTCGGCCCGGACTTCTCCACCCTCGGCGATCACTGGTCGCCCATCCTCGCCCTGCTGGCCCCGCTCTACTGGCTGTTCGACGGCCCGGCGACGCTGCTGGTCGCCCAGGCGGTGCTGCTGGCCGCGGCGGCGGTCCCGCTGTGGGTGTTCACGCGGCGGGCGCTGGGGCCGGGCGCCGCGCATCTCGTCGCCGTGGCCTACACGCTCTCGTGGCCCGTGGTGGAGACCGTGGCGTTCGACTTCCACGAGGCGGCGTTCGCGCCGCTGCTCACCGCCGTGCTGCTCGAACGCCATCAGGCCGGTAAACGGGTCGGTGTGGTGACGGCCGCCCTGGCGCTGCTGTGCGTCAAGGAGGACATGGGGCTGCTGGTCGCCGGGTTCGGGCTGGTCCTGCTCACCCAGCGCGGCTGGCGGGTCCTGGGCGGCGCGTTCGTGGCCGGCGGGGCGGCCTACACGTGGCTGGCCTCGCAGGTGCTCATCCCGCTGTTCGGGGGGCGGGCCGACTACTACTGGGCGTACGGCGCGCTGGGGCCGGACATGCGGGGCGTCGCGCACACCGTCCTGACCGATCCGCTCGCGGTGCTCGCCCAGCTCGGCAGCCCACCGGTCAAGCTCGTCACGCTGGCCCTGCTGCTCGGCATCACGCTGCTGGCGGCGCCGCTGTCGCCGCTGCTGATCATGGCGGTGCCGCTGCTGGCCGAGCGGATGCTGGCCAGTTCGTTCCCCAACTGGTGGGTGGCCGGCTACCACTACAACGCCTTCGTCGTGGTGGTGGTCTTCGCGGCCGGAGTGGACGGCGTCCGGCGCCTGCGCGCCCGGCACGCGCCCAGCGGGGACCCGGTGACGCGGGCCGGGGTCCTGGGGGCGGCAGGCGGAAACCTGGTGGCGCGGATCGCGGCCCTCGGGGACCCGGCGAAGCGGGTCTGGGCCCTTGGGGATCGCGTGACTCGGGTCTGGGCTCTGGGGGTGGTCGGGTTCGCGCTGATCTCCGTGCCGTTCTTCTCCCTGGCCGGTCTCGCCGACCTCGACTCCTACCGGCACGACGCCCGCGAGCGGGCCGCGGCCGCCGCCGTCGCCGTGGTGCCCGACGGGGTGCTCGTGGAGGCGGCCAACAACCTGGCGCCGGCCCTGTCGGGGCGGAGCAGGGTGCTGCTGTGGGACCGCACGCGGCGCGATGCGCCGTGGGTCGTGGCCGACGTGGGGCGCAAGACCTTTCCGTTCGTGAACGTGGCCGAGCAGCGGGAGCGGGTACGGCTGCTGGCCGGCAGCGGCTACGACGTGCGCTTCTCCCAGGACGGCTACGTGGTCCTGGCGGCTACGGCCCGGACGACGAGGACACCTGGTCCCCCTTGAGGATGCGGTCCACGGTCTGGCCCGCCGCCGACGTCGCCGCCGTGGTGCCCGCCGCGATGACGACGGCCAGCAGCGGCGTGGCCAGGCTGCGTACGCTGCGTACGTTGCGCACCCGCGCCCACGGCTCCCCGGCCAGGTGCATGACGCGCCACTCCCAGTACAGTCCGAGCCCGATGCAGACCAGCGCCACCTCGCCCACCACGATGGCCACCACCTGCACCTTGACCGCCACCCCGATGTCCGGCTCGAACAGCGTGGGCAGGTAGGCCGACAGCTCCGTGACCAACGCCGCCGCCATCAGGTGGAGCGCCTTGGTCATCGGCTGGGTGCCCCGGACGCGCGGATAGAAGTAGCCGAACACGAAGCCGAAGGCGGGCAACGTCAGCAGATACCGGGAGTCGAACACGAAGCTGCTCAGGTCGGCCCCTGTCGGCCAGCCGAACACGAGCACGAAGGGCAGGCTCAGCAGCAGGCTGATCACGAACGCGTACACGCCGTTGTGCCAGGGCGTGCAGCCGGCGGCGGTGGCCAGGGCCGTCTCGGGGTGCCGCCCGTGCTCGTCCAGCGCGGCCTCCAGCTCGTGGCGCCGCGTGTCGAACTCGGTCATCGTCAGCTCGCCGGCGCCCAGCCTGCCCCGGCCGATGCGATAGAGCTCCTGCTCCGAGATGAGCAGGAGCCGCTTGTGCAGGGCGGCCCTGACCAGCTGCCGGTGTTCCTCCGCCGTGGCGGGCTCGACGACGGCCGGGTGGGGGCGTACGAGGAGCCAGCGGGCCGTCACCCAGGCGGCGATCGAAGTGATCGTCAGCTGCGGCAGCGCCACGTTGACGTCGGTGAGCGTGGTGCTGCCCCGAGGGGTGAGGTAGAGCACCATCAGGCAGGCGATCACCGTGGGGTGCGTCGCCGGGTGGTCGAGCGCGGCCAGCGAGCCGCCGAGCCGCCGGAGCCGGAGCACCAGCAGCGCGAACGCCAGCAGCAGTAACCCGAGCACCCCGCGTACGAGCGGGTCGAGCGGCAGGATGCCGATCTTCGGCATGTTCGACGTGTCGGTGCCGCCGAAGGGCAGGTTCCACGACCCACTGTCCAGCCACTCGGTCGGCCAGCCCTGCACCAGCAGGCTCACCAGCACGGCGCCCACGACCGCGGTGCGGGTCCACATCTTGGTGGCCACGGCGATGGCGGACACCGGGATCACCGCCCAGCTGAGGGCCAGCACCAGCCGGATGCTGTCCGGCGGGTACACCCCGGTCAGCAGCGCCCGGCCCCACAGGGCGAGCGCCAGCAGGCCGATCGCCGCCTCGGCCGCCAGCACCGCCAGCCGTACGATCACCACGCGGACCCCCAGGTCCACGCTGAACACCACCGCCGCCGCGGCGGCCGTCACGGCCGCGACCACGGAGCCGATCAGCAGCGTCTGGGCGGGCAGCTGCTCGTGCAGCCACGACCAGGACAGCATGCCGATGCCGACGAGGCAGGCGAGCCCGGTGACCACGAGCATGTCGCGGGTGGTCCACGGCGGGCTGGTCGGCAGGGCCCGGCTCGCGTGCCGCGCCGTGAGCGCCGGCAGCGCGAGGAACAGGGCCACGTACGCCACGGGCCGCCAGTCCGGTGCCAGGAGCGGGAGCAGCACCAGGGGCGTGACCAGGGCGATCCCCAGGAGGAGCTCGCGGTTGGGCGGCCGGTTCCACCAGGCCAGGCCGAGCGAGCGGGCCAGGAAGGCGGCCAGCGCGATCGCGGTGAGCACGCCGAGCCCGGCCGTCCACGAGAAGTCGTCGGCCTCCTCCGCGTCCGGGAACCCGTAGGAGTCCTGGGCCAGCGTCACCTTCACCAGGTACGACCCGACGGTGAACCGCAGGAGCTCCGACTCCTCCCGCTCGGGATCGAGCCCTTGGGCCTGCAGTACGGTCCAGTCGCCCGGCAGCAGGCTGATCGTCCGCTGGCTCACGATGAGCGGCTTGGCGCTGGGGGCGGTGAAGTCGAGCGTCATCAGATCGCTGGGCTTGAACTGCCGCAGCAACGTCACCCGGAACTCGGCCGTGGTCAGCCCGCCGGTTGTGGTGAGGATCGGTGCCGGTCGTGTGGTCGGGGCCAGCCAGTCGCCACCCACCTTGATGGCCCCGAACCCGTCGTCGGTGAACCGCTGGATGCCGCCGGGGAAGCTGCCGCCCTGCCGCAGCGTCTCGACCAGCGGGTCGGCCCGGTTCATGCGCAGCCGGTGCTTGATGGTCACCTTCACCTGGCGCTGCCGCTCGTCGAGCCGTCCCTGGGGCACGGCGCTCAGGTCACCCGGGTCGGCCCTGGTCACCGTGACCTCGGTCGTCGCCTGCCGGGCGAGCTTCACCTGCGGGTCGCCCCGGTCCTCCAGCTCCCATGGTTCGGGCACGGTGGGACTCGCGGACCGCGTGGACAGCGGCACGGGCCTGGCCGCCACCGTGCACCAGACGATCGCTCCCGCCGAGACCATCGCGAGCCCGAACGCGATGAACATCCGGAGCTTCCCCACAAGTGGATGATTCACTCACGGAGGGAGTTGTTCTCGCCACTCCGGTCACGGTGTGGTCACACCTGACTTCTACCGAATGTCAGGAAGAAGTCAGGTGTGGTGGGTGAGAGCCTGAATCAGGCGCGCTTGGCGCGAGCCGCGGAGCGGCCACGCGTGGAGGCGTCGAGGACCACCTTGCGGATGCGCACGTGGTCAGGGGTGATCTCCACGCACTCGTCCTCGCGGATGAACTCCAGCGCCTGCTCCAGCGACAGGTTGCGCGGCGGGATCACCTTCTCGGTCTCCTCGCTGGTGGAGGAGCGCATGTTGGTGAGCTTCTTCTCCTTGGTGATGTTGACGTCCATGTCGTCGGACCGGGAGTTCTCGCCGACGATCATGCCCTCGTAGACCTCGGTGGTCGGCGACACGAACAGCGTGCCGCGCTCCTGGAGGTTGAGCATGGCGAAGGCGGTCACGGGACCGGAGCGGTCGGCCACCAGGGAGCCGTTGTTACGGGTGCGCAGCTCGCCGAACCACGGCTCGTAGGAGTCGAAGACGTGGTGCACCAGGCCGGTGCCGCGCGTCTCGGTGAGGAACTCGGTGCGGAAGCCGATCAGGCCACGCGCCGGCACCACGAACTCCATCCGGATCCAGCCGGTGCCGTGGTTGGTCATGTGCTCCATGCGGCCCTTGCGGACGGCGAGCAGCTGCGTGATCGCGCCCAGGTATTCCTCCGGGCAGTCGACCGTGAGGCGCTCGACCGGCTCGTGCACCTTGCCGTCGATGGTCTTGGTGACCACCTGCGGCTTGCCGACGGTCAGCTCGTAGCCCTCGCGGCGCATCTGCTCGACCAGGATGGCCAGCGCCAGCTCGCCACGGCCCTGCACCTCCCAGGCGTCGGGCCGGTCGGTGGGGAGCACGCGCAGCGACACGTTGCCGACGAGCTCCTTCTCCAGCCGGTCCTTGACCATGCGGGCGGTGACCTTCGAGCCCTTGGACTTGCCGACCAGCGGCGAGGTGTTGGTGCCGATGGTCATCGAGATGGCGGGCTCGTCGACCGTGATGAGGGGCAGCGGGCGCGGGTCCTCGGGGTCGGCCAGCGTCTCGCCGATCATGATCTCGGGGATGCCGGCGATCGCGATGATGTCGCCGGGACCGGCCTCCTCGGCCGGCTTGCGCTCCAGGGCCTCGGTCATGAGCAGCTCGGTGATCTTCACCCGCTGGATCGTCCCGTCCGTACGGCACCAGGCCACCTGCTGGCCCTTGCGCAGCACACCCTGGTGGACCCGGCAGAGCGCGATGCGGCCCAGGTAGGAGGAGGCGTCGAGGTTGGTGACGTGCGCCTGCAGCGGGGCGCTGGGGTCGTAGGTGGGCGCCGGGATCGTCGACTTGATGATGTCGAAGAGCGGCTCCAGGTCCTCGGCGTCCGGCATGCCGCCGTCCTCGGGACGGTTCATGGAGGCGCGGCCCGCCTTGGCGGAGGCGTAGACGATCGGGAAGTCGATCTGCTCCTCGGTCGCGTCGAGGTCCATGAAGAGCTCGTAGACCTCGTCCACGACCTCCTTGATGCGCGCGTCGGGCCGGTCGACCTTGTTGATGCAGAGGATGACCGGCATCTTGGCGCCGAACGCCTTGCGCAGCACGAAGCGGGTCTGCGGCAGCGGCCCCTCCGACGCGTCGACCAGCAGGACGACACCGTCGACCATCGACAGGCCGCGCTCGACCTCGCCGCCGAAGTCGGCGTGGCCCGGGGTGTCGATGATGTTGAGGGTCATGCCGCCGTGACTCACGGCGGTGTTCTTCGCGAGAATGGTGATGCCCTTCTCGCGCTCGAGGTCGTTGGAGTCCATGACACGGTCGTCGACGTCCTGGTTGGCGCGGAACGCCCCGGACTGCCAGAGCATGGCGTCGACCAACGTGGTCTTGCCATGGTCGACGTGCGCGATGATCGCGATGTTCCGCAGGTCGTCGCGGCTGTTCAAAGGCATGATGACGTCTCGCTCTGTGATCGTGGGGTCGGCCACGCGAAGTCGCGGCCTTATAAGTCTAGTTGATCCCCTCTGATGGCAGGAGCGGGACGAGATGCCGCCTGGCGTAGGCACGGGCTTCGTCGTCGCTGTCCAGCGGTATCGCACTGTCCGGAGTGAGTACGAACGACAGCGCGATGCGGATGAACATCTCGGCCACGGCCTCGGCGTCAGGGGTGTCGAGGTGTTCGGCGAGATACGTCCTGGCGACCGCGAGGTACGCGCCCGCCTCCAGAGTGAGGTGCGGCAGGATCATATCGGGCTCGGTCGCCAGCAGTCTGCTCAGCAGCGGATGTCCCCGCACCAGGCGCAGCGTGACCGCGAACCCCTCCGTCACCCGGTCGGCCATGGTCGGCAGCGGCCCGACCGCCTGCTCGAACGCGCGCAGGAACCGGTGGAGCTCGCGCAACATCACGCCCTGGACCAGGTCGCTCTTGCGGGCGAAGCGCCGATAGACGGTGATCCGCGACAGGCCCGCCTGCCGGGCGACGTCGTCGACGGTCAGGCGGCGCAGGCCGTGCTCCAGCATCCGCGCGTAGGCCGCGTCGAGGATGCGCCCAGCCGTGGTCGGCTCGCCGGAGTCGTCCTGCATGGATCAAGACTATGGGCGGCTCGCCGGGCACCGGACGTACATAGCGGGTTGCACATTTCTACGCATGTCCTGGGCGGTGCCGGATGCCTACATTGGCGGCATGACCTGGACAGAGCTGGTGCTGGGCGCCTCTCCCGTACAGGGCGACCAGCCCGCGGTCAGCGACGTCAGAACCGGCGAGGTGCTGTCGTACAACGCGTTCGCGCGGAAGGTCACGCACGCGGCGGCGGGGTTGCGCCGTCACGGTCTGCGCTACGGCGACCGCGTGATCGTCGACATGCCGCTCGGGGTGGGGTTCGCCATCGCCGTCCATTCCGTCGCCTGGTCCGGGGGAGTGGCGGTGCTCGCAGACTCCGGGACCGCCCGCATGATGATCGCCCAGCGCGGCTACGACCCGCTCGCGGTGGATGTTCAGAAGGTCTTCACCTTCGAGCCGACGCCGGGGGAGCTCCCGTTCAGCGACCTGCTGGGTGAGCGTTCTGTCCAGTTCGGGCCGCTGGCCGGCCCCGCGCTGAGCGTCGGCGGCGAATACGTCTACGACCACGACGAGCTGGCGTCGGACCTGCGCAGCCTGTCGTCGCGGCTGCTGGTCAGCGAGGACGACGTCGTGCTCGCCGCGGTCAGCGATCCGCTCAAGGGGCTGCGGGTGCTCGATCTGGCGTTGATGTCGGGCGCCCACGTGGTCATCGCGCACGAGCCGAGCCTGATCGGCTGCCGCGTGCTCGCGCACGTGCACGCGGCCACCCTGGTGATCGCGCCGTACGAGGTGGTCAGACGCCTGCTCGGCGATCCGACGTTGCGCGTTGTGGACGAAAGGGCCGTCGTCAGCTCGCTCAGCCGGTGAAAAGTGCGACACTGTGGGAGAGTGTGATCCTTCCGCGACGCAGGGTGACCACAATGTCCGAGCCCCCCAGGCACAATCTTCCGGCCGAGCCCAACAGGTTCGTCGGTCGCGAGCGCGACGTCGACGACCTGTGCGGGCTGCTGGGTGAGACGCGCGTGGTCACGCTGTGCGGGGTCGGCGGCATCGGCAAGACCCGCCTGGCGCTGCGGGTCGCCGCGCGTCTGGTGCCCTCCTATCCGGGAGGTGTGTGGCTGGTCGAGCTGGCCAGGCTCACCCGGGGCGAGCTGATCCTGCAGGCGATCGGCCGGGCCGTCGGCATCCACGAGGAAGGCACCCGCCCGCTGCTCGACACGGTGGCGGCCCGGCTGCGTGACACGCCCGCCCTGCTGCTGCTGGACAACTGCGAGCACCTGGTCGACCAGTGCGCGCAAGTGGCCGCCGAGCTCGTCGCGGCGTGCCGGGGCCTCGGCATCCTGGCCACCAGCCGCGAGCCGCTGCGCATCGCCAGTGAGCTGGTCTGGCGGGTGCCGCCGCTCGACCTGCCCGACGAGCGGCATCCCGACGCCGAGTCCGTGCTGCTCTTCGTCGACCGCGCCACCGCCGCGGGCACCAGGCTGAGCCCGGCGAGCCTGGACGATGTCGTACGGCTGTGCCGGGCGCTCGACGGGCTGCCGCTAGCGCTGGAGCTGGCCGCGGCCCGCACCAGCCTGCTCAGTCCCGGGCAGATCGTCGATCGGATCGACGGCCGTTTCTCGCTGCTCACCACCGGCGGCCGCACCGCACCGCCCAGGCAGCGCACACTGCTGGCCGCGGTCGAATGGAGCTACGACCTGCTGTCGGCCAAGGAACAGGTGCTGCTGCGCAGGCTGTCGGTGTTCGCCGGGTCCTTCGACCTCGAACTCGCCGAGCAGATCTGCGCCGACCGGCCCATCTCCGAGGCGGAGATCGTCGACCTGCTCGGCGCCCTGGTCGACAAGTCTCTTGTGCTGTGCGACGAGGAGCGCAGGCGCTACCGGCTGCTGGAGACCATCAAGCACTACGCGGCCGAGCGGCTGGCGGAGGCGGCCGAGCGCGAGGTGCTGCGCGATCGGCACCTGGAGGTGCTGTGCGAGCTTCAGCTGCGCCACTTCGGTACGGAGATGGTCGAGCCCGACCTGCCGTGGCCGGTGCGGCTGGCCGCGCTGGAGGCCAGCCGGAGCCTGGTGGACGACCAGCGGGCCGCGCTCGACTGGGCGATCGAGTCCGGCAACGCGCCGCTGGGCCTGCGCCTGTGCGCCTACAGCACCAGCCTGCTCCCGGTCAGCAGTGCCAACCCGGCCGAGATCGTCGGCTGGGTCGAGCGGCTGCTGGCCCTCGACCTGACCCAGGTGTCCGATGAGCAGATCGCGCATGCCCATGCGTACCTGGCCTATGGGCTGGAGGGCCGCGACGAGCTGGCCCGCTCGCTGGAGTACGCCATGGCGAGCCTGGCGGGCCTGGGCGCCGACAACGTCTTCCCCAGCTGCGTCATGCACAGCCTGACGGTCGTGGTGCTGTTGCGCATGGGACGAGGGGAGGAGGCGCTGCACCATGCCGAGACCGGCCTGGCCCTGGCCACCGCCTCCGGCGACCAGTGGAACCAGGCGGCCGGGCTGGCCGGCCTGTCGGCGGTCGCGCTCACCCGCGGCCGGCTGCGCGAGGCCCAGTGTCACGGCGAGGAGGCCTTGGCCAAGGCCCGCCAGCACGGGCACCGCTGGCTGCTGGCCAGGACCGCGACGCAACTCGGCGCGGTCGCCGAGGCGCGTGGCGACCTGGTGAAGGCGATGGCTCAATACGAGCTGGCGGTCCCGTGGCTGGAGGAGCTCGACGGCACCATCGAGCTGGCCCGCTGCCTGGCCAGGATCGGCCGGGTCGCGGCGCTGCTGCACGAGTTCGAGGTGGCCAGGGAGCGGCTGGCCGCGAGCCTGAAGCTGAGCAGGCTGACCGGGCAGCGCCAGAGCGTGGCCCGCTGCCTGGTGAGCCTGTCGGTGCTGGCGGAGGCCGAAGGGGACCTGGAGAGCTCCGTACTTGCCGCCGCCTCGGCCACCGCGCTGCGCGAGTCGATGGGCCAGCACTCCGCCACGATCCGCATCGAGGAGCTGCTCACTCGCGCCCGCGCCAAGCTCGGCGAGGGCCGCACCGCGACGCTCTGGTCGCGGGGCAGGGCGATGAGTCCCGACGACGCCGCCCGCCAGGTCCTCGCGGGCGAGCGGCCGGTCCCGGCCGGTCCGGTGGCGACCGAACCCGTCAGGCACTCGCTGCTGACCGCCCGCGAGCAGGAGATCGCGGCCCTGCTGACCAGGGGCCTGTCCAACCGGGCCATCGCCGAGGAGCTCGTCATCAGCCCCGCGACCGTGGCCAGGCACATCGCCAACATCATGGAGAAGCTCGGCTACACCTCGCGCGCCCAGATCGCGGTGTGGGCGGCCGAGCAGCCGCGCGGTTCTGCATAGCGATCTGCATATTCCGCCCCATGTGTGCATGAGATGCCCTCCATAGCGTGGGCGCCATGGAGGAGCGCATCGTGATGGTGGACTCTGGCACCGGCCTGTGTCTCACCGAGGGGCAGCTGGACGAGAGGTCGGCCGCCGCGACCGTCCAGCTGCGACGCCGGGGCGTGCGCGCGGGCGACACGGTGCTCATCTGCCTGACCGTCGGCCCCGACCTGCTGGTGGCCACCGACGCGGTGATAGCCGCCGGCGGGATCGTCTGGCCGGTCCCGGCGGAGCTCGACGAGGGCAGGCTGCGGGATCGGATCATGGCCAGCCGGGCCCGCCTGATGATCTCCGACCTGCCGCGGGCGATGAACGCGGCGAGAGAGTCACGCGTCCGCATGGTGGTGAGCGTCGCGGAGCTACATTCGTATCCGGTCAGTCGCGAACTCTGCACGGAAAGTGATCCCACCGGACGGCGAACCAAGGGAGACTGTGAGGGAGTGTGATCCTCCCGCCAACACTTGGACCTTCTCCATGACTGCGCAAGTCCAGCACAACCTCCCCGCCGAACCCAACCGTTTCGTCGGACGGGCGCGCGACGTGGCCGAGCTGTGCGCGCTGGTCCGCGGCGAGCGCGTGGTCACGCTCAGCGGAGTGGGCGGCATCGGCAAGACCCGCCTGTCGCTGCGGGTGGCCGCCAACGCCCTGCCCGGCTTCACCGACGGCGTGTGGCTGGTCCAGCTCGCCCGCGTCAGCGACCCCGAGCTGATCGTGAAGGAGATGGCCGACGTGCTCGGCGTCCGCGAGGAAGGCTCCGAGCGGCTGCTCGACGGGCTGCGGATCCGGCTGCGCGGCACCAGGACGCTGCTCCTGCTCGACAACTGCGAGCACCTCGTCGAACCGTGTGCCGAGCTGGTCGCCGGTCTGCTCGCCGACTGCCCCGAGCTGAGATTCCTGCTCACCAGCCGCGAGCCGCTGCGCATCCCCGGCGAGCTGATCTGGCGGGTGCCGCCGCTCGACCTGCCCGACGAGCGGCATCCCGACGCCGAGTCCGTGCTGTTCTTCGTCGAGCGGGCGGCCGCGGCCGGGGCCCGCGCCGTGACCGACAGCATGCCCGACGTCATACGGCTGTGCCGGGCGCTCGACGGGCTGCCGCTCGCCCTTGAGCTGGCCGCGGCCCGCAGCAGCCTGCTCAGTCCGGGGCGCATCGCCGACCGGATCGGCGACCGGTTCAAGCTGCTGACCACCGGTGACCGCACCGCCCACGCCCGCCAGCGCACGCTGCTGGCCACGGTCGAGTGGAGTCACGACCTGCTCGCCCGCAAGGAGCGAGTGCTGCTGCGGCGGCTGTCGGTGTTCGCCGGGCGCTTCGACCTCGACCTGGCCGAGCAGGTGTGCGCCGACGGCGACCTGCTGCGCCGCGACGAGGTGCTCGACGTGCTCAGCGGCCTGGTCGACAAGTCGCTGGTGCTCCACCACGGCGACGGCGGCCGCTACCACCTGCTGGACACCATCAGGCACTATGCCGCCGAGCGATTGTGCGAGGCGGGCGAGGAGGCGCGGCTGCGCGGCGGCCACCTCAAGGTGATCTGCGCCGAGATGGAGCGCTGCAACGAGGCTGGTTCACTTCACCGCCGATTGTCGTGGCCGGCCCGCGCCGTCCACTTCGCCAGGGGGCGCCGCCTGCTCGACGACTGCCGGGCGGCGATCGACTGGGCCGTCGAGTCCGGCAGTGCCGAGCTGGGGCTGCGCCTGGCCCACGCGGCGCTGACCATCCTCGCGGTGCGCGGCGATCTGCGGGAGAGCGTCGGCTGGTACGAACGGCTGCTCGGCCTCGACCTGTCGGGCGTGCCCGACCAGCTGATCGGCGTGGCCAAGGGCGGCTTCGCCTACGGGCTCGAAACGCGCGACGAGCTCGACCGGGCCGCGGCGCTCATCGAGGAGAGCATCGAGGAGCAGCGGCGCCACCCCTATACGCATTGGCTCGGCGTCACCTACGGCGTGGCCCTGACCGTCTTCTTCCGCACCGGCCAGACCGGCACGGCCCTGCGCTACCTGCGCGAGCTCGAAGTGGCGGCCGCCGAGCACGACGACCTGTTCAACCTGACGACCGCCCGTATCGCCCGGCTCAACCTGGCGCTCTTCCAGGGGCAGCCGCGCCAGGCGCAGCGGTTCGGCGAGGAGGCGCTGGCCCTGGCCATGGAGACCGGCCACCACTGGACCCTGGCCAGGGCCCTGACTCACCTGGGCGCGGTGGCCGAGGCCAGGGGCGACCTGGCGGCCGCCATGCGGCACCACACGGCGGCGCTGCCCATCCTCGAAGAGCTCGACAACCGGGTCGAGTTGGCCCGCTGCCAGGCCAAGGTCGGCAGGGTGGCGGCCAGGCTGCACGACTTCCCCGCCGCCCGGCGCAGCCTGGCCGCCAGCCTGGTGCTGAGCACGCAGACCGGCCGGCGCAGCGGCGTCGTCCGCGCGCTGGTCGCCCTGTCCGTCCTGGCGCAGGCCGAGGGCGATCTCGACGAGGCGGTCGTCGCGGCCGCGGCGGCGAGCGCGTTGCGCGAGTCGATCGGCCAGCACGACGCCCCGGCCCGCACCCAGGAGCTGCTCTCGCTCGCCCGCGACAAGCTCGGCGAGGGCCGGGTGGCGCTGCTCTGGGCCAGTGGCATCGCGCAGGATCCCGGCGCGGTGGCCCGGCGGATCCTCGACCAGAAGACCGACGCCGGAGACGTTCATGAGCCCGCCGCCCTGCTCCCGTCCTTGCCCGCCACGCTGTTGGTGTCCTCGTCGGGCCCGGCCGCCCGCGAGCCGCGCTACGCGACGCTGACGGCGCGCGAGCGGGAGATCGCCGGGCTGCTCACCGAGGGCCTGAGCAACCGGGCCGTCGCGGCGCAGCTGGTGATCAGTCCCGCCACGGTCGCCAGGCACGTGGCCAACATCATGGAGAAGCTCGGCTTCGGCTCGCGCGCCCAGATCGCGGTATGGGCGGCCGAGCACGGCCTCGACTACCGGTGACCGTGAGCGCTGTATGGGCGGCCGAACATGGCCTCGACTACCGGTGACCGTGAGCGCTGTATGGGCGGCCGAACATGGCCTCGACCACCGGTGACCATAAGCTCGGAAACATGCCGCTCGCTCCCAACTTCCCGGTCATGCTCCGCACCGAGGACGGCGTCCGCATCGACGCCGCGCACACCCCGTCCACCCGCTCCGGCCTCGGCATCGTGGTGGCGCACGGGTTCACCGGCTCCTGGCGCGACCCGGCCACGCGGCGCATCGCGCACGTACTGAGCGGCTACGGCGGCGTGGTCGCGTTCGACTTCCGGGGGCACGGCCGTTCCGGCGGCGAGTCGACCGTGGGCGACAAGGAGATCCTCGACGTCGACGCCGCCGTACGGCACGCGCGGGTGATCGGCTATTCCAAGGTCGCCGTGGTCGGCTTCTCCATGGGCGCCGCCGTGGCCGTACGCCACGCGGGACTGCTCGGCGGCATCGACGCGGTGGTGTCGGTGAGCGGCCCGGCCCGCTGGCACTACCGCGGCACCAAGCCGATGCGCCAGGTGCACTGGGCCATCGAGCAGCCGATCGGCAGGTGGGCGGCCAGGGTCGCCAAGCGCACCAAGATCGCCCGCGGCGAGTGGGACCCGATCCCGGTGCCGCCCCACGAGGCCGCCGCGCTGATCTCTCCCACGCCGCTGCTGATCGTCCACGGCGACGCCGACGGGTTCTTCCCGCTGGAGCACGCGCACCAGCTCTACGAGGGCGCCCGCGAGCCCAAGAAGCTCTGGATCGAGCGCGGCTACGGCCACGCGGAGGCCGCGGCGACCCCGGAACTCATCCGCAGAATCGGAAAGTGGATCAGTACGAACCTTTTCTGAGTAATAGACGTCTATCTAGGGCGTAAGGAAGAAATCCACCGGGAGAAAGTCCTACGGGAAGGAAACCGTCGAGGCGGTGGACGTAGGACATACTGCGTGGAGTAGCGGAGACCACACCAAGCGTTGCGGGGGCGCGCTGGGTGCGGGGCGCCGTGAGAAGGGCTCCGGTACGGCCGTACCGGAGCCCTGTTCTCAGCCCAGGCGCGCGATCGTCTTGTACTCCAGGAAGCTGCTGAGGCCCTCGGGGCCCAGCTCGCGGCCCACGCCGCTGGCCTTGTAGCCGCCGAAGGGCGCGTTCGACTCCAGCATGAAGCAGTTGATCCCGTAGGTGCCGGTACGGACCTGGCGGGCCACCTCCATGCCGTGGTCGGCGTCGGCCGTCCAGACCGTACCGGCCAGGCCGTAGTCGCTGTCGTTGGCGATGCGGATCGCGTCCGCCTCGTCCTCGTACGGGATCACCGACAGCACCGGGCCGAAGATCTCCTCGCGGGCGATGCGCATCTCGTTGGTGACGCCCGCGAAGACGGTCGGGGCGACGTACCAGCCGCGGTCCATCGGCCGGTCCAGGCCGCCGACGACGACCTTGGCGCCCTCGTCCATTCCGGCCTGGATGTAGCCCTCGACGCGGTCCTGCTGCCGCTTGGCGACCAGCGGGCCGATGCCGGTGCCCGGGTCTGCGGGGTCGCCGACGGGCTGGGAGGTGACCATGTTCGCGACCGCGTCCACGACCTCGTCGTAGCGGGTCCGCGAGGCCAGGATGCGGGTCTGGGCGACGCACGCCTGGCCGTTGTTCATCAGCGAGGCGATGGCCAGCATGCCCATGCTGGAGGGCAGGTCCGCGTCGTCGAGGATGATCGCCGCCGACTTGCCGCCGAGCTCCAGGCTGACCCGCTTGAGCTGCTCGCCGCAGATGGCGGCGATGCGGCGGCCCGCGGCGGTCGAGCCGGTGAAGGCCACCTTGTCCACGCCCGGGTGGGAGACCAGGTGCTCGCCGGCCTCGCGGCCCGCGGGCACGATGTTGAGCACACCGGCCGGGATCCCGGCCTCGATGACCATCTCGGCGAGCAAGTAGGCGTCGAGCGGCGTCTCCGGCGCGGGCTTGAGCACGATCGCGCAGCCGGCCAGCAGCGCGGGCGCGATCTTGGTCATGGCGACGAACTGCGGGACGTTCCACGGCACGATGGCCGCCACCACGCCCACCGGCTCCCGCCGCACGGTCGTCGGCCCGAACAGGCCGGGCCGCTGCTCCTCCTGGGCGAAGGTCTTGCCGTAGTCGGCGTAGTACTGCAGCATGCCGAGCGGCTGCGGCGCCTGCGCCAGGTTGGAGAAGGTGATCGGCGAGCCCATCTCCTCGGTGATGAGCGCGGCCATCTCGCCCTGCCGGGCGGCGTAGATCTCGGCCAGCCTGCCGATCACCTCGGCCCGCTCGGCGAACGTCATGCGCGGCCACGGACCGTGGTCGAACGCCTGCCGCGCCGCGGCCACCGCGCGGTCCATGTCCTCGGGCGTGCCGTCGGGCACGCGGCCCACGACCTCTTCGGTGTGGGGGGAGATGACGTCGATGGTGCCGGTCCCGGCCGGGGCCACCCATTCGCCCCCGATGAACAGCGTGTCGTGCTGGCGCATGTCGTGAGCCTCCTGCTTGACCAAATGCTCGCTTGGTTGTCGTGCTCCTCAAGGTGACCGAACCATGTTCTGTCCACGCGCGCAAGAGGGGTCCGGCACGCGCGTACGCGTGCCGGACCCCTCTGGGCCGATCAGCCGAGCAGGTGCCGCAAGGACCGCTTGACCAGGTCCGTACGCATGGCCTGGGTCGTCAGGCTCTCCACGCCGAAGCCGAGGTAGACGGTGTCCTTGGTGGCGATGCCGCCGCCCTCCTCGAACACCTGGTCCGTGCGGGCCCAGGAGTTGATCGAGGGCGAGGTGCCCTCAGGAGGCGCCGCCGTGCTCCAGCCGCCGAGGTCGCTCTCGAACGAGGTCTGCTCCGCCGTCGCGCCGTTCAGCGTGACGGTGAAGTCGTCGAGGAAGACGCCCGCGCCCTGGGTGCTCCAGTCGCTGATGTACGAGACGGACAGCTCCACCTTCTTGCCCGCGTACGGGGTCAGGTCGACCTTCCACTGCTGCCAGCCGGCCGAGTTGCCCGAGGCGGCGTTCCACGAGCCGGAGGTGCCGGTCGGCTCGCAGCCCGGGCCCTGGTAGCGCTGGGTGAACGGGTGCAGCGCGCGCCAGCCCTCGCCGCCGCTGGGCGGGTCACAGCTGCTGCCCGTGCTCTGCGAGGTGTGACCGTTGACGTCCGGCAGGGTCGTCCAGTCGTCGCCGCCTGCGGTGTGCGCCTCGACGGTCAGGAAGTCCCAGTCGGCCTCGGTGTCGAATGAGGTCCAGAACGACAGGTCGCCACTGGTCTTGCCGGTCAGGTCGACGGTCTTGGTCAGCCGCTTCCAGGAGGCGTCGGCGATGCCGCTGTAGACGTCCCAGGAACCGGTGTGCGGGTCGAACGGCCCGCCAGGCCGTGCCCACTTGACCGGCGCGGAGCTGGCGAACTGCGGGAACTGGGCGGCCGGCAGGATCGCCGAGGTCGCCACGAAGGAGTTGGTGTGGCTCGGCTCCAGCGTGCCGGTGAAGCCCTTGAACCGGCCGCTCACGCCCTGCAGCGCGTACGGCAGGCCCGTGCCGGGGTTGATGCCCGAGTCGTCGAAGAAGACGTAGGCGCCCAGCCAGTACTGCTGGAAGTCGTTGAACACCTGGATGCACGGCGGGTCGTTGGGGGTCGCGCATTCGGGCTGGGCCGGTTGGTCGGGCTGGTAGTAGTAGGCGCCGTTGTTGTTGGCCGCGTACGACGGGTACTTGCCCGAGTGCAGGAGCTTGCCGCCCTCGTTCAGGTAGTCGCGCACGGCCAGCTCGGTGTCGACCCCGCCCTTGGAGGTGGTGCCGGCCACCTGGCCGACCGATCTCGGGATGATGTCGTCGCCCGTCTCCCAGACCACCGCCTTGTAGTGGCTGAGCACGCCGAGCGCGTGCGGAGCCTTGCGGCCCATCTTGTCCATGTCATAGACGTCGGAGCTGTAACCGGCCTCGTCGAGCGCCTTGACGTAGTCGTCGGCGTACTTGGCCTCGGTCACGCCCTGGACGGGGCTGAGGCCCGTGACGTCCTCGGTGGCCAGCACCAGCACCTTGCCGCCGATGTCACTGGCGACCTGGTAGGTGAAGTCCCCGCTCTTCCTGCCGATCGAGCTGAACCAGACCTTGACCTTGTCCCCGGGTCTGGTGCCGGTGATCTTGCCGCGCATCCAGTGGTAGTAGGTGTCGTAGCCCTTGCCGTAGCGCTCGCCGCCCCGCCACTCACCGGTCGGTACGGTCTTGGTCCGGCCGCCGTTGACCTGGTAGTTCAGGAAGATCGGGCCGAGCTTGCGCTTGGCGTCCACCTGGACCACCTGGTCCCGGCCGTAGCTGACCTCGAACGGGTCCAGCACGAAGTCGGCGGTGGAGTTGCCGAGGTGGTTGACCGGCTCGGACCAGTTGGTGGCCGACTTTGCCACGTCCAGGGCGAACGGGATGTTCTTCTCGAACTCCGCCTGGACCAGCGCCTCGTCGTCGGGGAAGACGAACCCGCAGCCGTCGCAGCCCTCGTCGAGCTCCGGCGTCCAGGCCAGCGTGCCGTAGGAGGCGTGGGCGTGGTCGGTCGTCTCGCCGTTGGTGGTGTAGAGCTCCGCAGACAGGTCCGGGTCGAAGCCCGCGATCGCCGGCTTGGCGTCGTTCCCGGAGATGGCCTCGTAGATCGGGTTGTCCGCGGTCTTGGTGGCGACCTGCCAGCCGATCGGATAGAGCAGCAGCGGGCCAAAGGAGTGGTAGTTCACCTGGCCCTTGAACCTGATCCGCCTGAGCAGCCCGTCGAGCGCCCTGGTCTCGGGCTCGCTGGCGGGCGCCGCGCCGCGGTAGGTCTCGCTGCTCGGGATCGACGAGGAGCCCTCCTCGTCGTAGTGGAAGTTGGTGGGGTAGTTGCGGTTCGGGTCGACGCCGTCGCCGGTGGTGATCCGCCCGTCGCCGTCGTTGTCACGCAGGTTCTTGCGCCACAGGCGGTTGCCCTCGGTGAAGGTGAAGTCGTAGCCGTCGGGGTTGGCGACCGGCACGAACCAGAGCTCGGTCCTGTTCAGCACATCCTTGAGCGCGGCCCTGTTGGCGATGACGTGCTTCAGCAGCCGCATGTCGACCTCGGTGGAGATCCACTCACGGGCGTGCTGCGTCGCCGAGTACAGCGTCGCCGGCTTGATGCCGTCGGGCAGCACCCTGGCCAGGGCGGTGACCTTGACGGCGAGGATGTCCTGGCCCTTCAGCGTCTTGCCGAGGGACTCGATCTTCACTATGTCCTTGTTCGCGTTGGCGATGGCCTTGAGCTGGTCGGCGATGCCGCCGGGCTCGGAGTAGGACTTCCAGACGGTGTAGCCGCCGGCGGCCTGCGCCTTGGCGGCCTCCAACTGGGTCTGGCCCTGCGGGTTGCGTACGGGCTCCGGCTTATAGCCGAGCTTGCGCAGGCCGTCGAGGTCGGTCTGGGCGGCGGTCACCTCGACGTGCTCCTTGCCGCCCTTGGTGTCCTGCTGGACGACGTCGAAGCCCTTCTCCTTGAGGGCCTGCCCGGTGCCGGGCGCGCTCTCCAGTTGGTAGAGCTCGATCCTGTCGCGGGGTGGTAGGGGGTCCACCGACGCCTGGGCTTCCAGGGCGACGAGGGACGTGCCGAGGCCGAGGACGACGGCGGTGGACAGGGTCAGTAATCGAGACACGAGGTCTGCCCCTTCGCAGAGACCAGTTTCGTCGCCATCTCAGACCGATACGTGGCGCTCGGCAAGGCCCAATCTTTATGCCTGCCTTAGATCGGACAATCCTCAGATAATTCGCCAAAGGGGCGCGACTTGCCGCGTTCAGGTGACAATATTCAAGATCATCTTCTATAGTTTCGGTCCGTCGATGAGGGGAGGACGGACGTGAAAATCAGTCGCTTCGCCCTATTCGCCATCGTTTTGGCGGGGCTGTTCGCGTTCCCCCTCCCGGTCTCCGCGGCTCCCAACCCGGCCGAGTTGCGCAAGCTGACCAAGCAGGCGTCCCAGCTCAACGATCTCTATCGCGGCCAGATCCAGAGCCTGGAGGAAGTACGGATCCAGGCCAAGAAGGCCACCGACAACTCCGGCGACCTGGAGGCCCGGCTCGCCGGCGCCAAGGCCGAAGTGACCTCGATCGCCCAGAGCACCTACATCGCGGGCCCGCTCGACGGCGTCCAGTTGATCGCCCCGGGCGTCGACCCCACCGTCGCGCTCGGCCAGGCGGCGAACATGACCTACCTGGCCAACGAGCGCATCAGCAAGGTGCAGAGCATCCAGGCGCTGATCGACAAGGCCGCTGACGCCAAGCGGACCGCCGCCGAAAAGATCGACAAGCTGAAAAAAGAGATCAAGACCATGCAGGGCAAGCGCCGCGAGATCGAGCGGCTCCTCGCCAAGTACGGTTTCCAGCAGCCAGGCGGCTCCTCGGGGCTCACGCCGCGCCTGATCGCGGTGCGGGCCGAGATCATGCGGAACTTCCCCATGCCGTACGGGGTGGGCTGCCTGCGGCCTGGTGACCCCGGTGAGCATGGCAAGGGGCGGGCCTGCGACTTCATGATGTCGAGCGGCGGGCGGGCGGCCACGGGGGCCGACGCGGACCGCGGTGACGCGCTGGCCGAGTGGCTGATCAAGAACGGGCCCCGGATCGGGGTGATGTACATCATCTGGAAGCAGCGGTATTACGACATTCGGTCGGGGGGTGGCTGGGACCCGATGTCGGACCGGGGTGGGGTTACCGCCAACCACTACGACCATGTGCATGTGTCGGTGTTCTAGCGGCTGTGCGGAACGACGGTCCGTTGGGGCTGGGGTCCCCGGGGAGGGATACCCCCTCCGGGGAGCGGAAGTAGACGGTCCGTTGGGGCTGGGGTCCCTAGGGATGGACCCCCTCCGGGGGAGCAGACGAAGCGGTCCGTCGTGCCTGAGGGCGGATGCCCCCTTCGGGGAAGGAAGAACGTGCTAGCGCTTGGTCGCCAGGAGGTCGCGGAACCAGGCGTATGACGCCTTCGGGGTGCGGTGCTGGGTGGGGAAGTCCACGTGTACCAGGCCGAAGCGCTGGTGGTAGCCCTCAGCCCACTCGAAGTTGTCCAGCAGTGACCAGACGAAGTAGCCGCGCACGTCGACGCCCTCCGCCGCCGCCTGTTCCACCGCTCTGATGTGGCCGTCCAGGAAGGCGATGCGGCCCTGGTCGTCGATCGTGCCGTCCGGGCCGGGGGCATCCTCCTGGGAGCAGCCGTTCTCCGTTACGTACACCGGCGGCAGCGCGGAGCCGTACCTGGTGCGCAGGCCCGTCAGGAGTTCGCGCAGGCCGTCCGGGACGACCGGCCAGCCGGAGGCGGTGGTGGGGTAGCCGGTGATGCCGTGATCGGTGAAGGGCAGGCCGTCGTCCGTGGGCGCGCCGATGCGGGTGGGGTTGTAGTAGTTGATGCCCAGGCCGTCCAGGGGTGCGGAGATGACGGCCAGGTCGCCGTCGCGGACCACGTCCATGGCGCCGATGGCCTTCAGGTCCGGATACTCGCCCAGCAGGATCGGGTCGTTGAACAGGCGGTTGTGCAGCGTGTCGTACGCGTCGGCCGCCGCCAGGTCCGCGGCCTCCTCCGAGACGGGCCAGACCGGGGTGCAGTTGTTCGTGATCAGTACCTGCCGCGCCCCGGCCGCGCGCAGCGCCTGTACGGCCAGGCCGTGGCCGAGCAGCTGGTGGTGGGCGACGGGCAGGGCGTCGAACAGCAGGGCCTGGCCGGGGGCGTGGACGCCCATGCCGTACCCGAAGGCCATGTGCACGAACGGCTCGTTCAGTGTGATCCACATGGGCACCCGGTCGGCGAGGCGCTCGGCCACTATCGCCGCGTATTCGGCGAAGTAGTAGGAAATATCGCGGTTCATCCACCCGCCCATGTCCTGCAGCGCCTGCGGCAGGTCCCAGTGGAACAGGGTCGGCACCGGCGCGATCCCCGCCGCCAGCAGGCCGTCGACCAGCCGGTCGTAGAAGTCGAGGCCCCTCGGCTCCACCGGGCCCGTGCCCAGCGGCAGCACGCGGGGCCAGGCGATCGAGAAGCGGTAGGCGTTGACGCCCAGGCCGGCCATGAGCGCGACGTCCTCGGGCCAGCGGTGGTAGTGGTCGCACGCGACGTCCCCGGTGTGCCCGTCCCGGATGCGGCCCGGCTCGTGGGCGAAGGTGTCCCAGACGGAGGCGCCCCTGCCGTCCTCCTTGATGGCGCCCTCGATCTGGTAGGCGGCCGTGGCAGTACCCCACAGGAACATGCGCACTCCTAAGCGATCATCCGAGTGGGACTCATGTTAACTCGCGGAGGCTCGGGGGAGCCTACCTGGCGGTAATACGCCAAGATGGGGGGCATGACGAGTACCCTGCGCCGGCGTCCAGCCCAACGCCGCAGCGTGGAGCGAGTCGAACGGATGCTCGACGAGTGCGCACATTTGCTCGACGAGGTCGGTTACGAGGCACTGACCACCAAAGAGGTCGCGCGCCGGGCCGAGGTGCCGATAGGCACGTTCTACCAATTCTTCTCCGACAAGCAGGGCCTGGTGCGAGCGCTGGCTCTGCGCAACCTCGACGCCTTCCTGCAGCGCATCACCGAGCGGCTCACGGAGCGGATCGCCGAGTCCGGTCTCGACCACTGGACCGACCTGGTCGACCTGGCCATCGATGAGTTCGTGGCGATGAAGCGGACCACTCCGGGATTCGCCGTGGTCGACTTCGGAGAGGTGCTGACGGCGCCGGGCGGGCCGGCGCTCAAAGGCACCAACCGGATGCTCGACGCCGCGCTGGAGAACAACGTCGTGGTCGCCGACCGGCTGCGAGCCCTCACGGTCGACCTGCTCGACGCGCCTGTCGGGCCGGGGCTCGACCGCGCCCTGCTGGTGGCGGTCGAGGCCACGGACGCGGTGCTCAAGCTGGCCTTCCGGGTGCGTCCCGACGGTGATTCCGACCTGATCGCCGAGTGCAAGCAGCTGGTCCACCGCTACCTGGCCGACCACCTGCCCTGACGGGCCGTCTGCCGCTGACGGTCCGCCTGCTTCTGTGTCTGCGGCACTTCGCGGGAGCGCTCCCGCCACACTCCGGGCCGCAGTGCCGGTCTCAGCAGGCCGTGTCCAGCCGGGCGCGTAGCTCGTCGTCCAGCCGTACGTCCGCCGCGCCCAGGGCCTCCTCGAGCTGGGCCATCGTGGAGACGCCGACGATCGGGACGTGCCCGTCGGCCAGCAGCCAGGCCAGCACCACCTGGTTGGGCGTCGCCCCCACCTCCGCCGCCACCTCACTCAAGACCGCGAGCCGCCGGGTCGTACCCGGATGCTGGTAAATGTCGGGGATCGGGCGGTCGGCCCGTGTGTAGGCGCCCGCCATCAGCGTGTTGTACGCCCACAGCGTCATGTCGGGCTCGGCGCGTACATACTCCAGCGTCTCGTCCGTCGCCAGCGCGTGGCCCGACTCGGCCGGCCGCGTGAGCGGTCGCGGGCGCAGGTAGGTGTGCCGGAGCTGCAGGCATGTGTACGGCAGCCAGCCCCGCGCCGCCGACAGGTTCCTGGCCCGCTCGGCCCGCCAGGTGGCCAGGTTGCTGGCCCCCACGCTGCGGATCCTGCCCTGCCGGGCCAGGTCGTCGAATGCCCCCAGGGTCTCCTCCAGGGGTACGGACCGGTCCTCGATGTGCGACCAATACACATCGATGTAGTCCGTCCGCAATCTCCGCAGGCTGCCCTCGATCGCCTTGCCGATGGAGGCGGCGGACAGTCCCTCCGCCGAGGCGAGCGTGTCGTCGCCGGGGACGGTGGGCCGGGCGCCGGTCTTCGTGCTCAGGAAGATCTGGTCCCGGTTGCCGCGCGCCGCGAGCCAGGAGCCGATGGCCAGCTCGCTCTCGTCGCCCGTGCACCCCGGCACCCAGAACGGATAGCAGTTGGCCGTGTCCAGCATGGTGCCCCCGGCCTCGACGAACCGGTCCAGAATGGCGAAAGTGTCCTTCTCGTCGACCGCGGTGCCGAACGGGATCGTGCCCAGTGCGATGTTCATGGTGGTGATCGTGGAAGCTGGAGTGCGGTCCATGTCAAGCCGGAGAAACAGTTGACCTGGAGTCGGCTCCAGGTGCGATGCTTCTGCCGTGAGCGTCTACACACCCGCGGAAGTGGTCGAGGAGACCGGCTTCACCCTGGACACGTTGCGCTACTACGAGAAGATCGGCCTGCTGGAGCCCGTCGGCCGCAACGCCGCAGGTCAGCGCCGGTTCACCGAAGAGGACGTCGGCTGGCTCGGCACGATCCGCTGCCTGCGTGACACCGGCATGCCGATCGCCGAGATGCTCCGCTTCGCCGCCCTGGTCCGGCAGGGCGACCACACGATCGCCGACCGCATCAAGCTCCTGGAGGAGCACGACGGCCGCGTACGGGAGCAGATCGCCAACCTCACCGAGCGTCAGCGCTACATCCACAACAAGATTTCCTACTACCGCAGCGTCGTCTAGCCCTGTCTTTGGGGTCCGGTTGTTAGACCGGGACCATGGCCGGGCCCAGGGCGAGACGGATCAACATCCCGCTGCGCCGCGTCGCCAAGGGGTGCGCGATGCTGCTGTTCGCGGTGCTGGCCAACATCACGGTGATCCAGGGGTTCGGGGCGCGGGGGCTCAACGCCGATCCGCGCAACCAGCGCTCCGCCATCGCCAGGTTCGACCATCCGCGCGGCGACATCCTCACCTATGACGGCACGACCGTCGCCGTGAGCCGGGCGACGGCCCGCGGGCCGTACGCGTATCGCCGTGTCTACCCCCACGGCGAGCTGTACGCCCCAGTGACCGGGACGGCGTCACTCAGCCGGACCACGGGCATCGAGGGGGCCTCGGACGACGTCCTGTCCGGCGACGACCCGAGGATCCAGGTCCGCTCACTCGTCAGACACGGCAGGGCCCGCGGCGCCGACGTCCGGCTCACGATCACCGATCGCGCGCAGACGGCCGCGTACGAGAGCCTCAGGGCGGCGGGCCGGCCGGGCGCCGCGGTCGCCGTCAACCCGGCGACCGGCGCGATCCTCGCCCTTGCCAGCTACCCGACGTACGACCCCAACGCCTACACCACCACCGACCCCGCCGAACTGGCCAAGACGGACCGGCGCCTGCGCGGCGACCCCGCCGGGCCGCTGGTCAACCGGGCGGTCAGCCAGAGGTATCCGCCCGGCTCCGCGTTCAAGCTGGTCACCACGGCCGCCGCCCTGTCGTCGGGCGAGTACTCGCTCACCTCACGGGTCGACGCGCCCGACCGGCTGCGGCTGCCCGGCAGCACGGCCTACCTGCCCGAGACGGGCGGGTCCTGCGGCGATGCCCGTCCGACGCTGCCGGACGCCTTCCGGTCCTCCTGCGACACCGCCTTCGCCGGCATCGGCCTCCAGTTGGGGCAGGACATCCTGCGCGACCAGGCGGAGGCGTTCGGCTTCAACGACCGCGACCTCACGATCCCGTTGCAGGTCACCGCCAGCACCTACCCTCCGAACATGAATCGGGCCCAGACCGCCCTGTCGGCCATCGGGCGGCATGACGTCCGGGCCACGCCGCTGATGATCGCCATGCTGTCGGCCGCCGTCGCCAACCACGGCGTCCTCATGCGCCCGTACCTGGTGGAGGATGTACGCCTGCCGGACGGCTCGCTCATCGACCGGGCCGACCCGGCGCCGTACCGGGTGAGCATCCCCGCCACCCTGGCCCGCCAGCTCACGTCGATGATGCGCACGGTCACCGGTGCCGGCGGTTCCGGTACGGCGTCCGCCATCCCGGGCGCGCAGGTGGCGGCCAAGTCGGGGGTAGGGGAGGATCACGCGCTCTTCACGGCGTTCGCCCCGGCGGACACGCCGGAGGTGGCCGTGGGCGTGGTCCTGGAGCACGCCGCCCCGTCGACCGCCGCTCTCATCGCCCGCGCGGTCCTGGAGGCGGCACTCTCCTAATGAGGTACGCCAACCCGCGCCCACGGGGATGACCTCGGCACTCTTCTCCTCCTACATATGAGGCTGCACAGACCTCTCTACACATCTCCGGGGCCGAACGGTTACATCCTCGAATGGCCATCTCGACGCATGCGGCGTCCCGTCCACATGTCTAACGTTCTGCATGTGATCGACCGCACCTTGCGATCTCGCCTCTCAGTCAGGGGGCGTCGTGGCTCGATCCAATGGGGCGTCGCGTGTCCAGGCGGAGCTTGGCCTCCTCGGAGGGGTGGGGGTCTGGTTCCGGACGCGTGACAGCGGGCTCGAGCCGCGCAGGGCTCGGGCCCGCCCACCACCTGCTGGTCGTCGCGCCTATGCGGACCTGTTATCAGCACATGCCTTGACGGCTCCAAGTGCGAAGTGGGTTGATTGCCCTACTGACAACGTTGTCAACCTTCACCACTCGGGGTTTCGAAGGGACGGTGTGCGATGCGACGACGGTGGTTGGCGGCCGTCGCGATCACTATGGCGAGCGTGCTCGGCCTGGCCGGCTGCGGTGGTAGCGGCGGCGGCGCAACGGCGAGCCCGCAGGCCACGGGTGGCGGCGAGAAGAAGCAGGTCGAGGTGTTCTCGTGGTGGACCGGGCCGGGTGAGGCCGACGGTCTGAAGGCGATGCGGGAGATCTTCGAGAAGGAGAACCCGAACTACACCTTCTTCGACGCGGCGGTGGCGGGCGGCTCCGGCGACAAGGCCAAGGCGCTGCTGCAGTCGAAGTTGCAGGCGGACACCCCGCCGGACACTTTCCAGGGTCACGCGGGCGCCGAATTGCAGGGCTACATCAAGGCGGGCGACCTGGAGGACCTCAACTCCCTCTATGACGAGTTGAAGCTGAAGGACGTCTTCCCCTCCCAGCTGATCGACCAGATCAGCGTGGACGGCAAGATCTATTCGGTGCCGGTCAACATCCACCGGTCGAACGTGCTGTGGTTCAACCCGAAGCTGCTGAAGGAGGCGGGGATCGCGGCCGCGCCCAAGTCGGTCGACGAGTTCATCGCCGACCTGGGCAAGGTGAAGGCCAAGGGCAAGATCCCGCTGTCCATCGGCTCGGAGTGGACCGTGGTGCACCTGATGGAGAGCGTGCTGCTCGGCTCGCTCGGCACCGACGCCTACAACGCGCTGTTCAAGCCGGGCGCCAACTGGGGCAGCCCCGAGGTGAAGAAGGCGCTGGAGAGCTTCAAGACGATCATGTCGTACGCGGGCGACCCGCAGGACGACTGGCAGCCCGCGGCCAAGCAGGTGGCCGACGGCGAGGCCGCGTTCAACGTCATGGGTGACTGGGCCTACGGCTACTTCCACAACCCGCCGGACGGCGGCCTGGGCAAGAAGTCGAAGGAGGACTTCGACTGGGCGCCCTCTCCCGGCACCGAGGGCACCTACCTGTGGCTGTCCGACAGCTTCACGCTGCCCAAGGGCGCCAAGAACCGTGACGGGGCCATCGCCTGGCTCAAGGTCGCGGCCAGCAAGGAGGGACAGGACGCCTTCAACCCGAAGAAGGGCTCCATCCCCGCCCGTAAGGACGCCGATCAGTCGCTCTACACCGACTATCTGGCGGACGCGCTGAAGGACTGGTCGAGCAACAAGCTGGCCGGCTCCATCCAGCACGGGGTGTCGGTGAACCAGCCGTGGCTGGCCTCGATCACCGAGGCGGTCGGCCTGTTCATCGGCAGCAAGGACGTCGCGGCCCTGCAGAAGGGGCTCGTCGACGCCGCAACGGCCAACGCGCAGTAAGACAGTCACCCGGGTACGGCAGGCGTTCACGCCTGCCGTACCTCTTGGAGGGGATGTTGTGAGGCGGGCACGCACCTGGCTGCCTGGTTTACTCCTCGTCACGCCGTCCATCATCGCGATCGGCGTGTTCGTGTACGGCATGCTGGGCTGGAACTTCCAGCTGGCCATGACCGACAAGCACGACGAGGTGTCCGAGGGCAAGTTCGTCGGGCTGAAGAACTTCGTCGACATCTGGGACCTGCCTCGATGGCACCTCTCGGTACAGCACGCGATCATGTTCACGCTCGTGTTCGTGCTGGGCGCGCTGGTGCTCGGCTGGTTCCTGGCCTTCCTCATGGAGAAGGGGATCAGGGGCGAGGGGACGTTCCGGGCGATCTACCTGTTCCCGATGGCCATCTCGTTCGTCGCGACCGGCATCGTGTGGCGCTGGCTGATGAACTCGGGGATGGAGCAGCGGGCGGTCGGGCTCAACCGGCTCTTCGACTGGATCGGGCTGCCGCAATGGCAGTGGTTCCGGGATCCGGACTGGGGGATGGCCGCGATGGCTCTCCCGGCAGTCTGGCAAATGTCCGGATATGTCATGGCACTGTTCCTGGCGGGGTTCCGCGGCGTGCCGGAGGAGCTGCGCGAGGCGGCGCGGGTCGACGGGTGCAACGAGTGGGGCGTCTACCGGTACGTCGTGCTGCCGATGCTCCGGCCCGTGACGCTGTCGGCGCTGATCATCCTCGGGCACATCTCGCTCAAGGTGTTCGACCTGATCGTGGCGGTGTCGGGCAAGCAGATCATCACCGACGTGCCCGCCGTGTTCATGTGGGTGGCGGTGTTCGACTCCCACGACCCGGCCAAGGGCGCCACCATCGCCTCGTACATCGTGCTGAGCGTGGCCGTCTTCGTCATCCCGTACCTGATCTGGTCCGTGCGTAAGGAGAGGCGTTCATGACCGCGGTGATCGGGCGCCGGCGGGTGTCCAGCGGCGTGCGGCTCGTCCTGCTGATCGCCTTCGTGGTGATCTTCCTGATCCCGATCTACGTCCTGCTGGTCACCAGCTTCAAGCCGCTCACCGAGGCGGACCCGAGCCAGGCGTGGAATCTGCCGCGGACCTGGACTTTCGAGGCGTGGCGGGTGGCATGGGAGAAGCTGGCCCCGGGCCTGTGGAACTCCGTCCTGCTGGCCGTGCCGGGCTCGCTGCTGTCCTGCGTGCTCGGTTCCATGAACGGCTACGTGCTGTCGAAATGGCGCTTCCCGGGCGCGGACCTGCTGTTCACGCTGTTCCTGTTCGGCATGTTCATCCCCTACCAGGGGGTGATGATCCCGCTGGTGCAGCTCCTGGTGAAGCTCAACGAGGTGACCGGGCTGCAGGGCGTCTTCTACGGCGGGATCCCCGGGCTGACGCTGGCGCATGTGGTCTACGGCATCCCGATCTGCACGCTGATCTTCCGCAACTACTACGTCACCATCCCGGACGAGCTCATCGAGGCCTCGCGGGTGGACGGCGCGGGGATGCTGCGTACGTACTGGTCGGTAGTGCTGCCGGTGTCCGCGCCGGCCATCGCGGTGGTGATCATCTGGCAGTTCACCTCGATGTGGAACGACTTCCTGTTCGCCGTCTTCCTCACCGGGCCGACGAGCTGGCCGACGACCGTCATGCTCAACAACATCGCCGGCGCCCAGGCCACGCCGTACAGCCAGCAGATGGCGGCGGCGATTCTGGCGTCGGTGCCGACGATGCTGATCTACGTGCTGCTCGGCCGGTTCTTCATGCGCGGGCTGATGGCCGGCGCGCTCAAGGGATGACCGTCAAGGGATGACCGTCAAGGGATGAGCGCCGCTGGGTTGGCCCAGTGCTTGAGCGGCTCCTTGCGGACGTAGCGGGCCACGTCCTCGGCGACGATCTCGGCGGCGTTCATGGCCGTCTCCTTGCTGGCGCCGGCCAGGTGCGGGGTCATCACCAGGTTGGGGGTCGTGAGGAGCCGCGACCCCGCCGGGATGGGCTCCTCGGGGAAGACGTCCACCGCGGCGCCGAACAGGTGACCCGACTCCAGCGCGTCGCACAGGGCGTCGTAGTCGAGCAGCGAGCCGCGCGCGCAGTTGACGATGACGGACCCGCGGGGCATCGCGGCGATCTGCGGTGCGCTGATCATGCCGATGGTCTCGGGGGTGGCCCGCGCGTGCAGGGAGAGGAACTGGGAGCGTTCGAGCAGCTCGGCCAACTCCACCTGTCCTGAAATTTCCACGTAAGGGTCGTAGACCAGGACCTCTGCCCCGAAGCCCTCCAGCATGCGGGCCACCCGGCGGCCGATCGCCCCGTAGCCGACCAGGCCCGCCGTGGAGCCCTCCAGCTCGGGCCCGACGTTGTCATAGGTGTAGTAGTCGCCCCGCCAGACGCCCCCCGCCAGGTCGGCGTGCGTCTGGGGGATGCGGCGGGTGGCCGCGAGGAGCATGGCCAGCGTGTGCTCGGCGGTGGCCACGGCGTTGCGTCCCGGCGCGAACGTGACCGCGACGCCCGCCTCGGTGGCCGCGTCCAGGTTGGCGTTGACCGGGCCGCCCCGGCTGACACAGAACAGCTTGAGCTCCGGCGACGCGTCCAGCACCCGCTTCGTCAGGGGGGCCATCTGGGTCACGCAGACCTCGACGCCGCGCAGCGCCTCGATCAGCTCGTCCTCCACATCGGACGCCTCGTCCACCTCGCTCACCCGGCCGAACGGCACCTCCGGCCACGGCAGCGTCAGCTCGCTGATCTCCACCTCACCGGGAACCGCGTGCCGGAGCGCGTCGATGAAGAGGCGGTTCTGGACGAAGTGGTCGCCGGCGGCGAGGACTCGGATGGTCAACGAAGAGCTCCAATCGGGGAGTTGTACCGCAGGATCGCCACCTGGCCGTTCCGCGGGCGGATCTCGGTGATGGCGCAGTTGTCCAGCTTTGGGAAAAGCCGCCGGTACTCGTCCAGCGGCACGCCCATGAGGCGGCACAGCGCGATCCTGATGACGGTCGTGTGGGCGACGACCATCACCCGGCCGTCGGGATGGGCGGCGGCGATGTCCTGCAGGCACTCGGTGAACCGGTCAGCCGCCAGCTTGGGATCCTCGCCGCCCGGCAGCGGGTTCGTGGCGGGATCGGCCTCGAAGGCGGCGCGGGCCTCGGGGAAGCGCTCGCGCATCTCCGCCGCGGTCAGCCCGTCGGCCTGGCCGAAGTCGAGCTCCCGCAGTCGCTCGTCCACCCGCAGCTCGACACCCGCCGCCTCGGCGCTGGCGGCGGCGGTGATGCGGGCCCTGCTCAGCGTGGACGCCCAGACGGCCGCGAGCCCGGCCCGGCCCGCCCAGGAGGCCAGCTGCCCGGCCTGGTCGAGGCCGCGCGGGGTCAGCTCGATGTCGCTGAGCCCGGCGTAGCGGTTCTCGGCATGCCAGACGGACTCGCCGTGGCGCACCAGTGCGATGTTGGTCATGGCGCGGTCCTCTCACGGGCGTGGTCGGCGGCGCTCGCGGGCAGCCAGCCGCGTCCTTCCAGTTCGGTGACGAAGCGTAGGTAGGTCTCGTCCATGCGGGGTCCTGCCGGGTCCACGACCGCGCGGGTGCGGATCATCGCGGCCGCGTCGCCCTTGTCTCCGGCGGCCAGTACGGCCATGCCGAGCGCGGGCTCGGCGTTCTCCCGCAGCGTGACGGGACGTCCGAGGACGTCGGCGCGCAGCTGGGTCCAGTACGCGCTCCTGGTGGCTCCGCCGGTCAGCACGATCTCCCCGTCCGCCGGGGCGCCCAGCAGGTCGAGATAGTCGAAGCAGAGCCGCTCGACGAACGCCGCGCCGCGCAGGATCGCCACGTAGCGCTCGACGTCGTCGGCGGGGCGGCCGAGCGTGAATCCCTCGGCCTCGGGCGCCACGAACGGGAACCGCTCCCCGCGCGACACGAGCGGATAGGTGACGACCGGCTCCCCGGTGCTGGTGGGGGTGGCGGCGGGACCGAAGCGGGCGGTGGGGCCGTAACGGGCGGCGGCCTGGGTGCTCATCGCGTCGAGGTCCTGCCCGGCGAACTCGCGGGTCAGCACCCCCGCGCCCGTGCTCGACGCGCCACCCGGCAGCCACGAGCCGTCCGGCGCGCGGTGCGAGTAGACGACGCCCAGCGGGTCGTGGATCAGCTCTCTGGTGACGCCCTTGAGCACCAGGGTGGTGCCCATGACGGAGTTCCAGCTGCCCGGCGTCATCGCCCCGGCGCCGAGCTGCGCCGCGCACCCGTCGGTGGTCCCGGCGATCACCGGGGTGCCGAGTGGGATGCCGGTGCTCGCGGCGGCCTCGGCGCAGACCGTGCCGAGCGTGGTGCCGGGCCGTACGACGTCGGGCAGTGTCTCGGCGGGCACCCCCAGCTCGTCGAACACCTCGTACGGCCACCGCTCCTCGATCAGGTCCACGCCGGTCTTCAGCGCGTTGCTCAGATCGGTGGCCACGTCGCGCCCGACCAGGCGCCGGTTGACGAAGTCGTTCTGGTGCGCCAGCCGCGCGCCCGGTGGGGCGTCAGGCAGCAGCCACAGCAGCTTGGGCAGCGCCCAGTTGGCCTGCATGCGCTGGTAGCCGAGCCGTTGCCAGACGGCCGCGCCGACCGAGTCGATCCGCGCCACCTCGGCCGCCGCCCGCCGGTCGTCGTACATCAGACCGGGGGTCAGCGGGGTGCCGTCGGGGCCGGTCAGCAGGATCGTGCCCGAGGTCGCGGCCACGGCGACGCCGCGGATCCGCTCCGGCGGCACCTCGCGCAGCGCCTCGCGGGTGGCGGCGGCGAGCTGGCGCCACCACTCCTCAGGGTCCTGCTCGTGCCGGGGCCCGTCGCGGTGGCTGGTCAGCGGCCTGCTCGCCGCACCGAGCACCTCGCCGCCGTCCGTGACGGCCATCGCCCGGACGCTCTGGGTGCCCAGGTCCACACCGATCCAGACGCTCACGAGCGCCCCCGCATCTCGGCGAGCAGCGGCCATGATCGGGCGCTGGTCTCGCGCAGGGCCAGGAAGTCCTGGTACGCCGTGCCGTACGCGCCGGACTCGGGTCGTACGGCATCCCGCAACCGGACGAACCGGTCGGCCGCCGCCTCGATGCTCGTGGCCGCGCCCGTGGCGACCAGGCCGACCAGGAAGGCGCCCCTGGCGCCGACCTCGGTGTCACCCGATCGGAAGACCGGCAGGCCGGTGACGTCGGAGATCATCCGCAACCACAGCGCGCTGGCCGAGCCGCCGCCGCACACCCGCAGCTCGTGCGGCCCCTCACCGGAGGCGGCCAGGCAGTCCTGGATGACGAGTGTGAGCCCTTCGAGCACGGCTCGGGCGACGTGCTCGCGCCCATGCTCGAAGGACAGGCCGAGGAAGGCGCCTCTGGCCAGTGGATCGGAGAACGGCGCGCGCTCACCGGCGGGGGAGAAGTAGGGCTGGAACGACAGCCCGCCCGCGCCCGGCGGGCCGGTGGCGGCCAGCTCGCCCAGCTCGGCCGGGCCGTCCAGGCCGAGCAGCCGGCAGGCCCACTGCAGGACCTCGGTGCCGGCGAAGGTGGGGAAGGCGCGCAGGTAGCCGTCGGGCATCGCGATCGTGATGCCGACGGGCTCGCCGTCCAGGTCGGGCCGCTCGACGACGGTCTCCGTGCAGAGCGTGGTGCCCAGGATGCTGCACGCCTGTCCGGGGCCGACGCTGCCGGCGCCGATCGCGGTGGCGGCGATGTCGTAGGGCGCCATCACGACCGGTGTCCCGGCGGGCAGCCCGAGGAGCTCGGCGGCCTCCCGCGTCAGGGCGCCCACCCGGCGCGTGTCGTCGCGCAACTCGGGCAGCAGGCGTTCGGCCCATTCCAGGCCGAACATGGCCAGGAGCGCGGGGGAGTAGGCGCGGGTGCGCAGGTCCATGAAGGGGGCCGAGCCGTCGGACTCGTCGGCGGCCAGCTCGCCGGTCAGCCGGGAGAAGATCCAGCCGCCGCACGTCAGGTTGGCGGCCGAGCGAGTCAGCCGGTCGGGGTCGTGCTCGTTCAGCCAGGTCAGGATCGCGTGGGGGAGACCGGAGGCGGCGGAGGAGCCGTTGACGCGGAAGGCGTCGGCGGCCAGCCCTGAGCGGTTCCAGTGGTCGACCGTGGCGGCGGCGCGGCCGTCGTTCCACAGGATCGCCGGACCGGTGGGGCGGCCCGCCGCGTCGACCAGCCAGCAGCCGTCACCCTGCGCGGTCACGGCGACGAAGTCCGGCGCGGTGCCGAGCCGGGACGCGACCTCGCGGACCGTGCCGGCGACCGCGTCCCAGACTGAGTCCATGTCCTGCTCGGCCTGGCCGGGCGCGGGCCTGGAGACGGTGGTTCCGTGCCGGGCGACGGCCGTCTCGGCGCCCGTCTCGTCGTACCCGACGGCCTTGATGACAGTGGTCCCCGCGTCGACGCAGATGACCGCCATCAGGCGCGTCCGTGGGAGGTCCGCGACTTGCGGGCGATCGAGTCGACGACCACCGCGAGCAGCAGGACGATGCCCGTGACCACGAAGCGGATGGAGGAGTCGAGGTTGAGCAGGGTCAGCCCGCTGGAGATCGACTGGATGACGATGATGCCGAGCAGCGCGCCGAAGGCCGTGCCGCGCCCGCCGAACAGGCTCGTCCCGCCGATCACGGCCGCCGCGATGGCGTTGAGGTTGACGTCGCCCGAGCCGCTGCTCTGGTTCGCCGCGGCCAGCCGGGCCGCCGCGAGGATGCCGCCGACCGCCGCGAACGACGAGCAGAGCACGAACACCGAGGTGTAGACGGCCTTGACGTTGATGCCCGCGCGGCGCGCGGCCTCCACGTTGCCGCCGACCGCGTAGACGGCCCGGCCCCACTTGGTACGCGACAGCAGGTAGTGCATGATCAGCACCAGCGCCACGAAGAAGATGAACATCCAGCCGATGCCGCGGGTCTGCCCGAGGTAGTAGACCACGAAGGCCAGCACGACCAGCAGCGCCAGGCTCCTGACGGCCAGCATGGACAGGCTCCTGGCCGACAGCCCGGCGCGCCGCCGCTCCTGGGCGTGCAGGTAACCGCTGGCGAACAGCCAGACGGCCGCGATCACCGCGAAGCAGTACGACAGCCAGGCCGGTACGAAGTCGAGCTGCGCGAAGTTCACCAGGCCCGAGTCGAACGGCAGGTTGATCGAGCCCTTGGTGCCCAGCACGTAGAGCTGCAGCCCGAGGAAGGCCAGCAGCCCGGCCATCGTGATGACGAAGCTCGGCACCCCGAAGCGGTTGAACAGCTGCGCGTACACCCAGCCGATCACCGCGCCCATGATGACCGCGGCCAGGATGGCCAGCCAGACCGGCAGCCCCTTGGCCACGAAGAGCACGGCGAGCACGGCCCCAGACAGGCCGCTGACCGAGCCGACCGACAGGTCGATCTGGCCGACCAGCAGCACGCAGACGATGCCCAGCGCGATGATGCCGGTCGCGGCCGACTCCAGCGTGAGGTTCACCAGGTTCGCGCTGGACAGGAAGATCGGGTTGAGGATCTGCAGCACCGTCCAGATGACGATGAGCCCCACCACGACGGGGATCACGCCCAGGTCGCCGCCACGGGCCCGTTCGAGCACGTCGGCGATCGCGCCGCGCAGCCCTTCGTTCCCGCTCAGCCGCTCGTCCTGGCGGTCCGTGGTGAGCGTGCTGTTCATGAGGGCAGACCTTCCTTGCGGCGCGCCTGGCGCTGGGAGACCGCATTGTCGGTGGCGCCGGTGATGGCGGCGATGATCTCTTCGGTGGAGACCGCGCCCACGTCGAACACCCCGTTGTTGCGGCCGAGCCGGAGCACGGCCACGGTGTCGGCCACGGCCTGCACGTCGGCCATGTTGTGGCTGATCATGATGACGCCGAGGCCGTTCTCGCGCAGCCGCTCGACCAGGTTGAGCACCTCCGCCGTCTGGGCGACGCCCAGGGCGGCGGTCGGCTCGTCGAGGATGATCACCTTGGGGTCGCCGAGCAGCGACCTGGCGATGGCCACCGTCTGCCGCTGGCCGCCGGAGAGCGCGGCCACCGGCACGCGGACACTCGGGATCTTCGCTGACAGCTGGCGGAGCAGCTCCCAGGAGCGGGTCTCCATCGCCACGTCGTTCAGCCGGAGCGGGCGGACCTCCTGGCCCAGGAACAGGTTCTGGATCACGTTGAGGTTCTCGCACAGGGCGAGGTCCTGGAACACGGTGGCGATGCCGAGTTTGTGCGCCGCCGCCGGCGTCGGGATGTGGATGTCCCGCGACTCGAAGGTGATCGTCCCCGAATCGGGCGGATGCACCCCCGACAGGATCTTGACCAGCGTCGACTTGCCCGCGCCGTTGTCACCGACGATGGCCATGACCTGGCCCGCCGCGACATCGAGGTCGATATCGGTGAGCGCGGCGACCGCTCCGAACGTCTTGCTGATCCCTCGCAGGGACAGAACGCTGTCCGCTTGCTGTGTGGGCGACAAGGCCGCTCCTCCCTAGCCCTACTTGATGTCCAGGTCGGCGCAGCCCTTGGCGTATTCGCCGGTGCACACTTCGCCGGCCTTCATGATGCCGCTGTCGAACAGGACCGCCTTGATGTTCTCCTTGGTCACGACCGTGGGGACGAACAGCTGGGACGGCGTGTTGTAGAGCGTGGTCTTGCCCGCGGGCTTCTTGCCCTGCATGAACTGGTAGGCGACGTCGGCCGACGCTTCCGCCACGATCTTGATCGGCTTGGAGATCGTGTTGTACTGGTCGCCGGCGATGATCCGCTGGGCGGCGGCCGGCTCGGCGTCGTTGCCCGTGACCGGCGGCACCTTCACGCCGGCCGCCTTGAACGCGGCGATCGAGCCGCCGCCGGTGCCGTCGTTGGCCGCGACCACGCCGGCGATCTGGTCCTTGAACTGCGTGATCTGGCCGCTGACCCAGGTCTGGGCCTTCTCCGGCTGCCAGTCGGGAGTGTCGTACTCGGCCAGCAGCTTCAGGCCGCTCGGGTCGATCGCGCTGTGGATGCCCTTCTTGATCAGGCCGGCCGCCGCGTCCGTGGGCGAGCCGTTGACCTCCAGGAGGCCGCCCTGGATGTTCTCCTTCTTGAGGTGGTCGACCAGGGACTGGGCGATCATGTTGCCGATCTTCTCGTTGTCGAACGAGATGTAGTAGTCGGCGGGCGTGGCCGGGATCGGCCGGTCGTAGGCGATGACCGCCACTCCCTGCGACTGCGCCGTCTTGACCATCGTGGCCGCGGCGGCCGAGTCGACCGGGTCGAGCACGATGGCCTTGACGCCCTGCGCCAGGGCCGAGTTCGCCTGTTGCTGCTGCTTGGCCGCGTCGGAGTCGGCGTTCTGGTAGATGACCGTGCAGCTCGGGCAGAGCTGCTTCATCTTGGCCTCGAACAGCGGCTTGTCCTGCAGTTCGTACCTGGTGGAGGCGAGGTCGGGCATGAGGAAGGCCACCTTGGCGTTCTCCGCGCCGCCGCCCGCCTTGGTGCCGCTGGAGCCGCTGTCACCACCGGTGGAACCGGAGCCGCAGGCGGCCAGCGCCGACCCTGCGATGACTACAACCGCGGCGAACGCGGAGGTCCGCATCTGAACTCTCTTCACGGGATATTTCCTCACTTACTACGTCCTCACGGACTCGCTGATCGCGTCGCTCCCCTGAAAACGCCACGGGAGACAAGCCGCTCACAACCGGCCACGTCCTGTGGTGTGGCTCACGCTAGCGCGAGGTCTGAATAATTGTCCAGCAAAAGTGTTCAGGGCATGAGCCTGGTTTTGGGCAAGAAGTAGTCGTTTGGGGTTCGTTCCCGGTTTGTCGGGTGTTTATCAGGGTGTCGCTGTCGGGAACGTCGGCTGCTTGTCAGGAACGGCGTGCCGCGGCCAGGAGGCCCTCGGCGGTCAGGACGTCGGTGACCAGCTGGTTGAAGTAGCCGCCCTTGGCGCCCGCGATGATCGACAGCACCTTCTCGGCGCCCACCGCGACGGCGATCGACGACGGGATGCGGCGTAGTTCGTGCAGGCCGGGGGCCACCAGGCGCTCGCTGCCCGGGTAGGAGACCGGCTCGCCGGCGCGGTCGTACACACGCATGCAGACGTCGCCCACGGCCTCACGCAGGCTCTCCGCGTCGCGCGGCATGAAGGCGGGCACGACCTGCCGCATCAGCGGCGCGGAGCCGACGCCGACGATGGCGCACTTGGCGTGCGCCCACAGGTCCATGACCTTGCGCACCGACGGCTCGTGCTGGAGCGAGTAGAACAGCTCGGGCCCCGGCAGCGCGGGCGCGTACAGGTAGCTGGGCACGCCGCCGACGCGTTCGGCCAGGATGCGGGTGGTCTCGTTGGTCTGGAACCACGGCTGCGGCTCCTCCTGCCCGCCCACGGCTGGTGCGATGGTGACGCCGGGGAACTGCCCGAGCCCTTCACGCGCGCACTCGTACACCGTGCTGCCGGACGAGACCAGCACCACGTCGCCCGACTCCAGCCCGACCCCGGCCAGGGCACGGGCCAGCCCCGGCGCCAGCCAGGGGCCCAGCGCCGGGCCGCTGACCTTGGGGACCAGGTGGACGCGCCGCAGCCGCAGCGCCTCGGCCACGCTGGCGGCCAGGGGGCCGTCCTCAAGGGTGGCGGGACGGTGCACCTTGATCTCGACGATGCCCTGGCGGCGGGCCTCGGTGAGCAGCCGGCTCACGGTCGCCCTGCTGACGCCCAGCCGCTTGGCGATGTCGGCCTGGGTGGCGTCTTCGAGGTAGTACTGGGTCGCCGCCGCGTACATGAGATCGTGCGGGAACCGGGCCTGCGCCTCTGGCGCGACATCGGCGGCCTTCATGCGCGCGCTCCCTCGGCCTGAACAGTTGTGCTGGACGGATGTGACTATACCTTCGTGCCCTCAGATCACGGGGGTATCGAGTCTGCCGAACTATCATCGGTCCTCGCGCGCGTACCCGTGCTTCAGCTGTTTCCCGCTATGAGGGCGTCGCCGAGTGGGGTGCGGGCGTACAGGACGGCGCGGCCTGTACGGGTGCCCGCGATGAGGCCGGTGCGGCGCAGGGCGGCCAGGTGGCCGCCGGTGGTGCCGAGGCTGTGCCCGAGCAGGGCCGCGAGGTGGGTGGTGGTGGCGGGCACGGCGAGCTCGGCGAGGATGCGGGCCCGGGTGCGGCCGATCAGCACCGCCAGGCCCGCCCCCGTTCCTGTCGCGGGCGCCTCGACGGCCGTGCCGCGGGCCGGGTACGTGAGCGCGTACGGCCAGGCGTCCTCCAGGTAGGCGCCCACGGCGGGCACGAACGCCGACGGCAGGAACAGCAGCCCCTTGCCGCCGAGCCGGTGCCGCTCGTCGCTCTGGCCCATCCGGACCTCGATGTACCCGTCGCCGTGCCACCGGACCTGCTCGCTCAGGTCGTCGAGCGCGGCGGCCCAGCCGTACGCGGCGAGCCGGCCCGCCCGCTGCACCACGTCGCGTTCCAGGATCGCCTGGAAGCGCGGCCAGTCCTTGGACAGGATCTCCGTCCACAGCGTCTCGTAGGCATCGGCCAGCACCTGGACGACGTCGGGTCCGAGCAGCAACTCCCTGGTCCACTCCGGCACGGGCGGCCGCTGGGCCAGGACGGAGGCGATCTCGCCGTGCGCCTGCTCGACCGGAGTCGTGCGCATGGCGGCCAGTTCGGTCTCGAACGGCACGCTCATCCCGGCGGGCGGCGGCGCGATGAAGTCGACGTTGCCGGTGCCCTTGTTGCCGGTGATCGCCGCCATGGCGCGCAGGGCGGGGTGGCGGCCGGCGAGCTCCTTGTACCGCTCGTGCCACCTGCCCACCCACCGCCGGTGCGCGCCCGCCCTGGTACGGCCTTCGAGCACCCACTGCGCGTGCATGGTCTCGATCAGCGGCGAGATGGCGAACCGGCTGGCCACCACGTCCTGCGGGGTGACCTCGATCCTGAACACCTTTCGTTTATATCCGAAACAGTCGCCCTCGCCGGGCGTGCTCCCGCAGCATCGTGACCGGCGGCTCCGAGACCTCCCTCCGGAGCCGCCCTTCTCACTCAACAGGGGGTGCGGGTTGACCGAGCGTGGGGCCACCTTCGGGCAGGTGTTCGCGGTACGGGAGTTCCGGGTGCTGTTCGGCAGCTTCGCGCTGCTGATCTCCGGGGACTCGATCAAGATGCTGGCATTGTCGGTGCTGGTGTACGCGGAGACGGGATCGCCGGCGCTCTCGGCCGCCACGTACATGGCCGGGTGGCTGCCGTACATCCTGGGCGGGATGTTCCTGCTCTCGCTGGCCGATCGGCTGCCACCTCGGGCGGTGATGGTCGCGGGGGAACTGGTCAGGGTGGTGGTGTGCCTGCTGCTGGCTTTCGCCGGGCTGCCGGTGCCGGTGATGCTCGGGCTGGTGCTGGTGACGGGGTTGTTCGCGCCGGTGTTCGGGGCGGCACGCAGTGCGTTGCTGCCGGACGTACTGCCTGGGGACGCGTTCGTGCTGGCGCGGTCGCTGATGGGGGTCACCTCGGCCGGCGCCCAGATCGCGGGGCTGGCCGTGGGGGGTGCCTTCCTGGCGGTCACGGGGCCACGCGGGGCGCTGGCGATCACGGCAGGGCTCTCGGCGGTGGCCGCCCTGGTGCTCCGGTACGGCCTGCCCTACCGGCCCGGCCGGGGCGCGGCTGTCAGTGGTGTGGCGGCTGGCGGTGCGGCGGTCGGCGATGCCTCGGCGGCTCGCGGTGCGGGCGGTGGGGCCGTGCGGGTGACTCTGCGGGTGAATCGGCTGCTGCTGGTCGATCGGCGGGTGCGGGGGCTGCTGCTGGCGAGCTGGCTGCCGTGCATGTGCATGGCAGGGGCCGAGGCGATGGTCGTGCCCTATCTGGGCGGTCAGGGGCAGGCGGGGGCGGTGCTGGCGGCGGCGGCCGGTGGGATGGCGGTCGGGGAGTTCACCGTCGGGCGGTTCGCGGCTCCGGCGATCAGGGAGCGGCTGTCGCTGCCGTTGGCGGTGCTGATCGGGCTGCCATGGTTGGCCTTCCTCATGGCGCCCGGCGTGGCGTGGGCGGCGGTGCTGGCCGCCGTGTCCGCCGCCGGGGTGTCCTACCAGCTCGGGTTGCAGCGGCGCTTCGTGGACGCGGTGCCGGAGGAGGCGCGCGGCCAGGCGTTCGGGCTGCTGTCGGCCGGGCTGATGACCGGGCAGGCGATCGGCGCGGCGGTGATCGGTGTCCTGGGTGAGGCGATCGGCCCGGGACCGGCGATCTTCGCGGCGGGCATCGCGGGCGTCCTCGCCGCCCTGGCCCTGTCCGGCACACTACGCCCGGAAGCTCGCTCCGTCTCCGCCTCGGAGGTCACGGAGGTAGTTCGCCCGAGCCGCGGGGGATGAGGCGTACCGGCAGCTCGACGTGCTCCGACGGCCCGCCGTCCCCCGCCAGGCGGCGGAACAGCAGCTCGGCGGCCACCCGGCCCATCCCGGCCGGGTCCTGGGCCACCACCGTCACGCCGGGCGTCAGCAGGTCGGCCAGCTCGAAGTCGTCGAACCCGACCAGCCCCATCCGCCGCCCGCCCAGCGCACGCAGCGCGGTCACGGTGAGCCGCCCATTGCCGGTGAACAGGGCGGTCGGCGGCGAGTCGAGCGCCAGCATGCGCTCCAGATCGTCCCGGACCGTCTCGGGCGTCGGGGCGTGCATCGCCACCAGCCGGGGGTCGTAGAGCGGGCCGAGGGCCGCGCGGTAGCCCGCCAGCCGCTCGGCCGCCGTATAGATCGACGGATGGTCGCCGAGCATGGCGATCCGCCGGTGGCCGTGTGCCAGGAGGTGGCCGACGGCCTCCCTGGCGCCGCCCGCGTTGTCGCTGAGCACGGTGTCGACGTCCAGGCCAGGCCCGGGCGGCCGGTCGGCGAACACCGCGGGCGTCCCGGCGTCGAGCTCGGGACGCAGGTAGGAGTGGTCGTCACCGGCGGGCACCACGATCAGGCCGTCGACCCGGCGGGCGCAGAACGTACGCACCAGCTCGCGCTCCCTGGCCGGTTTCTCGCCGGACGAGCCGCTCAGCAGCAGGCAGCCCTCGACGATGACCACGTCCTCGACCGCCCGGCTCAGCCCCGCGTAGAACGGGTCGGCGACGTCCTCGATGACCAGCCCGACGGTCGCGGTGCGGCCCCTGCGCAGCACGCGCGCGCTCTCGTTGCGGCTGTAGCCCAGCCGGTCGATGGCCTCGCGCACCCGTTCGGCCGTCGCCGGGTTGACGCCCGGCTCGCCGTTGACGACGCGCGAGACCGTCTTGAGCGCCACCCCGGCTGCCGTGGCGACATCCTTCATCGTCGGTCTCACCCTTGGATCCTTTCCCAAGTAGGACGGCCAGACAACGTTGTCAGAGCGTTATGCGAGAGTAGAGGTTCTATGCCCCTGAGATCCGCACTCCTCGTCGCCGGGTTCGTGCTGGCCGCGCTGAACCTGCGGCCCGCGATCGCCGGCATCTCCCCGCTCCTCGATGAGATCATGAACGACGTCGGTCTCACGCCCGCGGCGGGCGGTGGGATCACCACGGTGATGGTGGTCTGCTTGGGCGTGTTCGGGCCGATCGCGCCGCTGCTCGCGCGCCGGATCGGCCTGGACCGCACGCTGCTCGCCGGGCTCCTCGTGCTGGCCGCCGGCGTGGTGCTGCGCGGCCTCGACGGCATCCCCGCGCTGTACGTGGGCTCGGCGATCGCGGCCACCGCCATCGCCGTGATGAACGTGGCCATGCCCGGCATCACCAAGGAATATTTCCCCGACCGGGTCAACCTGATGACCGGCGTCTACAGCTCCGCGATCGTGGGCGGCGCCGCGACCGCCTCGGCGCTGGTGATCCCCGTCGAGCACGCCACGGGCTACGGCTGGCGCGGCATGTCGGCGCTGATGGCCGTACCCGCGCTGCTGGCCGCGTTGCTCTGGCTGCCGCAGGCGCTGCGCGGGCAGGCGGGGCCGCAGGGCGGGCCGCGGCCGTTCGGGGTGGTGCTGCGCAGCCGGGTCACCTGGTACGTGACCGCCCTGATGGGCCTGCAGTCCTTCACCTTCTACGTGCTGCTGGCCTGGCTGCCGACGATCTTCCATGACGCCGGGCTGCCCGCCGACCAGGCCGGCTACCTGCTCAGCGTGACGAACCTGGTCCAGGTGGGCGCCACACTCGGCGTGCCGATCCTGGCCGGGCGGCGGCCGTCGCAGGTGCCGTTCGTGATCGGGGCGGGGCTGCTGACCGTGGCCGGATACCTCGGCATGTTGCTGGCCCCGGTCGCCGCGCCCTGGCTGCCGTGGCTGTGGATGGTCGTGCTCGGGGTCGGGCAGGGAGCCTCGTTCGCGCTGGCGCTGCTGCTGATCGCGCTGCGTGCGCCCGACCCGGCATCGGTGACCGCGCTGTCGTCGGTGGCGCAGTCGGTGGGGTACGCGGTGGCCGCGCTGGGGCCGGTGCTGTTCGGGCTGCTCAGGCAGGTGTCCGGCGGGTGGACGGTGCCCTTACTGACGGGGCTCGGGGTGCTGGGGGCGCAACTCCTGGCCGGTTGGTTCGCAGGGCGCCCTGCTACCTTGGGTAAGGCTTACCGGTAGTGGAAGGACTTCACGTGCTCACGGAGGCGCTCCAGCGGTTGGCCGACGAGCGCGGCGGGGTGATCGGGGTCGAACCCGAGCTGGTCATCACGCCGGACGAGACCTGGACGGCCGCCTCGGAGCTGCTGCGCCCGCCGTACACCCTGCTGGAGGAGCTGGTCGACCAGACGGCGGCGCGCTGGAGCGCCCCGCGCCACGTCGGTGCCGCGCTGTTCTGGAAGACCTACGGCTACTGGCACACGCTGCCGATGGCGCTCGGCTGGGCGCTCGACGGGCGGGTGCCGACCATGCGGCCGGCCGAAACGTACTTCAAGGTGTCCGGGGCGGGGGTGACGATCGCGGCCAGCCGTGTGAGCTGGGGCTCCGGCGTCGCGCCGATCAGACGGGCGCTGGCCGAGTCGCAGGAGCCGCTGGTACGCGTGCTCAGCCGGATGGCCAGAGTGGGTGAGCGGACACTCTGGGGTTCGACCGCGGAGGCGTTCGCCCACCCGTTGACGCAGTTCGTGGCGGGTGACTACATGGCGCTGCTGGCCGAGGTCGGCAAGCCGGTCGACGGGCTGATCGAGCCCGCCGACGACGGCTACTTCCGCAGGACCTGCTGCCTGTGGATCGCGCTGCCCGACGTGGAGCCCTGCGCGAGCTGCTGCGTGCTCAGGCCACCACCGCGTCGTCCATCGGACGAAGCTCGTCGGCGTAGCTGACCGAGACGCGGCGCATGACGCCGGTGTCGTCGATGGAGTACTGGCCGAGCCGCCACAGCGGCGGCGAATAGGCGTGGATCGAGACGCTGTTGTCCACGGCACCGTTGAGCCGGTGGATGTGGTCCGGGCCGAACGAGAACGACTGGCCCTCCGACACCACGGTCTCCAGGTGCTCGCCGCCGATGCGCGGGTTGCACTCCAGCAGCGCCCCCTGGACCACGTGGACCGCGCCCGAGGAGATGTCGTGGTCGTGCCAGCCCGTGTCATCCTCGGGCCGCCAGCACAGGAGCCAGACGTCGACGTAGGCGTCACGGTAGAGCGAGGCGTAGTGCCGGCCGCCGTCGGCGGGGAACTCCACCTGATCGCGCCACTCGGCCGGGTCGGCTGCCAGCTCGTTCACCAGCTTGCGCAGCTCGCGCCGGTCCAGTGTGCGCTCCGGGAGCCGAGCACAGGCGCCCCCGTCCTGGGTCTGATTCATGCCGGGGTGCTCGAGGATTAGCTCGCTCACGTACGGGTCTCCTTTCGGCCGAGTAGACGACGGGGATTGGTGACCCGGATGGCGTGGGCGGCTGCCTCGCCGAGCCCCGGGTCGGGTGCGGTGGCGTAGGGGGCGTCGGAGCCGTTGACCACGACGTCGACGCCGAGCTCGCGGACGATCGCGTCGATCGCGCGCGGGCCGTACGAGGAGGTCTCCACGAAGCAGCCGGGGTCCACCAGGCCGCGGCCCGTGCCGCCCCTCGCGATCAGTCGCTCCGAGTGGAGCGGGGCCAGCCCGGCCAGCAGCGCGAAGCACACGCGCAGCCTGGGATGGCGCGGTCTGACGACCGCGTGGAAGTAGTGCCACGACGCGTGCATCTGCTGGACGTACGGCACGAGCGCGGGCCACCAGGACGGTGTGCCGGGCGTGGCCGCGGCCGGGCCCGGATGGACGAACAGCGGCAGGTCCCGCTCCGTGAGCACGTCCAGCAGGCGGTCGTCGGGCAGGGCCGTCGCCGGGATCTGCAGCCCGGCGAACCCGCGGTCGAGGTCCTTGGCCAGGCGCTCGGGGTCGGGCTCGCTGTGGCAGGTCGAGGCCCACGCGCCGAACGGCTCGGGCAGCCCGAGCGCGCCCTCGTGGTAGGCGTCGAGCAGCGGCCACGCCTCCTCCGGAGGCAGGAACTCGATGCCGAGCGGGCTGGACAGCGAGACCAGGGCCAGCTCCAGCCCGGTGACGTCCCGGTCGGTGTGGTCGGCGGGGTCGACCTCGTAGGGCGGCTCGCCGTCGAGGATCAGCGTCCAGCCGTCGAGGTAGGGGGGCGCGGTCCGATCGCGGAGCGCTTCGACGAATGTTCCGGTCCACAAATGCTGATGGATGTCGATGATCACGACCACACCTCCCTCTATTTCCTACTAGTATTGCAGGTAAACCTATCACGCTGGAACTTCATGCTGTGAACCGTTTCAGTGATACGGTTCAGTGAACCGCTTCACTGGACAAATGTCAACGGTTGGCCGCTTGCCCCCCGATAGGGACGAATCCCGCCGGCGGCCCCTTTGGCATGCGAGCTTCTGTCGGTGCCACGCAATAGGCTGACTAGATGCCACGGAAGAGAGCGACGATCCGGGAAGTGGCCCAGGCGACCGGTCTGTCGCCGGCCGCTGTCTCCTACGCGCTGCGTGGCATGCAGGTCTCCGAGGAGACCATGGAGCGGGTCCGCGCCGCCGCCGCCGAGCTCGGCTACGAGGCCGACCCCATCGCCAGGGCCCTGGCCAGCGGGCGCACCAACATGATCGGGCTGCTCTGCGGCTCCCTCGAAGACCTCTGGCAGCAGTCGCTGGCCGTCGGCATCAGCAGGGGCCTGCGGGAGAAGGACCGCTACGCGCTGATCCTCGACGCGGTCGGCGACCCGGCCCGCGAGCGGGCGCTGGCCCAGCAGCTGCGCGACCAGCGGGTCGACGGCATGATCGTGCAGCCCGTCGATCCGGCGGCGCCGTTCTGGTCGGAGCTGTGCGAGTCGCTGCCGGTGGTGGCGATCGGCGACTCACTGGCGGGCACGGCCGGCGAAGTGGTCTTCGACAACCGCCGCGGCGTCACCCTCGCGCTGGAGCACCTCCACGCGATGGGCCATCGGCGGATCGCCCTCCTGACGCCGACTTTGACCAGCACCCCCGACCGTCCGGCCGACGTGCTCGTCACCGCCGAGGCCGACCGCCTCGGCCTCGACATCGTGGTGGCCACCGCGCCCCACGGCCTGGCGGCGGCCACCGACGCGGCCCACCGCATCCTCGACGCGCATCGGCCTAGCGCGGTGTTCTGCTTCGCCGACTCGATCGCCTATGGCGTTTACGCGGCGGCGGCGGAGCTGGGGCTGTCGATCCCCGGCGACGTCTCGGTCATGGGTTACGACAACCACCCGATGTCGGGCCTGCTCACACCGGGGCTCACGACGGTCGACTGGGACATCGACGGTATCGTGCGGGCCGCGGTGCGCCTCATGTCGGCGGCGGCCGACGGGGGGACGCGGCGTCGGAGGGTGGTGCAGCAGCCGACACTTCGCGAACGGGGCTCGGTGGGGCGCCTGTCGGTCGCGGGCGGTCCGTAGCGGCGGGTTGCTGGTCGTCGGTGGGCGGGGCTTTGGCGGCGAGCGGGCGGGTGTCTGTCGTCGGGGGGTCGTGGTGGCTGGCCGCCTGTCTTCCGCGGGCCGTAACGGCGGGATGTCTGTGCCGGTCAGCGGCCGTCTTCCTGGAGGCCCTCAGCTCCGTGCGGTGGGGGGCGGGTGCCCACCGCTTGCCGTACAAGATCGAAAAGGTTGTGAGAGCAGCAGCCGTGCGGCGTGGAGGTCATCCGAGAGGGGACGGTCGGGGACATCGGGCCTCTTGTGACGGCGACGCGCTCGCAGGCGAGCACGATCTCCAGCGGCTCCGGTGGCGCGGCTCGGCCGGCGCGGCCCGGGCCCGATCCAGTGAGGAGATCGTGACCCGGGCCGCGCCGTACGCCGCCGCATGGACCCGCGCGCAGGTCAGACCGGCACCGCCGAGCTCCACCGGGATCAATCGTTGTCGGGGATGAACAGACCGAGCAGCCAGCTGACGACGCTGATGATGATCGCGCCCCAGAAGGCGGCCGGATAGAAGTTGGCGACATGGAAGGGGATGTCGAGCTGGCCGGAGATCCAGCTCGTCAGCAGCAGCATGGCCGCGTTGATCACGAGGAGGAACAACCCCAGCGTCAGCACGATCAGTGCACAGCCCAGCGTTTTGATGATCGGCTTCACGATGGCGTTGATGAGGCCGAAGATCAGGGCGACGATGAGCAGGGTGCCCCAGTATTTGGGGGTGTTCGACCCGGCGATCTGAATGCCAGGGACGAACTGGATGGCGACCCAGAGGGCGACCGCGGCCGCCAGGGTTCTGATGATGAATCTCACGCTGGTTGATCCTCCCATTACCGATCGGTGCTCCGATAGAGGCACTCCGTGATGAGCGGATATGTGCCGCCCGGCCACCCACTGTGATACGCCTTGTCGATAGGCGTTACCGAGGGGCAACGCTGGGAAGAGGCAGTCGGGGGAAGGGAGCGAGATGGACTCGGATGGATTCGAATCGCTGTCGGCCAGCGAGCTGCACGATCGCGCGGTCAGCTACGCCGTGCGCCACGGCGATCTGGGCTTTCTGTGGAACCTGTTGCGAGTGATCCCGGCGGCCGAGGCCGCCAGCGGTCACGACACCGAGACCGCCAACGACCTCAGCCGGGTGTCCGCGCTGCTCAGCGATGCCCTGGCGGCCGGCGAAGGCGAGCTGGGCGAGGCTCTGCGGCCGGTCTACATCGAATATCTGAGCAAGCATCCCGAGGCCTAGCGCTTCCACCCCACAGCTGTTCCGTTCCGCGCCGATCGAACGCCCGCGCGACTCGCAAGGCTGCGCGACCCGCAAGGCTGCGCGACCCGCAAGGCTGCGCGACCCGCAAAGCCGCGCGACTCGCAAAGCCGCGCAGCCCGAAGGCCGCCTCAGCCCGCCAGCAGGGCTTCCGGGCTGCTGTAGGCGGCGAAGCCGGACGTGGTGATGACCTCCTGGTCGTCACGGCCGATGATCATGGTCTGGTACGGCCCGGCCGCCGCGAGCTCCATGGCGAAGCGCCTGCCCAGCACCGGCCCCATGGCGTACATCGCCGTCGCGTAAGCGTCGGCGGCGCCCAGGTCGGGGCCGAGCACGGTGACCGACCCGAGGGTGTCCTGCTTGATTCCGGTGCGCGGATCGACGACCTTCGCGCCGCCCGTGGTGGCGATGCCCAGGTCGTGGGTGAACACGACCGTGCGCACCCGATCGGTACGCGGATCACGGACGCCGATCTGCCAGCGCTTGCCGGGGGCGGCCGAGCCGCGCACCCTGATGTCCCCACCGGCGTTGATGTGGTGATCGACGGCGCCGGCGTTGGTCAGCGCGCGGGAGAGCCGTTCGAGCGCCCAGCCCTTGATGTAGCCGGAGGCGTCTATGACGCCGTTGATGCGGGACTCGAACCACCCGCCGGTCGCCTCGCTGAGCTCGTCGCAGCGATGCAGCACCTCGATGAGCTCCGGGACCTGCCGGATGGTCCCACCGCGGTTCAGTGCGCTGATCTGGCTGTCTTCCCTGGCGGGGTTGAACGTCTCGTCCACCCAGCGCAGCCAGGCGAAGGCGTCGTCGAGTACGGGGGCCAGCTCGCGCCGTGGCAGGGCGGTGCGGATGTCCACGCTGACCGGTATGCCCATGACCATTTCGACACGGGCGCTTCCGGGGAAAGTCGTCACCTTGCCTCCTTGTTCGCAGCAACCGTCCCACGGCGCGCGTAATGCCTGGTTAAACCCTAGGCTTGGGTTTGAAACGAGTTGTCCTGACCTGCGCCTTTGGTACGGATAGCCGGGTCAGGGCGCCCCGGACGTACCGCTGGAAGGGCCGGGGTCCGGCGACGATCACGGTGCGTTCGGCGATGTCGGGCACCTGGCGGCGCAATCCCGAGGCGCTGAGCCGCTCCTTGGCCCGGGGGTCGTGCTCCTCGCCCTCGACGAGCACCAGGCCGTGCTCGGCCTCCAGCTCGCGCAGCTCGTCGGTCACCCGGTCGGTCCGGTAGACGGTCACGGTGTCGCCCGTGCGGGTGGCGAGCAGGTCGCGCAGCCCGGCGGGTTCGAGATCGGCGACAATGAGCAGGGAGCCCCGGGTGGTGGCCCGTACGCCGTGGTGCCAGACGGCCATCACGGCCGCGATGCCGTACAGCAGGAGCGAGCCGGTGCGGCTGGCGCTGGTCACATAGGCGGTGGAGCTGAGCTGGTGCGCCACCAGCAGCGTGCCCGCCACGTACCCGGCCAGGCGCAGGCGCCGCCTGACCTGCTCCGAACGGAGGAGTTCCGGCGCCCTGGCCGACAGCAGCCCGAGCGTCACCAGCAGTCCGGCGACGGCCCACGCGGAGGGCCGCCAGGGGTAACCGAACCCCGGTTGGATCGCCCCGAACTCCGCGACCGCCACACCGCACCAGAACACGATGAGAGGCTGATTCGCCTTTGCCTCGCTAGCCATGGGATAGACGATGCTCGCCGAACATGAGAGGCGTCTGAGTAGTGTCTGAAACATGGCTAACGTACGAGTTGAGCGGACCGAAGACGGCGGGTTCCGGGCGACGAACGCCCGCGGCGCGGAGGTACAGATCGGGGCCGGCGACGAGGAGGGCGCGTTCACGCCCGTCGAGCTGCTGCTCGCGGCGGTGGGCGGGTGCAACATCGTGACCGTGGAGCCCCTGACCGCCAAGCGCGGGCAAAGGCTGATCCGCCTGTCGATGACCGTCGAATCGGAGAAGGTCGAGCCGAACCTGCTGGGTCCCGTCACGGTGACCTATGACGTCGAAGTCCCCTCCGAGCAGGCGGACGAGGTCTTCCGGGCGGTAGCGGATCGGGTGCACGCGAAGTACTGCACGGTCAGTCGCTCCCTCCAGGAAGGTACGGAGGTCCGTTTGGTAATCCCGTAACCGGATTAGGCGGACATTCGACCCCCCTATGACACGTTCGTTGCATTCGTCTCGGTAGTGTCGAGGCAGGTCAAGAGTCCTGCGACTGACTTGCAGACTTTTACCGAAGAGCGGACGCGGAGGGGGACCGTCGTTCGCAGTGCGGGACCGCCGGCGTTTTTGGGGGAAAGCGCCGGCCTGGACCGCCCTCGGTCGGGGCCGGACAGTTGGGGGACTGTCCGGCCCCGATTCATGCGTATTGTTCGGTTCTGTGACAAAGGTCCTCATTGACTGCGATCCCGGCATCGACGACGCGCTGGCCCTGGCGCTGGTGGCGGGCACCCCGGCCCTCGAACTCGTGGGTATCACCACGGTAGGCGGCAACGTCGACCTCGCGTTGACCACGGCCAACGCGCTGGCACTCAGGGAATTTCTCGATCTCGGCGACGTTCCGGTCGTTCCCGGCAGCGCGGGCGCGCTGGTGTGCCCCACGGTCCGCGCCGCCGACATCCATGGTCTGTCCGGCCTCGGCGACGCCGTCCTCCCACCGGCGACCCGCCCCGTTTCCGACGGCCACGCCGTGGACTTCATCGTGGAGAGCCTGCGGGCCGCTCCGGGCGAGATCACGCTGGTCGCCATCGGCCCGCTGACCAACATCGCGCTGGCCGTACGCCGGGAGCCACGCGTCGTGGAGTGGGCCCGCGACTTCGTGATCATGGGCGGCTCCTACACCCGCGGCAACACGACTCCCGCGGCGGAGTTCAACATGAAGGCCGATCCGGAGGCGGCCGCCATCGTCTTCGACGCCGGTTGGACGGTGAAGATGCTCGGCCTCGACGTGACCCTCACGGCCGCGGTGACCACCGAGGTGCTGGACCGGATGCGCCCGCTCGGCCGGCTGTCCGACCTGCTGGTCCCGGCCGCCCAGTCCTACGGTGAGGTCACGGCCGACTCCGGGCCGGGCATCCATGACGCGTGCGCCGTGGCGTACGTGCTCGACCCCGCGCTCTTCACCTGCGTACCGGCGCGGGTGGACGTGGAGACGATCGGCCGGCACACCTCGGGAATGACGGTCACCGACTTCAAACTCCGAGACGCGCGGCCCAACGCGCTGGTGGCCACATCGCTGGATGTGAAGCGGTTCTGGGAGACGGTGCTGGAGGCCTACGAGGGGCTGGGCGAGCGGCTCGGATGATGTGCTGGGTGGTGCGCGGTGGCTGCTACAGTTACTTCTGTTGCGGGCGCCGCTAGCTCAGTTGGTTAGAGCAGCTGACTCTTAATCAGCGGGTCCGGGGTTCGAGTCCCTGGCGGCGCACCAGCGAAGGTCTTCTGGCCAGGTAAAACCGCCTAGTTCACTAGGCGGTTTTACTGTTTTCTGGGCCGGGATCAACGCCTTCAGGCGACCCACGCCATGGCCCCGCCGTCACTGGAAAAGACCGGCTCTACCGGGTGGTTCGTTGGAATCTCCATGTCGCCAGTGGGATGAAGACGACGAGGATGGCGATGGACCAGGCCAGGGTGGCGGTGAGGGGGTGCTGCAGCGGCCATGATCCCTCTGTGGGGGTGATGGTGGGGTTTCCGAAGAGTTGGCGGCTGGCGGCGACGAGGGCGCTGATGGGATTCCAGTCGGCGATGAAGCGGAGCCAGGTGGGCATGCCGTCGGTGGGGACGAAGCTGTTGGACAGCGCCGAGATCGGGAAAAGGATGGGGATGAGCGCGTTCGCGGTCTCGGGGCTGATGGAGAGGCCGACGGTGACGCCGATCCAGCTGACCGCGAAGCGGACGAGAAGGATGAGGCCGAATCCGGCCAGCGTGGCGGCCAGGCCGTTGTGGGCTCGCCAGCCGACCAGGAGTCCCACGCCGGCCATCATGGCGGTGGTGATGATGCCGGTGGCCAGGTCGGCGAGGGTGCGGCCGAAGGGGATGGCCGACCGTGCCATGGGCATGGAGCGGAATCGGTCCATGACGCCTTCGGCGATGTCCTTGGAGATGAGCAGGGCGCTGGCGATGACTCCGGTGATGGCGGTCATGGCGAACAGCCCCGGCATGAGATATTCGCGGTAGCTGCCGCCGCCCGGCACGTTGATGGCGCTTCCGAAGACGTAGCCGAACAGAAGCACCATGATGACCGGGACGATCATCGCGCCGACCAGTTCGCCGGGGTGGTGGCGGAGTTGGCTGAATTCCCGGCCGGCCACCGCCCATCCGTCGCGGATGGCCCAGCCCAGCCGGGAGAGCGGGCCCGCGACCGCGGGCGCTGCGGATGTGGACGTCACGGTGTCTCCTGCTCTTCGGTGGTGGTGTGGCCGGTCAGACGGAGGAAGACGTCGTCGAGTGTCGGTCTGCGCAGGGTGATGTCCTCGACGGTGACGTCCGCCGCGTCCAGCGCGCGGACAGCGGTCAGCAGGTCGTCTCTGGCGCCTTCGGTCAGCGCGCTGACCCTGCGGGCACCCGGGGTGATGTGGGGTTCGGTGGTGAACGCCTGGGCGAGTGCCGCGGCGGCGACCGGCAGGGTGGCCGGGTCTTCGACCACGACCTCGACGCGTGCGCCGCCGATGCTGGCTTTGAGGTCGGTGGGGGTGCCGTCGGCGATCAGCCGGCCGCGGTCGATGACCGCGATCCGGTCGGCGAGCTGGTCGGCCTCGTCGAGATATTGCGTCGTCAGGAGCACCGTGGTCCCCTCGCGGACCAGGCCGCGGACCAGGTCCCAGACCTGGTTGCGGCTGCGTGGGTCCAGCCCGGTGGTCGGCTCGTCGAGAAACAGCACGGCCGGCTCGATCATGAGGCTGGCCGCCACGTCCAGGCGGCGCCGCATGCCGCCGGAGTAGGTCCGCACCACCCGTCCGGCGGCCTCTAACAGGTCGAACCGCGCCAGCAGTTCCTCGGCACGCTGCCGGATCAGTTGTCCCGGCAGATGGTAGAGGCGGCCGAACAGGCGTAGGTTCTCTCGTCCCGTCAGCTTCTCGTCCACGGCGGCGAACTGGCCGGTCAACCCGATCTGATAGCGCACCGCGGTCGCCTGGCGGACGACATCGTGTCCGGCCACCCGGGCGGTGCCGGCGTCCGGCCGCAGAAGGGTCGACAAGATCCGGATCATCGTCGTCTTGCCCGCGCCGTTGGGGCCGAGCAGGCCGTAGACGGTGCCGGTCGGAACGGACAGATCAACGTCTTGCAGGGCGGTCGTCGAGCCGAAGCGTTTCACGATGCCGCGCGCTTCGACAACGGGCTGCGTTGTCATACCTGCTCCCAGAGAGTTGCGAGTGGCGCACCTTGGGGGCTTCCCCGGCGGCGGAGCACTCGGAGGAAGCTGGTCGATCACGTCGGGTTGATGCCTTCTGTCGCAGCTTTAACACCAGTAGCGTACCAGAATTGGATCGGTGCCAACAATGGTATCGATCCAATTAGCTACGCGGATGGCGTCTCCGCTCCGCCGAGGCCGGTGTCCAGGATGTCCAGTGCGCGGCCGGCCGTCTCGGTGAGGGCGGCGGTGATCTGCTCCGCCGGTTGGCCTCCGGCCCGTAGTCGCATCGCCTCTTCGACCATGGCGGTGACCGTGGTCAGGATGAAGGCGGCGAGTGCGCGTGCCGCGACAGGTCCCAGCCGCGCGGGCACCCGGTCGGACAGGATCGCCGCCAGGTCCTCCTGGTAACGGCTGCCGCGCCGCCGCAACGCGTCCTGTATCGAGGGGCTCTTCATGATGATCGCCCCCAAGAGGGCGAGGCGCGGGTCGCCCCCGGCTCGCCCGCCGCCGACTTGCGGGTCGCCCGCGGCCCGTCCGCCGCCTTGGGGGCCCGCGGCCCGTCCGCCGCCGCCTTGGGGGGCCTTCGGTGTCTCCGGCAGTTTCGCGAACATGCGCGGCAGTTCCTCCTTGAGGAACTCCGGTAGCGGGGTGCTCAGGGGAAGCTGGTCGATCAGGTCGATCACGTCGGCCTCCACCGGGCGGTGCCAGGCAAGGAGGAGGTCCTCCTTGGCCGGGAAGTGGTTGACGACGGTCTGTTTCGCGACGTCGGCGGCCTCGGCGATCTCGGCGATGGTCACCGCGTCGTAGCCGCGCTCGCTGAACAGGGTCAGGGCCGTGTCGGCGATCCGTTCCCTGGTCTGGATCCGCCGCCGTTCGTGTCGGGTCTTCACGGTCTCTTCGTGGGGCAGGTCTGTACTCATAGAAGTACCGTACCATACTTGGTCTCATATCAATATTGGGATCAGTCTTATTTTCTCGGAGTCGATGGCTACTCGATCGCGTTCCGATGGCGGCCTGGTGGGGTTGCCCTCAGTACTCGCGGATCCATCCGACCGACGATGAGGACAAAGCATGGGCAGCAAGGTTCAGATCGGCCTGGCGGTGGGCCGGGGCACGGGTGCCGAACTGGCGAGCGCGTTCGAGCAGGTCATCGGGAAGCTCGGGGACATCTACGCGGTGCGGCCCGTGATCAGTCGATCATCCCGGATCTACGGCTCGTACTTCTCGCTGCTTCCAGAGCTCGACGCCGGTCGCATCAAGGAGGCGACGGCCGAGGACGCGCGCCACTACGAGGAGTTCTGCCGCGGTCAGGCCAGCCGGGGAGTCACGGCGATATTCCGGACCGCGATCAACGCCCAGTCGCTGTACATCGTGCGAGAGCGCCTGCACTCGGTCAAGGTCGACGCCCTCGACACGGATCTCGTGTCACTCCTTCTGGTTCGCGACCAGGCCCAGGGTTTCTACACCGGCTTCAACACACACCACGACGGTGTCGTGACGCGCACGTTCCAGTTCAGCAGGCACACCACTGAGAAGGTCGTCTCGTTCGCGCTGGAGCGGGCGCGGCTGCACTGGGGGGACCGGCCGATCGACCGCGTGATCATGGCGTACAAGTTCCACCTGCTCGATGGCGCGCTGAGCGGCTGGGTGAGCGAACTCTCCCGGCGTTACGACATCGAGATCGAACTGTGCCAGCCGGACACCGCCAACCGCGACCTCATCGCCGGCGGCCTGTCCGGCCGGGTGCTCGTCATCGGAGGCAACGAATGGGCCGACATCATGCACGTGGTGCTGCTGGACTGGCTCGGCCTGGGCCGCCAGGAGAGTCGCTTCAGCGAGAACGTGTACCTCCACCCTGACCTGGCCGGGCTGGCCGAGTTCCAGACGGTGCACGGCTCCGCCGACAGCCTGGAGGGGAAGGATCTGGTCAACCCGACCGCGGCCATCCGGGCCGCGGCCGCCATCATGCAGCGGCATGCCGCCTGCGACGGCGCCGAGCGACTCGTCGAGCACGGGCTGGAGCGGCTCACCGAGCGCGGTCTGGTCACCGCCGACATGGGCGGCCGGCAGAGCACCACGTCGGTGGTGAACGCTCTGTGCGAGGCCCTGGAGTCACGCCGCGGGTGGTCAGGGACCCGGTAGGGCATCGGCCATGACCACCCGGAAGAGCACGGTGATACCGGCCGCCGCGAACGACGCGGCCGGACGGCGCGCCGCGCTGCTCGTGATCGACATGCAGAACGACTTCTGCCTCAGCGACAGCTCCGGTTCCGGTCGCCCGCTCGACCGGGCCACGGTGTCCGCGGTGGTGGAGAACACCCGCCGGTCCGTCGGGGTGGCCAGACAAGCGGGCGTGGAGGTCATCTTCGTCCGCTTCCTCGGCGACGAGAAGTACCAGGGACCGAGCTGGCGGGAACGCAACCGGCGACTGGGCAAGCGACCCCGGTGCCGGGAACACACCTGGGGCGCTGAGTTCCACCGCGTGGAGCCGGCGCCGGGCGAACGGGTGTTCACCAAGCGCGCCCACTTCGACGCGTTCCTCACCGCGGGATTCGAGGAGTATCTGGCCTCGCGAGGCGTGAGCACGGTGGTGCTGGCCGGGCTCTACAGCGATGTCTGCGTCGACTCGACCGCGCGGACGGCATTCCAGAAGGGCTACCACGTCACGGTCCTGTCCGACTGCACGACCAGCCTCCACCTCGACCCGGCCGCCGTGCTGCGCTTCATGGAGGTGTTGTACGGCGCCCGGATCACCTCATGGGAGGAGATGGCGCGGACCGGGCTGTGGGCGACCGAGCCGGCCGGGTGACCGGCGGCACTCCACGGGCACTCCAAGCGGCTCCGAACCGGCGGTGTGACATTCAGGAGCCAGTGAAATCCACGGTTAGGGGCGAGAGCATGGCGTTGGCGTACATCATCGACGGTGGGCTGCACGATCAACCGGGACTCGGCACCGATCTGTACGAGGCGTATCCCGCCGTGAGCAGCGTCTACGAGCAGGTGGCCGAGTGGACCGGCGTACCGGTGGAACGGCTGCTCTCCTGGGGGGCGGATCCGTTCGCCGAATACCGGGAAGTGGGTGCGATCAGGCGGGCGGCGGTGGTGCTCGGCGTCTGCGATGTCCTGGCCGAGCACGGGGTCCGGCCGGACATCGTCGCGGGAATGAGCCTGGGCGCCATGACCGCCGCCGCGGTCGTCGGCGCCGTGGAGAGGCGGGAACTGTTCGAGCTCCTCGCGCGCCTGCGCGAGATACCGCTGAGGTTCGACCCGCCGCAGGGCATGGCCAAGCTGTTCGTACCCGCCGGCCTCGATCCCGAGGAGTTCGTCGGCGGGTTCCCGGAGGGGGTGTACGTCGCGGTGGAGATCGGGCGCGTCGCCGGCCGGTCCTCGCGGCTGGTGCAGCTTTCCGGCCATCAGGAAGCCCTGCACCGGCTCGCCGAGCGGATGCCGGACAAGGAGGCGCTCGAGATTCCGCCGGAGAGCTCCATAGCCTTCCACTCACCGCTGCGGAACTACGTCCGCGAGGCCCTGGAACCGCAGATCGCCACCATGACCTTCGCGAACCCTGAGGTCCCGTTCTGCGGAGGCATGGAGCCCGGTCTGTACGCGACCGCGGACCAGGTGCGCGAGGTGTTCCGCAGGAACCAGACCGACCCCCTCAGCCTCCCCCGGATGCTCGAATGCCTCGACCGGCACGAGGTCGAGCTGTCCTTCCTGGTCGGCCCCGCCGCGGTGGATCTGTACCTCGGGGCGCTGGAACACGCCGCTGTCCATATCGACAAGCCGAAGCATCTGTCCGAGGCGCTGGACGCCATTCAGGAATTCGGGATGCTGCCGACCGAGCGGTGAGGAGGCCGTCGTGGACGCCCTGATCGAACAGTTCCTGGACCAGGACCTCGACGAGTGGACCCGAAAGGTGATCGCGCGGCACTTCGACCCCGAAGGCGGAAGCCCCTACTGGCTCAAGCGCGCGGCCAGCCTGCCCTTCGACCCGAGGGACGTGACCCGCTACGACGAGATGGCCGCGTTCGGCCCGTTCCCGCTGGTCGATCTGCGTACGCTCGATCCCGCCGACCTCGTGCCCAGATCGGTGCCGAGGCCGTTGATCGGGCGCGTCTTCGACTCGGGCGGCACCACCGGCGATCCTTGCCGCGTTTTCTACACCACGCGGATGCTGCGCCAGCGCGGGATCTGGCGCCGCTGGTCGTTGCGGGCCGAGGGATTCGAACCGGGGCGGGCGTGGCTGCAGGCGACGCCGACCGGGCCCCACATCATCGGTCACGGCGTCGCGGAGCTCACGGAGTATGACGACGCGCGCGTATTCGTGATCGACGTCGATCCGAGGTGGGTCAAACGCCTGGTGCGTGCGGGCCGGCCGGCTGAGGCCGAGGCGTACACCCGCCACGTCGTTGACCAGATCGCCAACATCGTCGAGCTTCAGTCCATCGACTACATGAGCACGACCCCCACGTTGTTCCGGGCCTTCGTACAGGAGGCCCCCGACCTGGCGCGGACGCTCAAGGGAATCCGGGTGGCCGGCACGCAGATCACCCCGGCCATGAACCGCGCCTTCAGGGAGGTCCTGGCCGGCGGAATCGTCGGGCGTACCTACGGCAACACCTTTGGCGTCGCCGCGGGACTGCCCGCCGCGCCGGACGGCGGGATCCTGCCTTACGTACCGACGTATCCGCACGTCACCATGGCCGTCACCGACAAGCAGGACTGGCGGCAGGTGGTCAGCTATGGCGCGATGGGACGGGTACGCCTGACCGTCCTGCACGAGGACCTCTTCCTGCCGAACATCCTGGAGCGCGACCAGGCGATGCGGTACGACACGGGCCCGGAATGGCCCTGCGACGGTGTCGCCAATGTCCGTCCACTCCAGATCACCCGCGCCACTCCCGAAGGCATCTACTGACATGATTCTGGTATGTGGGGCGACGGGCACCGTGGGTCGAGAGGTGGTGGAGCAACTCCGCCACACCGGGGAGAAGGTCCGCGCACTGACCCGTGACCCGGCAGCGGTCTCCTTCCCGCCCGACGTGGAGGTGGCGGGTGGCGACCTGGGCGATCCGGCCACCCTGGCGGCACCGCTGCGCGGGATTCGGTCGGTGTTCCTGACCGGGATGACGTACCTGCGGGCCGAACACGACCGGAACCTCGTGGAGGCGGCGGAAGCCGCCGGTGTGCGGCACATCGTCCAGCTCTCCTCGCTCGCCGTCGAGGAGCGCGATGGTGGCGCGCTCGCCCGCTGGCAACGGGCGGCCGAGAACGCGCTGCGTCGCTCGGACATGGGATGGACGATCCTGCGTGCCAGCGGTTTCATGTCCAACGCGCTGCGGTGGGCACCGCAGATCGTCGTCGCGGGGGTGGTCCGGGCGCCGTTCGGCGCGTCGCCGTCAGTCCCCATCGATCCGCGCGACCTCGCGGCCGTCGCGGTGGCCGCGCTCGTCGGCGAGGGGCACCGGCGCCAGGTATATCCGGTGACGGGACCCGAGGTGCTGACCACCCTCGATCAGGTGCGCGTCCTCGGCGACGTCCTCGACCGGGCCCTGCGCCTGGAGGAGATCACCCCGGCCGACGCCAGACGGGCCATGCTCCGGCACCTGCCGGAGGAGATGGTGGACGCTCTGGTCGGGATGTGGGGCAGCGCCGACGTCGAGTTGCGGACCCGCGTCCAACCGACCGTCGAGCGGCTCACGCGCTGGCCGGCCCGGACCTTCCGGGAGTGGGCCGCCGACCACGCCGACCGCTTCGCGCCGGGCACGTGGACGGGCGAGCGCCGTTCGCACTGAGACGGGCGACCGCCGTTCGCACGAGACGGGTGCCGCCCCGCCCCGCGCGGGGCACCCGGTGGCTCAGGCGGCGCGGTTACGGGGAGTCACGCGCGCCGCGCACCGCGGGGGCCACACTCCGTGCAGAAGTATCCCGGAGGCGTAACCGTGGGCGACCAGGCCCGCCCGGCTCCTGCGGCCCGACTTGCGGAGCATGTTCCTGACGTGGCTCTCCACCGTCCGGACGCTGATCCCGAGCTCCGTCGCGATCTCGGAGTTCGCACACTCCGTCGCCACCAAAACGAGGACATCTACTTCACGCCGGGTAAAACGCGGCTTCGAATACTCGACTGTCATGGCAGATTACTCACTGTACGCATCTGGCCCCCCGCTCTGCCTGGTTACGCAGTTAGGCATGGCCGTGATCATGTCTACTCACTCATACCCAGGAAAAGATCCGTGCCACCCGTGATGTTTTTAGACCTTGCTTGAGGCAGATTGAGGGAATCAAGAAGCACGCTAGAGGCACTGTTAAATGCGGCACTTACCGCATGCGTACGGATGATCGACGGGCACGTGCGCGGGTGCCGTAGAAGATCACACTCTTCGCGGAGTGCGGGCAGGGCGACGAGGGGGTGGCGGGTGGCAGCCGAATACCGCCCCGGTGCCGGCAGATCCGAGGAGTCCACCGGGCGGCTCGCGGTCGAGGGCGGGGTGGAGCTCCCGGCTCGGCGTCGCGCACGTGCGCCGCCCGGTCGCCGCCGGCCTCGGTCACCGGTCGACCGGCGGCGCCCGGGGCGGCTGACAACCTGCCTCCGGTCGAACGCGAAGACCCTGAATTCCCAAGACCATGAAAAGGCAGTTCTATTCTTATTGATGCGTAGTCGAGAATGGGTTCCGAACCCTCGGAGAAGTGCGGAGCGTCGGTTCATGAGAATTTCCATGCTGGGGGCTTTTCAGGTCGAACTCAACGGCAAATCAGACTTCACTCCCGATCCGCCCAAAGAAAGGACGGTGCTCGCTCTCATCGCGCTCCATGCGAATCGCGTGGTGAGCATCGACACCATCATCGGCGAGATTTGGGGTGATGGGCCGCCGAGGACCTCGGTGGCGACCGCTCGCACGTATATCTACCACCTGCGCAAGATATTCATCGAACGCCTCGGACCGGCCGGCGTCGACCTCCTGGCGACAAAGACCCACGGCTATCTGCTGCGACTCGCCGAGGATATGGTCGATGCCAATATCTTCTGCGGTCTCGTGGCGAAGGGGCGTCAACTACTCAGTGACGATCAGCCCGAGGACGCCGCCATCACGCTGCGTGAAGCGCTGGATATGTGGCGGGGCCCCGCACTCGGGAACGTGCCGTTGGGCCAGACCCTGAGCGCGTACGCCACCTTCCTCGAAGAGGAGCGCAGGAGCGCCAAGGAGCTCCGGATCATGGCGGACATGCGGTTGGGCCGCCATCGGGAACTGATCTCGGAGATCCGCTCGCTGGTCGTCGAGGATCCCGTGAACGAGTGGCTGAGCGCCCAGCTCATGATCACCCTCAGCCGGTGCGGTCGCCGGGGAGAGGCGCTCGGCGTGTACGCCGATCTGCGCAGCCAGCTGGCCACGCAGCTCGGCCTCGACCCGTCGCGGGACCTCCAGCGGCTGCATCACCAGGTGCTGGTCGCCGACCAGCAGCCGGTGCTCTTCTCGTGACCGGCTCTCGTGACCGGCTCTCGTAACCGGCCGACCAGCGGGTCTGTACCGCGTTGATACGCCGTCGATCCGCGTGCCGTGTCCTATCCGTGACCCGTCCTATCCGTGACCCGTCCTATCCGTGACCCGTCCTATCCGTGAATCGCCCTACCCGTGAATCCCGCCGTGACGTCGTTTCCGCACCGGACGGCTCGCGACGCCGGCATCGAGCGAAGGAGCCGCACCAGTGGAGTTGAAAGGTCGTAGCGCGCTGGTCACCGGGAGTTCTCAGGGGATCGGGAAGAGCACGGCGCTGGCGCTGGCCCGGCGCGGCATGCGGGTGTACGCGGGAGTTCGCTCGGCGGAAGATGGGGAGCGGCTGCGCGCCGCCGCCGAGACGATCACGGCGATCCGGCTCGACGTCCGCGAACTGCCGGACGTCAAGGCGGCCGCCGCGCGCATCGAGGCCGAGGTGGGCGAGTCGGGGCTGGACGTGCTGGTGAACAACGCCGGTGCCGTCGCGATGGCTCCGATCGAGCATGTGACCCTCGACGAGCTGCGAAACCTGTTCGAGGTCAACGTCCTCGGACAGGTCGCGGTCATCCAGGCGATGCTCCCCCTGCTGCGCAGGGCCGGTGGCCGGATCGTCAACATCGGCTCCGACGCCGCCAAGTTCACCCTGCCGCTGGCGGGGCCGTACGGGTCCGCCAAGGCGGCCTTCGAGGCCATCGCGGTGGCGCTGCGCCGGGAGGTGCGTGCGCAGGGAGTGACCGTGGTGGCCTTCCAGCCCGGCTCGGTCAACACCAGGCTGTGGGACCGCATCGTCGCGGACCTGCGCGCGGGCCGGGGTTCCTGGTCCGGCCATCCGTCCTATCAGGCCTTCGCCGCCGGTGTCGCGGCGGTGGCCGAGCGCGGGCGGCACCAGGGGCAGTCGCCGGAGGCGGTGGCGGAAGCGGTGGTCCGGCTGGTGTCCATGCGCCGGCCCCCGGTGCAGCGTCGGCTGGGATGGGACGCCAGGATGCGCAGCCTGATCATCGACCTGCTGCCTGCCCGTGCGGTCGACAACATGATCATAAAGAGCCTGACCTCGCACGGCGGCCGTCAGCCGGCTCACGCCCCGGAATCGATGTGATGCCCATGTCCTCGAATGACAAGCTCGACGCCGAGCACGTCGAGCGACTGATCACTGCCGGTACCGCGCCGGACGCGGCCGTCGCCGAACTGGTCGACGAGCTCGGTCTGGACACCGTCGGTGAGATCCTCATCGACGAGATCGTCTTTCGGTGCCCCCCGCCGGAGAACACCACGGCGGTCACCATCGCCCTGGAAGTCGTACACGGTGTGCGACGGCGCAGGACCCTACTCCGGGTAATGCGCGACGAGCCGATCAGCCAGGTGAACGGCGATGGTCGCGCCGTCCAGATGGTGCTGGAGATCGACGTCCTGGATCTCGTCCGCCGCATTTTCGGGCCGGTCGGGCACCGGCGCACGGGGGACTTCCGTAACGCGTTCCTCCCTTCGGGGCTCGAACATCTCGGGTATCTTCGCGACACGGCTCTCGCGACCGACACGCTTCTCTCGGGATGCGGTAACGACTCGGTTGATCTGGGCGCCCTCGCTGTCCGCTACGGATCGGACAAATGGGCCAGCCTCCATTGGTACGCCCCTCACTACGAACACCATTTCGAGCGGTTCAGGGACCATCCCGTCCGCTTGTTGGAGATCGGCATCGGCGGCGAGGATCGCGAGTTGGGTGGCGCTTCTCTGAAGATGTGGAAGAGATATTTCCACCGTGGGCTCATCGTCGGTGTCGACATATTTGACAAGTCGCTGCTGAATCAACGCCGGCTGACCGCCGCCGTGGCCGATCAGCGAGTGGCCGAGGAGTTGGCCGCGATCGGTGACCTATACGGTCCGTTCGACATTGTCATCGACGACGGCAGCCATGTGGCCGAGGACATCCGGACGGCCTTTCATGCGCTGCTGCCGTACTTGCGGCACGACGGGATCTATGTGATCGAGGACCTGCAGACGTCGTACCTGCCGGAATTCGGGGGCAGCGCGGGAGAGGCCGCGGAGCCGTACACGGCGGTCGGGCTGGTCAAGCAGCTCGTGGATGACCTGCACTTCCAGGAGCGCGCGTCGGCCGCCGACCAGCCCCCGACGCTCACCCAGGCCTGCGTCACCGGGATCCACGTCTATCACAACATCGTCTTCTTGGAGAAAGGCACGAACGGCGAGGAAGGCTTTCCCCATTGGCTTCGGCAGTTACTCGCCGGCCCCGGACATTCGTAAACCACTGTTTTCTGAGCTGCCGCGGGCACCTCAGCCGGCCAGGCCATCCCATCGGGACACCGTGTCCCCGAGCGTCGGCTGATCGAGGATGTGCTGCCGCAGAGCCAGCGCGGCCTGGCGATGGCCGTTGGCGCCGAGCAGCGGCGCGAGAGCCTGCTCGATGGCCGCGGCCGTCGCGGCGCCGGCCGCCAGGTGCCGGCCCGCGCCGGTGGCGGCGAGCCGTTCCCCCGCGAGTATCTGTTCGTGCAGCGTGGGAATGACCAGCTGCGGTACGCCGAGCAGCGACGCGGTCATCAGGGTGCCCGCGCCGCCCTCGTGCACGATCGCCGTGCACGACTCCAGCACCGTGCGCAACGGCATCCAGCCCGTCGCGGTGACGTTCTCCGGCAACGCGCCCAGCCGGGACACCTGTTCGTCGGATGCCGCGACCACGACGTCGACGTCATGGGCCGCCAGGGCGCGCAGCGCCTCGCCGGCCGGAAACTGGGCCTTGCCGGCCAGCTGCTCCACCGTGGTTCCCCAGGTCACGCACACTCTCGGCCGCCGGGAGGCGGCCATGATCCGGCTGGCGCCGGCGTCCGGCCCGTTGTACGGCACGTACCGCGCCGATGTGGTGCGGGCCTCCGGCGGCAGTTGCAACAGGGGCGGGCAGATGTCGAGGCACAGGTCCTCGCGGACGCGTTCTACCGGTACGTCGTGCTCGGCCAGGAGCGCACGCAGATCGGACGGCCAGTCGTCGTACAGCCGCATGGACCGGGCGCTGTCCAAGCCCCACGTATGGCGTACGGAAAGCGCGCCGGCCGCGCGGGCCGCGATGGCGCCGGCGAAGGTGATCGGATCCCAGACGACCACGTCGGCGGACCACCCCTTGGCGAGCCTGACGGTGTCGTCGGCCATGGCCCGCGCCAGCGCGCCGTAGACCTCGAGCACCAGCAGCCGCGGATCCGCCGGCCCGCCGGCGCGAGGTGCGCCCGGCGCGGTCAGCTTGGTCAGGCGGCCTTCGGCGTCCTTGCCCGGCGCGCTCAGTTTGGTCAGGCGGCCTTCGGCGTCCTTGGCCTTGGCCATCCGGTTTCTGAACATGCCGGCCGTGTCAAGATCGGCGCCGACGCACGCGGCGGGCAGCCCGCTGTCACGGAGGGTTTTCTGCAGCGCCGGTTGGGTGGCGACGAGCACCTCGTGCCCGGCCGCCCAGCTGGCCCACGCCGTCGGCACCATCGGGAAGAAGTGCGAGGGCCACGCCCAGACCACGAAGAGAATCCGCATGACCGCTCCCTTCAAGCGGGCTGGCCGTCACGGGTGACCCGGCGATGCCGGACCAGCCAGCCCCGGTCGGTGCGCACCAGCAGGTCCTCGCAGACACATGACTGGTGCAGCCGCGACTCGCCACCCGCCGGGGTCACGAAGATCAGCGCGTAGCAGGTCACCCGTACGCAATCCGCGTCTTCCGCCGGCCGTACGGACACCATGCCGTGCCAGTGACGGTGCGTCTCGCCCTTCCGCGCGCGTTCGGCCGCCGCGCGCGCGGAGGCGTCGGCCAGGTTGTCCCGCCCACGCACCGCGGGCCGCGGCGGCGGCGGCTCGAAGGTCCCGTCCTCGGTGAAGGTGGCCGCCCATCCAGCCGTGTCGCCGCTGTCCAGCAGGTGCATGTGCGCGGCGTAGAACTGCTGGATCTCCACGTACCGCGTGTCGAGTCGGGTCGGCTCGGTGTCAACGTTCACGTCGTCTCCGTCTCCGGCAGCGAATGTCGATTTCTCGTCGCCGAGGCTCGCCGCCGCACATCGAGCGCGACACGAGAACGAACCGAACGATCCTCTGTCTCAGCTCGGCGTCCGCTCGACCAGGCCAGGCCAGCGTTGTCTCCAAAGACCGGCGGAAAGGATGCGGTTCATGTCGGAGATGCAGCGTGAGGTCGTGGTCCGTGACGTCACCGTTCCAGCGACCGCGGAAACGGTCTACGCGATCGTTGCCGACCTGTCGTCGTGGCCACAGTTCCACCCGTGGGCCGTGCACGCCGAGGTGTGCCGGCGGGACATCTCCGGCACCCTCGTCCAGCACTGGGCCCTGACGGACCGGGCGGCGGTGCGGACTTGGCGGGCGCGCTGGCAGTTCGACCCCGCCGTGCGCCGGATCCGGTTCACGCACGAGACGCCACCGGCGCCGCTGCGGTCCCTGGAAGGCGAGTGGACCTTCGACGACCGACCCGGTGGCACCTGCCAGGTGACGCTGCGCCACACCATGACCTGCCTCCCCGGCGAGCGGGATCAGGTACGCGACCTCGCCCTGGGGATCGAGCGCAACACGCAGGAACTGCTGGAGACCGCCAGGGACACGGCAACGCGCTGGGAGGAGCTGCGCTCGCTCGTGCTCTCGTTCGAGGACCGCGTGTTCATCGCCGGCTCGATCCACGACGCCTACACCTTCCTGTACGAGGCCGGCGCGTGGCCGGACCGCATTCCGCACGTCTCCCGGCTCGTCCTGGAGGAGCCGTCTCCCGGAATCCAGTTCTTCGACATGGACACCAAGGCACCTGACGGGTCGACGCACGGCACCCGATCGGTGCGCGTCTGCCGCCCGCACCACCTGATCGTCTACAAGCAGACCGTCCTGCCGGCCCTGCTGGACGCGCACACCGGCCACTGGTCATTCCTGGAGACGCCCGAGGGTGTGCTCGCGTCGGCCCGGCACACGGTGACGATCAAGAGGTCGGCGCTCGGCCTGCTCGGTGACACGGCGACGGTGAGCGACGCGCGGCGCTACCTGCGCCGGGCGCTGAGCATCCACAGCGTGCGGAACCTGAACCTGGCCAAGGACCACGCCGAGGAGCCGGCCGGTGTCTGACCCACTCGCCGCCCGCCCGCTCTCGCTGCCGGAGATCCGTCTGGACGAGCGGCTCCATCAGACGGCGGAGCGGCTGCCGACCCGCCCGGCCATCAGGTGCGATGACGTCCTGCTCACCTTCGCCCAACTGGACGCCGCGGTGTCCCGGCTCGCCGACACGCTGCGCGAACTCACGGCGCCCGGTGGCTCGGTCATCGGCCTCGCGAACGCCTTCGACCCGTGCTTCGCGGTGGCGTACTACGCGATCCTGCGCAGCGGCAACACACTGGCGATCCTGAACCAGCTCCAGAGCGGGCAGGCGCTGGCGCACATGCTGCGCACGGCGGGTGTCCGGCTGGCGTTCGTGACCGATGACATGCGTACGCGTCTGGCCCCCGAGCTGACGGATACCGACCGGGTGGACCTGGTTCCGCTGCCGGCCGCGCTCACCCCGTCGTCGATCTCCGCCGGCCCGGCCGCCGCGACCGGACCGCGAGGGGCGGCCTGCGTGCTGTTCACCAGCGGTACCACCGGACTGCCCAAGGGCGTCCTGCTGTCGCACCGCAACCTGGTGGCCAACGCCGCCCAGATCGTCCGCGCGCACCGGCTCAGCCCCAACAGCGTGACGGTGAACCACCTGCCGAGCTTCCACCCGATGCACCTGAACTCCGCCGTGTGGTCGGGCGCCACGCAGGTGCTCTGCACCGATCCGGACCCGGTCGTGGCCACCCGCCTCGCGGCCGAGGTCGAGGCGACGCACTATTACAGCCTCCCGATGCGGCTGGCCCAGCTCGCCCGGGACACCCGGCTGCGCGAGCTCCGGCTGGACACCGTCAGGGCGATCCTGTCGGGCGGATCCGCGCTGGCCCCGGCGTCCGCCCGCGCGCTGACCGACCACTTCGGCGTCGCGGTGATGCAGGGGTACGGCCTGGCGGAGACCTCGCCGCTGACCCACTGCGACCAGCCGCCCTGGCCGCGGTACGGCTCGGTCGGTCCTCCCGTCGCTGAAACCGGGTGCCGGATCGTCGACGTCACGACCCGCGCGGTGCTGCCGGCCGGAGAACGGGGCGAGGTACAGGTCCGCGGCCCCCAGATCATGCTGGGCTACCTGGACACCCGGGAGCCCTCGCCGATCGACGCCGACGGCTGGCTGTCCACGGGAGATATCGGACGCCTCGACCAGGACGGCTACCTGTTCCTCATCGACCGGCTCAAGGACACCTTCAAGTACGACGACAACCTGGTGGCGCCGGCCGAGATCGAGCAGGTTCTCGCCACCCACCCCGCGGTGGCCGACTGCGTGGTCGTCGACACCCCCGACCCGCTGCACGGCGCCGTCGCCAACGCGCTGGTGGTGCCGCGTGCGGAAGGTGTCACCGAAGAAGGGATCGCCACGTTCCTCAACGACAGGGTTCCCGTTTACCAGCGGCTGGCGCGGGTGGTCCTGACCGCATCGATTCCGCGTGGGCCCGGTGGCAAGACCAGCCGCGCCGCGCTTCGCGACCTGCTCGGCGATCCGACGACGATCCAGTGAATCCGATTTCCCGAGAAGACGGAGTACGTTCATGGTCACCCTGGTGAACAAGCTGACCTGCACCGGAGACCTCACCGAATTCACCCGCATCCTGGAGCACCTGACCGAGTACATGCGGGCCCAGCCCGGCTACCTGTCCTCCGAGCTGCTGCGGTCCGTCCACCACCCGGAGGTGTACGTCGAGGTGGCGCGGTGGGAGAGCGCCGAGGCCCACCGGAACGCCGTCACCGGCGACGGCTTCCGCGAGCGGGTCGCCGGACTCGGCGCCCTCGCCACCGTCGACCCCGATGTGTACGACGTCGTCCACGAGAACTTGGGGACGGCGGGCCGATGACCGATCCCCAAACGACCGATCCCCAACTGGTCGATCCCCAACTGGTCGATCCCCAGGAGCACCCGCGCGGATCCGCCGGCGTCGCCCAGAGGGTGGCGCTGGTCACCGGATCAAGCCGGGGCATCGGCGCCGCGATCGCGCGGGAGCTGGCCGCGCGAGGAGCGTCGGTCGCGGTCAACTACCGGCGCCGCGAGAGCGACGCGCGGCGGGTCGTCGCCGACATCGAGTCCGCCGGCGGCCGGGCGGTGGCCGTGGGCGCGGACGTGACCAGCAAGGCCGAGGTCGAGGAGATGGTCAAGCGGGTCGAGGCCACACTCGGCCCGATCGGCATCCTGGTGATCAACGCGCATGGGTTCGACGAGTCCATCCGCGATTTCCCGCTCGACGTCGACGTCGAGGATCTGACGGCCATCGTGTCCGGCCAGATCCGCGCGGTGCTGCTCAGCGTGCAGGCCTGCGTTCCCGGCATGGTGGAGCGCGGCGCGGGCGCGGTGGTGACGATCTCCGCGCTCCAGGCGCGAGATCCGTGGATCCGGTCGATCACGCACGGCACGGCGAAGGCGGCGATGGAGGCGATCGCCAAGTTCCTCGCCCGCTACCTCGCCCCCACCGGCGTCAGGGTCAACACCGTCATCGCGGGGGTGACCAGGACGGAGTCGTCGGCGCAAATCCGGCCGGAGCGGCTCGCGGCCGCCGTCGAGATGGTCCCGATGAAGCGGATGGGCGAGCCCGAGGACATCGCCCGCCTGGTGGCCGCGCTCGCGTCGGACGACTCCTCCTACGTCACCGGGGCCTTCGTGCCCGCGTGCGGAGGGGCGCTGATCCTGTGACGGGCGCCCGGCCGCCGGTGCGGGGGAAGGGCCGATCATGGATCTCGGGCTGACCGGCCGCGTCGTCCTGGTGACAGGGGCGACGGGAGAGATCGGCGCGGCGATCGCCACGGCGTTCGCCGCGGAGGGCGCCAGGGTCGCGGTCGCCTACCACAGCGACAAGGCCGCCGCGGCCGACCTGGCCGAGCGCCTCGGCGCGGTGGCGGTCCCCTACGAGCTCGCCGACCCCGACTCGCCGGCCGGCACGCTCGCCGAGGTGGCCGAGCGCCTTGGCCCCGTGGAGGTGCTCGTCGCCAACGCGATGCGCTGGGGCCGCCGCCGAGGACCCGAGGAGCGGTTCGAGGACGTCGCGCCCGCCGACTGGTCGCCGGTGATCGCGGAGAATCTCACCCCCACCATCAGGACCGCACAGCACGCCGTCGCCGCGATGCGGGGCGGCGGCTGGGGCCGGATCGCGCTGATCTCCTCGCACGTGGCCGTCGACGGCCACCGTGGGCAGGAGTTCTACGGCGCGACGAAGGCGGGCCTGCACGGCTTCGCCAGGAGCCTGGCCTGGGACGTGGGCCGGGACGGTGTCCTGGTCAACGTGGTGTGCCCGGGACTCACGCTCACCCGCCGGGTCAGCACCGGCCTGCCGCTCGCGCTCCGGCAGAGGGAGACCGACCGTACGGCGACCGGGCGGCTCAGCCGCGCGCAGGACATAGCCGCCGCCGTGGTCTTCCTGTGTTCCTCGGCGAACAACAACATCACCGGAGAGGTGCTCACGGTCGCCGGCGGCCGGTGACACGGCTCCGCAGGTCACCGATCCCATCGCCAAGGAGGCAGAAGCCATGCCCACCGCACCGTCGGCGCCGGGCGCCTACAGCCCCGGCTTCCAGCTCGACCCGTTCCCGACCCTGGCCCGGCTGCGCGAGGAGGCGCCGCTCAACCGGGTGAAGCATCCGGAGGTCGGCGACGCCTGGCTGGCCATCCGCTACGACCTCGTCAAGACGCTCTCGGCGGACCGGCGGCTGGTCAAACCGCCCAATCCGCTGGACGGCAACTCGCTGAACAGCCCGCCACCGGTGCACACCAGGCTGCGCAAGCTGGCCCAGGCCAGCTTCACCACCCAGCGGATCGAGGCCCTGCGCGGCTGGAGTGAGCAGGTCACCGGGCAGATCCTAGACGACATGGCCGAGCGCGGCACCGTCGAACTGCTCGGCACCCTGGCCGATCCGCTGCCCATCACGGTGATCTGCAGGCTACTCGGCGTGCCGTACGAGGAGATGGAGGAGGTCAGCCACTGCGCGCGGGGCTTCCTGACGGAGTCCGAAGAGGTCCGCGACAAGGCGTTCGGTACGGCGCGCGCGTACGTGCTCCGCCTCGTGGCGCACAAGCGCCGCAACCCCGGCGACGACGTCACCAGCGCCCTGATCGACGCCAGGGACGGGCAGGACCGGCTCGACGAGGACGAGCTCGTCCGGATGGTGATGGCGCTGCTGGTGAACGGCTCCATCACGACGACCACCATCATCGGCACCGGAACGCAGCTGCTACTGACGCACCCGGACCAGCGCGAACTGCTCCGGCGCCGACCCGGACTCGTACGCGGCGCGGTGGAGGAGATCCTGCGGCTGGAGGCACCCATCAGCGCGCTGACCTGGCTGGCCACCGAGGAGATCGCGGTGGAGGGGTTCGTCATCGGCGCGGGCGAGTACGTCATGACCTGTGTGCAGGGCGCGAACCGGGACCCGTCCTGGTTCGACCGGCCGGACGAGTTCGACATCACCCGAAGCCCCAATCCGCACCTGACCTTCTCGCACGGCATCCACCACTGCCTCGGCGCGCCGCTGGCGCGGATGGAGGCGCAGGTGGTGCTGGGCGGGCTGGTGCGCAGGTTCCCCGATATACGGCCGGCGGGCGAGGCGGTCTGGCGCGACGGCCATATGGTGCGCGGCCTGACGCACCTGCCCGTAGCCGTCGGCGCGTCCTCGGTGTGAGCATGAGTGACGAGGTCTCGGCGGACGTGTGCGTGGTCGGCGGCGGTCCTGCCGGTCTCACACTGGCGCTGCTGCTGGTGCGCTCCGGCGTGAGCGTGGTGATGCTGGAGAAGAGCCCGCTGCTGACCCGCGAGTACTGGGGCGAGATCCTGCAGCCGGGAGGGCTGGCGATACTCGACCAGCTCGGCGTGCTCGACGCGGCCAGGCAGCGCGGCGGGCACGAGCTGGCCAGGTTCCGGTTCGTCGACAAGGGCACGACGGTGGTGGACATCGACTACCGGTCGCTGCCCGCGCCGCACAACTACCTGTTGAGCATGCCGCAGCGGAATCTGCTGGCCGCCCTGCTCGACGCCGTCCGGCGCTATGACCGTTTCGTCTATCGCGACGGCTGCCGGGCCACGGAGCTCATTCACGAGGATGGCCGGGTTCGTGGCGTCGTGGGCCGCGGCGCGACCGGCACCACGGTGGTCCGGGCCCGGTACGTGGTCGGGGCCGATGGCCGGTTCTCTCCCGTGCGGCGCCTGGCCGGGATCCCCAGTGGCCGCCGGGACGTGTTCGACTTCGACGTGTTGTGGGTCAAGCTGCCCGCCACCGAGCGGACCCCGCCGTACGCCCAGATCTTCCGGGATGGGGGCACCCCGCTCCTGGCTTACCCGTCCTGGCCGGACCACCTGCAGCTGGGCTGGACCGTCCCGCACGGCGGGTACGCGAAGATCATCGCGGCGGGGCTGGACGAGGTGAAGGCCCGGCTGGGGCGGGCCGCTCCGCCGTACGCGCCGCTGATCGACGCCGCCATCACCAGCCCGGCCGACCTCTCCCTGCTGGACGTGTTCGCCGCCAGGGCGCCGCGCTGGGCGGTGCCCGGCCTGGTCCTGACCGGTGACAGCGCGCACACCCACAGCCCGCTCGGGGCGCAGGGCATCAACCTGGCCATCCAGGACGCCGCCGTCCTGCACCCGCTGCTGCTGGCCGCGCTGCGGGAGCGGGACGAGGCCGTCACCATCGAGGAATTCGAGCGGCTGCGGGGGCCCGACATCGAACGGATGATGCGGATCCAGACCATGCAGGCCCATGGCATGCGCTCCGGTGGGCTGAAGGGCCGGTTGGGCCGCCTGTTCGTGGCGCGGGTCCTGTCGCGTACTCCGCTGTTCGCCAAGGTCACCCGCGAGATCGTCTACGGCAATCCGAACATCCGCGTGGCCACCGACCTCTTCCTGACACCTCCCTCGTCCTGACGACTCTCTAAGGAGTGACGACGTGCGCGTCATCGACCTGTCGACCCCGGTCGACGCGGCCGGCTTCGAACCCAATCCGGTACGTCATGAGATCCTTTCCCCCGCCGAGGGGGCCCGGCACATGAGCGACGAGATGCGCACCCATTTCGGGCTGGAACTGGATCCGTCCGCGCTGCCGGATGGGGAGTTCCTCTCGCTGGACACCCTGACCCTCACCACGCATACCGGCACCCATGTCGACGCGCCTTCGCACTACGGATCCACCGCCTCCTACGGCAGGCCGCGGAACATCGACGAGATGCCGCTGGAGTGGTTCATCGGGCCCGGTTGCGTGCTGGACGCGACCGGCGAGCCGGTGGGCGCGCTCGACGCCGACTGGGTCCGTGGGGCGCTGCGCCGGATCGACCACCACGTACGGCCCGGCGACATCGTCCTGCTGAACACCGGAGCCGCCGCCCTGTGCGGGACACCTGAGTACTTCTCGAAGTTCGTCGGCCTGGACGCCTCCGCCGTACATGTCCTGCTCGACCTCGGCGTCCGGGTGATCGGGACCGACGCGTTCAGCCTGGACGCGCCGTTCGCCCACATCGTCAGCACGTTCGCCGAGACCGGCGACCGGTCGGTGCTGTGGCCGGCGCATTTCGTCGGCCGCGACCGTGAGTACTGCCAGCTCGAACGGCTCGGGAACCTCGACGCGCTGCCCGCGCCGACCGGGTTCCAGGTCTGCTGCTTCCCGGTGAAGATCAGCGGTGCCGGAGCCGGCTGGGCCCGAGCGGTGGCCATCGTCTCATGAGCGGTTCTCTTTTCCCCGCGCGAAGCGGCCTCTAACCCATTTCGAGCAAGCGTCTACCCGGCTGGCCGATGATTTCCAACAACCGCCTCCGCCGGAGCGTTCCCGGGAAAGGGAGAATCGACGATGCTGACCATCGGTCTCGTGCAACAGGGCGCATGGGACATGCCATTGGAGTCGATGCCGCTCGCGGCCGGATATCTCAAGGCCGTGCTGGACGCGGACCCGGTCACCGCGGCCGCCGTCGACGTCAAGATAAACAATTTCCGGGGTGGCGTGGCGCTGACCGCGATGGCCCGGGACCTGTTCGGCGCGGAGATCCCCGAGGTGCTCGGTTTCTCGGTGCTGGGCTGGAACTACCGGAGCTTCGGCTGCCTGGCGGAGACGTTCAAACAGCTGAATCCGCGAGGCGTCGTGATATTCGGCGGAAACCACGTGGCGAATCAGGCGGACCGTGTATTCCGCGAAATGCCGCAGGTGGACTACGTGGTGAACGGCGAGGGGGAGACGACCCTTCCCGCCCTCGTCCGGTATCTGCTGGACAACCCCGGCGGCCGGGATCCGGCGAATGTCCCGGGCATCTCCTACCTCAGAGAACCCGGCAGCGTCCACACCACGCCGGACGCCGCGCGGATCGAGAACCTGGATGTCGTCCCGTCGCCGTTCCTGACCGGCGCCATCCCCATGAACTGGCCCAACGGCCGCTTCCGCTACGACGTCGCGCTGATGGAGACCAACCGCGGCTGCCCGTACAAGTGCTCGTTCTGCTACTGGGGCGGCGCCGTCGGCCAGCGGGTGCGCTCGTTCTCCCGGCAGCGACTCGTCGAGGAGCTGGACTTCTTCGGCTTCCACGAGGTCCCGACCGTCGTCCTGTGCGACGCCAACTTCGGACTTCTGGAAAGCGACGAGGAATTCGTCGAGGACCTGATCAAGACGCGGGAGCGCCGCGGCTTTCCGCGCGCGATCGAGACGAGTTGGGCGAAGAACAAATCAGCCAGATTCCACCGCATCGTCACCGAACTGCGGCAGCACGGATTCAAGAGTTCCTTCACCCTCGCCCTCCAGACGCTCTCCGACGATGCGCTGACCGAAATGCATCGCAGGAACATGAAGGTGAATCAGTGGGAGAGCCTGGCCACCTGGCTGGCCGACGAAGGGCTCGATTGCTACGCGGAGCTCATCTGGGGCGCGCCGGGAGAGACTCCGGACTCATTCTTCGAGGGCTATGACCGGCTCGCCGGAAAGGTCTCCAGAATCGCGGTGTATCCACTCCTGCTCCTGCCGAACACCTCCTACAGCGAGCAGCGCGCGGACCACGGTTTCGTGACGTTGCGCGGCGAGCACGACGACTTCGAATATGTTCTGGCCAATCGCAGCGCGACGCTGAACGAACATGTCCGGATGCAGCGCTTCATGCTGTGGGCCAGGGTGCTCGGCGAGAACCAGTTCTTGCGGCACGTCTGGCGGCCGGCCGCCGCGCTGACCGGGCAGACCCAGTCCGCTCTCATCACGAGCCTCATGCGCTGGTTCGAGTCGTCCGCCACGCCGGAGGCCAGGGAGTTCTGCGCGGCCATCCCGGTCATCGCGGAATCGCCGTCGGTGGTGCGGGCGCTCCGCGCGCTGTACGGCGGCCACTCGCTGGAGCGGGAGATCGAGATGTGGTGGCGGACCGCGATGGTCCCGCGGTTCCCCGAGCGGTGGCGCCCGTTCGCCGAGGAGCTCTACACCTACGAACACTGGACCCGCCCGGTGTACGTCGACCCGAACCTCGGGCCGCCGCCCGGCTGGCGAGCCGACGGCGCGTCGTACCAGACGGACCCGATCCGCTTCTCGCATGACATGCGCCGGGTGCTGCACCAGGGCGAGTGGGACCGGGACAAGCCTCCCGAGGCGGAGACGGTCTGGTACGTCTTCGACGCCAAGCCGGGCTTCTACGAACACATGGACAACCACGAGACCGCCGCCCACTACGCCGCCGAACCGCTACGGGTCGACCCGGCCCTTTCGCATGGAATGTGACCTGCTGTTCGCGTGATCGAGGAAGCGAGATGACATGCTTGTGGACAAGGTAGACGACGCGTCGTCCATCCTTCAGCTGGGCACGGCGTACGCGCCCGCCAAGATCCTGCACAGCGCGGTGGAGATCGGCCTGTTCGAAGCGCTCAGCGACGAGCCGGCCGATCTGGCGCAGGTGTGCTCGACGCTGGAGTTGCACCCCAGGCTCATGCGGGACTTTCTCGAAGCGCTCGTGGTGCTGGGGCTCCTGGACAAGGCCAACGGCGGGTACCAGGCCAGCGAGACGGCGAAGAAGTTCCTCGTTCCCGGTCATTCCGGCTACGTCGGCGGCCGCATCAAGATCGGCAGCCGGCTGCATTATCCCGCCTGGCACTCGCTGGCCGACGCGCTGCGCGACGGAAAGCCGAAGGCCAACATCGAGGCGGACGCGAAGGCGTACGAGCGCCTGTACAACGACCCCGAGAGGGCGCGCGTCTTCCTGTCCCACATGGACGCCAGCAACGTCATGGTGGCGCCGCAGCTCGACGAGTGCCTCACCTGGTCGGAGCACGAGTCGTTCCTCGACGTCGGCGGCGCGCGCGGCCAGGTGGCCGCGATCCTGGCGAGCAGGAACCGGCATCTGCGGGGAGGCGTGTTCGACTTCCCCATCGTTCGACCGTACTTCGACGAGATCATGGCGGAGTACGGGACCGCGTCCCAGGTCACCTTCCACCCGGGCGACTTCTTCCTGAACGCGCTGCCGGAAGCCGGCGTGTATCTCATCGGCCACGTGCTGCACGACTGGTCGGTCGAAGAACGGCGCCAGATCGTCAAGCGGATCTCCGAGGCGGCCCGGCCGGGAAGCCTGCTGCTGGTCTACGACCACATGATCGACGAGGACCAGCCCGATCTCCAGAGCCTGATCACCAGCCTCAACGTGGCGCTGGTAACCCCCGGCGGGTCGGAGTACACGGTGGCCGAATGCCGCGAGTGGCTGGAGGGGGCCGGGTTCCGGTTCATCCGCGCCCACCGCCTTCCCATCGGCAACGACACGGTCGTGGTCGCCGAGCGGACCGGCTGATCCGGCGGAAGGGCGGGAGATCATGGCGAAAGAGATCATGGCGAAAGAGATCATGACGGAATGGGATGTCCCCGCGCTGCTCGAGGTCGCGGCCAAGACGCCGCGCGAGGCGTTGGCCGTCCTGGCCAACGCGGACCGGTTCGCCCGTGCGATCCATGTGCTCGCCGAGCTGAACATCGCCGACCACCTCGCCGCGGGCCCGAGAACGGTGGCGGAACTGGCCGCCGAGGTGGGCGCGGATCGGCCATCGCTGTATCGGGTGCTGCGGTGCGCGGCGTCGGTGGGCGTCTTCACCGAGGTCGCAGAGGAGAGGTTCGGGCTGTCCCCGATGGCGGAAGGGTTGCGTACCGACATCGCGGACTCGGCGCGCGACGCCATCGTCATGGATGGATCTGATTTCTTCTACCGGGCGCTCGGCGCGCTCGGCCACAGCGTGCGCACCGGAGAAACGGCGTTCGACCACGTCTTCGGCATGCCGATCTGGCCCTACCTGGAGAGTGACTCCGGGTCGAGCCGCATCCTGGACGACGCGATGGCCGCCATCAACCGGCGGCTCGGCAACCGATATCTCGACCGGATCGACTTCGGCCGGTTCGAGCGCGTCGCCGACATCGGCGGCGGTAAGGCGATCTTCCTGGGCCTGCTGCTGGCGCGCTATCCCGGATGCGCCGGCGTGCTCTTCGAACGGCCGGCGATGGTCGAAGCGGCCGTGGCCTCGATCGCCGAACAGGGGCTGTCGGACAGGGTGACCGTCACAGCGGGAGACTTCTTCGCCGGCCCGCTGCCGGCCGGGTGCGACGCCTACATCCTGAACATGGTCCTGCACGACTGGAGTGACGAGGCCGCCGCCCGGATTCTCCGCCAGGTCAGGACGGCGATCGGCGACACCGGCGCCGTGCTGTTCGTCCTGGAGCAGGTCGTGTCGGAGCTGAACACCTGGGATCGCGCCAAGCTGCTGGACATCGACATGCTCACCGTCTGGGGCGGGCGCGAGCGCTCCATCCACGAGTGGGAACGGCTCCTGCGCTCGTCCGGCTTCGCCCTGGCCAACCAACCCACACCCGGAGAATGGACGGTACTCGAATGCCTGCCTCAATGATGTTGAACCTGCTCGCCATGGCCTCGCTCGCCCCTCTGTGCGTCGGAGGGATCTTGCTGCCATGACGGATCACTCCCCAACTCTCACTCCGTTCGCGGGCCAGCACGTCGTCGTCACCGGCGGCAGTTCCGGAATCGGCCGCGCCGCGGCGCTGATCTTCGCCCGGCAGGGCGCGGAGACGGTGTTCATCACCGGCCGGGACGCGGAACGCCTGAAGGAGACGGCCACGCTGCATCCGAAGCTGGTCCCCGTGGTGGCCGACGTCTCCACCGCCGAGGGCGCCGACGCCGTGGACGCGGCGGTCGGCGCGGGCCCCGGCGTCCTCGACGTCCTGGTGCACAACGCGGGGATCACCAAGAAGACGCCCCTGGGCCGGGTCGACATGGCGGACGTGATGACGGTGCTCGGCACCAACCTGATCGGCCCGCTGATCCTGACGGACCGGCTGCTTCCCCGGTTACGCGCCCCCGGCGCCAGCATCGTGCTCGTCACGAGCGTCGAAGGGCACCGGCCGCCACCGTTCGGCTCCTCGCTGTACGCGGCGTCCAAGGCGGGCGGCGAGATGTTCACCCGGGCATGGGCGGTGGAACTCGGCGAGGCAGGCATCCGGGTCAACGCGGTGGCTCCGGGTGTGACCAGGACCGACGCGGCAGCGCGCGCCGGCTTCAGCCCGGCCGACGCGCGGCTGGCGTTGGAGATCTTCGGGCAGGCCACGATCGCCGGACGGGTGGGCGAGCCCGAGGAGGTGGCCGTCTGGATCACCCGGCTGGCCGAGCCCGGCAGCGCGTACGTGACAGGCCAGGTGATCTCGGTGGACGGGGGGATCGAGCTCACCGGTATCCCCCGGAAACGGCCCATGAGGCCGCCGGCCGGGGCCGCCGACGCGGAGCGGCAGAAGTCGCCGTGACTCATGCGCTTCGAGGACCTCTTCATCGCGGCCACCGGCGTGTGGTTGCCGCCCGCCGTACCGGCTGATGGCGTCACACCGGGCAGCCCTCGCTCTGACGGCATCACGTCGGTGACGGTGTCCCGGAGCGAATCCGCGCCGGAGATGGCCACCCGGGCGGCTCGCTCGGCCCTGGCGCGAGCGGGCCACCGCGGCGACGACATCCGGCTGCTGCTGCACGCGAACGTCTACTACCAAGGGCACGATCTGTGGCCGCCCGCCTCGTTCATCCAGCGGTACGCCGAGGTGGGGGACTGCCCGGCCATCGAGATCCGGCAGATGTCCAACGGCGGAATGGCCGCGCTCGGCCTCGCGGCCTGCCACCTGGTCGCGGCCGGGGACGGCGCGGCGGCGCTGATCACCGCGGCGGACCGGTTCTGCCCTCCGGGGTTCGACCGGTGGCGCAGCGACGCCGGGACGGTGTACGCCGACGGCGGCGCGGCGATCGTCCTGTCCCGCGGCACCGGCTTCGCGCGGCTGCGCTGCCTGGTCACCGAGTCCGACCCCGGCCTTGAGCGGATGCACCGCGGCGACGATCCGTTCGGAGCGGCGCCGTTCTCGGTCCGCGGCCGGGTGGATCTCGATGCCGCCAAACGGGCCTTCCTCGCCAAGGCCGGGATCTCCGAGAGCGTGGCACGGGTCGCGGCCCGCCAGCACATGACGATCAAGCGGGCGCTCGCCGAGGCCGAGAGCAATCTGACTGACATCGACTGGTTCGTCCTTCCCAACTTCGGCCGCCGGCGGCTGGAGCTCACCTACATCGGCCCGTACGGCATCGACATCGAGCGGACCACCTGGCCATGGGGCCGGCGGGTGGGGCATCTCGGCGCCGGCGACCAGCTCGCCGGGCTGGACCACCTGGCGGCGACCGGGCGGCTGCGGCCGGGCGACCGATGCCTGCTCGCCGGCGTCGGCGCGGGGTTCACCTGGTCGTGCGCGGTCGTCGAGGTCCTGGCCGTACCGGGCTACCCGGCGAGGGGGGACGACATGGCAAGGAAGGAGGGGCCCGATGACCGGTGACGGTCGAACCCGAACACGCCTGCTGGCCTGGTCAGGGGCGCACGAGCACGACTGGCGGCAGACCGGCGCCGCGCTGGAACGATGGCTGACCACGGACGGTCCGCCCGAGTTCCAGGAAGCGGCGGACCAGTGGCGGCCGCCCACCCCGGCCGGGCCGGTGCGCGGCGCCGTACTGGCCGCGACCCATGCCGAGGCCCTGGCCGGGGTGCGTGCCGCGGAGCCGCGACAGGGCCGGAGACGGCCCGTGGCGCTGCTGTTTCCCGGCCAGGGCGCCCAGCACGCCCGTATGGGGGCAGGGCTCTATCGGCGAGATCCCGAGTTCACCGCCCGCATGGACGAGGTCATCGAGCTGTTCGGCCCGGACGCGCGGGCGATCAGAGACGACTGGCGATCACCGCGACCGGCGCTCGACCTCGACGACCTGCGACGGGCGCAGCCGCTGCTCTTCGCCGTCGACTGGGCGCTGGGCAGGCTCGTGCTCAGCTGGGGAGTCCGTCCGGCGGCGCTGCTGGGCCACAGCGTGGGCGAGGTCGCCGCGGCGGCGTTGGCCGGCGTGTTCACCATGGCCGACGCGGTCACGGTGATGCGCGATCGCATCGACCGGCTGACCGGGCTACCGCCCGGCGGAATGCTCGCGGTCGCCGCCGGTCCCGATGAGCTGCGCCCGTTCCTCGCCGACCTCGACGGCGCGGTGGTGGTCGGCGCGGTCAACGCGGCCCGCCAGGTGATGCTGGCCGGCCTCGACGGGCCGCTGCGCCAGGTCGAACGCGACCTGCGCGCCGCCGGCTACGGGTGTCGCAGGGCCAGGGCGACGACCGCGTTCCACAGCCCGGCCGTCGCCGCGGCGTTGGCCGGATCGCGGGAGGTGATGGCCGGCCTGGCGCTGCGCCCGCCCGCCATCCCCCTCTACTCCGGCTACACCGGCGCGCCGATGTCGCCCGGTACCGCGACCGACGTGGATTTCTGGGCGGACCAGCCGGCGGAGCCGGTGCTGTTCGGCCCGGCGCTCGACCGGCTGCTGGCCGAGGGCGACTACCTGCTGGTCGAGGCGGGCCCGTCGGAGAGCCTCACCGCGCTCGCCCGGCGCCATCCGAAGGTGCGATCGGGTGCCAGCGACGTCGCGGCCCTGCTGCCGGCCGGGCCCGGCGAGGGCGAGCGGGATCGGCGCGCGGTACTGGCGGCGGCCGCGAAGCTCTGGCTCGAGGGCCACGACCTCGATTTTGCGGGCTTCAGGGAACAGACCGGTTAGGGATCAGACCGCGTCGGGATCAGACCGCGTAGGGATCAGACCGCGTAGGGATCAGACCGCGTAGGGATCAGACCGCGTAGGGATCAGACAACGTGACGGCAGAAGGGTGTGCCAGCAGATGGATTCCCCAATAGAGGTGCTGATCGCGGGCGCCGGGCCGGTCGGCCTGACCGCGGCACTCGACCTGACCCGGCGCGGCATCGGGGTGCGGATCATCGACGCCGCGCCCGGTCCCGCCACCACCAGCAGGGCGATCGCGACCCATCCCAGGACGCTGGAGATCTACGAGCAACTTGGGGTGATCGACGCCGTGCTCCGCAGGGGGCGGCGGATCACCGGGTTCGCGCTGTACAGGGACGGGCGCCGGCTGGCGCGGCTGGCCGCCGACTACACGGACATGCCGACTCGATTCCCGTTCACCATGGCCATCGACCAGATCGTCACCGAGGAGATCCTCCGCGACGCCCTGCGCGAGCTTGGGGTCGTGCCGGAGTGGGGAGTGCGGCTGGAGTCACTCCAGCAGGACGAGGAGGAAGTGACGGTCCAGCTGCGCCAGGACGACTCCCACCAGAAATACGGGGTGCCCTGGTTGATCGGCTGCGACGGAGGACACAGCACCGTGCGCTCGGAGCTCGACCTCACGCTCGTCGGCACGTCGAGGCAGACCTGGCTGCTGGCCGACGCGCAGGTCGAGACCGACCTCCCGCCGAACAGCATCTACTGGATCCGCGCCGAACGCGTCACCATGATGGCCGTGCCGTTCATCGAGCCCGGCCGATGGCGGCTGCTGGACACGGTGGACGTCGACTACGACGGCGACCCGGTACGGCTCGCCGAGCGGCTGACCCACAAGCTGCGGATCGGGCTCGGGCGGCCGGTGGTGGTGCGTCCGCCCGGCTGGGTGTCGGTCTTCACCGCGCAGCAGCGCATGGTGCGGACGATGCGCCGTGGCCGGTGTTTCGTCGCCGGCGACGCGGCTCACGTGCACAGCCCGGCGTCCGGCCAGGGCATGAACACCGGGATCCAGGAGGCGTACAACCTCGGCTGGAAGCTGGCCATGGTCATCAGGGGCCACGCCGGGCAGGCGCTGCTGGACACCTACGGCGTCGAGCGCGTTCCCGTCGGCGCGGAGCTGCTGACCTCCACCGAGAAGGCCACCCGGCTGGTGCAACTGAGCAACCCCGTCGCGGACCGGCTGCTGCCCGTGGTCTTCGCCGCGGTCTCCAACATCCCCGCGCTGCGCAGGCGGATGCAGGGCAAGATGCTCGGCGCGGTGTCCGGCCTGAACCTGGAGTACTCCGACAGCCCGCTGACGCTCAACGGCGCCGAGCCGCTCCCAAGGCCCGGCCAGCGTCTCACCCGTCGCGTCGCCGGCCCACCGGAGTCGGCCGCCGAGCAGGCGCTGATCGCGGAGCTCCAGGACCCGCGCTGGACGCTGCTCGTCGCCGGTGACCTTCCCGAGCCGCTCGAAGCCGCGAAAACCCGTCACGACGCGTGGCTGTCCGTGCGATCGGCCGGTTTCGACCTGCCGGACCGTGACGGCGCGCTGCGCGCCAGCCTGGGGCTGGCCGACGGCGGCTGGATCCTGGTACGACCGGACGGCTACGTCTCGGCTCGCGGCAGGCGGCTGAACCGCGAGCTCATCGACACGCTCCCTGCCCGGCTGTGGCCGGACCGGACGGTCGAGCGGACCTGATGGGAACGGCGGAGCGGACCTGATGGGAACGGCGGAGCGGATCCCGCTCCGCCGTTTCCGGATCAGCGCCCTTCCCGGATCAGCCTACGCGCCGCTGCATGGCCTTCTCCAGGCGCGCGTGCAGCTTCGAGCCGGACTCCTGACGCATCATCCGGCGCAGCATGATGGGCGCGATCAGCGCACCGGCCACCGCCCACGCGACGAGTACGGCGACGCCGGCCGGAAGCCGCCACGCTCCACCGATCTCCACGGCGGCCATGGCGTCGGGCAGCAACGCCGAGCGGGCGCCGAGACCCAGCCAGTACATCGGGAACGCCTCGCCGATCCACTGCAGCGCCTCAGGCAGCCGGGTGATCGGGTAGAAGACGCCGGAGACCGCCGCCAGCGCGCACAGCGGGAACATGACCAGCCCGAAGCTGTGCGAATTGGGCAGCAGCGGACCCACGGCCATCCCCACCGGCAACGCCGCCGCCAGGCCGAGAAGCGACACGACGGCCAGCGTCAGCCAGGTGCGCGCGCCGTGGATGACCAGTTCGGGGAACACCGCGAGTCCGGCACCGAGAGTCAGCGCCGCCGTGATGACGATGGAGCAGGACAGCCCGACGACCTTACTGACCAGGTAGCCCACCATGCCGCCCGGCACGGTCCTGGCGCGCAGCAACGTCCCGTCCTCCCGCTCGACGGCCAGGGTCCCGGCCATCGTCGCGATGCCGTTGAGACCGATGTTCGCCCCGAGGACGCCGGGCAGCATCGTCACTCCCAGCGAGAACTGCGTGCCCGGCACCGCGAACCCCCGGGTGAACAGCATGGCGGTGAAGAAGATCCCGGTGGAGATGAGCGTGACCACGACATGGTGGCTGTCCAGGAACAGCTGCCGCAGCTCGATCAGGCCGTGTCGTACCCCCGCGCGCAGCGGGACGTATGCGGCCCTCATCGCGACCTCACGGGCGACGTGCCGGATTCCCAGTCCCGCACCAACGTCAGGTAGCTCTGCTCAAGGGTGGCCCGGTGCACCTCCAGATCATCGATGTCCGCGCCGTGTTCGGCGTAGAGCCGGTGAACGAAGTGGGCCGGCGCCGGTGTGGAGGCGTTGAAGCGCCGGCCGTTCCTGGTCCAGCGCACCTCGGAGGTCTCGCTCGCGCGGCCGGAGAGTTCCTCGGGCGATCCGTCCGCGATGATCTGGCCGCCGGCCAGCAGCAGTATCCGGTGCGAGAGCCGCTCGGCCTCGGCGAGATCGTGGGTGGCGAGTACGACGGTGATCTGCTCCGTCTCCACCAGCTGCTTGATCATCGTGTGGAAGTCGTGCCGGGACCGGGGATCGAACCCCACCGTCGGCTCGTCGAGGAACAACAGCTGCGGCCGGCCGACCAACCCGATGGCGACATCGAGGCGTCGGCGTTGCCCCTGCGTCAGCCGGCGCAGGTTCTGCCCGGCCAGGTCGGTGAGCCCGACGAGCTCAAGCAGCGCGTCACAGTCCCACGGCCTGGGCATCGACTCCCGCGCGTACGGGACGTAGTAGGTGCCCAGGTGGGAGATCAGCTCGCGTACCCGCCACTTGCCGTGATCGGCCCACGACTGGAGGACCACCCCGATCTCGGCGCGCCAGCGCCGGTCGCCGTGCACGGGATCCGCGCCCAGCACCGACACCTGACCGGCGGAGCGCAACCGGAACCCCTCGAGGATCTCGATGGTCGTGCTCTTGCCGACGCCGTTCGGTCCGAGCAGGGCGACCACCTCTCCTCGCCGTACCGCGAAGGTGATTCCGGCCAGCACCTCGGTGTCGCCGTACCGCATCCGCAGGTCCCTGACGTCGATGACGCTGTCGGCGCCGGACGGTGTGACCGGCGCCGGAGAGGGCTGCACGATCACCGGTCGATGACCGCGATGGCGCGGACCGGGTAGCTCCCGACTCCCGCGATCGGCGCGGGCAGCACGGTCAGCCGGGCGCCGGTGTCCGGCAGCCGGTCCAGCCGGGTCAGGCTTTCCAGCAGATAGATGTCCGCGCCGAGCAGGAGGTTCTGCGCGGGTTTGCTGTTGTCGGTGCCGCTGTCGATGTTCTGGCTGTCGATCCCGACGATGCCGGGGTTGGCGTCGAGCAACGCCTTCACCGCCTCCTGCGTCAGGAACGGCGAGTCCTTGAAGAACCCGCCGGTGCCCCAGTGCCGGTCATGACCGGTGTTCACCAGGACGGCCCGGCCGGCCAGCTCGAGCCCCTCGAACACCTCAGGTCCGATCGACCGCCCATCCGGCAGTTTCTCAGGGGACACCCGGACCACCGTGATCGGGACGTCCACCATGCGCTCCAGGCTCAGGCCCGCCACGTCGGCGGCGTCGACGTGGAACTGGCTCGGCGCGTCGATGTACGTGGCCGTGTTGCCGCAGAGTTCCACCGTGGTCAGGGCGAACGTGACGCCGGGCGCGAGGAACCCCGCGGACTGCTCCCGGCTGATGAACTCGCTGATGCGCGGCTTGGGCATCCAGGGGTGGGTGAGCATGTCGTGGCTGATCGAGAAGCTCAGGTCGACAATGGTCCGGTTGTTCGGCATCTGGCTCTCCGCTCTGTCGGTCGGAGATCACCGTCGCAGCGTGGTGTCGAAGGGCGATAAAGGCGCCGTAGGGGCTGAAAGTTCTTCTCCGGCCCGATATCCGCTCGACGACGCGGCGACAGAGTCCATCGAGGCACCGCAACCGTGGCAGGGGAGAACCGTTTCAGGGGAGAAGCATTGATGGGTACGCGAGACCGCCGGGTGGTGATCACCGGGATGGGCGTTGTGGCTCCTGGTACCCCCGGCCGTAAGGCCTTCTGGCAACGGCTCGTCGACGGGCGCCCGGCATTTCGCCCGATCAGTTTCTTCGACGCCGGGGCCTTTCGCTCCAGGATCGCCGCCGAGTGCGACTTCGATCCGGCGCGGGAGGGGTTGACCGCGCGGGAGATCAGGCGACTCGATCGCGCGGCGCAGCTGCTCCTGGTGGCCGGTGACGAGGCGGTGGCCGACAGCGGCGTCGACATCGACGGTTCGGCCGAGCGCGCCGGAGTGAGCATCGGCACGGCCGTCGGCTGCACCATGCGCCTGGAGAGCGAGTACGTGGTGCTCAGCGACCAGGCCCGGCGATGGGAGGTCGATCCCGGCTATGTCGTGCCGCACCAGTACGACTATTTCGTCCCGAGTTCGTTCGCGGCGGAGGTGGCCACCCGCTTCGGCACCCTGGGCCCGGCGACCGTCGTCTCCGCCGGGTGCACCTCCGGCATCGACTCCGTGGGGCACGCCTGGCGGTTGATCCGCGAGGGCAGCGCCGACATCATGCTGGCCGGCGGGACCGACGCGCCGATCTCGCCGATCACCGTCGCCTGCTTCGACGCGATCAAGGCCACCTCGCCCCGCAACGACGATCCGGTCAACGCGATGCGTCCCTTCGATCGCCATCGCAGCGGCTTCGTGCTGGCCGAGGGCGCCGCCGTACTCGTTCTGGAGGAGTACGGGGCGGCCCGGCGACGCGGGGCGCACATCTACGCCGAGATCGCCGGTTATGGAGCGATGTGCAACGCGTACCACATGACCGGACTGCGTACCGACGGCGCCGAGCTCGCCGGTGCGATGGACGCCGCGCTGACCACGGCGGGCGTCGCGCCGAACGCGGTCGACTACCTCAACGCGCACGGCACCGCGACCCAGCAGAACGACCGGCACGAGACCGCGGCGATCAAGCGCGCGCTGGGTCAGCACGCGTACTCGGTGCCGATCAGCTCGGTCAAGTCGATGATCGGCCACTCGCTCGGCGCGATCGGCACCATCGAGATCGCCGCCAGCGCGCTGGCCATCGAGCACGGCACGATCCCGCCGACCGCCAACCTCACCGAGCCCGACCCCGAGCTGGATCTCGACTACGTCCCCTTGACCGCGCGAGAGGCCCCGCTGCGCACCGTGATGACGGTGGGCAGCGGCTTCGGCGGGTTCCAGAGCGCGATGGTGCTGCGGGGGCGGCCGTGACCGGAGCCTTGATCACCGGCGTGGGCGTGATCGCGCCCACCGGGCTCGGCACCGACGCGTACTGGGCCGCCACCCGTGCCGGGCACCTGGGCATCCGCCGGATCGGCCGGTTCGACGCCACCGGATGGCCGGCGCCGCTCGGCGGCGAGGTGGACGGGTTCGACGCCGCGGCTCACCTGCCGGGTCGCCTGATCGCGCAGACCGACCGAATGACCCAGTTCGCCCTGGCCGCGACCGACTGGGCGGTGGCCGAAGCGGGCCTCACACCCGACGAGCTGGCCGGCGCGTCGATCAGCACCGCGGCCGCGTTCGGCGGCTTCGAGTACGGCCAGCGGCAGCTCCAGTCGCTGTGGCGGCAGGGCCCCAAGCACGTCAGCACCTACATGTCCTTCGCCTGGTTCTACGCGGTCAACGCGGGCCAGATCTCCATCCGGAACGCGACGCGTGGCCCGGCCGGCGTCTTCGTCGGCGAGCAGGCGGGCGGGCTCGACGCGATCGGGAACGCGCTGCGCCAGGTGCGCTCCGGCGCGGCCGTGGTGATCACCGGTGGTATGGAGAGCTCGCGCTCTCCGTACGGCCATGCCTCCCATCTCGGCAACCGGGACATCAGCCGGGAGCCGCGGCCGGACCGGGCCTACCTTCCCTTCAGCGCCGACGCGTGTGGTTACGTGCCCGGCGAGGGCGGGGCGATCCTTGTGGTCGAACCCGACGCGGCGCCCCAGCGCCGGCAGCCGGTGCGGTACGGGCGCGTCAGCGGGTACGGCGCGGCGTTCGACGCCCGCCCGGGCGCCACGGGCTCGGGCCTGCGCCGCGCCGCCCAACTGGCCCTGGCCGACGCGCGGCGCACGCCTCAAGACATCGACGCGGTGTTCGCCGACGCCGGCGGCACCCGCGCGCTGGACCTGGCCGAGGCGACGGCCATCGCCGAACTCTTCGGGCCGCACGCCGTACCCGTCGTGGCGCCGAAGGCCGGCACCGGCCGGCTGTTCTCCGGCGGTGGCCCGGTCGATGTCGTGGCGGCGCTGCTGGCCTTCCGCGATGGCGTGCTGCCCCCTGCCGGACGCGTCACCGCGCCGGACCCGGTCTACGAGATCGACCTGGTGACCACGGAGCCCCGGCAATGGTCAGGGCGCAGCGCGCTGGTCCTCGCCCGCGGCACGGGGGGTTTCCACTCCGCCCTGGTGCTGACCACATCGGACGAGTGACCAGACCCACTCAGACGACTGACCAGACCAGACCCCACTCAGACGACGACTGACCAGACCAAACCCCACTCAGACGCTGGCCGACCAGGTCAGACCCCACCCAGAGACGAGGAGCGCCATGGACCGCATCGACGTATCGACTGTCCTCCGGATCCTGTGCGAGGCGGCGGGGGAGGACGGCGGTGTGGACCTCGCCGCTGACGACCCGGGAACCACGCTGGGTGATCTCGGCTTCGACTCGCTGGTGTTGATCGCGGCGACGACCAAGGTCGAGCTCGAGTTCGGTGTGACCATCCCGGAGGACCGGCTGGCCACCGTGGCGACCGTCGCGGACTTCCGCGACATGGTCAACGAGTCCCTCCTCGACGCGGGGTCCCGCTGAGCGAGTCTGGCCGCTCTCCCGTCATGGGGAAGGCGAACTACTGGGGATTGGCTTCAGGGGCGCCTTCGAGGGTTTCCGGGGTGATCAGCTCCACCTCGTTCTCCTTCAGCGCTTCCAGAAGATCAGGCGGCGGGGTGGAGTCCGTGACGAGGTAGTCGGCGCCCCCGAGCTCGGCTACCTGGGCGAAGAGCCGGCGACCGAACTTGGAGGAGTCCGCCAGTATCGCCACGCGCGCCGCCCGAGAGATCATCTCTCGCATCATCGCCGCCTCGGCGAGGTTGCTCGTGGTGTAGCCGGCGGCCGCTGAAACGGCGCCGACCCCGATCAACGCCAGATCGCAGCTGATGTCCAGCTCGCTTCCGCCGGACGCCCGGAAGCTGACGGGGCCGATGGTGGCCAGTGTGAGCGGGCGGACCGCGCCGCCGACGACGTACACGTCGCGGATCGCCGAGGACGGCAGCGCCGGGGGCACGAGCAGACTGTTCGTCACCACTGTCAGGTCTCGGTGGTTACGCAGGTTCCGGGCCACGGCGAGAGTGGTCGTACCGCCATTGATCATGACGATGGACCCGTCTTCCACCAGCGACCCGGCGAGTGCCGCGATCTTCTCCTTCTCGCGTTCTTCCATCTTGAGCCGCACGTCCACGGCCCGGTCGACCCGGGAGAGGGTCGACTGACTGACCGCTCCGCCATAAGTGCGGACCAGGACGCCGTCGGCGCTCAGCTGGTCCAGGTCCCGCCGGATCGTGTCGATGGAGACGCCGAAGCGCTCCGCGAGCGCGCTGACTGTGACCTGCCCGGTCTCTGCGACGTATGCCGCCAGTTGGGCCTTACGTCCTGCGGGTAGACGACGCTGCCGATCCTCTTCGTCAAGGGTCACTGACCCTCCCATCTCTGCGGTAGTTGCGTTATGGATCAACGCAACAGAGGGGTTATACAGGTCCTAGAACAGCAGACTACCGCATAATGCTGCTTCTCTCGGGCGAGATTCCGCTTACCGCACGGGCCTCGGCGCGGCGATCCGCCAACGACTGTGCGTCTCTTCCCATTTCTTTGCCGAACTGTGCGGTTCCTAGCGGAACTTTGCTGTTGCTAGGTCTTGTGAGGCGACGTCACGCGTTGTTAATGTGGCGGAAACCGGCAAAGAGCGGTAACACCTGTACAGCAAGGAGGTCGCGATGACCGGAGGCAGCACCCGGTTGCAGGGCCGGACACGGCGACTACTCGGGATCATGGCGGTGGCGGTGCTCAGCGCCACGGCCGTGGGGTGTGGTTCCAATTCGGGAACCAGCGCGGGATCGAGCGGCGGCGGCCCCGTCACGCTGGAGTTCGCGCAGTGGTGGGCGCCGGAGCTACCGGCGGGATCGTTCGACAAGCTCATGACGGAATTCACGGCCCAGAACCCGAACATCAAGGTCAAGCTGCTGAGCGGTCCGTACGCGTCCACCAAGCAGCAGTTGGTGTCCGGAGCGGCGTCGAGGACGTTGCCTGATGTCGTGGGCCTCGACGGCGCATGGGTGAGCGACTTCGCCAAGCAGGGGGCCATTGCCGACCTGTCCGAGCTCATGGCGAGTGCGAAGTACGACTCGAGCCAGCTGGCGAGCCAGATCCAGGTCAAGGGCAAGACCTACATGATCCCGGTGGTGAACTTCGTCTACCCCCTGTTCGTCAACAACGATCTGCTCGAGAAGGCGGGGGTCAAGAAGCCGCCGAGCACACGTACGGAGTTCCTCGACGCGGCCAAGAAGATCAGCGCGCTCGGCGGCAACGTCAAGGGCTGGGCCCTGCCGCTCGACACCGCCGTTCCCAACGGCATTCAGAATGACGTGATGTCGTGGCTGTGGGCATCAGGCGGCAGCATGCTCACCAAGGACGGCAAGCCCGACCTGACCGGTCAGGGCGTCAAGAGTACCGTTGAGTACGTCAAGAGCCTGAACGACGCGGGCGTCATCGCTCCCGGATCGCTCACCATGAAAGAGCAGGACAAGGTGGAGAAGTTCGCCACCGGCCAGGTCGGCATGATGATCGATTCCTTGGCTCACATCACACTGATCAAGAAGAACAATCCCAAGCTGAACTTCACGGTGGTGCCGATCCCGGCCCAGGACGGTTACACCGGCAAGCGCGGCATCCCGTACGCGTCCTGGGGCATCGGCGTCGCCGACTCCTCGGAGCACAAGGCCGAGGCGTTCAAGCTGGTCCAGTTCTTGATGGACAAGAAGGCGAACGCGGAGCTGAGCACGTTGGCGAAGGGCTTCCCCGGCAACAAGACGGCCGAGCCGGACTTCAGCAAGAGTGACTCGCTGTTCAAGACGGCCTTCGACATCTACAAGGCGGGCTATCCCGCCAACGAGTTCGTGGGCTTGCCGAAGGCGGAAGACCTCATGCGCAGCTTCGACGAGCAACTGCAGCTCCTGCTCACCGGCAAGCAGAGCATCGACGACACCCTCAACAAGGCGCAACAGGCCTGGGCACCGGTGCTCTGACCTTCCGCACTTCGTGGGCCGCGCCGACCGTGCGGCGCGGCCCCGAACCAAGGAGACATCGATGGACACCGCGAAACTCGATCCCGCGGCCTCCCCGGGAGCCGCACCATCGGCATCGAAATCCCCTGTGGGCCGACGAAGAAGTACGCGGCCTTTCCCCGTACAGCGTGTTGTCCCGTACGGCTATCTCTCGCCGACGCTGATATTGATCTTTGTGCTGATGATCATCCCCATCGCGATGGTGGTCAGCTATTCGTTCAAGGACAACGTGATCGTCGAGCAGAATCCGGTCTTCGCCGGTCTCGCCAACTACACCACGGTGCTCACCGATCCCAACTTTTTGGCCGCGCTGAAGAACACGTTCATCTTCATCACTCTGAGCACGGTCGCGCACCTCGGTCTCGGGCTGGCCTTCGCGACGATGCTCAACACGCCGTTGCTGGGCGGAGTGACGAAAGCCATCTTCCGCATCGTCTACATCCTGCCCTGGCTGTTCACGGTCGCCGTGATCGCGGTCATCTGGCGGCTCATGCTGGACCCGTCCGGGGTGGTCAACTACCTCCTGACCACGATCGGCGTACTGCGCGCGGAAGTGAGCTGGCTCTCCGACCCGAACATGGCGCTCTGGGCGTTGACCTTCATCAACATCTGGGCCGGCTTCCCCTTCTTCATGATCAGCATCCTGGCCGGGTTGCAGGGAATCTCGCCCGTTCTGTACGAGGCGGCCTCCGTGGACGGCGCGACTACTTACCGCAAGTTCCGCAATGTGACGCTTCCCCAGTTGAAGCCGGTGCTCCTCAGCATGGCCGTGCTCGATCTCATCTGGACCTCTCAGCAGTTCGCCCTCATCTGGATGACCACCGGTGGCGGCCCGCTGAATGTCACCGAGATGCTCAGCACCTACACCTACAAGCAGGCCTTCAGCAGTTACGAGTTCGCCACCGCGTCCGCCGCCGCCGTCATAGTCCTGCTGCTCACGATGATTCTGGCCGTCTTCTACGTTCGCCTGCAAAAGGAGAGGTGATCACCCGTGCTCACCCGTCAAAGGCGGCGCCTCTACGCGAAGATCGCCGTGCTCGCAGGCTTGATCGTCGGCGCGCTCTTCGCCGGCCTGCCGGTCCTGTGGATGCTGTCGACGTCGTTCAAGACCAATGGGGAGGTCTTCCAGGTTCCGCCACGGCTGATCACCGACAACTTCTCGTTCGACGCCTACGTGAAGATCCTGGGCGATGCGGCCCAGTTGCGGTTTTTCATCAACAGTTACATCGTCGCGCTGTCGGTGACGGTGCTGACATTGTTCGTGGCGATACTCGCGGCATATGGATTCAGCCGCTACAACTTCCCGTTGAAGCGATCCATCAACGTCGTGATCGTCAGTGTTCAGGCGGTGCCGCCGATCACACTCGTCATTCCCTACTTTGGTCTCGTGGTGGGACTCGGCCTGTATAATACGTATGCGGGGTTGATTCTCACGCACATGGTCTTCACCTTGCCCTATGCGATCATCATGATGACCGCTTATTTCAATACCCTGCCCCGGGAATTGGATGAATCCGTCAAGGTGGACGGGGCGTCGAGCTGGACGGCTCTCTGGCGGATCCTGGTGCCCATTTCGGTTCCCGGGCTGGTCGCCGTGGGCGTCTACACCTTCATGATCTCGTGGAACGAATACCTGTTCGCGCTGACTCTCACTCGTACTGACGACATGCGAACCGTCCCCATCGGCATCCAGTTGTTGATGGGACAGCACTCCTACGAGTGGAACCAGATGATGGCCATGAGCATTCTGGGATCCATTCCGGTGCTCCTGTTGTTCCTCATCTTCCAGCGGCGATTCATCGGCGGCCTCACCTCGGGTGCCGTCAAGACCTGACGCATCATGCCCGTCCTGCGGCATAATCAATTATTCAGAAGGAGAAATACAGTAATGCTGACGACCGGCAAGGTGCTCCTGGCCGCCGCGCACGAAAACAACTTCGCGGTGCCCGCCTTCAACATCAGCGACTACGCCATGTTCAACGGCATCGTGGACATCAGCGAAGAGAAGAACGCGCCGCTCATCGTCGGGATCCACCCCGACGAGGTGCGGCACCTCGGAGTGGACGCGATCGCCGCGATCGCCCAGCGAGCCCATCGCTCCTCGGTGCCGATCGCGATTCACTGGGACCACGGCGCGACCTACGAGGAGATGCTGACCGCGATCCGGATCGGCTTCACCTCGGTGATGATCGATGCCTCGATGAAGTCCTTCGAGGACAACATCGCGCTGTCCAAGAAGGTCACCGAGACCGCGCACGCGGTCGGCCTGTCGGTCGAGGCGGAGCTGGGGACGATCGGCAAGACCGACAACGAGGCCGAAGACGGCAGCGACGCGATCATCTACACCGACCCGGCGGACGCCGTGACCTTCGTGCGGGAGACCGGGGTGGACAGCCTCGCCGTGGCCATCGGCACTTATCACGGCATCTACCCGAAGACCCTGAAGCCGGAGCTCAAGCTCGACCTGCTGAAGGAGATCAAGGACCGGGTCAGGATCCCCCTCGTGCTGCACGGCGGCTCGGGCAACCCCGACAACGAGATCGCGGAATCGGTCAAGCTCGGGATCAACAAGATCAATATCTCCAGTGACATCAAGCTCGCGTACCACATGAAGATGCGCGAAGTCCTGGCCGATGAGAGCCTGCGTGAGCCGAACTCCATCCAGCCGCCGTGCATCGAGGCGATGAAGGTCGTGGCCGCGCAGAAGATCGACCTCTTCGAAGCGACCGGCAAGGCATCTCTCTACTGACATGGCCAGCCATGTGGTCCTGGGCCTGGGGGGATGCGTCGACTACGAGCTCAAGCTGTCCTCGGCGGTCTTGGAGCAGCTGGTCGGCGAGTATGAGATCCACAATGCCGAGCTGACGTCATCGGTCACCGTGACCGACGAACGCGAGCTGGTCATCTCCATCCTCACCTACCTCAAAAAGGGCGGAGGAGGCGAGCACTTCGTCGCCTCCTCCGAATGCCTGAGCGCGTTCGCGGGACGGTTCCCCAAACGGACGACTCTGGGCGGCACCTCCGTCCGAGCGGCGCTGGAGATGAGCCGGCTCGGCGTACCCTCCACCCTGCACCTGGTCAGCCTCAACGACATCGTCCGCCGCCTGCTGCCGGCAAGCTGCGACTACATCTGCAGCGGCGACCGGGACACCCTCTATCCGCACCTGATCGTGCAGTACGACCAGGACCTGCGGGTTCGAGCAGGCGACATCGACATCCGGGCGCCGTTCCCGAACAGATTGATCTACGTCAACGACCCGGCGAACGAGTCCATGCTGCTGAGTGATGAGCTGGGCTCGTTGCTCCGCGACGCACGCGTTTTTCTGATCTCGGGATTCAACGCGATCAGGGACCAGCAGACACTCGACCGGCGTCTGACCACGCTGAGAAACCACATGCGACAGCTTCCTGCCGAGGCGGCCGTCTACTACGAGGACGCCGGCTTCCACGAGCCGGGCCACAGCCAATTGGTCCGCGACGCGCTTCTGGAAGTCATCGACGTCTACGGACTGAACGAAGACGAGCTGCAGCTGCACCTGGGCTACGCCGTCGACCTGCTCTCCGTGACGGAGGTGGCCCGCGCCCTCGAATCGCTGCGCGCTCTCATCCCCGTGCCGACCCTGGTCGTCCATACGAAATATTGGTCGGCGGCATTCGGCGAGAGAGCCGGCGAGTACGCGGAGCCGCTGAACGAGGGCATCGTGATCGCCAGCACCCGCTACTCCCACGGCGATGGGTACACGGAGCACCAGTACGAACTCATGCGGAACCGGCCAAGGCGAAGGGAGTCGGTGGAGTTCGCCGCGGCTCTGGAAGACCGAATGGGCGAGGTCGTTCGCTGCCTGCCCGGCTTCGACCTTGACGTCGCCGCACCCACGACCATCGGGCTCGGCGACGCGTTCGTCGGCGGTTTCCTGGCCGCGCTCGCCCAGGGCCGGTCAAGCACATGAGCTGACCCGCGCCTACGAAGCAGCGGCGAGCGCGTCCCGTACGAACATCAGGCCGCGGCGGCGGCGAGCGCGCCCCGTACGGACATCAGGCCGAAGCCGAGAAGGTTCAGACCTTGCCAGGTCGCCGGGGAGGCGGCGCGCTCGTCGTCGGCGGTCAGGCCGATGCCCCAGATCCGGTCGTGGGGGCTGGCCTCGACCAGGACCCGGTTCCGGGTGCCGAGCAGGAAGTCGGCCAGTTCGGGGTGCTGGGCGAACTTGGCGAGGTTGCCGCGGACCACGATGTCGAAGCGGTGGGCGTTCCAGACGTCCTCCTCGAAATCGCGCACGCCCCGGCCGAGCTTCTTGGCCTCACCGGGATGAGCCGCGGCGAGGATCTCGGCGGCGCTCTGGTGGTCGTCGAACAGCCACGCCTTGTAAGCCATCATGTAGTGCTCGGCGGAGGCGAAGAGGTGGCCGTCCTCGCTGAACGTGACCGGCCACCACTGAGACAGGCAGCCGGGGCCGACGCCGCCGTCGCGGGCCGGGCGATGGCCCCAGAAGAAGAGATAGCGCAGAACCTGGCCCGCCTGCTCGGCGGCGATCGCCTCGGCCACGGTCTGAGGAAGCGCGGTGCGGGGAAGTTCGTCGGACACGCCCACACCGTCCCACAGTCGCGCTCGGATCCGCCAACGGCCAAGCTCTGCCAGCGGTTGATCACTTTTCGTGGAGTCGACCCGACGGCGGTAAGCCGCCTGCTTCTGGTCGACCCGGTGATTTCCCCCGCCAAAGTTCTGGCCTACGGGCAGGTGGTGGACGCTGTCCCGGCGCAGCAGGTCGGCGGCTGCGGCGGGCGGCCCGGCGGTCAGCCCGGGGTTTGGGACTGTCGTACGCCGCGGCGCCACACGTCGGCGATGGCGCGTGTGGCGGTGATGTCCTGGGTCGGGTCGCCGTCGACGAGCAGCAGGTCGGCGCGGAGGCCCGGGGCGATCCGGCCGCGGTCGGCGAGTCCGAAGCAGCGGGCCGGGACGCTGGTGGCGGCGGCGAGCGCCTGCTCGGCCGTCAGCCCGGCCCTGGTGAGCGTCAGCAGTTCGTGGTGCAGGCAGGCGCCGTGCGGAGGGCCGAAGGGCGTGCAGTCGGTGCCTGCCGGCAGGGGGGACACCGGCCCGGAAGAGGGCCAGGGCCGCGTGCGAGACGTTCGTCACGCCTCATGTAAGAACCGTCGAGAACACCAACTTGGACTCCTCCGAACGCAACGGTTCGACAACAACACGAGCACCTTCACGGCAAACACCCTGGAACCCCTGCAAGTCGATGACCAGCCACACAAATCCGCCCCGCATCACCATGACCAACCGCCCCGACCACACCAACCCGGCAGCCCCCAACCGCCCCACACGGCCGCCGTGCCACCCGATGGGACCGGGGCGAGAGTGACCGGCAACCGGCTGTCCAAAGCCCTGTCAGGCCTCCGCCATCACAGCCGCCCGCCGACCCGAACACGTCCCCCGTTCCTAGGCCCGGGAAGACCACGAGGCCCTGCCCGACTCGCCCGTACTTCGGACGGGTCGGACAGGGCCTCGAAGGCGTCCTGCGCCTATCCTTGCCCTCAAGGAGGGCCAGCCTGTTAAGCCCAGGCTGGACCTCCCCTAAGACGCCAGCAGCCGCATCGTCTCCCCGGACGCCTCCTTCGCGGGTTCGGGGAGGGCGAGGTCAGCCCACACGAGATGGCCGAGCGCGTCACTCCCGCACGCACCGATAGCGACCGCGAGCTCGGCGACGATCGCCAGCCCGCGCCCCCCGAGCGCGACCCCGGCCAGGTCCTCCAGCCCGGCCGGGCCTTCGAGATCGCTGAGGTCGTCGTCCAGAGTCGGCTGGTGCGAGCAGGGGGAGGATGCTCCGATCAGCCACCCGGCCCCGCCGAGGTCAGCGACCCCGACCCGCGCCAGGGTGCCGAAGGCCAGCTCCACACCGAACCAACCGCCCGGCTGACCCGAACGCGTGTAGAGCACCGAGTTGTTCGCGAGCTCATCGATCACCAGGCCCGCGTCATCCTCGCGGCCGGTACCAGTGAACAACTCCTCCACCAGCTTGCGTGCATTGCGGACCTGCTCGGGCACACCCGGAAAGGTGTAGCGGAACACCCCGGGCGGAGCCGACGCCCGCCATTCCTTCGCCGAGGCGCTCGTGGTCGTGTTGTGCATGTTGCCTTCCTTGTCGGGGTCTCGGCCGCCGGGCGGCGGCTGGGGGATCATGCGTCTGCCCGTCATCGCGGACGACCGGGCGGACGGCAGAGTGAGGGGCGCGGTCATCGGGATCTCCTCCCATGCTTACGGCCCTTGCGGGCCTGGGTTCGCCCAGCCGGGCGGCTGTGCCGCCCGGCTGGGCGTGATCACGTTGTCGCGGCCGGTCCCTGGATTGACGACCACCATGCCGCCAGAGGTCAAGCCCGTCCCGCCTGCGCCCCGTGTCCATCCACGATCGAGGTCGGCGAGCGGTTTCAAGGAGCGGCATCTCATCCGGGGCGGCTCAACCGGAGGAAAGGCGACCATGTCAGTGGCTTCGTGTCAGCCGAGCCGTCAGGCGCGGGTTCCCCATGGCGGACATATCCATATCTCCGATTGCGTGAGCGTGGGCGTCGTTATCCGGTCTTGCTGAGACCACTCTTTTCAAGGTCCGCGATAGTCAGCCCGATGTAGGGGTCCGGCTGGATCAGGATCGTAAGGACTCTGGCTTCGGTACGGTCGCGAGCCCAGCTGTGATCGGCGGGCGTGAAGTCGTCGTCAATCCAGATGAGCGGCTGATCGGTGAAGAGCTCGGTGATGGTGTCGCGTTTCCAGAGGTAGCCGTCGGGGTGGCTGGTGGTGAGGGGTAGGCGGGGAAGGTCGATGTGGTCCCAGATCGGCAGGCCGAGGCGAGTGCCGATAAGGGGCGCGGCGTCGGCGCGCCAGCTGGTGCACCACAAGGGGGTCAGGCCGTATCTGGTCGCTAGGTCGAGGACGAGGCTGCCGGTGGCGGGGTTGAGCCAGATCTTGACCGGGTCTTCGTAGCCGGTGGGGGCGACGTGGTGGGTGTGGAAGCCGGTGGGGGTCTGGCCGTTGGGGCTGGGGAAGGGGATGTGGACGCCGTCGATGTCGCATAGCAGGTGCATGGTCAGCTCCTGGTGTAGATGAGGACCAGGTCCGTGGTGTCGGTGGCGCGCAGGGTGAGGGCGAACCGTCCGCCGGGTCGAAGGACGCGGGCGGTCGCGGTCAGGAGCGGGCCGGGCTCGGTGGGTTCGAGGAAGGAGAACGCGCCGAAGATCGAGAGGCAGAGGTCGACGGAGGCAGGCGGGAGGGAGCGGAGGTGGCTGGTGGCGTCGGCACGGACGAAGGCGAGTCCGGGATGCTCTCCGTAGAAGGAACGGGCGCGCTCGATCTTGTGGCGGTCGTGGTCGACGCCGACCGCTTCGGCGTGGTGGTAGGCGGCGAGGTGGGCGAGGTTATGCCCGCTGCCGCAGCCGAGTTCGATGACCCGCTTCCCCGCCAGATCGCCGAAGACGTCCGGAGGGGGTCCGACCCCGTTGGCGCGGGTCCATTCGAACCGGCCGCGGACGGTCAGGCGCGGAGGAGGAGTGCGGCTTCGGTGAGATGGCGGGAGATGGCGGAGATCCATGCGTCTTCGGCTCCTTCGGCCCACCCGATGACGAGTTGGTGGGTGAACCAGTCGGCGACCCAGACACGGTGCCAACCCAGTGCCCAGCGGGCCGCGATCAAGCCGCCTCGGCTGACCGCCGCCGCCTCGGAGCCGCCGGCCGCGATGTAGGAGGTGATGAGCTCGCCGAGCTTGGCTGGGTCGGGAGCGTCGATGGTGCCGTGCCAGGAGGCCAAGTCGAGCAAGCCGGGCCCGCGGAAGGCTCGAGCGAAGTCGAGCAGGTACGTCTCGGTGCCGGTGGGGTAGACGGAGGTCGGGTGCCATTCGGAGTGGCAGAGCCCGTACGGTGCGAGTTCGGCTCCAGCCGCGCGATCGTCGGCCACCTTCGCCAAAGCATCCGCCGTCCCGATCAGGGCGCCGAGGTCATGGCGGGCGCGGTTGTGCTGGTTGAGGCGTGCGTGAATCTTCTCGGGCATCGCCGCCAGGCTCTGTTCATCCACGAACGGCAGGTCCTTGGTGTCGGTGACTTCGTGGACGCGGACGGCCAGTGCCGCGCCTTCGGCTTCGGTCACCGCGCGCGTCGCCGGGCCGAGGTCGGTCAGCAGCATTCCCAACAGCTCGGGCGTTTGGTCGACTGCGAGGCGTGCCGGGACAGGCAGACCCCCTTGCTCGGCGACGTCCAGGGCGTGGTGCTCAGCGGCGAAGGGGCTTTCGGCGTACTTGAACACCACCGAGGTGCCGTCGGCCATATGGAGGCGTTCCACGCCGGAGCGTGCCCAGACGCGGATCTCCTCGCGTTCGGCCGGCCCCTGCCCAAGGGCGTCCAGCAGCCGGGCTAGCAGAACGTCTACCTCGATGGTGTCCAAGGTCCTGGGCCTTCCTTATCGAGCGGTGGGGACGCGGCAGGCTTCGACGGCCGCGATCCAGCTGTTCTTCATGGTTGCGAGCTCGGTCCGGAACTTCTCCAGCGGAGCGCCGTATGGGACGACCGCGCCGCCGGTCTGGTTCGGGACGGACTGGCAGCCGTGCACGAGGCGTCCGCCCAGGGCGGTGTGGGCGCGGACCAGCTCCAGGCGACGGGCCTCGTTGAACCAGCCGCCGTGGTAGACCTCATCCAGCATGTCGCCTTCGGCGTCGGTCAGGTCGAACACCGCGCGGGTGGTGGAGTTGAAGAACCAGGCCGGGCCGATGTTGGAGATCTCGCCGGTCAGCTCGACCTTGTTGAGCGCCATGAACGTGCCCGTCTGGCGGAGCATCGTCAGGTGTTCCTCAGTGATCTCGGGCATGCCGAGGTCAGCGAGGTGTGCGGCGCGGAAGACGTACCGGTACACCTCGTACCCGATCTGCAGGACGGTCGAGGCGTCGCTGGTGGGGGTGGCGTTGGCGCGGATGTAGTCCAGCGCTATCTGCTCCAGCGAGGTGTCGGGGGTCTCGCGGATGTCGAGTATGTCGCGCTGTACCCGCGGCCAGGGGATGACGAGCCAGGTGTGGTTGGTGAACTTGAAGAAGTACTCCTCGGGGTCGAGGGTGATGCGGTGGCCGTCCACGGTGATGCCGGGGATGCGGTTCCAGCGCGGGTCGAACGCCTCGGGCAACTCGACGTTGATCTCGGGGACGCGGTCCCTCGGGTGCTTTCGCTCTACACCCGTGACGACGTCGAGGCCGGTCAGAGCGGTCATCGATCTTCTCCTTCCGCGGACGCGTTCTCACGCTCCGTATTTGAACTGCTGCTAACAGTGGCCGTTCTATGGGCAGGGCCGCTATGGTCGAAGGAGTCGCAGGGCGTTTAATCGGTTTATCCATAGGGAGTTCCGATGGCGAGGCCCCCTGGCCAGCGCTTCCCGAATGACCGGCTGCGGGAGATGATCTCGGCTTCCGGTCTGGGCTATGAAGGAGTCGCTCGCGCCGTCGTGCGTGTCGCTGCGGAGAACGGCGAAGCGCTGCGCACCAACAAGTCGGCCATCGCGCACTGGGTGGCGGGCATCGAGCCGGGTGAACGCACCATCGGCTACCTCGTCGAAGCACTCTCGCGCCGCGCCGGGCGTCCGGTGACCCGACAGCAACTTGGCTTCCTCACCGATGAACCGGCAGCGCTTGAGGGTCCAGAGCCCATCGAGACCGCGACCCTTCTTGGCAGAACCGACGTCGAGAACGGGGGCTACCTCGCCACGGCCGTCTACACCGCCGCCCAATTGAGGATGCCTCTCGACTACGACGCCGAGGCGGTGAGCAGGCTCCTCCGGGCGCGCACCGGACTGGCCCGAGTCGGTGCGGCTGAGGTTGCTGTCGTCCGGCAGATCACCAAGGCGTTCGGCGCGGCCGACGAACGGCTCGGCGGAGGACACGGGCTTTCCACTGTCGCGTCCTACCTTTCCGACACCGTCGCCCCCACGCTGTCGGGACGCTTCGCCGACGAAGCAACACGACGTGACGCGTTCAGCGCCGCAGCCGAACTTGCCTGGCTGCTCGGATGGAAGCACCACGACCTCGGTCACGAGGGCGCTGCACAGCGGTATTACCTCACCGGCTTCCAACTGGCGGTCGAGGCCGACCCCGTCGCCCACGCCGCCTGGATGATGCGAGCGATCGCCCACCAGGCGCTCAGCTTGAAGGAATGCCACCACAGCCGAGATCTCATCGAAGCCGCTCTGAAGCGAGCCGAAGGCCGCTGCGACGGCGCGACCGAGGCGCTCCTGCACATCACCCACGCGAGGTCGAGCGCGGCACTCGGGGAGAAGGCCCGCGCCGCACGTGCACTTCTCGCGGCTGAGGATGCCCTGACCCGTCAGACAGATCCCCAGCCCTCTTACTCGCTGCTCATGGGACCAGCCTTGGGAGCCGTCGACTCCCACACCGCGAGAACCCTGACCGAGATCGGCGATCACCTCGGCACCGAGGCCCGCCACCGGGCGGCCTTCACCTCGTGGGACCCCATCTCCTACCCGCGCGTTCACCTGCTCACCCACATGGACCTCGGCGACTGCCTCGTCGCTCAAGCACGAGCAGACGAAGCGATCGGAGCCTGGAGCCAGGCGCTTGACCTCGCAGAAGGGATGACGTCGGGCCGCAGCAGGACCGCTCTAGCGGGAATCCGCCCGACCCTCGCCGTCTACAAACACCGAGGCGTCCCCGGAGCAGCCCTGCTGGAACAGCGCATCCGGCAGGCGGCCACCGCCGCATGAAAGGATCGCATCCATGCCCACGCCCGGCACCGCCCTGCCACCCGCACTCGAAGCGCACACCCTCCTGGTCGCCGCCGTCATCGTCCACGATCAGGAGCAGGAACGGGTATTGCTCATCCGGCGAGGACGCCAAGCGAAGTTCGCTCCCGACCATTGGGACCTCCCCGTCGGCAAGACGGGTAAGGGCGAAGTGATCACCCAGACCGCAGTCCGCGAACTCAAGGAGGAAACCGGTCTGGTCGTGGACCCCGCCGACCTCCGCGTTGCCGGTCTGATTCACTGCTCCTGGGGCGTCGAGGCACCGAACGGCTTCGTCACCGTCGTCTTCGTTGCCAGCGCTTGGAGCGGCGACCCCTTCAACGCCGAACCAGACAAACACGGCGACGTCGTGTGGCATCCGGTTGACGAAGTGCCAGAGGCATTCGTGTCGACCACCCGGACCGCATTGATCAACTACCTCAACAGCGGTCCCATGGTGACCACCGAAGGCTTCTGATTTCGGAACCGCTCATCCTCGGCATCGATGATCTGCGGCCGCTGCCCCGGGCTTCGCGGGTCGCCCGCACCAGCGAACTGCTCCAGGAACACCGCGACGGCTTCATCGACGAACTCTGGCTCGACCACGACCTGGGCGGCGACGACAGCATCATGCCTGTCGTGACGCTCTTGGAGGAGGCGGCCTTCAACGGGCAGCCCTTCCATATCGGAGCGATCTTCGTCCACAGCGCCAACCCGATCGGTGCGGAGACGGTCGTCCGCGTCCTTGCACGGTGGCACTACCGCGTCCTACGAGCAGTTGCCTGAATCGACTGAGCCGCCCGCTTGTCAGCGTCATGGAAACCAGGCTGGCCCAGTCCTCTGCGCCCTGTATCGTCCACCGTCCTGACCTTGCGATCGATCACCTCTGGAAGGGGGGTAGCGCTCGTGTCCGGTGGAAGCGAAACGACGACCCTCTTCGACGGCCTAGAGCTCCTGATCCCCGACCGCGCGAAGTGGCCGGGCGGTCAGGCCGGAGTTTGGGACTGTCGTACGCCGCGGCGCCACACGTCGGCGATGGCGCGTGTGGCGGTGATGTCCTGGGTCGGGTCGCCGTCGACGAGCAGCAGGTCGGCGCGGAGGCCCGGGGCGATCCGGCCGCGGTCGGCGAGTCCGAAGCAGCGGGCCGGGACGCTGGTGGCGGCGGCGAGCGCCTGCTCGGCCGTCAGCCCGGCCCTGGTGAGCGTCAGCAGTTCGTGGTGCAGGCCGGCGCCGTGCGGAGGGCCGAAGGGCGTGCAGTCGGTGCCTGCCGGCAGGGGGGACACCGGCCCGGAAGAGGGCCAGGGCCGCGTGCGAGGCGTTGGTCGCGCCTGTGGAATGCAGGGGAATGTCGCTGAACTCCCGGTTCAAGGTGGCCTTCGACCGCTCCGGCATCCGGGACGCGCCCCGCTCGTCCCGCAGGAGTCGTCGACCGCGATCTTCAGGTAGTCGGCGCCCTCCGCCAGCCGGGCCTCCACGAACGCCTTGGCCTGGCCGGAGTCGGCGATCGTGGCGTCCGTGCCCAGGGCCTTTAAGTACGTCGGGAGTCATGATCTGGGTCGGGTGCCCGCCGGGCGCGGTGGCGATGACGCTGGAGCTGCGCAGGTCGGCGACGTCATCGCGCTCGGCGGCCTGCCGGCGCTGTGCGGCCAGCGGGGGCGGCAGGTTGTTCAGGTCGAGCTCGGTGGTGACGCCGAACCGCAGCGCCTCGGCGAGGTCGCCCTCGAAGACGTGCGCGTGCGCGTCGATCAGTCCGGAGAGCAGGGTCTTCCCGGCGCCGTCGAGCACGATGTCGACGGGGCCGCCGATGTCTAGGAGATGATGGCGCTCTGTTTCCCCGCCACCGCTGCCGTCACATAGCGATCGAGAAGCGGCAGCCGGGCCAGGTGGAGGGCGGCTCTGCGGGCCAGCAGCTGCCAGCGCGCCTCCGGCACGAACCAGCGGACACCCTTGCGCCCCACCTCCTGCTTTTCCGCCACAACCGGGCGCAGCACCCGCTCGTACTCGGCCAGGGCGGACTCGATCGACGGCGCTGTCGAGAGGCGGTCGGCGAGGATGTAGGCGCCCGCGATCGCGAGCGAGGCGCCCTGACCGGCCACCACCGACACCGCCTGGCAGGCGTCCCCGATGAGCGTCACCCGGTCGCGGCTCCACTGCGGCAGCTCCACCTGGGCGACCTGGTCGTAGTACATCTGCGCTGCGGGTGGGCAGGCGGCCAGGGCGCGAGGGGCGAGCCAGCCCAGTGACGCGTACTCCTGGAGGACTCGCTCGCGGGGGTCGGCGGGCAGGGTGCGGTCGTCCGTGCGGTGGACGGCGAAGACGGCGACCTGGTCGCCGCGCAGGGCGTAGAAGCCGAGTTGCCTGGTCATCGTGTCGGTCAGCGTCAACTGCCCGGCCACCTCGGCCCGGACCTCCGGGTCCGTGAAGGTCCACGCGGCCGTGTGGAAGCCGAGGTGGCGCAGGAAGTCGCGCTCCTCGCCGAACACCAGGCCGCGGACCGTCGAGTGGATGCCGTCGGCGCCCACCAGGAGGTCGGCCTCCAGAGTGTCGCCGCCGACGGTCACCCGGACGCCGTCCGGGTGGTTCTCGACGCCGGTGAGCGCGGCGCCGTAGCGGAGGTCGACGCGCTCGGAGAGGTGTTCGCGCAGGGATCGTTCGAGGTCGGGGCGCATGATGCTGATCAGGCGGCCGTTTACGACCTTGGCGAACTGGTCGAAGCCGAGCCCGGCGCGGCGGCGGCCCTCCTCGTCGCGGTACGTCATCTCCGTGACCGTGTAGCCCACCTCCTGGAGGCGAGGCAGTACGCCCATGGCCTCCGCGGCGTCGAATCCCGGACCGAAGAAGTCGATCATGTAGCCCTGGGGTCGGGGGCCGGGGGACCGCTCCAGCACCACCACGTCCCAGCCGATGGCGTCGAGGCGCTGGGCCAGGGCCAGCCCGCCGATGCCGGCACCGCAGATCACAGCTTTCATCTGAATGGTGACGCGGAGACCCGGTCCTTCAGGGCCGGGAGGAAGCGCCACCCCTCCTTTCGAAAACAGTATGGAAAGACTCGGTCACGTTCGGTAATGTGCACGGTGGGTGATGGCGCTGTGACAGGAGGTGTGCGATGGCGATCCGCCGCTCCACCACCAAACGCCACGGCCTGCCCACGATCGTGCAGCTCCGACTCACACCCGCACCGGCCCAAGCTGAGGCGCTGGCGGCGGCGGTGCTGTTGTGCAATCAGGCGGCCACCGTCGTCTCCCGCCTGGCCTTCCAGCACCACACTTTCGCCGTGCTGGAGTTGCATCGATTGGCCTACTACGAGGTGCGGGCGCAGGTGTCTGGGCTCGGCGCGCAAGCGGCCGTGCGGGCGATCGCCCGGGTCGCGGGCGCGTATGCCAACCGGCGCGCCAGCAAGAAACGCGCCCACATCTTCCGGCCGCAGGGCGCCGTCCCCTATGACGCCCGGCTGATGAGTTTCAACCGGGATGCCCGGACGGTGTCGTTGTGGACTCCCACCGGCCGTGTCACCGTGCCGTACGTTGGCTGGCCGGAAGACCTCAAAGCCATCGAGGCGCTGCCGATGGGGGAGGCCGCCCTGATCTACCGGCGCGGGGTGTGGCTGCTGCACGTAGCGCTCACTCTGCCCAAGCCAGCGGTGCGTGAGCCCGTCCACGGCTTCATTGGGGTGGATCAAGGCGTGGCGAACCTGGCTGTCACCTCCGACCGGGTGGTGCTGCCCGGCCCGGCACTGACCGGGCCGATCGGCGGCAACAGCCACGTTCGCACCCTGCGGGAGCGGCGACACCGCCAACGCCGACGCCTGCAGAAGAAGGGCACTGCTGCGGCGCGGCGGGTGCTGCGCCGCCTTGCCGGGCGTGAGCACCGGATGATGACCGACCTCAACCACCAGATCAGCACGTTCGTGGTGCGTGAAGCCGAACGCACCGGCCGTGGGGTGGCCCTGGAGGATTTGCAGGGTATCCGCGGGCGGGTAAGGGCTCATCGGTTCCAGCGGCGCACCCTGCACGGCTGGGCGTTCGCCCAGCAGATCGCCTTCACCCGCTACAAGGCCGCCCGGACCGGGATCGCCTTCGTCCTGGTCGACCCCGACTACACCTCGCAGGCATGTCCGGACTGCGGGTACATCAGCCGGGCGAATCGGCCGGCGCGGGGACGGTTCGTCTGCACCAGGTGTGGCCTCGCTGGGCACGCCGACCACATCGCGGCCCGCAACATCGCCACACGCGGCATAGCGGGCTGGGCTGCCATCAACCAGCCACACGCTACCGGCCTCCCCTCACCCAGACGGGACCGCGAGAGCAAACCCCCAGCTTCATCCGGTGGTAGTTGATGAGAGTTCCCTTCTGTCGAGGAGCCGTCTGAGTACGGGGGCGACGGCCGGGGCGGTCAGGTCGGGAGTGAAGGCCCGGTGCAGCATGAGGCCGTCGATGGCGGCGGCGACCACCGCCGCCGTCTGGTCCGGCGCCGCCACGCCCTGGGCGGCCAGTCGCGAGGCCAGCCGGTCGCGGAAGGCGGCGATCACCTCGGCCAGCGACCGGCGCAGCGTCTCGTCGCGGGTGGCCGCCAGGTACGTCTCGGTGAACAGCAGCGACATGGGGTCGCGGCCGTCGTGCTCGTCCAGCGTGGCGAGCATGAGGTCCAGTGCTTCCTCCGCCGTGCCGGCCTGCTCCAGCAGCGGGCCCATCCCCTCGACCAGGCCCCGCATCGTGCCGATGGCGGCCTCCGTGAGCAGCGCGTGCACCGAGGAGAAGTGGTAGTGCACCAGTCCGGGCGTCACCCCGGCGCGCTCGGCGAGCATCCGCGTGCTCACCGCCGACCAGCCGCGCTCGGCGATCAGTTCCGCGGCCACGCGCAGCAGCCGCCCGCGCACCTCGCGGCCCTGGTCCGCCGCCTTGGGTCCGGGCATGGATTCCTCCGTTTGGACGTACGCCCTGGGCGATCGACCAAGGCGTTTGACCAGAGGATAGCATCCGAGGCATGACTGAGATCTTCACGAGCTGGAAATCCTGGCGGGACGCCGAGCAACCGCTGGCCGCGGCACTGCCGGGGGAGACGGTCGCGGTGCTGGAGGAGGCCGTGGCCTTCGCCGAACTGCGGCACGGAGATCAGTTGCGGCCGACCGGCGTGCCCTACCTGGAGCATCTGCTGGAGGCGTTGGAGGTCGCGGTGCGCGGGGCGGGGGTGCGTGACCCGGACGTGCTGGTGGCGATCGTGCTGCACGACGTGGTCGAGGACACCCCGTGCACCCGCGCGGAGATCGCCGAACGGTTCGGAGAGCACGTCGCCGAGCTGGTCGCGTGGGTGACCAAGCCCGACGTGGCGGCCTCACAAGATAAGTCCGACGTGGCCGCCCCACAGGATAAGCCCGACGTGACCGCCGGGCAGGATGAGCCCGACGTGACCGCCGGGCAGGACGAAGCAGCGGCGAGGGCGGCGGCGAAGGCGGCGGTGAAGGCGGCCTACCTGCGGGGGTTGGCGGAAGCGCCGCCGCAGGCCGTGCTGGTCAAGCTGGCCGATCGGGTGAGCAACGTGCAGGAGCTGCACCGGGTGCCGGTGGACTTCCAGCGGCGATACCACCGGGAGACGGTGGAGCACATCATGCCGCTGGCGGCGACGTCACCGTGGTTCGCCCGCTGGTTCGCCGACTGGCGGGACGACTGGCGGGCCTTCGAATCCCCCGAGTAGACCCCGAGCAGACCCCGAGACCCTGAGTAGACCTCGTCAGCGGGTGTGCAGGCGGGCCAACCGGTTGCGGACGCCGTCGAAGTGGGCGAAGACCGCCGCCACTGCCGCGGTCTTGTCGCTGGCCTGCACGGCCGTGTAGATGTCGCGGTGCCGCTTGGCCACGTCGGCCGGGGGCTCGTCGGGCGTGCCGAGCTGGTCACGCAGCTGGTGGTAGACGTCCCAGAACGCCCCGAGCAGCTGGCTGACCAGCGGGTTGCCGAGCGGGCGGTAGAGCAGGTCATGGAAGAGCCGGTCCGTCTCCGGTGACACGTCGCCGACCAGCGCCTCGCTCTCCATGCGGGCCATCACGTCGGCCACCGGTGTCAGGTCGGCCTCGGGGCCCAGGTCGATGAGCCGCTGGACCAGGCCGGCCTCCAGGATCTCGCGGATCTCGGTGAGGTGGGTGAGGTGGCTCTTGCCGTCCTGGAGGGTGATGCGGCTGTGGAAGGCCAGCTCGTCGACCAGCCCGGCCAGCGACATCCGGCCCACGAACATGCCGAAGCCGTGGCGGATGTCGACGATCCCGACGGCCTGGAGCGCTTTGAGCGCCTCCCGGACGGAGTTGCGGCTGACCTGGAGCTCTTCCATGAGCTCGGTTTCGGTGGGCAGGGGATCACCCGCCACGAGCCCGCGCCGGAGGATGAGCTCTTTGACGCCCTCCTGAGCCTCGACGGCACGGCTGGGCCGCGGGCGCGGGACAGTGGTCATGAAAAATCCCTTCGTCGTAAGCGCTTAGGTAACATTCCGGAAATCTCCTGTTGACCTCAACCGGGTCCGGCCCATAGCGTCCACCCTACGCACAACATAGGACATGGGATGTCCCACGTTCTACATTAGGACCGTAATGAAGCGGCCTAATGCGGATCGCAGGATCTGCACCAACCCCCAGGAGGCATCCGTGAGCTCTGAGTTCAGCCGCCGTGATTTCCTGCGCTACAGCGGGGCCACGGGTGCGGCGGCGTTCATCGCCACCACCCTCGCCGCCTGCTCGGGTGGCCCGGCCTCGACCGGCTCGGTCGGCGCCGGATCCAACAAGGACCTGATCACCGCCGTCATCGGCTATGGCAACGACCAGAGCTGGGATCCGACGCAGACGGCCTCGGCCTTCGCGATGGCCGGCATCCAGCACGTCTACGAGGGCCTGCTCGACACCGACCCGATCACCCGCGAGCCGTTCCCGGCGCTGGCGACCGCGCTGCCGACGGATCTGAACGCCACCTCGTGGAAGTTCACCCTCCGCGACGGCGCGAAGTGGCACGACGGCCAGCCGGTGACCGCCGACGACGTGGTCTTCACCTTCCAGCGCATCCTCGACCCGGAAGCCAACGTGCTGACCGGCAACTTCTTCAAGTCCTGGCTCCAGGAAGTGAAGAAGATCGATGACAAGAACGTCGAGCTGGTCTTCAAGTTCGCCTTCCCCGACGCGGCGCCCAGGCTGACCATCGCCAAGATCATGCCCAAGCACGTCTTCAGCCAGCCGGGCGCCTGGGACCAGGCCAAGACCGGCAAGGCCGTCGGCTCGGGGCCGTACAAGCAGACCGCGCACAACCCCAAGAGCAACACCACCTTCGAGGCGTTCGCCGACTACAACGGGCCGCGCCCGGCGACCGTCAAGAAGATGAACTGGCTGACGATCGTGGACGCGGCGGCCCGCGTCGCGAAGATCTCCGGCGGCTCGGCCGAGGCGCAGATCGCCGACAACATCCCGTACGCCAACGTCGAGCAGCTCAAGCAGCAGGGGCTGAGCGTCGAGGGCGGGGCGGGGATGAACCACATGTTCCTGATGTTCAACACTGGGACCAAGCCGTTCGACGACGTCCGCGTACGCCAGGCGCTGCACTACGCCATCGACAAGAAGAAGCTGATCGACGTGGCCCTCAAGGGGCACGGCACCGCCTCCAGCTCCTTCCTCAACGAGGGCCACCCCGACCACAAGCGGGCCTCGGTCGTCTACGACTACGACCAGGAGAAGGCCAAGGCGCTGCTCAAAGAGGCGGGCGTGACCAACCTGACGGTCAACCTGATGGCCGTCAACGTGAGCTGGATCGCCGACTGCCTGCCGACCATCGCCGCCTCCTGGGAGGCGATCGGCGTCAAGACGACGCTGGAGCCGCAGGACACGGCCGCGCTGTTCGCCAAGATGGACCAGTTCCAGGACTACCAGGTGGTCGCGGCGGCCTCGAACCCCAACCAGTTCGGCATGGACGCCGACCTGATCATGCGCTACAACTTCGTGGCCGGCGGCCTGTGGATGAAGTACAGCCACTGGGGTGACAGCAAGGACGCCAAGACCCTGTTCAGTCAGATGGACGAGGCCACCAAAGAGCCCGACAAGGCGGCCAAGACCGCGAAGGTTCAGAAATATCTGGATCTCATCGCCGAGCAGGCGGTCCTCTACCCCGTCGTCCACACCGAGCTGATGACCGCCTGGGACCCGAAGAAGCTGACCGGGATCCGCGCGCAGGCATACCCGGGCATCAACGTCCTCCAGGCCAAGCGCACCTGAGCCCATGGCCTTCATCGTCAGAATGCTCCTCCGGCGGATCCTCGTCCTGGTCCCGCTGGTGCTCGGGGTCGCCGCGTTCGTGTTCATCGTGATGCGCTTCTCCAACAGCAAGCCGGAGTACGCCTATTTCCAGGGCGCGAACCCGACCCCCGAGCAGATCCACCAGTTCCAGGTCGAGAACGGCCTGCTCGACCCGCTGCCGCTGCGCTACCTGCGCTTCGTCGGCGACCTGGTCCGCGGCGACCTGGGCACCAGCGTGCTCACCAAGAAGCCGGTGCTCGAATCGGTCACGACCGCGCTGCCGCTGACGCTCCAGCTCACGCTTCTCGGCCTGCTCGTCGCGGTCGTGCTGGCGCTGATCTTCGGCGTCACCGGGGCGTTGTTCCGTGACCGCTGGCCCGACCAGGTGATCCGCATCGTGTCCCTGGTCGGGGTGGCGGCCCCGGCCTTCTGGCTGGCGCTGCTGATGATCCAGTGGCTCGCGGTGGGGGAGGGGCTGTTCCCGACCGGCGGCTACATCAACCCCGCCGACTCGACGAGTGGCTGGCTGCGCTCGATGACGCTGCCCGCGCTGTCGCTGTCGCTGCCGGTCGCGGCCCAGCTCACCAGGATCATCCGCACCTCGATGGTGGAGGAGCTCGACCGCGACTACGTACGCACCGCGATCGGCAGCGGGCTGCCGCCGATCGTGGTGGTGGGCCGCAACGTGCTGCGCAACGCGCTGATCAACCCGCTGACCGTGCTCGGCCTGCGCATCGGCTACCTGATCGGCGGCGCGGTGGTCATCGAGCAGATCTACGGCCTGCCGGGCATGGGCCAGCTCATGATCAACGCGGTGCGCGACGGCGACCCCGCCGTCGTGCAGGGCGTCGTGCTGACCGTCGCGGTCGGCTTCATGGTCGTCAACCTGCTGGTCGACGTCCTGTACCTGCTGGTCAACCCCAGGCTCAGGAGCGCCACCTGATGAGACGTGGACTGACCGAACGCCTCGCCAAGCCGGGCGTCAACCTCAGACGGCTACGGCCGCTGTCGTGGATCGCCGTCGGCGTCGTCGCCGTGATCGTGCTGGCCGCGCTGCTCGCGCCGGTGATCGCGCCGCACTCGCCGTACTTCCAGGAGATCGCCGGCGGCGGCCCGTCCGCGAGCCACTGGATGGGACTCGACAGCGCCAACCGCGACATCCTGTCCAGGCTCCTGTACGGCGCGCGCTGGTCGTTGCTCATCGGCCTCGGCGCGACCGTCCTGGCCCTGGTCGTGGGGGCCGTCATCGGCGCCGCCGCGGCCACCTCGCGCCGGGCCGTCGACGAGACGATCATGCGCCTGCTCGACGTGATCATGGCCTTCCCCGGCATCGCGCTGGCCGCGGTGCTGGTGGCGGTGTTCGGCGGCAGCATCCCGGTGCTGGTGATGGCGATGGCCTTCCTCTACATGCCCTCGGTGGCGCGCGTCGTACGGGCCAACGTGATCGCCCAGTACGGCGAGGACTACGTCGCGGCCGAGCGGATCATCGGCGCCCGCACCCCGCACATCCTGATCCGGCACATCGCCATCAACTGCGCCGCGCCGGTGCTGGTGTTCTGCACGGTGATGGTGGCCGACGTGATCGTGTTCGAGGCGTCGCTGTCGTTCATCGGCGCCGGAGTACGCCCGCCGAACCCGTCGTGGGGCAGCGTCATCGCCGACGGCAAGAACATGGTGCTCCTCGGCGGCTGGTGGGCCACGGTCTTCCCCGGTCTGCTCATCCTGATCACCGTGCTGGCCCTGAACATCCTCTCCGAGGGCATCTCCGACGCCTGGGCCGCGCCCGCCACCCGCAAGGCCGCCATCAAGAAGGACGACGCGTTCGAGGCGGCCCGGCCGGGCTCGGGCGAGGTCGTCGAGCTGCCGGGTCTGGCCGAGGCCGCCCGCAGACTGGCCGAACGGGCCCGGCCCCTGCCCTCGGGCCCGCCGATCCTCGCGGTGGAGCGGCTGCGCATCGGCTTCGCCGAGGGCGTGGACATCGTCGACGGCATCGCCTTCGAGGTACGTCCGGGCGAGGTCCTCGGACTGGTCGGCGAGTCCGGCTGCGGCAAGTCGCTGACCGCGCTGACCATCATGGGCCTGCAGCCCCGCGACGCCCGCGTCAGCGGCCACGTACGCTTCGACCAGCAAGAGCTCCTGTCGCTCCCGCGCCGCGCCCGCCGCCGCCTGCTCGGTCACGAGATGGCGATGATCTACCAGGACGCGCTCTCCTCGCTGAACCCGGCCATGACCATCAAGGCCCAGCTCAAGCAGGTCACCCGTCGTGGTGGCCGCCGGACACCGGCCGAACTGCTCGAACTGGTCGGCCTGGACGCCCGCCGTACCCTGTCCTCCTACCCGCACGAGCTGTCCGGCGGACAGCGGCAGCGGGTGCTGATCGCGATGGCGCTGTCGCGCGAGCCCAAGCTGATCGTCGCCGACGAGCCCACCACCGCGCTCGACGTGACCGTCCAGGCGCAGGTCATCGAGCTGCTGCTGGAACTGCGCGCGGAGCTCGGGTTCGCGCTGATCCTCGTCTCGCACGACCTCGCGCTGATCGCCGACGTCACCGACCGCGTCGTGGTCATGTACGGCGGGCAGATCGTGGAGACCGGCGCCACGGCGACGCTGGTCGGCGCGCCCGCCCACCACTACGCGCGCGGGCTGCTCGGCTCGGTGCTGTCGCTGGAGTCGGGGGCCGAACGGCTGACGCAGATCCCCGGCGTGGTGCCCGCGGCGGCGGACTTCCCGGCCGGCTGCCGCTTCGCCGACCGGTGCCCGATGGCCACGGACGTGTGCCGTACCGACACTCCGGCGCTGGAGGGGGACACCCAGCGGCACGCCGTGGCGTGTCACCATCCCGCTGTCGTCCTCGTGGGGAGTGATCAGCATGCTTGAGCTGAAGGATGTGCACGTCGTGCACAAGGCCCGCTCGGGCGGGGTGTTCTCGCGGGACCGCGTCTACGCGCTGACCGAGGCGAACCTCTCGGTCAGCCCCGGCGAGACCGTCGGCGTCGTGGGGGAGTCGGGCTGCGGCAAGTCCACGCTGGCCAAGGTGCTGGTGGGCCTGCAACGGCCGACCTCGGGCACCGTGACCTTCCGCGGCAAGGACCTGTGGGCGCTCAAGGAGGCGGAGCGGCGGGGGCTGATCGGATCCAGCGTCGGGATGATATTTCAGGACCCGTCCACGGCGCTCAACCGGCGGCTGCCCGTCAGCAAGGTGCTGCGCGACCCGCTCAACGTGCACGGGCGCGGCACCCCGACCGAGCGGGACGCCCGGGTCCGCGAGCTGCTCGATCTGGTCGGCCTGCCCGCCGGCGCGGCCGATCTGCTGCCCGGCCAGCTGTCCGGCGGGCAGCGGCAGCGCGTGGCCATCGCCAGGGCGCTGGCCCTCGAACCCGACCTGCTCATCGCCGACGAACCGACCAGTGCCCTTGACGTCTCGGTACGGGCGCAGATACTCAACCTGCTGCTCGATCTGAAGGAGCGGCTCGGGCTGGCGCTGGTGTTCGTCTCGCACGACATCCAGACGGTCCGGCGGATGAGCGACCGGGTGGTGACCATGTACCTGGGCAGGATCGTCGAGCAGACGCCCGCGCACGCCGTACCCCTGAACGCCCGGCACCCCTACACGCGGGCGCTGTTCTCCGCCACGCCGGGACTGATCTCCCCGATCAACCCGATCCCGCTGGTCGGCGCCGTGCCTTCGGCCACCAGGCCGCCGAGCGGCTGCCCGTTCCGCACCCGATGCTGGCGGGCGGACGAGGAGTGCGGCGCGGCCTGGCCCGCGGCGCGCAGCGACGCCGACCACCTCTTCCACTGCTACCACCCGGTGGCGGCGGGAGCCACCGACCTCGAACTGATCCAGGAGCGCCCATGACATTGACCGGTGTGATCCCCCCGGTGTGCACCCCGATGACCGCAGACGGCCAGGTGGACGCCGCGTCGCTGATCCGGCTGGTGGACCACCTGCTCGACGGCGGGGTGGACGGGCTGTTCGTGCTCGGGTCGTCGTCGGAGGTGGCCTACCTGCCCGACGCCCAGCGCCGGGTGGTGCTCGACACCGTGGTCGGTCATGTGGGCGGACGTGTGCCGGTGCTTGCGGGGGTGATCGACATGACGACGCCGCGGGTGCTCGAACACGTGCGTGTCGCCGTCGAGGCCGGGGTGTCGGGACTGGTGGCGACGGCGCCGTTCTACACGCGCACCCATCCCACCGAGATCCGCACCCATTTCCGGACCATCAGCGCCGAGAGCGGCTTGCCGGTCTACGCCTATGACCTGCCGGTCGCCGTGCACACCAAGCTGACCGCCGAGCTGCTGCTGGGGCTGGCCGCCGAAGGGGTGCTGGCCGGAGTCAAGGATTCGAGCGGGGACGACGGCGGACTCCGGCAGGTGATCCTGGGCCGCGAGGCGCCGTTCAGCGTGCTGACCGGCTCCGAGGTGACGGTGGACTCCGCCCTGTGGATGGGCGCCGACGGGGTGGTGCCCGGCTTGGGCAACGTCGATCCCCACGGGTACGTCCGGCTCTACCAGGCGGCCCGGCGGGGCGACTGGGAGGCGGCCCGGTTGGAGCAGGAGCGGCTGGTACGGCTGTTCGAGATCGTCACGGTCGGCGGCGGCCGGATGGGCGGCAGCTCGTCGGGGCTCGGCGCCTTCAAGGCCGCGCTGCACCTGCGCGGCGTCATCGACCACCCGGCCACCGCGCTGCCGCAGGTCCCGCTGAACGACGAGGAGACCGGCCGCATCGGCAAGCACCTGGCGGCCGCGGGTCTGCTGTAGCAGCGGGGCAGGTACTACGGCTTGCATCAGCGGACAATCGTACGACAATCGGTGTCCCGCATCCTGTGCTGGTGACTACTGACAACGCCCCTGCCATCTGGGAGATGGTGGTCGTCCACCGCGTGTTCCGCCGCGAGTTCAGGCTGGCCCCCGAGCTGATCCGGCAGGTGGCCCCCGGCGACACCGAGCGGGCCGCCACGCTGGCCGCGTACCTGGGCGAGATCCTGGCGGGTCTGCACCACCACCACGAGGCCGAGGACAAGCTGCTCTGGCCGGTGCTCCTGCGCCGCGTACGGCTGGAAGGCGCCCTCATCCGCACGATGGAGGAGCAGCACGAGCGCGTCGCCGACCACATCTCCGTGCTGGAGGAGCTGCTGCCCGCCTGGCGGGCCGAGGCCGACGCCGACCGGAGGGACCGGCTGGCCGACACGCTGACGCTGCTCCACGACGAGCTGCTCGTCCACCTCGACCAGGAGGAGGAGCGCATCCTGCCGCTCGTCGCCGCGCACCTGACCAAGGCCGAATGGGACACGCTCTCGGAGTACGCCCGCGCCCAGCTGCCCAAGGACCGGCTGCTGGTCAACCTGGGCGCGCTGCTGGAGGACGCCACGCCTTGGGAGCGCGAGGCCTTTCTCCGCCTGATGCCGATGGCCGCCCGCGTCCTGTGGAGACTGATCGGCCAGCGGCAATACCGGCGCGAATGCCAGAAAGTCCGGCTTAGAACTTTTGGTGTGATGCACGCGTCAAAAAGCCCATGAAGACGTTCAGGATCGCCGCCCTCGTGAGCGGGTTGCTGCTGGTCGGCGGTGCCGCGCCCGCGCTGGCCCAGGAGACCGCACAGCAGGCCGGGGCCCCGGGGCGCTGCTCGGCGCCGCAGCTTCAGGTGCGGCTGGGTAGGGTGGATGCCGGGGCGGGCAACCGCAACGCGCCGCTGGTGTTCACCAACCGGTCGCGGGCCGCGTGCACCCTGCAGGGCTATCCGGGGCTGGTGATGTTCGACAAGCAGGGTGACGCCCTGCGGACCCGCGTCCGCCGGACACCGGGAGCGCGGCCGAAGGTGACGCTCAAGCCTGGCGGCAGCGCCCGCGCCGTCCTCCACTGGACGGTCGTGGAGACCGGCACCGAGACCGCCTGCCCGGGTGCGGCCCGGCTCATGGTCATCCCGCCGGACGAGCGTGCGCACACGGAGATCGCGTTCGCTGTCGACCGCGTGTGCGACCAGGGCCGGCTCGACGTCACACCGATCAAGTGACCGACTGGCGGCCCTGATGGCATGCCGGTCAGGTGTCCGACCGGCGCAGGCGCGGCCGTGCCGGGGTGGGGTGGCTAGCGGCTGACCCCGTCGGCGGGCTGCTGGAGCAGGTTCAGGTCGGCCCGGCTGGGCAGGCTCTCCCAGTCGCCCTGCGAGGTCACCGCGAAGGCCCCCGCCGCGCACGCCGTGCGCAGCCGCTGGTCGGCGTCCGCGCCGGCCAGCCAGTCGGCCAGCCACCCGGCCGCGAACGCGTCCCCGGCGCCGACCGGGTCCACCTCCGTCACCTGGTACGGCTGAGCCCGCCGTACGGAGCCGCCCGAGAACTCCAGGGCCCCCTCGGCACCGGACTTCACCAGCACGTGGCCGGGACCGAGCGAGCTGAGCGCCTTGGCCAGGTCGGCGCCCCCTTCGACGTCGGTGACCAGCCGGCCTTCCGCCTCGGTCGCGAACAGCACGTCCACGTCGCCGATCGTCTCGCGCAGCCAGGCACCGGCCTCCTCGGGCGTCCACAGCGCCCGGCGGTAGTTGATGTCCAGCGACACGAACACCCCGGCGGCGCGGGCCACGGCGATCGACCGCTGTACGGTCTCGCGGGCCGACGCCGACAGAGCCGGGGTGATCGCGGAGACGTGCAGCACCCGGGCGGCCTGGATGAGCGCGGGGTCGACGTCTTCGGGCGTGATCCGGGAGGCGGCGCTCCTCGCGCGGTAGTAGCGGACGTCGACGAGGTCGGCCGTCCGCCGGCCCTTGATCATCAGACCGGTCGGCGCCTCCGGATCCGTGACGACCCTGACGTCGACGCCCTCGCCCTGGAGCGTGAAGCGGATCAGCTCGCCGAACTCGTCGGCCCCGACCCGGCTGATCCAGGTGGCGCTGTGCCCCAGGCGGCTGACGCCGATGGCCACGTTCGACTCGGCGCCGCCGACACCCAGGTCGAAGTCGCGGGCGAAGCGCAGCGGACCGGTGCGCCGGGCCGCGAACAGCGCCATGGTCTCACCGAAGGTCACCAGATCGGTCATCGAGTCGAGCTCCCAGCCATTCGAAGATGCGTGGTGCCGTCGCGGGGACGTTCGGCCGCCCCACAGGCTACCCGCTGGCAACTGTTGTTGGATTTCTCTGGCTCGATCTGTTGCGACGGATGGTAATCGTGCGGTAATTTTCTGTCACAGCCGTGTGCCTGACTGGCGCTCGGTCCCCGCCCCCGTTGGTGTCCGCATCAACGGGAAAGCGTCCGGCGGGGCGGTGGCCCAAGAGGCGCACTTCCTCCAGGAGCGCGCAGTCAGGCCCCGACAACGCGGTTCTCAAACCACGGTCCGCCCGGCTTGCCGGACGGACGCGGCTTCGGCTTTTACCGGATCACTGTCCGGCCCCGGCCGGGTGCGATGAGACTACGCCGATGTCCGCTTTACCTAGGTAAACACAGGGAACCGAAGACGCTACCCGCCGACCAGGAGCGGCATCACGCTGGCGCCGGTGAAGTGCCGGGCCAGCCAAGCGCTCGGCTAGCCCGGCGCCCGGGCTAGCCGAAGATCTGACGCTCGCGCCGGGTGTAGCCCGGCCTCGTGGCGGCCGCCAGCAGACGAAGCGGCCGGCCCGCCCTCGTGAGCAGGCGCGCGGCCTCCTCGGGCGTGGCGTGGCGGAGCAGCCACGGAGTGGTGAAGGCCAGTTCGCGGAGGGTGGCCCGCCTGGCGACCTGCCGCTCCACCCGTACATAGGCGTCGAACGGCACGAACCGGAACACGATCGGGAACAACTCGGACTCCTCCTCAGAGAGGTGCTCCTCGAGCGGCTCCAGCAACTCGCCCAGCTCCCGGCCGAGCGCGCCCGGGTCGCCGCTCAGCGCGGCGCGGCAGCGCTCCAGCAGCGGGCCGAACGCCTGGTGGCCGGTGGTGTAGGCGGTCAGGTCGACGGACTGGCCCGCCGCGCGCTCGATGGCCGGCCACAGCAGTTCGCGCTCGTTGGCGTGGTGGTGGTCGACCTGGGTCAGCAGCGAGGCCGTGTAGCCGCGCACCGCCCTGCCCTTGGCCGCGCCGAGCTCGGCGGGCCCGGTCAGCAGCTCGGCGAGCCGCCGCAGGTCGGTCAGCATGGCGCGGTGGACGACGTACATCGAGGTGAGGTCGGCCATCGAGGTGAGGTCCGGCATCGAGATGGGGCCGGGCCGCAAGATGGGGTTGGTCCGGGTCGCGTCGTCTTCGCGGGCGGAGGCCGCCCGCCGGGCCGCCGGGCCGTTCGTCCGCCGGGCCGGCGCGGCGCCTGAGCGGCGGGTCGCCGCGTCGTGCGCCGCCCAGTCGCGCAGCCGGGGCCAGGCGCGGAAGAGCGCGGCGCTGGCCGGGGCGACCCGGTCGTCGCTGATCGCCACCAGCTTGCCCACCTCGGTCGTGACGGGCTCGACCCGGACGCTGAGCCGTACCAGCAGGCCGGCGGCGACCAGGCGGGTCAGCACGCTCCCCTCCTCGCCGTCGTCCTTGACCTCCTCGCCGTCCAGCAGGCGCAGCAGCAGGCCGGGCAGCTCGCCCTGCTGCGCCGGGGTGAGTGAGGAGTACACCTCCTCGGCCACCTCGCCGAGCGAGCGCGGGCCGGTCAGCCCGGCGGGCGGGCGCAGCTCGGCAGGACCGCGCGCCGGCAGCTCCATGGCGGAGGGGCGGTCGGCCGGGTTCTTCGCCAGGGCGCGCCCCACCAGGTCACGCAGCCGCGGCGGCAGCTCGCCGAGGTCCGGGTCGACGGTCAGCAGCCGGTGCATGATCGCGCCGAGGCTCTCGCCCTCGAACGGGTCGCGGCCGGTGGCCGCGTAGAGCACGACCGCGCCCCAGGCGAACACGTCGGCCGCCGTCCCGGCCCGCTGCCCGGTGAGCACCTCGGGCGCCAGGTAGGTGTGCCGCCTGCCGACCGGATCGCCGGCCGCCACGCCGTAGTCGATCACTCGCGGGCCGTCGGGGGCCAGCAGCACGTTCTCGGGTTTCAGGTCGCGGTGGGTGATGCCCGCCTCGTGCAGCGTCCTGAGCGCGGTCGCCAGGGCGAGCGCGAGCGCGAACAGCTCGTCACCCGCGTACGGCCCGTGGACGGCCACCGCCTGCCGCAGATCGGGCCCGTCGGCGAACTCGCTGACGATGTAGGGGCTCTCGCTGTCGAGCCCGACACCGACCACCCGGGCCAGATGGCGCGGCTTGATCAGGCCGACGGCCTCGGCGAGCTGCCTGGTGACCTCGCCCCGAGGCACCTTGATCGCGAACCGGCGGCCTTCGTCGTTGTAGGCGTCGTAGACCACCCCGCGCCCGCCCGCGCCAAGCCGCCCGGCCAGCCAGTAGCCGCCAAGTCTCTCGGGGTCACCGGGCACCAAGCGCATCGTCACTGCTGCTTAGATGCACGAAATCGTGATTTGGTTGCAAGACGTCACAGGTCCCCCGCGCGCCCCGGAGGACCCGTGCGTCATGATCATTATGTCAGGCTTTCCGATCTTGGCCGCCATTCGGTCCGCAGCACCGACATGGTGATGGCATCATGCCACTCGCCGTCCCAGAGCAGCGCGTCACGTTGCACGCCCTCCTCGACGAATCCCACCTTCTTGTAGACGTGCCTGGCGCGGTCGTTGAAGGCGAAGACCTCCAGGCCGATCCGGTGCAGCGGGGTCGTCGTGAAGGCATGGCCGAGCAGCAGGTCGATGGCCTCCGTGCCGTAGCCCTTGCCGAACGCGCGAGCGCCGATCAGCGCGATCCGCATGCTGCAGGCGAGGTTGCCCGCGTCGAGCTCGTTGAGCACGATCTCGCCCACGAAGCGGCCTTCCGCGAGGATCGCCAGGTCGAGGCGGTCGGCGTGCTGGCTCCTCGTCGCGTACCAGTGGCGGCTGGCCTCCCGGTCGAACTCGCCGTGCGAGCCGGTCAGCCGCCGCACCTCGGGGTCGGTGACCAGCTCGAACAGGTCGTCGGCGTACTCGGGGCCGACCGGGCGCAGGGTCACTCGATCGCCCTGGAGTGTGGGCTTGTCAGCGAACATCCCCCCTCACTATCAAGCCTGCTCAGCAGGGGCAAACCCGACCCGGCCATGACCGCTGGTTTGTTTTTCGACATGGGGATAGAGGTTCATCTTGTCAAGGAGGTAAAAAACATGACCATCGCCGGAAGCATCATCCTCATCATGCTGGGTGCGATTCTCACCTGGGCCGTCGAATTCGATCTTGCCGGTATCGACATCAACGTGGTCGGCGTCATCCTCATGCTCGGTGGTGTGGCCGGCCTGCTGTTCGGGATCTACCGGATCAGCGTGACCCGCAGGGCCGTGGCCCCCATCGACGAGCCGGTAGTCCGTCACGACGTCTACGAGGAGCCCCAGGCTCGCCGGAGCACCGTGTACGAGGAACGTCGCCGCTATGACGAGCCCCCCTTGTAGATCCGCCGGCCGTAAGAAGGTCAGCCGGTGGGCCGGCTGACCTCCCAACCCCTCTCACAGCACCCGCTTGACCGCCTCGGCTATCGCGTGGCGGTCTATGCGGGCGTCTGCCAGCTGTTCCTGCGGCGTCGCCGACCCGGGCAGCTCCCGTACCGCCAGCTTCACCACGCGCGGCCCGAGCTCGCTGACGGCGTCCTGCACGGCGTCACCCAGCCCGCCCTCCGGCCGGTGGTCCTCCACCGTGATGAGGGTGCCGGTGGTGGTGGCCGCCTCCATCAGCGCGGCCGTGTCGATCGGCTTGATCGAGTACATGTCGAGCACGCCCACGGGGATCCCCTCGCGGCTCAGCTCGTCGGCCGCCGCGAGCGCTTCGTGCACGGTGATCCCGGCCGCCACGATCGTGGCCCGATCCGCCGCCGACTGCCGCAGCACGGACGAGCCGCCCACGGGGAAGCGCTCGCCCGGCTCGTAGATCACCGGCAGGTCGCCACGGGTGGTACGCAGGTACGACACCCCTGAGATGTCGGCCATCGCGGCCGTCAGCGCGGCGGCCTGGTTGGCGTCGCACGGGTAGAGCACCGTGCTGCCGTACACCGCGCGCATCATGGCCAGATCCTCCAGCCCCATCTGCGACGGGCCGTCCTCGCCGATGGACACGCCGGAGTGCGAGCCGACCAGCCTGATCGACGCGTGGCTCACCCCGGCCATCCTGATGAAGTCGTACGCCCTGGTCAGGAAGGCCGCGAAGGTGGCGGCGTAGGGGATCCAGCCGCGCACCTGCAGGCCGATCGCCATCGCGACGAGCTGCTGCTCGGCGATGTAGCACTCGATGAAGCGCTCGGGGAACTCCTTGGCGAAGTCCTCGGTCCTGGTCGAGTCGGCCACCTCGCCGTCGACGACGACCACCTCGCCACGGGCCGCGCCCAGCGCGACCAGCGCCGCGCCGAACCCGTCCCTGGTGGCGACCTCATCGCCGGTCTTGTACGCGGGCAGCGCCAGGTCCCCGTTGTGGAAGCGGAACGGCTCACCGTTGGGCTCGGGCGGCCGCACCTCGACTCGCACGTCCCGCACGCCGCCCAGCTCGCTGATGGCCTTGTCCGGGTCCTTGAGCGCCTTGCCGTGGGCGCCCTCGCGGTTCTCCACCTCCAGGACGCCCTCGCCCTTGCGCGTCTTGGCGAGGATCACGGTCGGCCGCCGGCGGGTGTTGCAGGCGTCGTTCAGCGCGAAGTCGATCTGTCCTGGGTCGTGCCCGTCGATCTCGATCGTGTGCCAGCCGAACGCCCCGAACCTGCGGGCGTACGCGCCGGTGTCCCAGCCATGCCGGGTCGGGCCGCGCTGGCCAAGCCGGTTGATGTCCACGAGCAACGTCAGGTTTGCCAGTCCCTCGGCACCCGCCTGCTCGGCGGCCTCCCAAATGGACCCCTCGGCCAGCTCGCTGTCACCGCAGAGCACCCACACCTGGTACGGCAGGCGCTCCAGCCGCCCGGCCGTCGCCACCCCCACCCCGATGGGCAACCCCTGCCCGAGCGAGCCGGTGGCGACGTCCACCCAGGGCAGCTTGGGCGTCGGATGGCCCTCCATACGGCTGCCGCGCTTCCTGAACGACAGCAGCTCCTCGTCGGTGATCGCGCCCACGGCCTTGTACAGCGAGTAGAGCAGCGGGGAGGCGTGACCCTTGGAGAAGATGAGATGGTCGTTGGCGGGGTTGCCGGGATTCTGGAAGTCGTAGCGCAAATGACAGGCGAACAGCACCGCCATCAGGTCGGCCGCCGACATCGACGACGTCGGATGGCCGGAGCCGGCGGCGGCCGAAGCGCGTACGGAGTCCACACGCAACTGCGCGGCGAGTTCGGACAGGAAATGCAGATCGCGATCAGGCATCAGGTCCCTCCTCGTGGTTGCCCCGCCGCCTACCCCATCGGGCTGCCTTAACGCCCCGGTCTGCCGCCCCGGCCGAGGACCGCGGGCCTCAACGCCCCGGTCTGCCGCCCCGGCCGAGGACCGCGAGGCCGGTCGCCGTCGCGGCGGCGGCCAGGGTGAGGAGCACCGCGCGCCGGTGCTGCGACAGCCAGAGCTGCGGGCTGCGGGCGTGCGAGCGCTTGTCGAAGCTGCCGTGCGCGCCGTAGTCGCGGTCGTCGTCCACGGGCTGCCAGAGGTTGGCCGCGCCGCTGGGCGGCTTCTCGTCCGTCACTTGGGAGTCCACGCCGGTCCGCGCCAGGTAGCGGTCCACCAGGGCGGGCGCGATCCGCTGCGCGAGCAGGGTGGCCGCGGTCGTGGCGCCGACCCAGTACTCCTTGCGCTCTGGATGCTCGGCGGCGTACACGATGCCGTGGGCCGCGACCTCGGGTTGGTAGATCGGCGGCACCGGCTGCGGGTGGCGGCGCAGCTTGCTGAGCACCCAGTCGAACTGGGGTGTGTTGACCGCCGGCAGCTGCACCATGGTGATCTTGACGTTGCTGCGGGCCGCCAGGAGCTCGACCCGTACCGACTCGGTGAAGCCCTTGATCGCGTGCTTGGCCCCGCAGTACGCCGACTGCAGCGGGATCCCCCGATACGACAGGGCCGAGCCGGTCTGGACGATGACGCCCCTGTTGCGGGGCCGCATCAGATCGAGCGCCACCCGCGTGCCCCAGACGTAGCCGAGGTAGGTGACCCTGGTCGTCCGCTCGAACTCCTCCGGGGAGACGTCGGAGAACCTGGCGAACACCGAGGAGAACGCCACGTTGATCCACACGTCGATCGGGCCGATCTCCGCCTCGATGCGCTCGGCCGCCTGACGTACCTGGTCGTACTCGGCCACGTCCGCCTCATAGACCTGCCCGCTCCCGCCCGCGACGGCGACGTCCACGGCAGCGGCGCCCAGGCCGGTCGTCCCGCGGGCGATCAGCGCCACCTTGGCGCCTTTCGCCCCGAGTTCGCGCACCACGGCGCGGCCCACGCCGCCGCTCGCGCCCGTCACCACGACCACGCGGCCACGCAGGTCGTCGGTGATTTCCGTCTTGGTGGTCAGATTCTCGGCACTCTGTGGCGCCATGAAGGTCAACCCGCCTCTCCTGATCTACCGCGGTGCTGCCGCCGGACGGCCAGCACCATGTCAATGACCGTGGCGATCGCCGCCACGACCGCGATGCCCGTCATCACCGGGGCCCTGGCGATGACGCCGAGCACGGCGAACGCGAACAGGAACATCAAGATGAAGGAGCCCACCCTGATGTGCGCCACATCGCGCGGTGTCGCGGGGACCATCGCGTGGGATCGCTCATCCCGGCTCTCTTCCCAACCGTTGTTCTCAGGCATATGGGCCACCTGCCCCTGCCGTTTGCCGCGTAACGTCGCGGGTAGCCGCGCTGGCGTGCCTGAACTACGGCCGAGTGACCAGAACGAGCCGGGGATCGCGCGCCGCCGGCGCGGTCGCGGGTTCAGCTACCACCGGCCCGGCGGCGGCGCGGTGCGCGACGCCGGGACGCTGAGCCGGATCAGGGCGCTGGCCATCCCGCCGGCGTGGACCGACGTGTGGATCTGCGCCTCGCCGGACGGGCACCTCCAGGCGGTCGGTACCGACGCCGCCGGGCGCAGGCAGTACCGCTACCACGACGACTGGCGCGAGCAGCAGGACCGGGAGAAGTTCGACCGGGTGCTGGAGCTGGCCGAGCGACTGCCGGCCTTCCGCGAGAGCGTCGAGAAGCAGCTCTCCGGGCGCGGGCTGACCAGGCAGCGGGTGCTCGCCGCCGCCGCGCGGCTGCTCGACGTGGGCTTCTTCCGGGTCGGCGGCGAGAGCTATGACTCCTACGGCCTGGCGACGCTCAAGATGGAGCACGTGTCCTGCGGCAAGGGCGTGATCACCTGCTCGTACCCCGCCAAGGGCGACATCGCCCGCGAGATCGAGGTGGCCGACCCGGGGGCGTGCGCGGTGATCAGATCGCTCAAGAGGCTCAGGGCCGAGGGCGAGCTGCTGCGTTACCGGCACAACGGCGGCTGGGCCGACGTACGCAGCGAGGACATCAACGACTACCTGCGCGAGACGATCGGCTACGAGGTGACCGCGAAGGACTTCCGCACCTGGCACGCGACCGTGCTGGCCGCCGTGGGGCTGGCGGTCTCCATCCACGCCGGGACCGGCAAACGGGCGATCACGCGGGTGATGAAGGAGGTGGCCGAGTATCTAGGCAACACCCCCACGGTCGCTCGCGAATCCTACGTCGACCCGCGGGTGATCAAGGCGTACGACCGGGGCAAGACGATCGCGGGAGCGCTGACCGAGCTCGGCGCCGACGCCGGCTTCGGCCAGCTGGCCACGCGTGGCCCGGTGGAACGGGCGGTCATCGGCCTGGTACGCGCCGTTTGAGCGGTTTCCCGCTGGGCATGCGGCGTCTGGAGAAGGAGGAAGTTGCGATGGAAGCTCCGCAGTACGTCGCGGCCAGGGTCCAGCGGGCGCTGGCCGAGGATGCGCGCACGCACGAGCTCGGCATCCGGGTCGACATCAGAGGCGATCAGCTGTTCCTGCGCGGCCAGGTGGACGGCGCCGAACAGCGCGAACGGCTCGGGGCGGTGGCCCACGAGACGGCGCCGGCCCTCCACCTGCACAACGAGATCAAGATCGTGGAAATCATCGAGCCCGGAGAGGATGAGCACCTTGACTGACCTGCGTATAGCGGCCGTGGGGGATGTTCACCTGGGCGAGGACAGCCGGGGCCACTACCGGAAACATCTGGAGGGCATCGAGGAGCGCGCCGACGTGCTGATGCTGGCGGGCGACCTGACCCGCCACGGCACGCTGGCGGAGGGCCGGGTGGTCGCCGACGAGTTCCGCGACCTGCCCGTCACCGTCGTCGCCGTGCTTGGCAACCACGACTACCACTCCGACCAGCAGTACGAGATCGCTTCGGAGCTCCGCGACGCCGGGGTGACGGTGCTCGACGACGACGGCGCCGTGCTCCAGTGCGGCGAGGCGAAGCTGGGCGTGGTCGGCGGCAAGGGCTTCGGCGGCGGGTTCGCGGGCAAGAGCGCGAGCGAGTTCGGCGAGCGGGAGATCAAGAACTTCGTGGCGCACACCCGGCACATCGCCGAGGCGTGGAAGGTGGCGCTGAAGGAGGTTCAGGCCGATCATCGCCTGGTGCTGTCGCACTACTCGCCGATCAAGGAGACGCTGGAGGGCGAGCCGCCCGAGATCTACCCGTTTCTCGGTAGCTACCTGCTGGCCGAGGCGGTCGACACCGCCGGGGCGGACCTTTTCGTGCACGGGCACGCGCACAAGGGCACCGAGAAGGGCATGACACCGGGCGGGATCAGGGTCCGCAACGTGGCCCTGCCGGTGCTCGGCAGGGCGTACGGGGTCTACTGCCTCGACGACTGCGACTGACCGATCGACTGATCACAGGATGCGGGCGGCGACGATGCAGACGTCGTCGTCCGAGGCCCGGCCGCCCAGGTGCGACAGCACGCAGTCGATCATCTTCTCCGGGTCGTCGCCGACGCACTGGCTCCCGGCCTGGGCGAGGGCGGCGATCCCGGCGTCGAGGTCCTGGCTTCTCCGTTCGATGACGCCGTCGGTGTAGAGCACCAGGGTGTCGTCGGCCTCCAGCCGCGTGGTGGCCAGGCCGTACTGGGCGGCCTCGAAGGCGCCCAGCATGGTGCCGGGCACGCCTTCGAGCAGCTCGGCGCGGCCGTTCCTGACCAGGACCGGCGGCGGATGGCCGGCGTTCGTCCAGGTCAGCGTGCGGTCCGCGGGGTCGAAGTGGCCGATGATCGCGGTGCCGGTGACGGTCACACCCTCGTTGGAGTGGACGAGCAGGTCGTTCAGCCAGGTAGTGAGCTGGTTGGCGGGCGCGTGCGTGTAGGCCAGGCCGGCCAGCGCCGAGCGCATCTGCAGCATGAGGCTCGCCGCCGCCAGACCGTGGCCCATCGCGTCGCCGATCGCCAGCAGCACCCTGCCGTCGGGGATGGGATGGGCCTTGAACCAGTCGCCGCCCAGCCGGGCCAGCTCCTCACCGGGCAGGTAGCGCACCCCGATGGACAGGCCGGGCAGCTGCATCAGCCCCCGGCGTACCGGCAGGATCGTGTTCTGGAGTTGGACGGTGACGCGGTGCTCCTCCTCGGCCCGCTCCCGCTGCCGGGAGGCCTGCGCGTGGGCCACGGCCAGGGCCCGCTCCCTGCGGCGGTTCTTGGTCACGTCCTGGACGAGGAAGCGCACCTTGACGGGCAGCCCGTCGGTGTCGAGCACCGGCTCGCTGACCACGCTGAGATGCCGCAGCCCGTGCCGGTGATGGATGCGGAACTCCGTCTCGACCGCCTCGCTGTGCTCCAGGAGGGTGCGCAACTGGTCGTCCACGATGGACAGGTCCTCGGGCACCACCACGAGGGGCAGTTCCTCCAGGGGCATCGGGCCCTCGCCGTGTTCCCTGCCGAACATCTCGTACATCTGCGGCGTCCACAGCGTCCGCTCGGTGGCCAGGTTCCATTCGCCCCAGCCCAGCTCGGCCAGCCGCTGCGCCCGCTCCCAGCCGGCGACCAGCACTTCCTCATCGTCCAGCGCGCGCCAGGTGACCAGCAGCCCGTTGTCCATACGCACCGCGCGGACGGTCATCGTGGCCGGCCAGAGCAGGTGGTCCCGCGCCTCGACGAACTCCAGCGGCCCCCGGTGCAGCGTCTCACCGGTCTCCAGGACCTGCAGGAGGTCGTCGAACAGCCCCGAGTTTGCCGCGCCGGGGCTGGTCTCGATGAGGCGGCGCCCGCGCAGCTCCTCGGGCGTCCGACCGGCCGGCTCGCCGGCCTGCTGGTTGGCGGCGGCGATCAGGAAGTCCACGACGCGGCCCGTGGCATCGCGCACGGGGGTGAGGAAACAGGCCGGGACGTGCACGCTTTCGAGGACTCCGGTGACCCAGCCGGGCAGCTTCGGTGGCTCGACGGGCTTGTCGGGCGGCCGATCGACCCCCATGGCGACCTCGACGAGCGAGATCCCACTGTCGTGCGCCATCCGTGACAGCTCGTCGGCCGCTTCCGCGGGCCTGATGTTCAGCCGTATCGCCAGCCGGGCGGTGGCCTCGTCGACGATCGCCTCGTTACGCATCCGGCGACGCAGCCGCGTCAGCAGCTCGCGAATCCCGGCGGCCGCCGCGCCACAGTCGTAGCGGCCGCCGAACGGCGGGTAATTGCTCACATCCTTCCCATTCCCTACCAGAGGGCGAGAAAGAGGTGCATACGTTGCGATATTTCAGCAAAGAGTGGACAGTCCACTGAGCCGGACTCGGAGACCGGCCCAGTGGAAGGGACGGTGTGACGGGGCGTCAAGCCCCTTACACATTGAAGATGCTGACACCGCCGGGACCCACCAGGAAGCCGAGTACGATGAGTACGATTCCCCAGAGAAGGTCGCGCCGGGCCAGGATCACATAGATCCCGGAGATGACGAGTATGACGGCGATGATCCAGAGCAAAGTAGCCATGAACCGCCTCTGCCCTCAGCCATCGGCCTTTAACATGCTTTTCTCCGAACCACCAGGTAGAAAGGTGTATGAGCCATTTTCTTGGCCTGCGAAGGGGCTCGTTAATCGGTCGCCTTGATGAGCTTGGCGTAGCCCAACTGGAGCCAGTCCGCGACGGCCACCGCGGTCATCGTCGCACCCGCCAGCCGGGTGAACCGGGGCGCGAAGACCATCCCGGCCGCGTACACCGTCGCCGCCCACTGGGCGATGCAGAACGGGCAGCCGAGCAGTTCGCCGATCGTGTTGCGGGGCGTCTCCTGTAGTTCGGCGGGCCCGCTCACGCCCTCGTAGCGGGTGAAGGGCGCCCGTATCGGGCTGGTCACCGGATCCTTGGCGATCAGCCGCGCCACCTTGTGCGTGCAGGCGGCCATCAGCGCCACGTCCATGAACCCGACGCGCTCGGGCGGCCGCCGCCCGGTGAGCGCGGCGGCCGCCACCGCCGTCGCCACCGCGCCGCCGTAGACGGCCATGATCCGTGCGTACGTGCCGAGTGGCCGGTCGTGCTCGCCTTCGTAGTCCCGTTCTGTCTGCTCCAGGAAGTCGGTCATAGGGGCAGGCGCTACCCTCGGCCTCCCGCTCTACTCCGCCGGTCGGGGTAACGCCTACTTGTCGATCGTCCGGGTAGCCCGATCCCATGGGCAGCCATAGTCATGCGGTCACTGATGCCATCCTCGACACACTCAAGCGCGCGAGTTCCGGATTGAAGGACGCGGGGGTGAAATTCGCCCTGGCGGGCGGCTGTGCGGCCTATGCCAGAGGTGCGGCTCCTTCGCTGCACGACGTTGATTTCGTACTGACCGAGCATGACGTGCCGGCCGCGTTGGAGGCTCTGCGGGGGATCGGCTTCAAGACCGCCAAACCGCCGGAGGACTGGCTGGTCAAGGCATTCGACGAGGACCGGCTGGTCGATCTGATCTTCCGGGTGTCCGACCAGGCGATCACTGACGAGCTCCTCGACCGGGCCGAGCCGATGACGGCGTCGGCGGTCATCGTGCCCGTGCTGGAGGCGACCGACCTGGTGATCTCGTGGCTGTTGCCGCTGTCGGAGCACGCCTGCGACTACGGGGCGCTGCTGCCCCAGGTGCGGGCCCTGCGCGAGCAGGTCGACTGGCCCCGGGCGGCCGCCGTGGTCGCCGGATCGCCGTACGCCACGACGTTCATCACGCTGCTCGAACGCCTGGGCGTGCTGGAAGCGCCGGTGAAGGCGAACGGAGACCCGCACTGGCCGTGACCATATGCCGCACTGGCGGTCGTGAGACGGCGAGAGCCGCGCCCGGGGTCGGGCGCGGCTCTCGTCTTGTGCGCGGAGCTTAGTGCGGGAAGCGGCCGTAGTAGTCACCCAGCCGCGTCCTGTACTCGGGCTCCTTGAAGCTGCCCTCGTCGAACTCGGGCGCGTCCTTGATCTCGGCCTTGGTACGCGAGACGTAGACGTTGCGCTCCTGCGGGTCGATACGTGTGACGACCTTGGCAGGGAGCATCACCTTCTTGCCGAAGATCCACGGACCGGTGTCGACGATGATGTAGCTCTCGCCGACCTCGTACGTGGCCTCATCGACGGACCCGATTTTCCCGTCCGTCGCCTGGACGTGGTAACCCACGAGGTCCAGACTCTGGCCGCGATTGTAGACGTCAGGCTGATAGTCCCAGAGCTCCATGGCTCATCCTCTCTCCGTCTTTCGTCTTTTCTCGGGCAGGCCCTCCGCTACCCCGTCTATGGCCGCTAAACACCGCGCTCTCGTATAGCGGCTGTCAATGAGCCGTCAAGGCGGCCGGGCGACCCTCCTCATGACGAAGGGGGCGAATCACATGAAGAATCGGCTGTACGAACTCGACGGGCATCGTGTTCAACAGGATCGGCGGCGCGGTCGACAAGTACGTTCTGCTCTTCGTGCTCATCGCGGTGATGGGCGCGGCGGCCTACGCCGTGCACCGCTTCGTCGAACGGCCGCTGGCCCCCGCGCTCAAGCGTCTGATGGCTCCCCGGCGGCAGCCCACCAAGGTGGCCAGCAGTTTCGGAATGGCCAGCTAGCGGATAACATCCGCGTCACAGATGAGGCGAAAGGGGACAGGTGACTCTCGGGTCCGAGTGGGCGCCTCCCGGCGTGGACAGCACCACGCCGAGCGTCGCGCGGGTGCACGACGCCCTCCTGGGCGGCACCGAGAACTTCGCCGCCGACCGGGCCATCGCCCGCCGCCTGAAAGAGGCGGTGCCCGAGGTGGTGAACCTCGTCTGGTGCGACCGCGCCTTCGTCGGCCGGGTCGTCGACTTCTTCGTCCGTGAGGCCGGGATCCGGCAGATCATCGACCTGGGGTCCGGGCTGCCCACGATCGAGAACACCCACGAGGTCGCCCAGTTCGCCGACCCCTCCGTGCGGGTCGTGTACGTCGACTCCGACCCCATGGTCGAGCCGCACGCGCGGGCGATCCTGAACGGGAACGAGAACGCGCTGGCGATCACCGAGGACGCCAGGGACGCGGCGGCCGTGCTGCGGCATCCGAGGCTGACGCGGCTCATCGACCTCTCGCAGCCCGTCGGGCTGATGGCGATCGGGCTGCTGCACCTGTTCCCCGACAGGGACGATCCGCACGGGCTGGTCAAGCGATACATGGACGCGCTGGCGCCGGGGAGCTACCTGGCGGCCTCCAACATGCTGGCCTCGGTCAGCCCGCAGGCCCAGGCGCTGGAAGCCATGCTGCACGCGACGATGGGGACGGGCTACTTCCGGTCGCGGGAAGAGGTCGAGCGCTTCTTCGACGGGCTGGTGCTGGAGGAGCCCGGGGTGGTGCACTTCCCGGAGTGGCGGCCGGACGAGCGGTTGCCGGGGCCGTTGGCCACGTGGGAGGCGCTCCTGCTGGGCGGCGTGGCCCGCAAACCCGCCTCAGCTGTCGGAAGCCTGGCTGACGTCCGTGCGCTGGCCTCCGACGTCCGGGAACCTGGCTGAATCGTGACGGATTGTCGGCGCTAGAGTGGGCGTCGTGCCGCGTCGACTGATCTGTTCCCCTCCGCCCGCCGAGTAGCGGGCGGCTTTTCCCGATTTTTCCGGATCTGACCAGATCTGGGGGTGGCTGCTGCCCGCGCGCCGGGCCCACTTCCACCACTCCATCCGGAGAGATCAGTCATGTCCCATGTCTCCGCGCGGCGGGGCGCCTTCTTCATGTCCGTGGCCGCGACCGCCTGGGGCACCGGCGGCGCCGCCGGTTCCCTGCTCTTCCAGTCGGGCGGGCTCGGCCCCGTCGACGTCTCGTTCTGGCGCTACCTTCTGGGCGCTGCCTTCCTGTACGTCACCACCCGCCTCACCGCGACCGCCGTCCGGCGAGCCGCCGTTCGGCCGGCCATCGTTCGGCCGGTCGTTGTTCGGCCGGGTGATGTCGGCGGGCGTCGGCCTTTCCTGCAGTGGGCGCGTTTCGACCGGCGGCTTCTGGTCGTCGGGGTCGGGATGGCCGTCTATCAGACGGCCTACTTCGGCGCGATCGCCCAGTCCGGCGTGGCCATCGCCACGGTGGTCACGATGGGTGCCACGCCGGTGTTCACCGCTCTGGGCGGCCGCTACCTCCTGGGGGAGCGCATCACCCGCACCTCGCTCGCCGCGCTGGCTGCGGCGCTGGGCGGGCTGCTCCTCCTCACCGGTGAGAGCGCCTTCACCGGGGAGAGCGCCCTCATCGGGCAGAGCACCCTCTCCGGGGTGAGCGCCGTCCTCTCCGGGAGTGTCGGCGGTGGGCGGGCGGCCGGGATCGTGCTCGCTCTGGTGTCCGCCGCAGGGTACGCCGGTGTGACCGTCTATTCGCGCCACCACCGCGACGACCCCCAGCGCACGGCCATGGGCGGGTTCGCCGTCGCGGCCGCTTGCCTGGCCCCGTTCGCCCTGGTCGACGGAGTGCTGCCGACGGGCGGGGCGACCCCTGTCGCCCTGCTGCTCTACCTGGGCGCCGTGCCGACCGCGCTCGCGTACGGGCTGTTCTTCCGCGCCCTGACCACGCTCAACGCCACGACCGTCTCCATCATCTCGCTCGGCGAGGCGGTTGGCGCGGCCGTGCTCGGCGTGGTGCTGTTCGGTGAGCGGCTCACGCCCATGGCATGGTGCGGATGCGCGTTGCTGCTGGCGGCGGTGGTCGTTCCGGCCGTTCAAGCAGGGCGTACTACAGAGAAGGATTAGTGGTCGCGGAGCGGAGTGGCGATTGCGGCCGTCCTATGAGTTAGGGTCCGGTACGGCGATGCTTGCCGTACCGTCGCTCCGCTCCCGATAGAGCGCACTTGACACTAAATGGGAACGGCGCTGACAAAGCATGCGTTGGAGGGATTGTGGCGTCGATTTCCGGAATAGTGAGAAACCTCCTGGATCGTCCGGGCGGGGTGAACCTCAGCCCGTACAAAAAGATCGTCAAGGCGGCGGGCGAACGAGCCGAACGCGTCAGCGCGCTCGAAGAGTTGCCCAGGCCGAAAATGGATGATCTGGCGGAGTTCTGCGCTGTAGCGCGGGAGGCGGCCGACCGGACGCTCGGGCTCAGGCCGTACGACGTGCAGCTTCTGGGCACGCTCGCCCTCCTCGACGGGCAGATCGCCGAGATGGCGACCGGTGAGGGCAAGACGTTGTCGGGGGCGATGGCCGCGGCCGGCTACGCGCTGCAGGGCAAGCGCGTGCACGTGATGTCCGTCAACGACTACCTGGCCAGGCGCGACGCCGAGTGGATGGCGCCGTTCTACGAGGCCATGGGCGTCTCGGTGGGCTGGATCGACCAGAACTCCACGCCCGACGAGCGGCGCGCGGCCTACGCGCAGGACGTGACGTACGGACCCGTCAGCGAGATGGGCTTCGACGTGCTGCGCGACCGGCTGCGCACCGACGCGGCGGAGATCATCGTGCCCGCGCCCGAGGTGGCGCTGGTCGACGAGGCCGACTCGGTGCTCGTGGACGAGGCGCGGGTGCCGCTGGTCATGGCGGGGGCGGCCGACGAGGGCAGTGCGGTGCCCGAGATGGCCGCGCTGGTCAGGCAGCTGATCCGGGGCTACCACTACGAGATCGACGACCAGGCGCGCAACGTCTACCTGACGACCAAGGGCGCCGACAGCGTCGAGGGCATGCTGGACGTCGAGCTGTACGACGAGAACGAGCCCGGCACGCTGATCGAGCTCAACCTGGCCCTGCACGCCCACGCCCTGCTCACCCGCGACGTCGACTACATCGTGCGCGACGGCAAGGTCCAGCTCATCAACCCCTCACGCGGCCGGGTGGCCGTGCTCCAGCGCTGGCCCGACGGCCTGCAGGCGGCCGTGGAGGCCAAGGAGACGCTGCCGCCCAGCGAGAAGGGCGAGATCCTCGACTCGATCACCGTCCAGGGCCTGATCCGGCGTTATCCGCAGATTTCCGGCATGACGGGCACGGCGGTCGCCGTCAGCGAGCAGCTCGGCGAGTTCTACGGCCTCAAGGTCGCGGTGATCCCGCCCAACCGGCCGTGCGTCAGGAAGGACGAGCCGGACCGCATCTATCCCACCGTTCCGGACAAGGACGCCGCGCTGGTCGAGGAGATCCAGGAGGCGCACGCCACCGGCCGGCCCATCCTCATCGGCACGCTGGACGTGGCCGAGTCGGAGAACCTGGCCAAGCTCCTGCAGCGGCGCGGCCTGGAGCCCGTCGTGCTCAACGCCAAGAACGACGCCGAAGAGGCCGCGATCATCGCCAAGGCCGGCGAACGCGACGCCATCACCGTCTCCACGCAGATGGCCGGCCGCGGCACCGACATCCGGCTCGGCGACGGCGTGGCCGAGCTGGGCGGCCTGTACGTGATCGGCTCGGGCCGCCACGCGAGCAGCCGCCTGGACGACCAGTTGCGCGGTCGCGCGGGCCGTCAGGGCGATCCCGGCGCCTCGGTGTTCTTCGTCAGCATGCAGGACGATCTCATCACCCAGTTCGTCCCCGACGAGCGCCCGCCCGCGGCCGACGCCGACGGCCTCGTACGCCACCGCCGCGGCCCCTACCTCGTGGCCCACGCCCAGCGGGTCGCCGAGGGCGTGAACCTGGAGATCCACCGCAACACGTGGCGCTACACCCGCCTGCTGGAGCACCAGCGCGAGCTCATCCTGGAGTGGCGCGACAAGGTCCTGCACGGCGACTCGGCGGCCAAGGCGCTGGCCGAGGCCGACCCCGAACGCTGGGAGGCGCTGCCGGAGGACACCCGCGACGAGACGGCCAGGCAGATCGTGCTGCACGCGATCGACCGCTGCTGGACCGAGCACCTGGCGTTCCTGACCGACCTGCGCGAGGGCATCCACCTGCGGGCGCTGGGCCGGATGAACCCGATCGACGAGTTCCACCGGGAGGCCGTGGCGGAGTACAAGTCACTGCTGTCGGAGGTCGAACGCCGCTCGGTCGAATCGTTCGAGGCACCAGAGCCCGATCTCAAGCGCCCCACCGCGACCTGGACCTATTTGGTGCAGGACAACCCGTTCGGTACGGAGTGGGACAGGATCCTCAAGCGTGTGACATCGGCCACTCGTCGCGGCTAGGCGTACCTGACAAAAGATGGCAGGTATGGCTGCGAACCTTCCATCATGACAACTCACGCGAAGCTCATCGCCTTCACCATCGACTGTGCCGAGCCCAAGAGGCTGGCCGAGTTCTGGCACCAGGTGACCGGGCTGGACATCCAATACTCCGAGGACGAATACGCCGCGGTGGGCGACGGGACGACGAACATCTACTTCGGCCGCGTCGCCGACCGCAAGCCGGTCGAGTGGCCCAGCTCGGACAAGCAGTTCCATCTCGACTTCCGGGTGCCGGATGTGGAGCGGGCGGTGGAGGAGTACATCGCCCTGGGGGCGACGAAGCCCGCTTTCCAGCCCGGGGTCACGGACGGGAAGGTCGGGTGGATCGTGATGCAGGACCCGGAGGGGCACGCGTTCTGTGTCTGCCCCGAGAAGTCCTGAAAAATCCTGACACGTCCCGTCGTCCCGCCGTGTGGCTGGGGTGATGGACCGGACTGGTGCGGCGGTACGTCCGTGATGAGGGATGTCTGGCCAAAAGGATGATTCAAGCACTTAGCTTCCCTCATAAGCTGGTGCAATGCTCTTGGAAGGATCCATGTCCCTGCGCGGGCGCCGATGACCTGGGTCGGTCTCGTGATCGCGCTGGCCGGGGCACTCGGATACGCGTTCGGCGCGGCGCTGCAACAGTACGAAGCCGTGGCGGAGGGCGCCTCCCTCAGACTGGTGAAGCGCCCTCGCTGGTGGATCGGCGGGGTCATCGGCTTCGTCGGCGCGTCCCTGCACGCCGTGGCGCTGAGCCTCGCGCCGCTGGTCGCCGTACAACCGATCAGTGTGGCCACTCTGGTGTTCGCGGTGCCGCTCGCCGCGCTGATGTACGGTCGCCGCCCGTACAAGGCGGAGATCCTCGGCTCCATCGCGGTGGCCGTCGGATTGCTCTGGCTCATGGTGCTGGTCCCGGCGCACAACGTCAGACCGAGTCTCGGCAGCGGGGCCGCGATCGGTTTCATCGTCGTGATCGGCCTGATCGTGCTCGCCGCCGAACTGTTCGCCAACAGGCTGCGCGGGCCAGGCAAGGCTCTCGTCCTGTCCGTGGGCGCCGGCGCCGTGACGGCGAGCGTGTCAACGTTCGTCCGGGCGGTCGGCGGTGGCATGAACGGGGACTGGGGCAGGCTGTTGCACTGGTTCACACTCGTCATACCTGTGCTGCTGGTCGGCGCGGTCGTGATGCTGCAACGCTCTTACGCGGTGGGCTACTTCGGCATCGCGTACGCGGGCGTACAGGTCGTGGACCCGATCACCTCGGTGCTCGCGGGCGCGATCCTCCTCGGCGAACCACTGCCGACCAGCCCGTCCACGGCGGTCCCGGCCATACTGGCGGCCGCACTCACCATCGGGGGAACGATCACACTCGGGCGACTGGCCCCTGACCACTCCCAGCCTGTCGGGGTGGACGCCACCCGAGGATCTCGTTCATTGACCACCACCTCAGAGCTGACCCCGAGCTAGCACACCGGTCGATACGGCACCTCTGCCAGATAACGGTCCCAATCGGTCCGGGACAGCCCTCCGTACCGGCCGCAGATCGACGCCGCCGACCCGGCCGGATCCGGGGGCGGGGTCGCGTGGGCGAGGTCGATGGTGACGACCGTGCCGTGGCCGGCCAGTACGCGCAGCCAGCGTCCGCCCGGCGCGAGAGCGGCCTGGACGGGACGGTCGGCGCCGGCCGCCGGGACCTGACGGTCCGTGAGACGGGTGCCGTCCGAGACCCGCCAGACCCGCACGCGGTCGCTGTCAGTGCTGGCCAGGAGCTGGCCGTCGGCGCTGAAGGTGAGGCTGCCGGGAGAGGGCCGGAGCCGCACCGGGAGCACGGGCACGCCGTCCAGCGTGTAGATCTGCACCCCGGTCTCCTCGGCGATCGCCACCCGTTCACCCTCGGGACTGAACACCGTGTACTCCCACGGCATCCGATCCAGCCAGGGCGCCGGCGTACGGGCGCCACGGCCGGACAGGCGGACCACCTCCGAACGCGTTCCCGCGAATACCAGCGCCACCTTGTCACGCGGCCCCACCACCGCGTACCGGCCGACGAACGCGGCCCGGCCGGTCCGCAGGTTCCAGGCCCATCGCTCGCCCGACTGACGGGCCGCGGCGAACAGCAGCCCGCCCCCCGGACTGAACCAGGCCGCCTGCTGTCCCGGCGCGCCCAGCCCCCGGCCGAAGGGCCGTCCCACGCCCGCGCCCGAAGTCGTGTCCCACAGGTAGGACCGGTCGACGCCGACGAGCGCCAGTGTCCGGCCGTCGGGGGACCAGGCCAGCGCCCGCACGCTCTGGGCGGGACCGGCGGTCATGGCCAGCTGCCTGCGGGAAAGGGGGTCGTACACCCGGATCGTCCCGTCGGTCAGCGCGGCCAGCCGGGTGCCGTCGTCGCTGAGGGCGTCGAGCGAGTGCGGACCGCCGTAGGGGTCGGCGAACACGTCCACCGCCGGATCGGCCGCCGAGTCCGCCAGCGCGGCACGGGCCTCCGCGACCGGGGCCAGGCGCCACGCGGCCAGACTCAGCCGGCGCGCCGTCACCGGATCGGCCGCCCGCATTGCCCGCGCCCTGGACGCCGCCACCCTCGCCATCGCCTGGTCCAGCCGCCCGTCGGCGCTGCCCTCGCGCCAGACGGCGACGACGACCGCCGCCAGGACCGCCACGAGCGTCACCGACGCCAAGGCCGCCATGGCCCGCCGCCGACCGCGGGCTCGCCCGCGTACCAGCGCGCGTCCGCCGTCCAGGAACGCCTGCTCGGCGGCGCTCAGCGTCACGCGCCGCCGCCCGCTCGCCGCCCACGCCAGCGCCCGGTCCAGGTCGTCATCCTGGAACAGATCGCTCTCCCGCCGGCCGCCAGCCTCCCACCGCCGCGCCGCCTTGGTCAGGTCGCGGTGTACGGCGAGGCCGTCGCGTTCGGCGTCCAGCCACTCGTGCAGGCGCGGCCAGGCCCGCAGGAGCGCCGCCTGGGCGATGACCAGGCCGCCCGCGTCGGTGCCGCTCCGGTCGATGCCCACCCCATCCGCGTCGGTGCCGCTCCGGTCGATGCCCACGCCGCCCGTGTCGGTGTCGCTCTGGTCGATCAGCCCCGCTTCCGTGTACGCCCTGAGGACCCGGTCCATGGCGGCCTGTTCCGGAGGGCGGCCGGTGACCAGCTCGGTACGGGTGGCGCGACGGCGGGTGTCGGTGCCGTCGGCCGCCATGCCGACCAGACGTAGGAACACCTCGGGCACCAGATCCTGGTCCGCCCGGCTGAGCTGGAGGTAGAGGCGTTCCGCCCGCGTGCCCAGTGGGGGGTCGTCCACCGGCTCGGGAGGGAGCAGGCGCCCCTGCTGCGACTGCGGCACGTCGAGCAGGGACAGCAACAGCTGGTGCGCGCTCGGCCGCCGGTCCGGATCCCGGCGCAGCGCCGCCAGCACGAGCTCCCGAAGCGGCCGATCGAACCGATCGAGCAGCCGCTCGGGCCGCCCAGGCCGGCCCACTTGAGCGGGCTGGCCGGGCGGGACGGGCTGGCCGGGCGGGACGGGTTGTACGGACTGGTCGGGCTGAGCGGGCTGAGCGGGCAGGCCGGGGGGCTGGCCCGGCGACGGGTCCAGCCCGTCCGGTGGTGCGGGGCCGTACGCCGCGAACACCAGCAGCCTGCCCCAATCCCGCACATCCCCTGGCGGCCCACTCCCGTCGGTCGCGGTCCCGAGCCCGACGAGCCGCGGCCCCTCGGCCCCCAGGACGACCCGGTCCGGCGTGAGCCCTCCGTGCACCGCCCCGGCCTCGTGGATCGCCGCCAGCGCCGTCGCCGTGGCCGCCGCCAGCCGGTACAGGTCGTCCCCGCCGTACGGCCCCCGCCGCCCGACCACCTCCGCCAGCGTCGGCCCGGGCACGTACTCGCTGACCAGATACGGCGCGTCCCCGTCGAGACAGGCGTCCACCACCCGCGCGACGCACAGCGACCGGACCTGTAAGGCCGCCTTGACGGGGCCCTGGGGTCGCGCGGGGAGGCGGGTGAGCGCATATCGAGTGCCCGACTCGTCGTAGGCGTCATGGACGGCACCGCCGAGCCGGGAGCCTAACCAGTAGCCCCCCAGCCGGTCAGTCATGCGGCCCTTTCGGCTAACGGATCAGGCGAGCTCGGTGGTCCGGCCACTCCTCTTCGAGGATGCCGAAATAGACCGTGTCGCGCCAGGTGCCGTCCGGCCTCCTGCGCTGGCGGCGCAGCGTCCCCTCGTGCACACCGCCGATGCGCTTGATGGCGTTCTGCGAACGTAGGTTGAGGACGTCCGTCTTGAGCAAGACGCGGTTTTAGCCCAGCTTGTCGAAAGCATGGTCGATGAGCAACACCTTGCAGGCGGTGTTGACAGCGGTACGCCAGACCGTCCGGCCGTACCAGGTCCAGCCGATCTCGATGCTCTTCTCGAACCCGGGCACGTCGCCGTACGTGGTCCAGCCGACGGCCAGCCCCGACGACCGGAGCACGACCGCGAACGGGATGTGCTTGTCGTCCGAGATGAGGCCCTGAGCGAGCCCCGCCAGCTCCGACTCGGCCTGCGGCGGCTTGGCGGGCATCCAGCGCCAGACCTCCTCATCCCCGCCGCCGGCCAGGAACAGGTCGGGAATGTGCTCCATCGTCAACGGCTCAAGGCGGACGACGTCGTTCTCGAGCACCACAGGGGAGGGCAGGTTCGCGGTCATAGCGGTCACCCTAAAAGAAGATCCGGATCACCTTTACGGCCACCTGAGCCGGTTTCCCGGCGACCACCTGTCGACACTCATACCGGCCGGTCGGTAGGCTCCGGGGTATGGACTTCGCCTTCGACAGTGTCACCGAGGACCTGCGTGAGCGCCTGCTGCTCTTCATGGACGAATGCGTCTATCCGGCCGAAGCCGCCTTCGAGGAGCAGGCCGCGACCAGCGGATGGAGCTCCCCGCCGCTCGTCGCCGACCTCAAGGACGAGGCCAGGAAGCGCGGCCTGTGGAACCTGTTCCTGCCGGGAGAGCACGGCGCGGGGCTGACGAACCTGCAGTACGCGCCGCTGGCCGAGATCATGGGCCGCAGCCCCAACCTCGCCCCGGTGGCCACCAACTGCGCCGCGCCCGACACCGGCAACATGGAGGTCCTCTCCATGTTCGGCAACGAGTGGCAGCGCAAGGAGTGGCTGCAGCCGCTGCTCGACGGGCAGATCCGCTCGGCGTTCGCGATGACCGAGCCCGACGTGGCCTCCTCCGACGCCACGAACATCGCCACCTCCATCGCCCGCGACGGCAACGAGTACGTCATCAACGGCCGCAAGTGGTTCATCTCCGGCGCGATGAACCCCGACTGCAAGATCTTCATCCTCATGGGCAAGACCAACCCCGACGCGCCCAAGCACCGCCAGCAGAGCATGGTCCTGGTGCCGCGTGACACGCCCGGGATGCAGATCAAGCGCGGCATGCACGTCTTCGGCTACAGCGACGCCGACCACGGCGGCCACGCCGAGATCGTCTTCGAGGACGTAAGGGTGCCGGTCGACAACCTGATCGGCGAGGAGGGCGGCGGCTTCGCGATCGCCCAGGCCAGGCTCGGGCCGGGCCGCATCCACCACTGCATGCGGCTGATCGGCATGGCCGAGCGCGCCGTCGAGCTGATGTGCCGCCGGGCGCTGGCGCGTACGACGTTCGGCAAGCCCATCGCCCAGCAGGGCGTGATCCAGGAGTGGATCGCCGAGTCCCGCATCCGGATCGAGCAGCTGCGGCTGCTCGTGCTCAAGACGGCCTGGCTCATGGACACCGTCGGCAACCAGGGCGCCCACACCGAGATCCAGGCCATCAAGATCTCGACCCCGATCGCCGTGGAATGGATCCTGGACAAGGCGATCCAGGTGCACGGCGCGGGCGGCGTCTCGCAGGACTTCCCCCTGGCGGGGCTCTGGGCGGGAGCCAGGTCGCTGCGCCTGGCCGACGGCCCCGACGAGGTGCACAAGCGCTCACTCGCCTACCGCGAACTGAAGAGGTACATGTGAACGAGGCGGAGATCAAGGAGCGCGTCGACGCGCTCCTCGGCGCCAATGATCCGAAGAACCGGCTGGAGTTCCTGCGGGCCAGGTTCGACGCCGGGCTGGCGTGGGTGTGGTTCCCCGAAGGGCTCGGCGGCCTGGGCGTGTCGCGGGACCTGCAGCAGGTCGTCGAGCGCGAGCTCGCCGACACGCCGCAGCTCAACACCGGCGTGCAGGGCATCGGCCTGGGCATGGCGGCGCCGACGGTCCTGGCGTTCGGCACCGAGGAGCAGCGGCGCCGTTTCCTGCGGCCCCTATGGACGGGCGAGGAGATCTGGTGCCAGCTCTTCAGCGAGCCGGGCGCCGGGTCCGATCTGGCGACGCTGGCCACGAGGGCGGTCAGGGACGGCGACGAGTGGGTCGTCGACGGCCAGAAGGTCTGGACCTCAGGCGCGCACCACGCCCGGTGGGCGATCCTCGTCACCCGTACCGACCCGGACGTGCCCAAGCACCGCGGCATGACGTACTTCATCTGCGACATGCACGCGCCGGGCGTCGAGGTGCGCCCGCTGCGGCAGATCACGGGGGAGGCCGAGTTCAACGAGGTCTTCCTGACCGGCGTGCGGCTCTCCGACGACCTGCGGCTCGGTGAGGTCGGCGACGGCTGGCGGGTCGCCCAGACCACGCTGATGAACGAGCGCGTGGCGATCGGCGGCGCTCCCGTACGGCGCGGCGGCGGCATGATCGGGCCGGTGCTCGACACCTGGCGCGAGCACCCCGAGCTGCGCACCCACGACCTGCACCAGCGGCTGCTGTCGCTGTGGGTCGAGGCGGAGGTGACTCGCCTGTCCGGAGTACGCCTGCGCGAACAGCTCGTCGCCGGGCACCCCGGTCCTGAGGGGTCGGGCATGAAGCTGTCGTTCGCCAAGCTGAACCAGGAGCTGTCCGGCCTCGACATCGAGCTCAGGCGGGACCTCGGCTACGACGACTGGACCTTCCGCCGATCGGAGGACCTCGACTTCTACGGGCGTGGCGCCGGCTACCGCTACCTGCGTGCCAAGGGCAACTCGATCGAGGGCGGCACCTCGGAGATCCTGCGCAACATCATCTCCGAACGGGTGCTCGGCCTGCCCTCAGAACCCCGCGTCGACAAGGACGTCCCTTGGAAGGACCTGCCACGATGACCCTGCTGTACTCGGAGGTCGAGGAGGAGCTGCGCGCCGCCGTGCGCGGGCTGCTCGCCGACCGCTGTCCGCCCGCCGCGGTGCTCAAGCGGGTGGAGTCCGACCCCTACGACCTCGACCTGTGGAAGACGCTCGCGGGGGAGATCGGGGTGGCGGGCCTGCTCATTCCCGAGCAGTACGGCGGGGCGGGCGCGTCGGCCCGTGAGGCCGCCGTCGTGCTGGAGGAGCTCGGCCGGGGTGTCGCGCCGGTGCCGTTCTTCACCAGCGCCGTGCTGGCCACCCAGGCGCTGCTGGCGACGGGCTCGGCCGACCTGCTGGGCGGGCTGGCCGAGGGGCGGACGACCGCGGCCCTGGTGGTGTCGTTCGCCGCCTCGCCGTACCGGCCGGGGCGGGGCTCGTCGGTGAGCCTGGACGGCGGGACGCTGTCCGGAACCGTGTCCGCGGTCGCGGGGGCGGAGGTGGCCGACGTGCTGCTGGTGCCGGTCGGCGGCGAGCTGTACGCGGTCGAGGCCGCCGACGCCGCCGTCCAGGTCGTACCGTCGCTGGACCTGACCCGTCCGGTCGCGACGGTCACCTTCTCGGCGTCGCCCGCCCGGTCGCTGGGCCCGTGCGACCTGGTCGAGGTGCTGCGGTCCGGCGCCGGGCTGCTCGCCTCCGAGCAGCTCGGGGTGGCGGGGTGGTGCCTGGACACCACGCTCGCCTACGTCAAGGAACGCCACCAGTTCGCCCGCCCGATCGGCTCGTTCCAGGCGATCAAGCATCGGCTGGCCGATCTCTGGCTCGACGTGGTCAGGGCGCGGGCCGCCGCGCGGGCCGCGGCGAGTGACGATTCGGCCGTGACGGTCGCCGTGGCCCAGGCGTGGAACGCGGGTGTGGCCGTACACGCGGCTGAGGAGGCCCTCCAGCTGCACGGCGGGATCGGGATGACCTGGGAGCATCCCCTGCACCTCTACCTCAAGCGTGCCAAGGCCACAGAGACGGCGCTCGGCACGCCCGGCGACCACCGGGAGGCGCTGGCATCACTGGCCGACGTGCCGGCGCCGGCCTCACTCGTCGGCGAGCCCGGCCCCGAGCGAGGTCAGCAGTAGGTCGGCGAAGTGCTTGCCCACCTGGGCGCCGGTGAGTGGTCCGTCCGTGTGGAACCAGCTGCCCAGGTGGTGCACCGAGCCGAAGAAGTAGTCGACGACCAGCTCGGCCGGGACGCGTTCGCTGAACAGCCCCTCGCGCTGGCCCTCGATCACCAGGTCGCGGAAGCGCTCGTGGTAGCGGCGGCGCTCGGCGCGTACGGTCTTGCGGGTCTCGGGCGCCAGCAGGTGCATCGAGCGGAAGAAGATCTTGGAGTCGTCGAGGTTCGCGGTGGTGGTCTCGATGACGTCGGCCGCCGCCGCGTGCAGCCGCTCGGCGACCGTCCCGGGGCCGTCGGCGATGTGGGTCAGGCGCTCCATCTGCATGCGCAGCACACGCGCGTAGATCTCGTGCAGCAGATCATCTTTGGAGTCGAAATAGTGGTACATGGCGCCCTTGGTGACGCCGGCGGCCACGACGATCTCCTGCACGGACGCGCCCTCGAAGCCCCGCTCCGCGAACAGCCGGGTCGCCTCGCTCAGCAGCCTCCTGCGTACCGGTTCTTCCTTCACGTGCCACAGCATACCGACTGGTCGGTTGATGGACTTCCCGCAGGTGCTATTTCCGTCACCTTAGGGTCCCCTTGCTTCCGTTGGGGTCAGGTGGGGTATTAATTGACTCAGCGAGGGATCTTCGGCGTGGCAGATCCTGATGGTTCAGCGACTCATTGGGGGAGTTTGCCGTGCCTGGTGGCTCGATCTACGTGCAGCAGGACGAGAAGTTCACTGGGGCCTCGCCTCAGTGGTACTACGAGAAGTTCTGGCGGGAGGACGCGAACAACCGCAAGCGATCAAGGATGATCAAGGCGGGCGTGGGCTTCGTGGCCGGCATCGGCCTGGCGATCCGGTTCGACCTGGCGCTCACCGCCTTCTACGGCGTCGCCTTCGCGGGCATCGTGGCCGGCGTCGACTGGTTTCTCGCCTGGCGCTCCTTCCACGCGACCGCGGTCTGGCGTGGCCGGCGGCGCGGTGAGGTGATCACCGGCCGGATGCTCCGCCGCTCGCTCGGCAAGCTCGGCTACAGCGTCCTGGACGGCCGGGCCATCAGGGATCAGGCGTCCATCGACCACCTGGTGATCGGTCCTGGCGGCCTGTGGGCCATCGACAACGAGTCGTGGAGCCCCGACACCGAGATCGCCACCTACAACGGGCGGCTGTTCTTCGGCGAGAAGTACGGCACCAAGGTGGCCAAGTCTCTCGTCGAGACCTCCAATGCCTTCGCCGAGCTGCTGACCCGCGAGACCGGCATCCCGGTGACGATCACGCCGCTGCTCGCCGTGCACTGCGGCCTGCTGCCGCGCGGCGGCCAGGTCACGGCGGAGGGCCTCACGCTGCTCAAGCCGAGCCTGGCGGCCCGGCGCGTCAAGGCGACCGCCGGCGAGGTGCTCGACGAGCAGCAGATCGAGCTGCTCACCCGCACCGCCGCCCGGGAGCTCCAGCGCGCCTAGGCCAAGTCCTGGATGAACGCGCTGAGCTGCGCGACATTGCGGCACTCGTACATCGGCACGACCGCGTCGTAGTCGGTGGCGATGGAGTCGCCCGTGTCCCACTGCCGCCGGGGCTCCGGATTGAGCCAGTAGGCGTGGCGGGCCTTCGCGGCCAGGGCGCGCAGGGTGTCGACGGCGGCCGGCTGGTAGTTGGAGCGGGCGTCGCCGAGGATCAGCAGCGAGGTCCTGGGGCCGATCGCGTCGCCGTAGCGCTCGGCGAACCGCTCGAAGGAGTGGCCGTAGTTCGTGCGCCCGAAGCGGACCATGTCCGCCTCGTTGGCCAGCCGGGTCATCGCCTCCACTACGTCCGCGCCGGGGACGAAGAAGCGGGTGATCTCGTCGACCGTGTCCACGAACCCGAACGCCCGTACCTTGGTGAACTGCTCCCTCAGCGCGTACGTGAGCAGCAGCGTGAAGTGCGCGAACGACGAGACCGAGTCGCTGGTGTCGCAGAGGATCACCAGCTCGGGCTTGTGCGGCCGGGGCGGCTTGAAATGGGTGGTCAGCGGGACACCGCCGCTCTGCAGCGAGGCCCGCATGGTGCGGCGGAAGTCTAGCCGCCCGCGCCGCCCCTTCCTGTGCTTGATCGTCAGCCTGGCCGCCAGGCGCCGGGCCAGCGGGTAGACCTCGCGCCGCAGCCTGGCCAGGTCCGCCTTGGTGATGCGCAGGAAGTCGAGCTGGTCGAGCGGGGGGCGTACGGCCGAGCGGGCGATGCGTTCGACGCCGGAGTCCTCGGCGATCCGGCGGCGCACGTCGGTGGCGACCGCCTCCTCGAAGCGCTTGATGCCGGAGTTCACCCGCTGGCGGGCGGTCTTCTCGGCCAGGCCGCCGCGCTCCTGCCCGGCCAGGACCTCCTGGAGGATCCGGGCCATGAGCGTCTCGGGGGACAGGGCGCGCAGGACGCTGTAGGAGAACCAGTTCTGGCGGCCGGGACCCGCCGGCTGGCGGCCGAAGCGGCCGACCATGGCCCTGGCGAACTCCCGCATCTCGGCCTCACCGCCCCTGGTCAGCAGCCTGGCCAGCTGGTCACGCAGCTCACTGAGCTCGGCGGTGTCACTCTTTACGGCGCTTTCGTCGTACAGACCGGTCGTGGATGACGGGAACCACAGGTCGAACAGCATGTCGAACCCGGGACGGTACCCCGGCTTCTTGACCAGCGTCGCCGCGTAGGCGGCGCGCAGCGACTCGCGCTCGGTCAGATCGATCACCCGCAGCGCCCGCGCCGCGTCGAGCCCTTCGGCCAGCGACACGGGCAGCCCCGCCTCGCGCAGCGCGTGCACGAACCCGACATGCCTGTCGACCAGCGAGGTATCACTCATGAGGGCAGCCCGAGCTCCTTGACCGCGCGAGCATGATCGGAGGCGTGCTTGAGCACCACACCCAGCGTGCCCGCCACCGTCGGCTCGTCCAGCTCGTCGCGCCCGAGCGCGAGCAGTGTGTTGGCCCAGTCGACCGTCTCCGCCACCGACGGCGCCTTCTTCAGCTCCATGGCCCGCAGCGTGGCGACGGTCCTGGCCAGCTGCTCGGCCAGGTCCGCGCGGATCGTCGGCACCTGGCTGAGCACGATGTCGCGCTCGCGTTCGGGCGTCGGGTATTCGATGTGCAGATAGAGGCAGCGCCGCTTGAGCGCCTCGGACAGCTCGCGGGTCGCGTTCGAGGTCAGCACGACGTACGGCTTGCGGACCGCGCTGATCGTGCCCAGCTCGGGGATCGTCACCTGGAAGTCCGACAGGAGCTCCAGCAGCAGCCCCTCGACCTCCACATCCGCCTTGTCCGTCTCGTCGATGAGCAGCACGGTCGGCACCCCGGCCCTGATCGCCTTGAGCAGCGGCCGCTCCAGCAGGAACTCCTCGCTGAAGATGTCATCGTCGGCGCTGGTGGCCTGGATGCGCAGGAGCTGCTTCTTGTAGTTCCACTCGTACAGGGCCCTGGCCTCGTCGAGCCCCTCGTAGCACTGCAACCTGACCAGCTGGGCGCCGGTCGCCAGCGCCACGGCCTTGGCCAGCTGCGTCTTGCCCACCCCCGCGGGGCCCTCGACCAGCAGCGGCTTGCCGAGGGCGGCGGCGAGGAACACCGAGGTGGAGATGGCGTCGTCGGAGAGATAGTCAACGGCGGCGAGCCGCTCGGTCACGTCGGCGGGCGAGTCGAACATCGATGCTCCTGTCTGCTTGCCGAACTTTATTCTAGCGGCTGGCAGACGGGTGATACCGATTCGACCAGGATGCGGAGTGCCGGTATATTCCTCTCTGCAAGCGCCGCTAGCTCAGTTGGTTAGAGCAGCTGACTCTTAATCAGCGGGTCCGGGGTTCGAGTCCCTGGCGGCGCACCGCACAGAAACCCCAGCTCACCTAAGTTGAGCTGGGGTTTCTCGTTTTTCAAGTAGCTCTGGCCGAGCTGAGGAGCTTCTCCCGGCTCCCTGGAACGGGGAGCCGGGAGAACGGCCGGCGTCTCAGCGAACGGCGCGAGGGTCTTGTCGTCGAAGTCGCGCAGCTCTCCCAGTGGTCAGTGGCCGTTGTGCGTGGTGGCGGGCTCGGACGTGGCCGGCTCGGTGCGGTGGGAGCGCAGCGTCAGCCCGGCGAGCAGGGCGCCGACGGTGGCGATGCCGGCGGCGCCGATGAAGGCGGAGGAGAAGCCGTTGGTCAGGGCGGGCAGGTCGCCGAGTTGTCCGGCGCCGTTGGCGGCGGCGACGGCGGTCATGGCGGCCAGGCCGAGCGCGGAGCCGACCTGGTAGCTGGTGTTGACGATGCCGGAGGCCAGGCCGCCTTCCTCGGGGCGGGCGGAGGAGATGGCGGTGCCGAGTGAGGGGATGAAGGCCAGGGACATGCCGAGGGCGGCGACGAGGCTGGCGGGCAGTACGTCGGTGGCGAAGCTGCCGTTCGGGCTGATCAGTGACAGCCAGCCCATGCCGGCGGCGAGCAGGGCCAGGCCGGCCACCGTGGTCGCCTTGGGGCCGAAGCGGCCGATCGCGCGGGGTGCCAGGACGATCATGCCGACCATGATGAGGACGGTCATCGGCACCAGCGCCGCGCCGCTCGGGAAGGCGCTGTAGCCGAGCACCTGCTGCAGGTAGAGGTTGAGGAAGAACCACATCGGGATCCACGCGCCGCCGAGCAGCAGCTGGGTCAGGTTGGCGGCGGAGAGGTTCGGAGCACGGAAGATCGACAGTCGCATCAGCGGCTCGCGGCGGCGGGCCTGGATCGCGACGAAGCCACCGAGCAGGGCCACGGCGCCGACTAGCACGAGCCAGGTCTCCGCCGAGCCCCAGCCGATCTCGGGTGCCCGGACGATGGCGTACACGGCGGAGGCGAGGCCGGCGGTGACGGTCAGCGCGCCGACCACGTCAATGGAGCCGCGCTGGGACTGTACGGCGGGCATCAGCGGCTTGTTGGCCAGCAGGACCACGATGGCGATGGGGATGTTGATGTAGAAGACCCAGGGCCAGCTCAGGTATTCGGTGATGACGCCGCCGAGGAAGACGCCGGCGGTGCCGCCCGCCGGGGCGGCGGCGCCGTACAGGGCCATGGCCCTGGTGAGTTCCCGGGGGTCGTGGCCGAAGAGCATCATGAGCAGGGTGAGGGCGGACGGCGCGATCAGGGCGGCGCCGGCGCCCTGGATCACGCGGCCGGCCAGCTCCACCCACACCTCGGGGGCGATGCCGGCGACGAGCGAGCCGGCCAGCAGGATGACCCAGCCGGCGCCGAACACGCGGCGGGCGCCGAACAGGTCGGACAGTCGGCCGCCGAGCAGCAGCAGGCCGCCGAACGCGACGACGTAGGCGTTGAAGACCCAGGACAGGTTCTCCTGGGAGAAGCCGAGGCTTTCCTGGATGCGGGGGAGGGCCACGCCGATGATCGACGTGTCCATGATGACGATGAACTGGGCGGTGGCGATCAGGGCCAGGGCGGCCCATCGCCGGGGAGATGGAGCAGACATCAGCGGTTCTCCATGCTATACGGGGGTAGGGTATGTGATTCGCAAACGATTCCGCGAGAGGCGGGTTCGTGTGCGAGGGGTATTGCTGGCTTAATGAATACCCTCGGGGGGTATCTGTCAAGTGCTACCGGCCCACTTCTCGCCGGCGTCGAAGCGCGACGAGGGCGATCACCGCTGATGGAAGCACCAAGGCGAAACCGATGGCCATGCCCACCGTGAGCCGACGAGTTCCTGGATCCAGCCGAGTGCCACGTACAGCGCACCCCCGAGGGCGGCCGACATGCCCAGGACCATGTCGGCCGCGGTCGCCGGTTACTCCGGAGCCAGGTCCTGTGCGAGCACCACGTTGATCGGACTGCTCGCGTACAGGAGCGCGCCTGCCAGGGGGTCCCGCTGAGCACGCCCGGCCTGCGCATCACATGTGGCATCTCATCCTCCCGGATTTCGTCAGTCTCGCTGGGCTTCTGTTGTCCGGAATACGGTAGGGGGGTATGGTGTTATTGCCGGCGACGAAGGATGGGAGGTCCGGACATGGCCGGATACGGCGGAACCAAGAAGGATCACGCGATGCGGTTGCGCCGCGTCGAGGGGCAGGTCCGCGGCCTGCAGCGCATGGTCGAAGACGACAAATACTGCATCGACATCCTCACTCAGGTGTCCGCGGCGACCAGTGCGCTGAAGTCGTTCTCACTGTCGCTGCTGGAGGAGCACCTGGCCCACTGCGTCGCCGAGGCGACGCGGAAGGGCGGCCCGGAGGCCGACGCGAAAGTCAAGGAAGCCGCCGACGCCATCGCCAGACTTGTCCGTTCCTGATCGACCTTAAGGAGAGACCGATATGAGCACTGCCACCTACACCGTCAAGGGCATGACCTGCGGCCACTGCGTCAGCTCGGTCAAAGAAGAGGTCAGCGAAGTGGCCGGCGTGACCAATGTCCAAGTGGACCTGGCCACCGGACTGCTGACCGTTGACAGCGACGACTCCATTGACCCGGCGAAGATCGTCGCCGCGGTCGAGGAAGCCGGATACGAAGTGGCGAATCAGTCGTGAACACAGCAGCCAAGCTCGGCGCCTACGTCCTGGGGCTGGCCGTCGTCTTCGGCGGCGCTCTTGGGGCGGGCAAGGCGGTAGGGCCGGTCGGGACGCCCCCGGCCGAGGATCACAGCGCCATGACGGCGCCCACCACGAGCGCGAGCGCGGGTCACGACCAGCACGCCACCCAGCAGGCCAAAAGCGATACCCCTGGGGGGCTCCAAGTGTCCGAGAACGGTTACACCCTCGTCCCACTCACCGAGGCGCTCAAGCCCGGTGAGCCCGCAGACTTCCAATTCACCGTGACCGGCCCCGACGGCAAGCCGGTCACCGACTACAAGGTCGAGCACGACAAGAAACTCCACTTCATCGTGGTCTCCCGCGACCTGGGCACCTTCCAGCACCTGCACCCCGCTGAGGCGGACAACGGCGTGTGGTCGGTCAAGCTGACGCTGCCGGACGCGGGCACGTACCGAGCCTTCGCCGACTTCTCACCGGTCGGCGGTGAAGCGCTGACACTGGGCACCGACCTGGCGGCGGCGGGTGACTACGAGCCAAAGGCTCTGCCCGAGGAGAGCCGCACCGTGACGGTCGACGGATACACCGTCACCCTTGACGGAGACCTGGCCCCCGGGCAGTCGAGCAAGCTCACGTTGAAGGTCGCCAAGGACGGCAAGCCGGTCACCGACCTGCAGCCCTACCTCGGCGCCTACGGCCACCTGGTGGCCCTGCGCGCCAAGGACCTGGCCTACCTTCACGTCCACCCGGACGGTGAGCCCGGTGACGGCAAGACCCCGGCAGGCCCCGAGATCGTCTTCTACGCCGAGGTGCCCAGCACCGGCGACTACCGGCTGTTCCTGGACTTCCAGCACGACGGCGAGGTCCGTACCGCGGACTTCACCCTTGGCGCCGGCGAGCAGTCCGCCCTCCCCAAGGCGACTCCGACGGCCACCCCGAGCGGCCACGGCGCTGATGGCCACGGCCACTGAGCGAGGGAGCGGAGCGAGAGAAAGGAGCAGGGTGATGACTTCGGTCTCCGATGACCGGCAGAACGCGGTCGAACTCTCGATCGGCGGCATGACCTGCGCCTCGTGCGCCAACCGCATCGAGCGCAAGCTGAACAAGATGGACGGCGTGACCGCCACGGTCAACTACGCCACGGAGAAGGCGAAGGTGACCTTCCCCGATGGCGTGGATCCGCAGCAGTTGATCGCGGAGGTGGAGAAGAGCGGCTACACGGCCGCGCTCCCCGCCCCACCCAAGACGGAGGGGGCGCAGGCGGGCGCACAAGAGCCGGAGGACGAACTCCGACCCCTGCGCAACCGCCTCATCACCTCCGTGGTGCTGGCTGTGCCCGTGATCGCGATGGCGATGATCCCGCCGCTGCAGTTCACCAACTGGCAGTGGCTGTCGCTGGTGCTGGCCGCGCCGGTGGTGGTGTACGCGGGCTGGCCGTTCCACAAGGCCGCCTGGACCAACCTCCGGCACGGCGCCGCCACGATGGACACGCTGATCTCGATCGGTACGCTGGCCGCGCTCGGCTGGTCGCTGTGGGCGCTGTTCTTCGGCACGGCCGGCACGCCGGGCATGACGCACCCGTTCGCGTTCACCATCGAGCGCACCGACGGCACCGGCAACATCTACCTCGAGGCCGCGGCCGGGGTCACGGCGTTCATCCTGGCGGGACGCTATTTCGAGTCCCGCTCCAAGCGGCGGGCCGGGGCGGCGTTGCGGGCGCTGCTGGAGCTCGGTGCCAAGGACGTCGCGGTGTTGCGCGACGGCGTGGAAAGCCGGATTCCCGCCGACCAGCTGACGGCCGGGGACCGGTTCGTCGTACGGCCGGGCGAGAAGATCGCCACGGACGGCGTCATCGAGGAGGGCACGTCGGCGGTCGACGCCTCCATGCTGACCGGTGAGTCCGTGCCGGTCGAAGTTCGGGTGGGCGACGCGGTCACCGGCGCCACCGTGAACGCCGGCGGCCGGCTCGTCGTACGTGCGACCCGGGTGGGCGCCGACACTCAACTCGCCCAGATGGCCAAGCTGGTGGAGGAGGCCCAGACCGGCAAGGCGGCCGTGCAACGGCTGGCCGACCGCATCTCCGGCATCTTCGTCCCGATCGTGATCGCGCTGGCCATCGGCACGCTCGGCTTCTGGCTGGGCACCGGCGACGGCGTGGGCGCGGCCTTCACCGCCGCGGTCGCGGTGCTGATCATCGCCTGCCCGTGCGCGCTCGGTCTGGCCACGCCGACCGCCCTGCTGGTCGGCACCGGCCGGGGAGCCCAGCTCGGGATCCTGATCAAGGGTCCGGAAGTGCTGGAGTCCACCCGCAAGATCGACACCGTGGTGCTGGACAAGACCGGCACGGTCACCGAGGGCCGCATGACCCTCACCGACGTCCACGTCGCCGATGGCGAGGACGAGGCCAAGGTGGTGCGCCTTGCCGGGGCGCTGGAGCACGCCTCTGAGCACCCGATCGCCCGGGCCATCGCCAAGGGCGCCGCGGCCCGGGTCGGCGAACTGCCCACGCCGGAAGACTTCGCCAACGTCGAAGGACTCGGCGTGCAGGGCATCGTGGACGGTCACGCGGTGCTGGTCGGCCGGCCCCGGCTGCTGGAGGAGTGGTCCCAGCACCTGCCCGCCGATCTGGAGCGGGAGCTGCACGCCGCACAGGCAGCCGGTCGCACGGCCGTCGCGGTCGGGTGGGACGGACAGGCCCGTGCCGTGCTGGTGGTGGCCGACGTGGTCAAGTCGACCAGCCAGGAGGCCATCACCCAGCTCCGCGCGCTCGGTCTCACACCGGTTCTGCTGACCGGTGACAACGAGGCCGTGGCCCGTACGGTGGCGGCCGAGGTGGGCATCGACGAGGTGATCGCCGAGGTGCTGCCCGCCGACAAGGTGGACGTGGTCAAGAAGCTGCAGGCCGAGGGCCGGGTCGTGGCCATGGTCGGCGACGGGGTCAACGACGCCGCCGCGCTGGCCCAGGCCGACCTCGGGCTGGCGATGGGCACCGGCACCGACGCCGCGATCGAGGCGAGCGACCTCACGCTGGTACGCGGCGACCTGCGGGTGGCCGCCGACGCGATCCGGTTGTCCCGGCGCACGTTGTCCACCATCAAGGGCAACCTGTTCTGGGCCTTCGCCTACAACGTGGCCGCCCTTCCGCTGGCGGCGCTGGGTCTGCTCAACCCGATGATCGCCGGAGCCGCGATGGCGTTCTCCAGCGTCTTCGTGGTGAGCAACAGCCTCCGGCTGCGCCGCTTCAAGTAAGAACCGCGTCGAAATGGCTCCGAGCAGCGCTGCTCGGAGCCATTTCGACGCGCTCGGTGTGGTGCTGCCGCCTACGGCTGGTAGATGGTCCGGAAGGTGGTGCCGCTGCCCACAGACTCTCCGCACCTGGCCGTCAGGGTTCACGCCGACCAGACCTTTCTCACCGGTCACGTCCAGGAACGACAGCAGCGGCGCTCCCGCCGGATGCGGGCCCGCATGTCCGGTGGTGCGAGGAGAGGGTGAGGCGACCTCACCCTCCTACTCGATCTACCGACCGGCCTAACCGTGCCCAGGGAGGTGGCCGGTCCCGCGCGGCCGAGATCGCTTTCGGGGTGGGCCGTCCAGCAGGCTGCGGAACCCTTTCGAGAGGTAGTCCCAACGCCTCCGCCCACCGGCGACGCCAGGCGAGTCGACGTTGGGCCGTGCGTTCCACGCGGGTTTGAGCTTTGCGGCGGCGGCGCTCGACCTCGGCGAGGGCCGCGCTCTCCGACCGAAGCCAGGGCGCCCAGACGAGCACCTGGATCGGGTCCCCGTTGTCACAGGGCATGGCCCGTTGCAGCAGGGCCCGTGCTGCCACCGCCCTCTCCTTGTTGAGCTTGCGGGTCGCGGCTGCCTTGCGCGCTGCTTCGGAGCGCGAAAGGGTCCGGGCCGCGGCGCGCAGTTCGGTGTCGGCCCGGACGAGGTCGGCGAGCACGTCGACGTCGGCGGCGCGGTAGTAGCGGATGGTGAGTGTCCGGCCGTATTTCTGGATCTCATCGACGGCGACGGGCGCCAGACGGTCGGCGAGGCGTTTGAAACGCTGAGGTGAAATGCCCAGTCTGATGGCCGCCTGGGTGGCGTTACAGCGATGTTCGGCGGCGAGCAGGCGTTGGAAGCGCTCGGCGTCCGTCTTCGCCGCGTTAACCGAGACGGGGTCGAATGTGCGGTCCGGCAGGCGGCGGAGCAGGCTGGTCTCGACCGCGAGCTCGACTTCCCAGACGGCGAGGCCGAGCTCCTCGCGCACCCTCTTCATGCCCAGACCGTGTGCCATGGACAACAGTGTGCTGGCGGCCTACGACAGTTCCGCGGACTGAGATCGATGGGCGCGACAGGTAAGTAACCATTACTGTACAGAGAGTGAAGTCCTTTAACACGACGGGTCCGTGTCGGCCGGGCAAGCACTTCATGCTGCCCCCGATTCCCCGGATCCCCGAGGCGCGGGAGCTGATCGACGAGGAGAAATACTTCGTCATTCGCGGGCCACGCCAGAGCGGCAAGACGACCTCGCTCCAGGCCCTGGCCGCCGAATTGCGGGACGAGGCCAAGTATGCGGCGGTGTACATCTCCTGCGAGAGTGCCTCCACCCGGCCCGATCAAGCCGCTCCGGCTGAGGTGCGGATTCTCTCCGAGATCGCGGCCATGGCACAGGCGACGGGGCTTCCAGAGGAATGTCTGCCGCCGGAGCCGTGGCCGGAGGCTCCTGGAGGCAACCGACTGCTCAGAGGGCTCTCCGCATGGGCTCGCCGCTGCCCGCGCCCGGTCGTGCTGCTCATGGATGAGATCGACGCGATTCAGGGCGATGAGTTGATCAGCGTTCTCCGGCAGCTCCGCCAGGGATACAACAGCTTCCCAGTGCCGTTCCCGCACAGTGTGGCGCTGTGCGGGATGCGTGACGTGCGCGATTACAAGGCAGCCTCGGGCGGCGACCCGTCAAGGCTGGTCGGCCCCTCGCCGTTCAACATCCTCGCCGAGTCGATGCGGCTGGCGGACTTCACCTTCGAGCAGGTGGCCGAGCTGTACGGCCAGCACACCGACGCCACCGGCCAGGAGTTCACCGCGCACGCGATCCAGCGCGCCTTCCACGCCAGCCAGGGGCAGCCGTGGCTGGTCAACGCCCTCGCCCGCGAGATCATCCGCAAGATGCGCATCCCGGAAAGCCAGTTGATCACCGACGAGCACATGAACCAGGCGGTCGAGCGGCTCATCGTCGCCCGCGCCGTCCACCTGGACTCCCTGGCCGCCAAGCTACGTGAGGACCGCGTCCAGCGCATCATCGAGCCACTCCTCACCGGCGAAGTTCGGGAGAACGTCTATGACGATGACCTCGCCTACGCCCGCGATCTCGGCCTCATCACCCAGAAACCGCCGGTCCAGGTCGCCAACCCGATTTATCAGGAAGTCATCGTGCGCGTCCTCAGCCAGGACGTCGAGGCTGAGATCCGGCTCGACCGCTCAGCCTTCCTCACCCCGGACGGGCGGCTCGACATGCCCGCGATCCTGCAGGGGTTCCTCACCTTCTGGCGGCGCAACGGCGAGATCCTGCAAAGCCGCGAGACCTATCACGAGGCCGCCTGCCACCTGATCTTCATGGCTTGGCTGCATCGGGTGGTCAACGGCGGCGGTGTGATCGACCGTGAGTACGCCCTGGGCCGTGGGCGCATGGACATCTGCGTCCAATGGCCCTACACAGACGCCGACGGCGAGCGCGGCTGGCAGTGGGAGGCCATCGAACTCAAGGTCCATCACCCCAGACGGCCCGATCCCGTCGAAGAGGGCCTGCACCAGCTCGACGGTTACCTCGATCACCTCGACCTGAGCCACGGCACCCTCATCGTCTTCGACCGCCGGCCCACCGCCCCGCACCTCCTGGAGCGCACCGCCATCGAAAAGGTCACCAGCCCGCGCGGTCACGCCGTCACTCTCGTCCGGGCATGAAGGGTCACCCGCTGACATCCAGGGAGTCAGACCAGGTGACGCCGACCCATGGGTCATTTTTGACCTGGGGTTTTTGGCGTTCCTGGCTGCTCTAATGTGACGTGCGGGCCTGCAGGAGGTCGGCCAGGAGATGGAGCAGGGCCGCCGCCGTGGTCGCGGACGTGATGGCCTGCTCGCTGATCAGCCGCTGGATGCCCAGCACCGGCAGCCATTCGGCCCGCTCTCGTTCGTCAGCCCGGCCGCCGACCGGCGCGGTCTGGTCGCCGACCGGTGCAGCATGGTCGCCGGTCGGCTCAGTCTGGTCGTCGGCCGGTGTGGCGACGGGGGTGGCCTGGTAGGCGACGAAGATCACGTGGTCGCTGTCGGCGACGTCCTCGGCGGTGCGGATCCGGATCAGCGGCATCAGGGGACCGGGCCGCCAGCCGGTCTGCTCCTCCACGAGACGGGCCGCGGCCCGCTCCGGGTCCTCGTCCGGGCCGATCTCGCCGAGCGGGATCTCCCACCCCCACGTGTCGGTGACCGGGCGGTGCCGCCACAGCAACAGAGCGCGCCCGGCGTGAAAGACCACCGCTCCGGCGGCCTGCGGCGTACGGACGAAGGGTTGCTCCACGTGCTCGCCGTCGGTCAGTTCGAGGTCCACGACGCGAAGATCGACCCCGTTCGCCGCGTAGAGCAGCCTTTCCGACCGACTCATGGGATGCTCCTCACCGATTCGCCGGGGGCCCGCTTCTTCGAGCATACGCATGGCGATGACCCGGCATCCCGGGCGCATGGACGTCGGTGGGGGAGATTAGCCTGGTAAAGGCCGGGGTCGGTTCGACCTGGATGTCATTGATGTCCCGACGTCTGACCGGAGGGAAGCGATTGTGGGGTCTTTCGCGGGCGGAGAGTTGCCTTCGGATGACGTCATCGTTCCGGCCCTGCGCGCGGGCGATGAGGCGATGTTCGCGGCGCTGCTCGACACCTGGTCCCGGGGCATGCTCCGGGTGGCCAGGTCGTACGTGCCCACCGACCACGCCGCGGAAGAGGTCGTCCAGGACACCTGGCTGGCGGTGATCGGCGGGATCGACGACTTCGAGGGCCGTTCGTCGGTCAAGACGTGGGTTTTCCGCATCCTGGTCAACGCGGCGAAGAAGCGCGGCGTACGCGAGAGGCGCACGCTGCCGTGGAGCGCTGTCAAGGATGATGGCGGCGCGATCGCGGGCCAGAGCCTCGACCCGGTGCCGCCTGGCGGTTGGCGGGATCCGCCCGCGGCATGGCCGACGCCCGAGAAAGAGGTGCTGGCCTCGGAGGTGCGCGGCCTGATCGGCGAGGTACTGGCCAGGCTGCCGCCCCGGCAGCGGACCGTGATCACGCTGCGGGACGTGGAGGGATGCACCTCCGACGAGGTGTGCGAGATCCTGAAGATCTCCGCCGCCAACCAGCGGGTCCTGCTGCATCGCGCCCGTGTCGCGGTGCGCGGGTGGCTGGCGGACTACTTCGAGTTCGCGAAACAGCCGGACTGACCACTTCGAGTTCGTGAGACGGCCGGACTGACCACTTCCGCTTCGCGCGGCGGCACAATAGGTGAAACGGTTCATTCAGCAGACGAGGGCGGTCAACGTCGTGAAGCGCTTCACATGCGGCGAGCTGGTGGAACTCCTCACCGCCTACCTTGACGACGCCCTTGATCAGCCCGAGCGCGAGGGCGTGCACGCCCACCTGGCCGCCTGCGAGGGGTGCGGCCGCTACTTAGAACAGTTCCGCGCGACCATCGTCTCCCTGGGCGACCCGCCCCCGGAGAAACTCCCCGCCGACGTGCGCGATCGGCTCATGTCCGCGTTCCGCGAGCGCCGGCGGTCATGAGGCGCGAGCCCCCCATGTGACTGCTCATCCAACTACCCGAAATCCCTTACTCGAAATTCGCGTGTAACGCTCGCGCGGTTCGTGGGTCTGTAGATGGGGCCACCGTTGCCTGCGGTGGACCGCTGGACCATCACAGACCCATGCGCCACGCGAAGGGGAAACGATGATCGGGCTTACGGCCGAGAGTCCGCCGTTGCAGGACGCCTCGGAGGTGGTGGACTTCGCGCGTCGCTGCTTTTGTCCCGCCGCCGCGGACCTGGTCGGCGTGGAGCTGGAATTCCTGATCTTCGACCGTACGTCGGCAACGAGGCATGTCCCGCTGGCCAGGATCGAGCGGGCCATGCCCGAGCTGCCCGGTGGCAGCCGGTTGACCTTCGAACCGGGCGGACAGCTCGAACTGTCCGGCCCGACAGGCCCGTTGACGGAATCGCTGGCCCGCGTGGCCGCCGACGTGGCCGCCGTACGCGCCGCCTTGCGGGCGTCCGGGCTGGTGCTGGCCGGTGTCGGTCTCGATCCGCTACGGCCGGCCCGGCGCCAGTTGCGTCTGCCCCGGTACGACGCGATGGCCGAGTTCCTCGGCGTGCCGTACGGACAGCTCATGATGTGCTCGACCGCGTCGATCCAGGTCAACCTGGACCTGGGCGAGCGGCCGGTGGCGCGCTGGGAACGGGCGCACGCGCTCGGCCCCGTGTTGATGGCTGCCTTCGCCAACTCGCCGCTGCGCGATGGCCGGCCGTGCGGCTGGATGTCGGGCCGTCAGGCCGTCTGGGATCACCTCGACCGCACCAGAACCTCGCCCGTGCCCGCCTCGGATGATCCCGCCGCGGACTGGGCCGAATACCTGCTGGATGCCCGGCTCATGCTGGTGCGGGAGGACGAACAGAGCTATCACACCATCCGTGACGGCTCCAGCTTCCGCGACTGGCTGAACGCCGACGGCCGGCGGCGGCCCACCGCCGAGGACCTGGCCTACCACGCCACGACGCTGTTTCCACCGGTGCGGCCCCGGGGGTGGCTGGAGATCCGCTACCTCGACGCCCAGCACCCGGCGATCTGGCCGGTCTGTGTGGCCGTGACCCATGCCCTGGTCACCGACGACCGCGCCGCTGATGCCGCGATGGCCGCCGCGGAGCCGTACCGGCAGCTCTGGGGGGTGGCGGCGCGGTGCGGGCTGGCCGAGCCGCGCCTGCGCCGGGCCGCCGAGGAGTGCTTCCGCGCCGCGCTGGAGGCGCTGCCGCGCTGCGGCGCGGGTCCCGGTCTGGTCGGCGAGGTGGCCGCGTTCGCCGACCGGCACGTGAGCACGGGCCGCTCACCGGCCTCCTACCTGCTGGATCTTCCGAACTGGCCGAGCGACGAAGGATGGGAATGAACGACATTAAGGAACGTATCGCCGCCGAGCTCATCGCGGTGCGCGACCGGTCACTCACCTACACGGCCGCGGAGGACGACCTGCTGGTACGCCAGCACTCCCCGCTGATGTCGCCGCTCGTCTGGGACCTGGCGCACGTGGGCAACTACGAGGAGCTCTGGGTGCTGCGTGAGGCCGGGGGCATCGACCCGCTCCGGCCCGAGATCGACGACATCTACGACGCGTTCAAGACACCGCGCAAGGATCGCCCCAGCCTGCCCTTCCTGGGTCCGGCCGAGGCCCGCCGCTACATCGAGGGCGTACGCGGGCGGGTGCTCGACGTCCTCGACGCGATCGACCTGGACGGGCCCGCCCCGCTGCACCGCGACGGCTTCGTGTTCGGCCTGGTGATCCAGCACGAGCATCAGCACGACGAGACCATGCTCGCCACCCTGCAACTGTCCGGGCAACCCGGGCTGGTGCGCGACGGCGACCTTCCGCCCGGGCGGAGTGGGGGTCCGGAAGAGGTCTTCGTGCCCGCGGGCTCCTTCCTCATGGGTACCGACACGCTGCCCTGGGCCTACGACAACGAACGGCCGGCGCACCGGGTGGACCTGCCCGCGTACTCGATCGACCGGCTGCCTGTCGGCAACCGCGCCTACGCGGCGTTCATCGAGGACGGCGGTTACGACGACCCGCGCTGGTGGTCCGCGGAGGGCTGGCAGTGGCGGCAGCGGAGCGGCGTCTTCGCCCCGCTGTTCTGGGTCAGGGATGGCGGCGCCTGGTGGCGTACCCGTTTCGGGCGCAGCGAGCCGGTCCCGATGGACGAGCCGGTCCAGCACGTGTCCTGGTACGAAGCTGACGCCTACGCCCGCTGGGCGGGCAAGCGGCTGCCCACCGAGGCCGAATGGGAGAAGGCCTGCGGTTGGGACGCCCGGTCAGAGAAAGCGCACCGGTATCCCTGGGGTGAGGACGCCCCAGGCGCCGAGCGGGCGAACCTCGGGCATCGCGCCGCCCATCCCGCGCCGTTGGGCGCCTACCCGGCCGCGGCCAGCCCTTACGGGGCCGAGCAGATGGTGGGAGACGTCTGGGAATGGACCGCCTCGTGGTTCCAGCCCTACCCCGGCTTCCGCAGCTTCCCGTACAAGGAGTACAGCGAGGTGTTCTTCGGCGAGGAGTACCGGGTGCTGCGCGGCGGCTCCTGGGCGGCCGATCCGGCGGCGGTGCGGACCACGTTCAGGAACTGGGACTACCCGATCCGCCGGCAGATCTTCAGCGGCTTCCGCTGCGCCCGTTCGGAGCTGGTCTAACGTGTGCAGGCACGCGGCCTGGCTGGGCGCCGCCCGCCCGCTCGCCGCGCTCATCCACGAGCCGGAATTTGGCCTGCTGAAGCAGTCGTACGCGCCGCGGCGGCAGCGTTACGGCATGATCAACGCCGACGGGTACGGCATGGGCTGGTATGAGCAGAGCCCGGACCCGGTGCGCTATCGCCGTGCCATCCCCATGTGGGCCGACGCCAACCTGCCCGGACTCGCGCGGATCGCCCGCTCGACCTGCCTGCTGGCGGCCGTACGCTCGGCCACCGTCGGCATGCCGATCGAGGAGAGCGCCACCGCGCCGTTCACCGACGGGCGGTGGCTGCTCAGCCACAACGGGCGTGTCGAGCGGGACGCGGTCAGGGACCTGGCCGACAGCGCCGAGAGCGCGTGCGACGCCGCCTGGGTCGCCGCCGCCGTGTTCCAGCGCGGGCACGCCGGGCTGGGCCTGGGCGAGGCGCTCGCCGAGGTGGTCGTCCGCGCCGGGGAGAAGGACCCTGGCGCTCGCCTGAACCTGCTCGCCTGCGACGGCGCGTCGATCGCCGCGACCGTCTGGGGCGACACCCTCTTCCATCACCGACTCCACGACGGCGTGCTGGTGGCCAGCGAGCCGCTCGACGACCTGCCCGGATGGCAGGCCGTACCCGAGCGCAGCCTGCTCACCGTCACCCATGACGACGTACGCGTCCAGCCGTTGTAACCCACTTCAGGAGGCATCGTGCCTGTCAGCCAGTCGACCGTGCAGGTGATCAACTATCTTGACCGCGACTATCTGCGCCAGGCGCTCGAACATGATGTCAGGGCCGGGCTGACAGCCGTGCCCAAGTGGCTACCGCCCAAGTGGTTCTACGACGCGGCGGGCAGCGAGTTGTTCTCCCGCATCACCCGGTTGCCCGAGTACTATCCGACCCGGCGCGAGCTGGCCATCCTGCGCGCGCGGGCCGCGGACCTGGCCGCCGCCAGCGGCGCGGACACGCTGGTCGAGCTGGGCTCGGGCACCAGCGAGAAGACCGTCCTGCTGCTGGAGGCGCTCGCCGCGCGTGTCTACACGCCGGTGGACGTCGACGCGGTCACCCTCACGGAGGCGGCGCACCGGCTGGCCGGGCGCTTCCCCGGGCTGCGGGTGAAGGCGGTGTGCGCCGACTTCGAGCGCCATCTGGCGCTGCTGCCGCGTACCGGAAGGCGGATGGTGGCCTTCCTCGGCGGCACGATCGGCAACCTCGAACCGGCCGCGCGCGAGCTGTTCATGAAGGACCTGCGGGCCACGCTCCAGCCAGGAGACACGTTCCTGCTGGGGGCGGACCTGGTGAAGGACACCGAGCGGCTGGTGGCGGCCTACGACGACCCGGCCGGGGTGACGGCCGCCTTCAACCGGAACGTGCTGCGGGTGATCAACCGGGAGCTGGAGGCGGACTTCGACCCGGAGGCGTTCGAGCACGTGGCGCTGTACGACGAGCGGCAGGAATGGATCGAGATGCGGCTACGGGCGAGCCGCGACATGCGGGTGCGGATCGGTGGGCTGGGGCTGGTCACCGACTTCGCGGAGGGGGAGGAGGTACGGACGGAGATCAGCGCGAAGTTCCGGCCGGAGGGGCTGTGGGCGGAGCTTGTGGGTGCGGGCTTCAAGGTGCGCCGTCGCTACACGGACCTGGCCGGGGACTTCACCCTGATCCTGGCCGAGGCCGGCTGAAAGTTTCAGCAGCGTCGTCGGCCTTGTCCAAGGTCGGCGTAGGTGCCGCGCGCTGAGGCGTGGGGAGGCTCTTGCGAGGCGAATCGGGGCGACAGATCGTTGGGAGCGCTCCCAAGTGTCGGAGCTCGGCCGCTTCGAGAAAGCGGTGTCCATCGGTTTCGTCACGGAGGGCTCCCATGCCGATCGTGTTACGCAGGGCCTTGACGGCCGCCGTAGCTGTGGTGCTGGCCGGGTTCGGCCTCGCCGCCGTCCAGAGCGCGGCCGACGCCGCCGTGTCGTGTTCGGCCACCTATACCAAGAGCTGGGACAACGGCAGCGCGTTCGGCGCCACCATCGCGGTGACCAACACCGGCGACGCGTTGACCAGCTGGACGCTGAGCTTCGACTTCCCCAACAATCAGGTGATCACCCAGATGTGGGAGGGTGTGCCCACTCCGGCGACCCCCACCCCGGCGGGTGCGGCCATCACCGTCAACCCGGTCTCCTACAACGCCGCCAAGCCCGCCGGGGCGACCTGGAGTCTCGGTTTCAACGGCACGTACACCGGTGGCGCCAACACCAACCCCAGCGTCTCCTGCACGGGGACCGGCGCCGGAGGGACGCAACAGGCGCTGGTGGTCTCCGCCACCAGCGTGAGCGTGCCCGAGGGCGGGACCAGCGGCTACACGGTCCGCCTGCGCTCCCAGCCGACCGGCAACGTGACGGTCACCAGTACGGCGGGTACCGGTGACACCAACATCACCGTGACCGGCGGAGCCTCCCTGACCTTCACCACGGCCAACTGGAACACCCCGCAGACGGTGACGTTGAGCGCCGCGGAGGACAGCGACACCACGAACGGCACCCGGCCGATCACCGTGGCATCCAGCGGTTTGACCTCGGTGACGGTGAACGCCACCGAGGCCGACAACGACGGCAGCACGGGAGGCGCGGCACCCGTGCTGCACGTTTCGGGGAACCGGCTGGTCACCGCCGCCGGCGCCACCTACCGTCTGCTGGGCGTCAACCGGGCCAGCGGCGAGTTCGCCTGCGTACAGGGCAAGGGCATGTGGGACAGCGGCCCGGTGGATCAGGCCTCGGTCGACGCGATGAAGGCGTGGAACATCCGCACGGTCCGGATCCCGCTGAACGAGGAGTGCTGGAACGGCACCAACGGCACCCCCAGCGGCCCCGCGTACCAGCAGAACGTCAAGGACTACGTCAACCTGCTGGTCGCCAACGGCATCACGCCGATCGTGGAGATGCACTGGAACTACGGCCTGTACACCGGTCAGGGTGCCGGTTGCTCCGACACCACGGCGACCTGCCAGAAGCCGATGCCCGACGCCCAGTACGCCCCGACGTTCTGGACCGGGGTCGCCAACGCCTTCAAGGGCAACAACGCGGTCGTCTTCGACCTGTTCAACGAGCCCTACCCGGACGCGGCCGCGAACTGGGACGCGACCGCCGGCTGGAAGTGCTGGCGCGACGGCGGCACCTGTACCGGCATCGGCTACCAGGTGGCCGGCATGCAGTCGCTGGTCAACACGGTGCGCGCCACCGGGGCCACCAATGTGATCATGCTGGGCGGGCTGGCCTGGTCCAACGACCTGAGCCAGTGGCTGACGTACAAGCCGACCGATCCGACCGGCAACCTGATGGCCGCCTGGCACACCTACAACTTCAACACCTGCTCCAACACCGCCTGCTGGAATAGCCAGGTCGGCGCCGTCGCGGCCCAGGTGCCGGTGCAGGCCGGTGAGATCGGCCAGAACTCCTGCGCGCACGACTACATCGACCAGGTGATGAGCTGGGCCGACGCGCACGGCGTCGGGTACACGGCCTGGACCTGGAACCCGTGGGGCTGCAGCCAGGGCAACGTGCTCATCACCGACTACAACGGCACGCCCACCAGCACGTACGGCGAGGGCTTCAAGGCACACCTGCTCACCCAGAACCCCCTCTCGTAGCAGCACTCGACCGGTCCGTCATCGGGCGGGCCCGGGTCTCTCCATGGAGCCGCTCATGCGCCGCAGATCCCACCTGTACGCCGTCCTCGTCACGCTCCTCGTGGCGGTCGCCTTCGGTGTCGCCCTGCCCGCGCTGTCGGCGACGGCCCCCGTCCGGATCATGCCGCTCGGCGACTCCATCACCGCCGGACCCGGCTGCTGGCGCGCCCTGCTCTGGAACCACCTGCAGACAGCCGGATATACGAACATCGACTTCGTCGGCAGCGTCCCCGACGGCGGCTGCAATTACGGGTTCTCCTACGACGGTGACAACGAGGGTCACGGCGGCTACGCCGCGACCGGCATCGCCGATCAGAATCAGCTGCCGCCGTGGCTGGACGCGGCGAAGCCCGACATCGTCCTCATGCACCTGGGCACCAACGACATGTGGGGCGGCTTCATCCCCACCACCACCGTCCTGGCCGCATATACCAAGCTGGTCGGCCAGATGCGGGAGAACAACCCGAACATGAAGATCATCGTGGCGCAGATCATCCCCATGAACCCGTCCGGCTGCCCCACCTGCGCGGCCAGTGTGGTGGCGCTCGACAACGCGATCCCGGGCTGGGCCGCCGGCCTCACGACCGCGCGGTCGCCCATCGTCGTCGCCGACCTGTGGACCGGCTTCAACACGGCCACCGACACCGGCGATGGAGTCCACCCCAACGACACCGGCTTCCGGAAGATGGCCGATCGCTGGTACCCGTCGCTCGCGCAGGTACTCAACGGCGTGACCCCGCCGGTGACTCCTCCGCCTACCGATGCCCGGTGCACCGCCACCTACAAGGTGATCTCCCAGTGGGGCGGCGCCTTCCAAGGCGAGATCACGGTGAAGAACGCCTCCCAGAACGCCTCCTCCGCCTGGACGACCACCTTCACCTTCGCCAACGGCCAGCAGATCAACCAGTCCTGGAACACCACACTCACCCAGAACGGGGCCACCGTCACAGCCCGCAACGCAAGCTACAACGGCAACCTCCCGGTCGGCGCGTCCACGACCTTCGGCTTCACCGCCACCTGGAACAACACCACCAACGCGCTACCCCAGGTGAGCTGCTCACTCGGCTGAGCATATTGCCGGGCGACACCTCAACATCAAGCCTCGGGAAATGGAGATATTAAATGAAGCTTGCCTGATCCTGGGATTATGTCGCAGAATTGTGGCCGATTGGTCCCGCAATTGATCCCGCCTGCGGCGGAGTTAGATGATGCCACGGTAGCCGCGATCTGTGTGAGCGCACCTCGTCGCGATACCCTCCGCGAGGGTGAGCGGATCCTCGGCTACTCATCGTTTCGCGAACTGCTCCTGCGCCACTGCCGTCCTGGCGCTTCGATGCGGCGCCAGATGGTGCCGAGTGTCATCGTAGCGCGATATTCGTACTTCGGTTCTTCGGCGGGGCTCCCTGCTTTTGCGGCACACTCCGCCACGGCTATTCGGGGTGACGTGAGGAAGTGCAGGGCTTTCATGATCATTTCCTCATCGGCTCGGTGTCCCAGCTTGCGCAGCTCTCTGCGGATATCTTTTATCTCAAGCCAAGCGCCTTCTGTAAGGGGATCCTGAGCCTCATTGTGAAGGACGATTGCCACTGACAGTTCCAGATCGGCAAGCCGCTGCTGTGCGTTCCATTCTTTCGCGAGAAGGTCACGTCGCTGGTCGGACCGCAGCAGCGGGTCGACAAGCGGGCCGAGTTGTGCGGGCGTGAGTGGTGTAACCCCTTGACGGCGAACGGCTTCCGCCAACAACGATGTCAGAACGACGGCAACCTGGGGGTCGTCGTCGACTGCATCCAGTAGGCGGCGTTCAAAGCCAGGGCCGATGTATATTGTTGCCTCGGCATTTATCTTCGATCGCTGGCCCGGCAGGGTGAGCGGCCGACCGTATTCCTCTGACACCTCGCCGTTCTTCGCGGTTTTGGTTTCGACGGCCAAGATCCGTCCGTGCACCCCTGACCCCGTCCGCACCTCGCCATCGGGACTGTCCGTCGTCGCTCCACCTATATGGCGACTGGGCATGCCCAGATAGTTGAACGCGGCGATCACAGCGACCTCAAGTCGCTCCGGCTCGCCACTGTCATGTGCGGAATCCTCGATCTTGGCCGCGATCTGCTCCGCCTCGACGACGTCTGTCGGCGGCACGCTGGCGAATTCTTCCTCGTGGAGCTCTACAAGCTGCTGTGGAGTAAGGCAGCGAACGGAATCACGGAAAGCCCGGCCTAGTGGCGTTACCTTGAAAAACGTTTGAGAGATCTTGGTGACCAGGCCACAAGCCAGCAGCAGGTTCAGTCGCCCGGTGACGGCCGCAGGGGGGAGCCCCTGCGCGGTATCGATGCCATAGTGCGAACTGCGTTCGGCGAGTCCTTTTGCAGTTGGCTTCACTCCGACCGTATCAAGATCGAAGAGAATCTCTCCGAAATATGAGATGTGAGCGTGAACGATGCGGGCGAGGTTCACGGACTGATCGGTGTCCAGCCAGGCTTGGGCCGCCCCAGTCGCCGCAAGACGATCCGACGAGATTCGCGCCACCAGTCCTATCGATTTCAGGGTGTCTAGAGCGCTGCGCGCAGACGATGCCGAGATGCCATGCGTTCGACAGCAGAGGTTGGCGAGGCCGCCCACGGTGATCGAAGGCATGGCGCCTTCAGTCAGGACTCTCAGGGTCTCGATCCACCCGGCCTCTTCCTGTTGGCCGGGGATGTAGAAACCCGCAGCTCGCGCTCGGCGATGCAGACGCACATCATCCAGTGCCGCCAAAAGGTCGGCGATGGCCGTTGGGGTGGATGGGAGGACGGCAGGCGCGTCCCCTTCGTCCGCGTCCGGCTTGCCGAGTTCCAGGTCGCTGAGCAAAGCTCGCCCTGCCTCGGTCAGGTGAACCTCGCCATCGAAGATGTCCACCATGCCGGTGACCCTCAGCCAACTGGTCCTGGTGCGTACTGGAGTCAGCGACTCCCAGCGGAAGCCGTACTGAGAGCGCGCGACGATCAACAATTCCTCGTGTGAGGTTGATCCCCGTTCGAGGGTGCTCATGAGTTCGCCAATGAATCGCACGTGCCGGTGCAGAATTAGCACGAGATGGGCATTTTTGCCGCTCTCAAGCCAGTTTTGGGCATTTGCGGTTGGTGTTATCCAGGAGCCATGGCGAGCAATGAGTCCCGTGCGAGTCAGGCGCCTCGTCGCCTCCCCTGCGCGAATGAAGTCATTGGTGGAAGGCCATGCGACCATTGCGCTGGCTTCCACGCCATCACCCAACACATTAAACAGTCGTCGTAGCTTGGCCAGCCAGCTGGTCAAGGGTCCTGGCAGGTTGGCTAGGCCATCGGCGCGTGCGGCCCAAGGCAGTGGTTGCATCAATCTTCCCAGAAGCGGAGACAAGCTCTTCATTGAAGATGCCACAGGATCGTTATCTGGGGAACTATTCTCAGCACACATGGCCGTGTTTCTTCCGCTGATGGCCAGCGTAACCTTCACTGTTTTTCGAGAGTCGGCGAGCCAGTTCCGTTGTGCATGGGATAGGAATGAATGTGCGTGAGCTGTACGGGTTCGAGGTGGAGCCGGAGGTTCGTGAGTGGCTCGAGACACTCAGTGATGGCGATTTCAAGCGGGTGGACGAAGTCGCCGGGCTTCTCGCGGAGAAGGGAACCGAACTGGGCGGACCGTGGTCAGACCACCTAGAAGGACCGGTATGGGAACTGCGAGTACGGCTTCGCGATGTTGCGGCCCGGGTGACGTACTTGGTGTACTGCCAACAGGACCATCGTGTTGCTCACGGTCTTCCGCAAGACCAGGCAGCATGAGCAGCGACAGATTGACCGGGCGGTATGGGCGCAGAAGATCTGCGAACGTGACCATGGCCGACCGGCGGCCGAGAGCTTCGAGAGGCAGGTGTGATGGCCGGCTACCACACCCGCTGGGTGCGTCCTGAGCCGCAGGCGGACGATCCCGAGCGGATCGCGATCCGTGAGGCGCTGGTCTTCGGCAAGGCTCTGTATGACCGGCGGACCGCCCTCGGCCTGACCGTCGCGGAACTCGCCCAGGCAGTGGGCATGACCGTCGATGAGATCGAGTGCATCGAGGAGGGCGGCACCGCGCCCACGGTCGCGCTGCTCCGTCTCCTTGCCGCTGCTCTCGATGCGGATGTCCGGCTCACTTCCGGGCATGATCTTGACTCTCTGTGGTTCGAGGCTCACGCGGCCTGACCAGACAGACACGACCGACAGTGGAAATCCCCGTTTGGCGCGGAGGACATGAGGGACACTTGACCCCATGTCCTCGCCGACCCAGGAGCCCCAGCCCTTCGCCCATCTGAGTGCGCCGAACGCCGCCCTCTACCGGGACGTGCTGCGGACCTTCGTCAGCGCCAAAGAGCGGTTCATCGTGCACCTGCGGCCCGAGGACGTGGCCGTCGAGCTGCGGCGCGACAGTGACGAGCAGTTGGCCGGTGCGCTGGACAAGCTCGTGGAGTGGGGCAATCTACGCGCCGACGCCGACACCGGCCGGGTCACCACGGTGGAGGAGTTTCACCGCAAACGCCTGCTGTTCCAGCTGACCCCGGCCGGTCAGGCCGCCGAGCAGGCCATCGCGTTCTACGAGGAGGCGATCGGCCGGCGTGGCTCGCTGCAGTCTGTGGCGCTGGCCGACATCGCCGAGCAACTGCGGTCGCTGGCCCTGCTCGCCGGGGAGGACGAGCCCGATCCCGCCAGGGTCCACCTGCTGTTGCTGTCCCTGGCCGAGCGGTTCTCCTCGCTGGCCGACAACGCGCAGGCGTTCATGGCGTCACTGCGGCGGGCCATCGACTTCTCCGACGGCGACGTGGACGGGTTCGTCGCCTACAAGGAGCGGCTGATCGACTACATCAACCGGTTCATCGCCGACCTGGCCAACTCGGGGGCGCGCATCGCGGCGCTGCTCGTCGAGCTGGAGGGCAGCGGTCACGAGCGGCTGCTGGTGCTGGCCGCCCGGCGCGAGGCCGCCGACGCGGTGCCGGACGGCGAGGACCAGGATCGGGCCCAGGAGAAGGCGCTCGGCTCGTGGCGGAACCGCTGGCGCGGGCTGACGGACTGGTTCGTCTCCCAGGACGCCGGTCATCCTTCGCAGGCCCGGCTGCTGCGGCAGGCGGCGGTGACCGCGATCAAGCAGCTCATCGACACAGTCGGGCTGCTCAACGAACGGCGGGCGGGCCGTTCCGACCGTACGGCCGACTTCCGTACGCTGGCCCGCTGGTTCGCCGAGGCGCCCGACGAGGCGTCGATGCACCGGCTGTGGCGGGCGGCGTTCGGGCTGACCTCGGCCCGGCACCTGAGCGTCACCGTGTCCACGCTGGACGAATGGCAGGACGTCCCGGCCGCCACGCCTTGGGCGCAGGCGCCGCCGATCAGGATCTCGCCGCAGCTGCGCCGTACCGGCTCCTACGAGCGGCGGGGCAAGCCGAACAAGGTGGCCGACCGTACGCGGGCCCGCCGGTTGCTGCTGGAGCAGGCCGAGCGCGAGGCGGCTGAGACCGCCGCGGCGCGGGCGCGGCTGCGCACGGACGGTCCGGTGCTGCTGTCGGAGCTGGACGTGCTGGACCCGCGCGCGTTCCGGCTCTTCCTGGGCCTGCTGGGCGACGCGCTGGCCGCGCGGCACCCGGACGACCTCGAGGTGAAGACCGTGACGAGCGACGGCTCTCTCGAGGTACGGCTGGCGCTGGTCCTCGGCGGCGGCCAGGTCGAGATCCGTACCGACGACGGCGTCCTGACCGGGCCGGAGCACGTCGTCGAGATCACCGACCTGATGGTGGCGCCGTGACACCGGAGGAGGACCTGGCCCAGCGGCGTACGGCGCTACGTGCCCTGCTGGCCGCCCCGCTGCTGCGCGATCCGGACAAGCTGGTGCTGGTCCGGCGCCATCTGAGCGAGCTGCGCGACTGGCTGACCCGTGAGACGGGCTGGCGGCTGGTCGTCGACTCCGAGAGCGCGCGGCTGTTCAAGACGGCGCCGGACCCCTCCGACGCCACTCATCCGGCGCGCGGCCGGGCCGGCGAACCGTACGGAAGGCGGCGGTACGTGGTGCTCTGCCTGGCCCTGGCCATGCTGGAGCGGGCCGACGCGCAGACCACGCTCGGCGGACTCGCCGAAGAGGTGCTGAACGCGGCGGCCGAGCCGGAGCTGGACTTCGCCTTCACCCTGGACAGCCGCCAGGAGCGCGCCGACCTGGTGGCCGTGGTCCGCACACTCATCGACTGGGGTGTCCTGCGCAAGGTCGCGGGCGATGAGGACGCCTACCTGTCGGCCACCGGCGACGTCCTGTACGACGTACGCAGGCCGGTGCTGGCCGCCCTGCTCACCGGCACCCGCGGCCCGTCCACGATCACCGCCGAGTCCTTCGGCGAGCGGATCGCGAAGCTGGCGGCCGAGCCGGTCGCCGACACCGACGACCTGCGCAACCAGGCGCTGCGCCGCCGTCTCACCCGGCGCCTCCTGGAGGATCCCGTCGTCTACTACACCGATCTGGACGACGCCGAGCGCGCCTACCTGACCTCCCAGCGGCACGCGATCACCCGCCGGATCGAGGAGGCCACCGGTCTGGTCGCCGAGGTCCGGGCCGAGGGCATCGCGATGGCCGACCCGGACGACGAGCTGACCGACGTACGGATGCCCGAGCAGCGTACCGACGGCCATGTCACGTTGCTCGTGGCCGAGCTGCTCGCCGAGCGCGGTGAGCAGAGCATGGAAGAGCTCAGGAGCTTCGTCCGGCGGGCCGCCCGCGAGCACACCTCCTTCTGGCGCAAGGGCGTGACCGAGCCGGGCGCCGAGGACGGCCTGCTGGCCACGGCGCTGGGCAAGCTGACCGCGCTGCGCCTGGCCGAAGTCCGCCACGACACGGTCGCCGGACTGCCGGCGATCGCCCGCTACGCACTCGACGCCCCCGTCGTCAAAGGACCGTGATGCTCCCCGAGCCCACCTCAGAGCGCTGGAAGCCGCTGCGCGCCGGCCTGGTCGACCTGTTCTACTACGACGTGGAGGAGTTCCACTTCCACGACGGGCGGCTGCTGCTGCGCGGCAACAACGGCACGGGCAAGTCCAAGGTGCTGGCCCTGACCCTGCCCTTCCTGCTGGACGGCGAATTGGCCCCGCACCGGGTCGAACCCGATGGCGACCGGCAGAAGCGGATGGAGTGGAACCTCCTGCTCGGCGGCAAGCACCCGCACGCCGAGCGGCTGGGCTACGCCTGGCTGGAGTTCGGCCGCCGCGCCGCCGACGGCACCCGCGAGTTCCGTACGATCGGCTGCGGGCTCAAAGCGGTCAAGGACCGTGGCATCGTCCGGCACTGGTTCTTCGTCACGCCTCAGCGGCCCGGCCTCGACCTGCACCTGCTGTCCGCCACCGGAGTGGTGCTGACCAGGGAGAAGCTGCGCGAGGCGGTCGAGGGCCACGGCATGGTGTACGACCGGGCCGCCGACTACCGGCGGGCGGTGGACGAGGCGATGTTCGGCCTCGGCGAATACCGCTACGAGGCGCTGGTCAACCTGCTCATCCAGCTGCGCCAGCCCCAGCTGTCCAAGAAGCCGGACGAGAGGCTGCTGTCCAGGGCCCTCACCGAGGCGCTGCCGCCGCTCAGTCCCGCCCTCATCGCCACCGTCGCCGAGGCCTTCCGGGGCCTCGACGAGGAGCGCGACGCCCTGCGCGGTCTGGAGGAGGCGCGCGCCGCCGCGTCCGCGTTCCTCACCCATTACCGCCGGTACGCCACCATTGCCGCCAAGCGCAAGGCGGCGGGCCCCCGCCTGGCACACAGCCGGTACGAGCACCTGGGCCGCGAACTGGGCGAGGCGGAGACCCGGCAGAGCGCGGCGGAGACCAGGCTGGAGGAGCTCGACGACCTGCTCTCGGACCTGGCCACCCGCCAGAACCAGCTGGAGGCCCGCCGCAACGCCCTCCAGGAGAGCCCGGAGATGCGCTCCGCCGAGCGGCTCAAGCAGGCCGGCGAGGAGGCCCGTCGGCTGGCCGAGCACGCGGGCCGCGCCGACCGCGATCGTGATCGCCTGACGGGGCAGGTCGACAAGATGCTGGGGCGGGCGGACACGAGCCGGCTCAAGGCCGACCAGGCGGCGGCCGGGCTGACGGCCGCCCAGGAGCGGACGGCGCGGGCGGCCCGCCAGGCCAGACTGCCCGGCGATCCACACGAAACCAGGTCGCCCGGCGATCCACGCGAAGCCGAGTTGCCTGGCATGCCACGCGGAGCCGGGTTGCCTGGCGTGCCACGCGGAGCCGGGTTGCCTGGCGTGCCACGCGGAGCCGGGTTGCCCGGCGAGCCACTGGACCGGTCGGCCGCCGAGGCGCTCGCCACCCGGCAGGAACACGCCGTGGCCGAGCTCGAACGGCTGCTCCACGCCGTCGCTCAGGCCGAGGCCCGGCTGGCCGCAGCCCGCACGGAGGTGGACCGGCTGACGGGCGAGCTCCAGGCGTCGGCCGTCCGCATCGCCGCCGCGGAAGAGGCCACGGCCACCAGGATCACCGAGCTGGTCCAGGCGTACACGCTCTACCTGGCCGGACTGGCCGAGCTGCGGCTGACAGACCCTGACGGCGTGCTCGCCGCGCTGGCCGGCTGGGCGAACACCGCGGATGGCGCCAATCCGGCCGAGGCCGCCGTCAACGACGCCGTCCGCGCCGCCACCGCCGCACTCGGCCGTCGCGGCGCCGAGCTGGACGCGGCGCTGGTCGCGGCGCGCCGGCGGGCCCGGGAGCTGGGGGAGGAGATCGTCAGGCTGGAGGCGGGCGGTCACGACGCCCCGCCCGTGCCGCACACCCGCGGTGCCGCCCGCGACGGCCGTCCTGGTGCGCCCCTGTGGCGGGCCGTGGACTTCGCCGACGCGGTGCCCGCCGAACACCGGGCCGGGCTGGAGGCCGCGCTGGAAGCGGCGGGCATCCTCGACGCCTGGCTGACCCCCGCCGGAACCCTCCTGGCCGAGGACGACACGACCATCGTGGCGGGGGCGCCGGTGTCCGGTCCGTCCTGCGCCGTCGTGCTGCGTCCCGCCGTGGATCGAGCCGACCCCGTGGCCGCCGCGCTGCCAGACGCCGCCGTGCATACCGTATTGGCGGCGATCGGGCTGGGGCCGGGCGCGGCGACGTGGGTCGCGGTCGACGGGCGGTGGGGCAACGGGGTGCTGGCCGGGTCCTGGCACAAGGTCAGCGCCGACTACATCGGCGAAGGCGCGCGGGAAGCGGCCCGGCGGGCCAGGCTGACCGCGCTCCGGGCCGAACTCGCCGAGGTCGACGGACAGATCACCACGTTGGGCGACGAACTGGCCGCGCTGGCCGTACGCCAGGATGATCTGGCCGCCGAGCAGCGGGCGTTGCCGCCGGACGCGGCCGTCCGCGAGGCGCACGTCAAGCTGGCGGCCGAGCACGAGCGGCGCGGCCAGCTGGCGACCGAGCACGGCGTGGCCGAGCGGCTGGCGCAGGACCGGCAGGGCGAGCTGGGCGTCGCGCGGGAACGGGCGGCGGAGTTCGCGGGCGACGTCGGCCTGCCCCTCGCCGCCGCGGAGCTGGCCGAGGTCAAGGCGGGCCTGGCCGCGTACCGGCTGGCGCTGGCCGAGCTCTGGCCCGCCGTGCGGGCGGCGCGGACGGCCGAGGAGGCCGCGCGGGAGGCCACCGACGACCTCGCGCAGGCCCGCGAATCGCTGACGGAGGCGGCCGTGGTGGCGGCCGAGGCGCGCGAGCAGGAGCAGGCCGCCGCCGAGACCTACCGGGAGCTGACCGCGACGGCCGGCGCCGCCGTCGAAGAGCTGTTCCGCCGCCTCGAAGAGGTACGGCTCCAGCTGCGCGAACGGGCGAAACAGGAGCAGCAGGCCCGAACCGACCAGCAGCAGGCGCTGACGGAGCGGGGTCGGGCCGAGGCCACCAGCGCGAGCCTGCGCCGCCAGATCAAGGAGGCGGCTGACACGCGCGACGACGAGGTACGCGAGTTCCGCGCGTTCGCCGCGACCGGGCTGATGCGGGTCGCGCTGCCCGAGCTCGACCTCCCCGATCCGGCCGCGGAATGGGCGGCCACCCCTGCCGTACTCCTGGCCAGGACCGTCAACGCGTCGCTTGAGAGCGTCGATGATGGCGAGGGTCCCTGGGACCGGGTGCAGAAGAAGGTCGCCGAGGAGCACAAGCTGCTCTCCGACGCCATGGCCAGGCACGGCCACTCGGTCGGGCTGACCCTGCGCGAAGGCGTCATGGTCGTGGACGTGCACTTCCAGGGCCGTACCCGGGAAGTACCCGGCCTGGTGGCGGCCCTGGGCGAGGAGACCGAGCACCGCGCCCGCCTGCTGTCGGCCAAGGAGCGCGAGATCCTGGAGAACCACCTGCTCAACGAGGTCGCCGGCACCCTCCAGGAGCTGATCACCGCGGCCGAGGCCGAGGTGCGCGAGATGAACGCCGAACTGGCCGCCCGCCCCACGTCCACCGGAATGCGCCTGCGCCTGCTGTGGAAGCAGGCCAGGAACGCCCCGGAAGGGCTCGACCGGGTACGCGACAAACTCCGGCAGATCGTGGACGCCTGGTCGCTGGACGACCGGGCGGCGGTCGGGGCGTTCCTGCAGGAGCGGATCGCCCGCGAGCACGCCGACAACCCGGCGGCGGGCTGGACCGAGGCGCTGACCAAGGCGCTGGACTATCGGACCTGGCACGAGTTCGCGATCCAGCGGCTCCAGGACGGGCAGTGGCGGCCGGCCACCGGGCCCGCTTCGGGGGGCGAGCGGGTGCTGGCCGCCTCCGTGCCCCTGTTCGCCGCCGCGTCGGCGCACTACAAGTCGGCGGGCAACCCGTACACGCCGCGGCTGGTCGCGCTGGATGAGGCTTTCGCCGGAGTGGACGATGATTCACGGGCCAAGTGCTTGGGGCTGCTGGCCACGTTCGACATGGACGTGGTGATGACCAGTGAGCGTGAGTGGGGGTGTTATCCGTCGGTGCCGGGGTTGGCGATCTGCCAGTTGACCAGACGGGACGGTATTGATGCCGTGCTGGTGACGCCATGGCGGTGGGATGGGCGGGAGCGGACACGGGCGGAGCGGCCTCGGGCCATGGCCGATGCCATCGAAGCTGAGCCTGGCTCCGCCACCTCCGCCGTACAGGACAGCCTGCTTTGACCGGCAACGGTTTGACCGGTGAGGAGCGGCTGCGGCGACTGCTGGGCGGCGAGGAGACCGAGTGGCTCGTCGAACGCGCCCGGCAGCGCCTCGAACGCGGTCGTTCCCTCACAGGCACGGTCACCCTCTCCGCCGCTTCCGCGGCGCAGCGCCGCGCGGCCGAACTGCTGCTCGGCCGCCGCGCGGGCGCCGGCGCCTCCCTGTCGGTCTCCCTGGAGGAGGTGGACCGGGTCCTGCGCGCCAGCGGCGCCGCCCCCGAAGGGCTCCATGAGGCGGTGGTACGGCTCCGCGGCCCCCTGCGTGACCTGGCCGGGGAACGGGAGGCGTCGGCGTCGGCCTGGCAGGCGGCGTACGGGAACCTCGACGCCGCGACGGCCGCCCGTCCCGAGCTGGCCGGATGGCGGGCCTGGCTGGAGTCCACCGGCCTGGTCAGGCGGCTCGCCCCGGACCCGGTCCAGGCACGGCACCTGCTCGACCAGCTGGCCCAGGTGGTGGCGCGGCTGCCGTCGCCCGGCCTGCCCATCGGCCGCCTGGCCGCGCAGACCGCCGGTGACGCGCACGCCCTCGACGAGGGGAGGCCGCTGGGGACACTGGCGCTGTCGGCGGCCAAGGCGCTCACCGGCCGGGCGTACCCCGGGGAAGGTGGCGCGGACGCCCGCCGCGCCGCGTGGGCGGCCGTGGGCGTTCACCTCGACGACCTGTCCTCGCTGGTGCTCTGCCTCGGCCTGCCGGGAGACGATCGGACGCCGACCGGGCGCATCCTGGCGGCGGCCCGAGCCGCAGGGGAGCCCTGCGTGCTGACGTTGCGCCAGCTCCGCCGCCACGACGGGCCCCTGTCCTCTGGGGCGGCGTCGCCGTCGCCGTCGCCATCGCAGTCGCCGTTCGCGACCGGTGCCGGGCTGGTGCGGATCTGCGAGAACCCCGTCGTGGTGGCGGCCGCCGCCGACGAACTGGGACCGTCCTGCCCGCCGCTGGTCTGCGGCGGCGGCCGGCCGTCGGCGGCCGTCTGGCGGCTGCTCGACCTGCTGTCGGAGGGTGGCGGGCGGTTCGCGTACCACGGGGACTTCGACTGGGGCGGCGTCGCCATCGGGGCCGCCGTCCACGACCGGTACGGCTTTGAGCCCTGGCGCTTCGACACCGCCGCCTACGAGGCGGCGCTGTCACTGGCAGCGCCCTCTCCTGCAGGGCCCGCTTCGCCATCGGCTTCTTCGGCGGCGCTGGCCGGGCGGCCGTGTCCGACGCCGTGGGATCCCGCCCTGGCGGAGGCGATGGCGCGCCACGCGGTCCGGGTGGAGGAGGAACTCGTCCTACCCGTCCTACTCAGCGATCTGTCGCCAGGTCCCAACGATCGAGGCACGAGGTGACGGACCTGTAGCGAACTCAGTCCAGAGGGCCGAGATAGGGACCCGGCACTATTCCTCCATGAGCTGCAGGGTCGCCTCGGCACGGTGATCAGCGAGTTGCCGGCTCTCCTCGACCAGGTCGTCGACGCCGCCGGGCTCGTCATCGGGCCGGGGATTGCGTTTGGCCCACCGGCGCAGCCGTGCCAAGCCTGAATCCAGATCGGGCAGCGGTGGTCCATCGGCCAGATCGAGCCGTACTTCGTGATGGTTCTGCTTGATGGTTTCCTGCATGGAAGGCGTTCGGGACAGATGAGAAGTGGACGTACCTGGTCGACGCTCCTCTCGAGCGCCAGGCCATGCGGGAGCAGTCGGACCGGGACAGCTGATCGGGTAGAGCCGTACCCAACTGGGCTGATAGAGCCGACCAGCAAGGTGCTGACCGAGCGGGGCAGGGCCCGAGGCCCATCTCAGCCAATGCCATACGGCTTATGCCAGATGGTCGAATTCGCCCTTCTGGCGCCGTCCAACCATGCCTGCCACTCCGCGAGCGTGAAGATGAGCGTCTCGGCGGTGGAGGAGAGACGCATCGCGACGTGGCCGCCGACGAACACGATTACAGCATCCAGCCCTGCTCGTCAGTCATCACATCGCCTTCGTCGGGCCCTTGATCAGGGTCGCGGAGTCGTCGGGTGCCAGGGCCGTCCAGCGAGCGGCATCGGCGGCCATGCGATAGCTAGGTTGCCTTTTCCCGCGGCCAGGTGCCGCCCGTCCGCAGGGTCAGCCCGCCGCCCAGTGGCGGCCTGCCGATGAGCAGGTTGCTGTCCTCTTCGAGGAGGAAGACGGGCTCGCTTTCGACGTGGCGCAGGAGGTCTCCGCCAACCCAGCGTTGATCGCTCGCCGGTGCCGCCGTGACCTAATCGCTCACTGTCTGCGCAGCGCAGATCGCGAGGAATATGTCGAAAGCCACCGCCCCGTAGGCGGTGGCCACGATATTGCGTCGGTCAACCTATCGCGTCAGATATGAGCGTGATGATGTGAGTTATAACCCACATCATCATATTGACTACGGCAAATGGGTGCATCCCGGTCCTTTCGGACATTCCTCTACATTGCCGGACGTGAACCGTACCCCAGGGGGAAGGTTGGCATATCTATCAAGCTTCCCTTTTCTGGCTTAAGCCTTTCACGATCCTGTGCCAGGGTGTGGCGGTTCGCCGAAATGATCTTTACGGGATGCCGTGCGGAGCGCGGGCATGCCGAGGACCCGGTGGCATGGCCTGGTGCGATCCGTGGTGTCTCTGGCGGACAAGTTGCCTTCCCCTACGCGGCGGTGTCCCAACGGCCGAGGGACGTGGCGATCGGGTGACTCTCCCGCAGCCGGGCCAGTTCCACCTCCGTCAGCGAGGCCGTACTCGGAAAGGTGTCACCCACCTTCCACCCCGCGTGGAGCACGGCGTCCTTGAGTGCCGTGACGGGGTTGCGGGTGGCGAGCCAGCCGTGCAGGAACGACGCGAACAGCGCGTCTCCCGCCCCGGCGGTGCTCGCCACGCCGCGTGGCGCGACGGCCGCGGCCTCGATCAGGGTGCCGTCGCGTAGCCCCATGAGGCAGCCGCGCCCGCCGAGGCCGACCGCGGCGATCGCGCACCCGGGATAGCGCTCGAAGGCGCTCGCCACCCACTGCTCCGGCGGGTCGGCCAGCCGTTCGTGGCTGCAGAAGACGATGTCGGCGACCTCCAGCCAGGGCCGGTTGTACGCGTCGTCGACGTCGGTGATCAGGTGGACGTCGACCGCGATCGGCACATCCGATGCCCGCGCGTGCCCCAGCAGGGGCCGGACGAACGCGGTATTGGTGAGGACCGCGAGATCGACGTCGCGGACCAGGCGGCGGAACACCTCGACGGGATATTCGACGGCGTTGACCGCGGCGACGTACGGATGCCCGGAGCGCCGTCCGTCCGGAGCCACGAGCACCACGCCGAGCGACGAGCGCGGTACCGTCACCACCCCAGGCCCGAGCAGCCCTCGGGTGCGTAACGACGCGTTGATCGCCTCACCCGCGACGTCCTCGCCGACGAAGGTGCACAGGCGGGCCTCGTCGCCCAGGGTGCGCAGGGTGTCGGCGATGTGGCACGCGGCCCCGGACACCTCGGCCCGCATCCAGTCGGGAAACCGCAGCGAGGTGTACGGGAGCGGGAACTCCGCGACCGGCATGGCCATGTAGAGGCTGCTGACACCGGCCACGACTATCTTGCTGCCCATCGCTCCTCCTTCAAAGATGGGGTGGGGGGACCGGGTCGGTCCGTGGAATGGTGAGTGGCTGCGTCATGCGCATCAGCCGATACATCAGGCGCCGCATGTTCCGGTCGAAGCAGCCGGGAGCCGAGGTGAGCCGGGCCACGACAGTGTCGTGCCGTCCCTGCCAGTGGCCGGCGGCGGCCGCGCGCAGCTGGGCCGCCAGCGGTCCATGGGGCCGTAGCCGGGGCGCCGCCGAAGCCAGCAGCCCACCGGCGGACTCCGGGTCCACATCGTCCTCCGCGTCGCCCACCAGCAGGACCGGGGCACCGCAGACCGCGCCGTACACCGCGACGGAGCCGTGGTCGCCCACCACGTGATCGGCGGCGACCAGCGCGCCACGCCAGTCCGCCTCGGGCGGTATCAGGGCGAGCCCGTCACGCAGGCAGTCGGCCAGCCAGGCTCTCAGCTGCCAGACGCCGTGGCCGAACCAGACGTTCGGATGGAAGAGCGCGGCCACGCGGTAGCGGTCGCGGGGCAGCTCGGCCAGCATCCGCCGGAACAACTCCGCACGCCGCCCGAAAAGGGATCGTGTTCCCCAGGTCGAGGTCACCACCACGAGCTCGCGGTCGTCCTGGACGCCGAGAGCCTGGCGGTAGGCACGTCGCTCTCCGGCGCTGGCCACCAGCCGGTCATGGGAGGCGTCGCCGACGACCTCGGCGACCGCGACGGCCTCCGGGCAGCTCCGCGCCAGCCGCCCGCGCTCCGCGTCGTGGGCGAGCACGATCGCCGACGGGACCACCATGCCGTCCCGGACCAGTTCCTGAGCGCTGAGCCCGTACACGCCGCGAGCCGCGACGGCGCCACCGCCCAGCCGGCGGCTGACTCTCTTCTGATAGCCCGCGCCGTGCGGGATGACGACGAGCGGCGCGTGAACGTCCTCGATCCCCCCATAGGCGGCGGAGACGGCGAGGTCGAAGGGCTGGCGGATGGCCAGCCGCCACGGCATCACCACGCCGCCGATGCGCCCGAGCAACTCGCTCACCCCGTTGCCGAAGACATCTGGGGCCCTGGTGAAGACCACCTGGACCCGCAGATCGGCGGCGAGCAGACGGACGACGTCCAGCAGAATCTGCCCGGACGTGACCGTGTGGACGATCACGAGTACGGTCCGCAGGCCGCGGCGCGTCACCCAGCGCGCCGCATCCGGCCCGACCGGCACGTGGTACCCCTCTGAACAGGACATCGGGCTTTCGACCCCCCATTTCGCGTACGACGCGGTTTCGCGCCGCCGTATTCGCCCGGCCGTAATCCCCGTTTCAACGGCTCTATCCAAGGGTCCACCGCATTCCTGGACAAAACCTTGCAACAATCGTGAAGTTGAAGAGTCAGATCAAAGGTGCGTATGGACCATTAAGCGAATACGCGGGAAACTGGCGGCACGTGGGTCTTTAGCGGTGAAAGGACACTCGTGGAGTTCCGAATACTCGGCTCCGTGGAGTTGTGGTCCGACGGGGAGGCGTGTGAGCTCGGGTCGGCCAAGGAACGGTACATCCTGGCCATCCTGCTCCTGTCGCCTGGGCAGCCCGTGTCCATCGAAACCATGATCAACCGGGTTTGGGGTGACGCGCCGCCGGCAAAGGCGCGCGAGAGCGTCCACAGCTATATCGCCCGGCTGCGCGGACGCCTGAATCGCCGGTTCGGGGATAGCGGGGCACGGCTGATTTCCCGTTCCGGGGCTTACCTTCTGGAAGTCGATCCCGAGCAGATCGACCTGTATCGTTTTCGGCGGCTGAACGTGCAGGCGCGCGCTATCGCGGCCAGCGGCAACCCGGAGGACGCGCTGCGCCTACTCCGCGAAGCGGAGAATCTGTGGCGGGGCGATCCGCTTTCCGGCCTGTCCGGGGAATGGGCGACGCAGTTCCGTACGAGCCTGGAGAGCGAGCACCGCGCGGCGATCGGCACCCGCCTGGCGATGGAGCTCGACGCGGGCCGGCACGCTGAACTGGTCGGGGAGTTGTACGGGCTGGTCGATCAATATCCGTATGACGAGTCGTTCGTCGAGCAGCTGATGGTGGCCCTGTATCGCTGCGGGCGCCAGGGTGACGCGCTGAAGGCGTACCACCGGGCCAGCCACCGCCTCTCCGACGACCTCGGAGCCGATCCCGGGCCCTCCTTGCGCGGCACGCACGACCGCATGCTCCGCGGCGATCCGGATCTGGCCGTGCCGCCCGCCCGCCACCGCACTCCCGGCGGGCCACTCGCCGACAACCTGCCCCGCGACATCGCGGACTTCACCGGGCGAGAGACGGAGCTGAACCAGCTGTACGCCGTGTTGGATCGTTCCCCGTCGGCGGTCGTGATCGAGGCCATCGACGGCATGGCCGGGATCGGCAAGACGGCCCTCGCCATCCACGCGGCGCACAGACTGGCGGACCGCTACCCGGATGGGCGGTGGTACCTCCATCTCCGCGCGCACGATCCCCACCAGCCGCCGCTCGATCCCGCCGAAGGTCTCGACACCCTGCTCCGGCTTCTGGGGGAGGATCCCAAGCGCATTCCTGGGGCGCTGGAGCCGCGGGCCGCGCTGTGGCGGGCGTGGGTCGCCAACCGCAGGATGCTGATCGTGCTGGACGACGCGGCCGGCGCCGACCAGGTGCGGCCATTCCTTCCCGGGGCGCCCGGCTGCCTCGTACTGGTCACGAGCCGGCATCGGCTCGCCGGCCTCGAAGGCGCGCGACCGCTCCCGCTGGACGCTCTGGCGCCACCGGAGGCGGCGCTGCTCTTCCGCCGGATCGTCGGCCAGGACCGGCAGCTCGACGCGGGTGACGTCAACCAGCTGGTCCGTCTGTGCGGCTACCTTCCGCTCGCGGTCACGATCATGGCCAACAAACTCCGCCATCGGCCGGCCCGCGGGGTCGGAGACCTGGTGGCCAAGCTGTCTCGCTCCAAGGACCGGCTGGCCGAGATGCACGCGGGAGACAGCGACCTCGTCACCGCGTTCGAGCTGTCGTACCGGGAACTGTCCCCGGAGCGGCGGCACGCCTTCCGTCGCCTGGGCCTGCACATCGGCGCCGACCTCACCGCGGTCGCGGCGGCCGCGCTGATCGGCTGCGGCCTCGAGCGGGCGGAGCGCGTCCTGGAGGAGCTGATCGACCGCCATCTCGTGGAGGAGCCGGATTCCGGCCGGGTCCGCTTTCACGACCTGCTGCACGCCTATGCGGCGGAGCGCGCGGCCGAAGAGGAACCCGTCGAGGAGCTGCGGCGAGCCGTCCACCGGCTGCTCGACCTCTACCTGTACACCGCCGACCAGGCCGATCGCGTCCTGTACCCGCACAGGCGCCGCGCCGCCGTGGACGTCACCCATCCGCCCGTGGATCCGCCGTCCGTGAGCGACCCGCGTGCCGCCGCCGAGTGGCTGCGCGCCGAGCGGGTCAATCTGCTCATGTGTGTACGTCACTCCGCCGCGCGGGGCTTTCCGGCGCATGCGGCCCAGCTCTCGCAGGCCGTCGCGACGTACTTCGAACGATCGGCGCTCTGGGAGGACGCCGCCCGTGTCCACGAGCTCGCCCGCCAGGCATGCCAGGAGATGGGCGACCGCGAGGGGGAGGCTCGCGCGGAGCTCGAACTCAGCCTGGTACGCAGCCGTACGGGCCACTACGCCGTCGCTTTCGAACACGCCCTCAACGGTCTCAGTGCTTTCCGCGCCTTCGGCGACCGGCGCGGCGAGGCCGACGCCCTGGACCACCTCGCCCTCGTGCACTGGCTGTCCGGGCGCAACCGTGAGGCATTGGCTTACGCGGAGGAGGCGCTCGGGCTGTTCCGTGCCGTGGGGGACCGGTATGGGGAAGGGAACGCGTTGCTGCATTCGGGGATCGCGCTGTCGTACCTGGGGCGTACGGAGGAGGCAGTGGCCGTCTTCGAGAGCTCGTTGGAGATCGTGGAGGAGATGGGGGACGTCGCTACCAAGGCGATGTTGTTGAACAATCTCGGGGAATTGCACCTCAACCGTGGTGATCATCGGGAGGCGCTCGGACTCTTCCGGGACTCGCTCGCTGTCATGCGCGAGACGGGGTGGCGGCAGAACGAGGCCGTGGCCTTGAACAACGTGGCCGGCGTCATGGCCCGTGAAGGGCGTCGCGACGAGGCCTTGCATTTCTATCGTGAGGCTTTGTCAACTTATCGCGAGACCGGTGATCGCCGGAACGAGGCCGACGCTTTGAGCAATATCGGGTCGATGTACCTGGAGGCGGGGCTGACCGCTGAGGCGCTGATCCATTTCCAGAAAGCGCTTGCCCTTTCGGGTGATATAGGGGATTTGTACGAAACCGCGCGTGCGCTCCAGAGGATTGGTGACACTCAGCAGGCTAGTGGGCAGTTTGTCCTTGCTCGGGGGACTTATGAGCGTGCGCTCTCTTTGTCGAGGGATGTGGCGGATCCCTCCCTGGTGGCGGGTTCTCTTCAGCGTCTCGGTGAGAGTCTTCTGCAGATTCAGGGGAGGAGCGCGGCTGAAGGTGCGTGGCGGGAAGCTTTGGGGATATTTGAGCGGTTGGGCGCTCCGGAGGCTAGGATTCTGCAGGATCGCCTCAACGGTCACGATGTAGCGGGATAAAAGCTGGCGCCAAATCTCCTTATTGCCCTATCTAAAAGGATATGCTTCACTTGCCGCGGTGAACGCGACAAGTTCTAGAAGGGTAAGAAAATGCCCCATATCTTCCCAATGATGATGATGTGGGTCCTGGAGGCGCTGAAGGTGGTTTTCAGCTAAGGGACCCTCAAGAGAGATGGTCCAGGCGGCCCCTGAGTCGGAGATAGATCGCAGACTCGGCCTCGCTAAGCACTTCCAACGCCATCTCATAGCAGTGATGTGCCTCTTCCGGTCGGCCGGTACGTCGGGCCAGCTCTCCCAGGCCCTCCAGGGCCGCGGCCCGGCCGACCGAAGATCCCAGCTGATCCATGATCTCCAGCGCGGAGCGCAGCTCACGATCCGCCCGCTCCTGATCGGCATACGCATACCCGAGAAAGATCCCCACTCTGGCCCGGTTGTAAAGATCATCGGCCCCGCGCAGCAGCGCTCGCGCCTTCTCCAGGTGGATAACTGCATCAGGCCCTCGACCCTGGGCCACGAGGACACCGGCGAGATCCATAAGCCCCAGCGCGGCCTGCCGGTCGGCCCCCGACTCCCGATACATGGCTATCGAGGCCGTGAATCTGGCAATGGCCACCTCGTGGTCACCCCGCGCCGCCGAGACCAGCCCAAGCCGCCGCAGTGATCCGGCCTCCCTGCCCCGCTCGCCAAGTCGGCGCCAGATCTCCAGCGCCTCCTCGAACCGCTCGACGGCGTCGTCGTATCGCCCCAGGTCATTCAGGCTCAGGCCCAGGCGATTCAGCATTTTGGCCTGACCGTAAACGTCCCCCGCTGCGCGCGCCGCCGCCAGCCCTGTCTCCTCCACCCCGACCCGCTCCCCGTGATGGCCCATGTACAGGAAAAGCGGCCACATGGCATCAGCGAGCTGGAATGCCGAGACCTCCCGCCCCCGTGTGTGCGCCAGAGTGACGGCGGCGCTCAGGTTCGCGCGTTCGGACTCCAGCCAGCCGAGCGCGTCCTCGGGGCCGCCGAAGTCCGTCGGCTCGGCGGGGGGAGGTTCGGCATCGCGCGGCAACCCGGTACGGTACGGCCGGAGCTGACGTTCCGCGCGTGCGGCGGTGGCGAGGTACCAAGCGAGCAACCGGCCCTCGGCGCCCTCACGGGCCTCTCGCTGGTCCTCGACCGCGACCAGTTGGGCGGCGTGCAGGCGGACCAGCGCGTGATGGAAGCGATAGCGGCCGTCGGGGATGTCACTCAGCAGGTTCGCGTCGGTCAGCTCGCCGAGCAGGCGTCTGGCCTCCACGCGAGGGACGCCGGCGAGCGCGGCCACCGCGTCGCCGCCGAACGTGCTCCCTGGGACCAGACCCAGGAGCCGGTACAGGCGGGCCGTGCCAGGGTGGAGCGCCCGGTAGGAGAGGTCGAGCGCGGAACGGAGTGCCACGTCGTCTCCTATCGTCAACGCCGCCAAGGTCTGCTGCTCCTCGGCCAGTGCGGCGACCATCTCGCGAAGCGGCCAGCTCGGCCGGGCGGCCAGGCGGGCCGCCGCGACGCTCAGGGCCAGCGGCAGTCGCATGCACAGTTCGACCAGATCAGAGGCCGCCTCGCGGTGCCGGTCCAGCCGGTCGCTCCCCAGCGCGTCCCGGAGAAGGGCGAGGCTCGCCTCGGCGTCGAAGCGGTCGACGTACACCCCGCGGGCGCCCTGGACCAGCAGGCCGGCCAGCTGGTACCTGCTGGTCACCACGGTGAGGCTCGCCGGTGAGGCCGGAAGCAGAGGCCGCACCTGAGCGGCTGTGAACGCGTCGTCCAGCACGACGAGAAGCCGCTGGTCATGAGTCACTGTGCGGTACAGCGCCGCGCGCTGGGCTGTATCGCCTGGTATGAGCTCTGCTGGAATCCCGAGGGCGTGCAGGAAGTCGCCCAGCACCTCCTGCGGGGTGGCCGGGGCGTCGTCGGAATGGCCGCGCAGTTCGGCGTACAACTGCCCGTCCGGATAGTGCGAGCGGATCATGTGCGCCCAGCTCAGGGCCAGTACGGACTTGCCCACGCCGACCGAGCCCGTTATCAGCGCGGTGATCGGCACCTCCGTCACGTCTTCCCGCAGGGCATCGAGTTCGGCGATGGCGGCCTCGCGGTCGATCAGACGCGGGCGTGGGGGAAGCTGGCTCGGCAGGGGCAGCGAAACCGCCTCGTGGAAATGGACTCCCCCCAATATGTCACGAGCTTGGACAAGCGAACCGTGAACTATCCCAGCCGCCTCGTTGTACACAATTTCCGACAGTTTTCTCCTGGCTATCACGCAGTCTCGACACCAATCCATGCCTCGGCTCGCCGTCCGCCCTCACGGGTCACGCGGGCCTGGAATACAGACATCAACTGCAACAATGACGGATGAAAAAATATGCTGCAATATGGTGGAGATTAATTTTGGGCGTGGCGCTCTGTAGTTCGCCGTTGACGTTATGGCGATGATTGGCCTGCGCCGGTCGGAATGCCGGCAGAGGACCCCTGCGGCGCACCACCGAAACGCATGGCAGCGTGTCCGCCTACGAACGCGATCAACAGAAGGGCATCCAACTCCTCTGGGGTGCGCAGCCATTCGGCGCTGATCAGATTGAGATCGTCGGGGGCGATCGGCGGAGATTCTTCCCCAGGCGGATGCTCTGTTCCGTCGTATGGGCACCACTTCACGGCCTACCTGCTGTGGGACGGCTTGGTAGAACGCCGCGACGATCTGCCCCTGGCGGAGATGGACGAGATCGCACCCCTTTTGGCACTCGCGCGGGAGACACTCCGTGCGCACGTCAAGAGACGCGACCAAGAGCGCCGAAGCAGGCTCATCCAGGAGTGGAAGATCGAGGGGGTCTATCCCTACCCCGAGGAGCCTGCCGAGCCGGCACAGGCTGTCGAACGTGAGATGTTCGACGAAGTGGCCACTCGGATCTCCCGGCGACTGCCAGGCGTGACGCAGAGCAAGAAGACAACCTTGCGGCTGCTCAGAGAGATCATTTCCCGTGATCCGAGTGGGCTCTATCCGGTACTTGATGAACTGTTCTGACTGCCTCAGTCGGAACAGGAGGAGCTCAAGCGGATCCTCCAGAGGACGAGCCTGTCTGAAGTGACCAAGGCAACCGGACAGGTCAGTGACCGGCTCGATTTCCTGGCCGCGCTGAAGAAGCTGGTCTTCGAGCCGGAGATCAGCCGGACGGTCAAGGAGCGGAGCGAGCTGCACAAGATCCTTGAGCGCGAGACCTGGATCTTCGGCGACGCCTACGCCCTGATGGTCAGCGACCGGAGCCTGGATGCGATCCTCGTTCGCCATCTCCAAGAGCTCGGCCGGGAGCCGGAAGACGGCAAGCTCAATCCGGTGCGCCGCGAGGACGGCCGGATGGGCATCGCCGACCTCCTGCTGGGGCGCGCTCACCGGGGAAGCTCCGGGCGAGAGCACCTCATAGTCGAGCTCAAGGCTCCCAGGGTCAAGATCGGCCAGGCGGAGGTCGCCCAGATCAAGAGCTATGCGGAGGCGATCGTCAGCGATCCACAGTTCCGCGATGCCCGCGTTTCCTGGGACTTCTGGGTCGTATCCACCGAGCTGGCGGAGATCGTCCGGCGTGATGCCAGCGCGCCGAACCGCCCGCCAGGCTGCATCGCCGAGTGGGAGGGCGGGGAGGTCGTACCCGCCGACGGATGACGGCTAAATGTCGGTGAGGTCCGATACGAATCGGCCATGGGCACATGGAATGTGGGACCGTTCGACAACGACTCGGCCGCCGACTGGTGCGGCGATCTGCACAACGCAGCACCTGAGCGGCGTCCGGCTCTGGTTCGCAAGGCGCTCAAAGCCGCTGCGGGTCGTACGAAATATCTGGACAGCGATGAGGCGTCGGAGGCCATCGCGGCAGCGGCCATCGTCGCCTCTCAACGCAGCGGCGTGCCGATCACCTCGCCTTATGCGCCGGACTTCCTGTTGGAAGGTGGCCGGCTGGAGATCGATGACGCACTCGTGGCGCTGGCCGTGCGGGGGCTGGACCGGGTGATGGGCGAGGACTCGGAGTGGCTGGAGCTCTGGGAGGAGAGCGGCTCCTCTCCGGAGGCCGTGGCCGTCATAGAAGGCATTCGCGGTGCTCTCTAGAACGGTCCCGGTCCACTTGGATGGACCGGGGCCGTTCGCCGTGACCGGGCTTGGTCTACCTCTCCCATGGAGGCTGCGGGTCACAGGCTGCTGGCGGTGATGTCTCCGTTGGAGGTGGTGGCGTGGATGTCGAGTTCGGCGGTGCCGTCGTTCTTGAGGGTGTTGGCGATGCGGCCGTGGGTGGTGCCGGCGTCCAGGGAGGCCGAGACGCCGGCGGCGGCGCTGATCGAGATGTCGCCGGACTGGGTGCTGAGCACGACCTTGCCGCCGGTGGCCTCGGCGATCCGGATGTCACCCCGTGCGGTGCTGATCTCCGCGGCGCCGCCCAGCCGGCCGACCTCGACGTCGCCGTCGGTCGCGGTGAGGCGCAGGCTCGCGGTCTCCTCCAGCTTGATCTGGTGGTACGCGCCTTCGAAGACGACGTCGCCGAGACGGCCGACGGTCCGCAGTTCGGCGCTGCCCGTCTTCGCCTCGACGCGGGAACCGGCGGGCAGCTCGACCGTCACCTCAATGGCTCCGGTCGGGCCGAGGTACTGGTTCTTCACCGGAGTCTCGATCCGCAGGACGCCGTCGGCGTACTCAACCGTGGTCACCTCTGCCGCCTTCACATCGCGGCCCTTGGAGGCGTTCGCGGGCAGGACCTCGACCGTGGTCTCGGCCCGGTCGGCGGCGATGAAGCGGACTCGTCCGGCGGGGATGTCCAGGACGGTGGTGATCGGGGCGAGGGTGTCGAACTTCTGCATCATGTGCTCCTTGGCTGCGTTGTTTCGATGTCCACCTTCGCCAACCGCTCTGATACCGGGCTGTCGCCGTCCTGACGCCGCCGCTGACATGACGCGGAGAGCAGCCAGCCGGGCCCCGGATCCACCCTGCCGAGGTGATGGAACGCGGTGCCCGTGGTGTAGGAGCTCGTCCTGCCCGGCCTGCTCAGCGGCCTGTCGCCTGTGGATCTTCATGGGGAGAGCGGTGCGGGAGGAGGAACGGTGGGCGCTCACTCCAGGAGTAGACAGTCACCGGGATGCCTTTTGTCACGAGCCGGTGGGCGATGAGCGGTTCGATCCGGTCCCAGGTACCGCCGGCCAGACCGCAGCCGATCCGTGGCATATGCAGGCTCGCGCCAAGCTCGATGGCGTTGATGGCGACGGCTTTCAGGCCCCGATCGACCGCGTCGTAGCGGATGGGCGGCCCTTCCTTGGTGGGCCGGATGCCGTGCTGGCCGATCATGTTCGCCACCCACAAGGACTCCTCGACCTGCACCAGCCGCACCTGGCCCAGCTCGAACCCCGCATCCGAGCGATGCCAGGCGCGGAACTCGGCCTCGGGTTCCGGCCAGCGGCGGGAGATGGCCAGGACGAAACCACGGCCCCAGCCGCCGACGTCGTTGCAAATGTGGCAGATGATGCGCGGCTCGTTGCCGGCCGGGTTGGTCGCGTCGCCCGGGAGATAGGTGATCACAGCCTGGACCTTAGGCAGGGAGACCGACAATTCCTGTCGGACATGCTTGGCAGGTCCAGCGTTGACCCCGACGACGTGGAGGCCGTGTGGTTGGAAACCCACGCAACCTGAACGAGGCCATTGGTGGAAGCGCCCCGCAGTCGGAGGCGGATGGTTGGCAGGTCGGATCCCGCGCCAGACTGGAGTGTCAGGCGGTCCCGTTGAATGGCGTGAGTCGTAGCCGCAGGGCTGTTGGGGCCAGGTCCTGTCCATAGGACGCGTAGTTCGCGACGTCGTCGAACGGGAACCCGTACGCCTTGTGGTCCCGGGTGTTCTCGTGCAGGACCCGCGCGTAATGGTTGCTGACCGAGGTGAGATAGAACGTGCTTCGGTCGGTTGTCGGCTGGTCGGGGTGGTTGTGCAGGGTCGAGCGGTTGAACGCGGCGCCGAGGATCGCCGCGACCGGGCCGGAGGTGCCGCCGGCGTCCAGGGCGCCGTTGCAGTAGAAGATGTCGCGGGTGCTCGGCCGGGCGAACGTCCGGATGCCGTTGTCGAAGACGAGCTGGCCGCCGGACACCCGCCCGGTGTACGTGGTCCCGCCGACCGCCACCCGCAGGTTGGCCGCCGCGTACATGTTCCAGACCTGCGTGATGTACGGATCGAAGTACGTGGAAGAGAAGATGCCCGAGTCGATGCCGTGTCCCGGAGCGATCACCCGGAGGTTGTCGCCCACGATGAGGGGCCGGAAGGCGGGGTTGGCCGCGATGCCGGCGAAGATGGTGTCGCGGCCGTTGGGGACAAGGGTGCCGACGGTCTGGCTGGACTGCCCGTCGAGCCGAAGCTCCATCGGGATGCTGAACATGTCGACCATGGTGGTGTTGCAGAACATGCCGTCGCTCTTGAACGTGAACTCCATGAAGTCGTGCAGCACGCCGTAGCTGGGGTCCGAGCTCACCCAGCCGGCCGGGTGCTGTAACGCCGGTCGGCCGTTGCCGTCCGTGACCACCCTGAACTTCACCTTCTGGCCGATGGAGACGTAGATGCGGCCGGACATCCATGGCAGGTTGAGGCGGGTGTCGCCGTTGGCGGCGAGCGGGATGGACAGGTCGGCGAAACCGTCGGGGCCGTTGAGTGAGCCCGATACCGGCACTCTCGTGCCGTCCGCGCGGACGTAGACCTGCTGGCCGGTGGCCAGGTCGGTGCCGACGATGTAGAGGAAGATCGCGCTGTTGGCGTACCGGAAGGTGTGGTTGACGACGGTCAGGGGGAGCACCGTGGCGGCCTCGGCTCGGGGGGCGAGGGCCAGCACCGGAGTGGCGGCTACTGCCGCGCCGGCGAGTAGGGTTCGTCTTGTGATCATGGTTCGGGCTCCTCACGGTCGTGCCGGCTGCGGGGTCACCTTGCCGTCCTAGGGTCAAGAGAGCGCTCTCTCGCAGCATTTGGTTAAGTTTCTTTTCTGTAAAGCGGGCTGTCAAGAGCCTGAGTGGTGGGTCGGCGGAGGTGGGATCGTGGATCTGCTCGACGACGACGCGCTCGAACGTTCCCCCGTCGTGGCCAATTGCCGGATGAACCGAGAACGCCGCCTGCCCGGCTACAACCGCGAGCTGGGCATCGACGTCGTCGACACACTGCGTGCCCGGCGGCGCGTGGGGGAGCCCGTGCGTTGGCTCGATCTGTGCTGCGGGACGGGGTACGCCCTCGGCCAGGTCGCCGACCTGCTCGGCGGTGAGGGCGGTGAGGACAGCGAGGGCGGTGAGGACAGCGAGGGCGGCGGGGGCGGTGAGGCTGAGATCGTCGGTGTGGATCTGGTCGACTTCTTCGCCCGCACATCGTGCCCGCCGCGCCTGCGGCTGATCACCGCCTCCGTCACCACGTGGCGGCCCGAGCGTCCCTTCGACCTGATCACCTGCGTACACGGGCTGCACTACATCGGTGACAAGCTCGGGCTGCTTGCCAGGGTCGGCACATGGCTCGCCGACGACGGACTGTTCATCGCGAACTTCGACGTTCGCGCCATCCGTCTCGAAGACGGCGCGCCCGCGGGCCGCCGCCTCACCGCGTCGCTGCGCTCGCAGGGCGTGAGGTACGACGGGCGGACCCGGCGGATCGGCTGGACGGGTCGGCGCCTCATCGATCTGCCGTACCGCTACCGGGGGTCCGACGATCAAGCCGGCCCAAACTACACCGGCCAGCCCGCGGTCAACTCGTACTACGAATACTACGAATACTAGGAAGCGGTGGCGATCGCGGCGCGGATGGCGTCGGCGCGTTCCTTGGGGAAGATCCTGTGTTCGGGGTCGGCGTCCAGGAACAACAGCATGGACAGGACCTGGCCCGCTGCTGCCCAGCTGCCTTCGTCGATGACGCGGAACGTGACCCACCAGGAGGGCGAGGGAGCCGGCATGCCGCAGGCGTCGGCGAGCGCGGCGAGGATGCCTTCGATGGCTTGGGCGCGGGTTTCGCGGGGCCAGGCGCCGTACATGACGGCTACGTCGACGACCATGACGTCGGCGGGTTCCGGGATGTCGCTGAGGAGGGCGCCGCCGATGGCGATCATGTCGGCATCGCGTTCGACGAAATGGACCTGGAAGCCGATGCGCGCCTCGGGTGCGTGCCGGCCCACCTCGGGGACCAGGACGGCGTCGGTGAGGGTCTGGGCGAGCAGGCGGCGCTGTTCCGGCGTCAGCCTCCCCTTGGGGGTGTTCACGGTGATCACGGTCATGCTGCCGGTCCTTTCGTGGCGGTCTGGATGAGGTGCTCCAGTTGGACGGCGACGTGGTCGAGGGCGGTGATGTCGCGTTGGGCGCGGCACATGGCGACCGTGCCTTCGACGGCGGCGACGATCAAAGTGGCCATCCGCGCCGCCACCGCGGTGTCGGCGCCGTGCTCGCGTAGCGAGTCGGACAGCAGGTTTTCCCAGGTGGTGAACACCTCGGCGGCAGCGTCCAGGGCCTCGGGGGCCGCGTCGGCAGGTGGTTCCTCCACCGAGACGGCCAGCACCGGGCAGCCGGCGCGGAAGTCGCTGTCGAGCACGGTCTGCCGCCACAGGCCGAGGAAGGCACGCAATCCGGCGACCGGCCCGGCGGCCAGTTCCCGGCGCAGTACGCCGGACACCAGGTCGCCGGCGAAGCGGACCGCTTCGGCGGCCAACTGCTGCTTGCCGCGCGGGAAGTAGTGGTAGGTCGAGCCCAGCGGGGCGCCGGAATGGGTGGCCAGGTCCCGTACTGTACTGCCGGCCAGGCCGCGCCGCCGGATCAGGTCGGCGGCGCCGACGACGATCCGCGATCGCGGATCCGTCTGTGACATCGGGTACGCCCTCCTCGGAGTTGATTATGACGCTCGTTATAACTTACCGTGAGGTGCGGCTATAACGAGCGTCATAACCTGGAGGACCAATGCGGGAACTCACGTTCGTGCGCAGCGGCCGTCTCGCCTGGCATGAACGCCCCGCGCCCCGCCTGACCGAGCCGGGTGACGCCATCGTCCGGCCGTTCATCGCCGGACGCTGCGACGGTGACACCCTGCCGCTGCACCGGCCGGTGTCCCGCGCCATGCAGGCGGGCCTGACACTGGGGCTGATCGATCCGGTCGTACGCGGCATCTGCGGCCCGGTACCGTTCCGTGGACCGTTCGCCATCGGCCACGAGTGCGTCGCCGAAGTCCTCGAAACCGGCCCAGGCGTCACCAACGTGCGCCCCGGCCAGTGGGTGATCGTGCCGTGGTCGATCTCCTGCGGCGCCTGCTCACCCTGCCTGCGGGGGCTCACCGCCAAATGCGACACCACCACTCGTCACGCCGGACGTACCCTGGCCGCCTTCGGGTTCGGCCCCGCCTGCGGCCCCTGGGGCGGCATGATCACCGACACCCTCCGCATCCCCCACGCCGACCACATGCTCGTCCCGATTCCGCACGGCGTCCCCGCTCTGCGGGTGGCCGCCGCCAGCGACAACCTCGCCGACGCCTGGCGCGCCGTCGTCCCGCCCCTGACCGCGCGAGGCGGCGGCCGCGTCCTGATCCTCGGTGGCGGAGCCAGAAGCATCGGCCTGTACGCCGCCGGCCTGGCCGCCGCCCACGGCGCCACGGTCGACTACCTCGACGCCAGCGCCACCCGACGCCGGATCGCCGAAACCCTCGGCGCCCGCACTCCCCGCAGCCTCGAAGCCAGCCTCGAAGGCCGCTACGACATCGCCGTCGAAGCCACCTCCCGCCCCGCCGGGATCCGCCAAGCCCTCCGCGCCCTGGCGCCCGGCGGAATCTGCACCGCCGTCGGCTACTACCTCGCCACCGGCACCCGCGTACCGCTCATGCACATGTACGCCACCGACGCCACCCTCCACCTCGGCGTCTCCCACCCCCGCGCCGTCCTGCCCGACCTGCTCGACTTCGTCGACCGCACCGGCTTCCCCGCCGAAACCGTCACCACCCTCACCGCCGACTGGGACGACGCGCCCAGCGCCTACCAGGCCAGGACCACCAAGGTCGTCCTGCGACGTGACCCCATCACCCCGGAGTCACCCCGGGCTGGGGACTTCCCATTAGCTCGTGAGCAGAGCTAACCTTTTGGTATGAGCACAGCGGACCTACCTGACGCCCTCGTCGGTGTCCTGACCGGTATCCAGCGGCTCATCCGGCGGCGGCTGCGCCAAGGGATGACCGGGCCGCCGCTCCGTGGCGCCCAGGTCGAGCTGCTGCGGTTGGTCGGCGCCAACCCCGGCATCGGCGTCTCAGCGGCGGCCAAGGAGCTCTTTCTGGCGGGGAACTCGGTTTCCACGCTGGTCAACCAGCTCACCGCCGCCGGGCTGCTGCGGCGCGAGATCGGTCATGACGACCGCCGCTCCGCCCGGCTGCTGCTCACCCCCGAGGCCGAGGCGCGGCTGCGGGCGTGGGAGGAGCGGCGGGCCGCGCTCGTTCGCGAGCGGGTGGAACGACTCAGCGAAGACGACCGGGTCGCGCTGGCCGCCGCGCTTCCGGCGTTGCGCCGGCTGGCCGAGGGTCTGCAAGAGGAGGCGGAAATGATATGAGTGACGACACACCGGCCGTCGCCTGCACGGGCCTGCGCTATTCCTTCGGGCAGACCAGGGCCGTGGACGGCCTTGATCTGACGGTCGGCGCCGGTGAGGTGTTCGGTCTGCTCGGTCCCAATGGCGCGGGCAAGACCACCGCCATCCGCTGCGTGACCACGCTGCTGCCCATTCCGTCCGGGATGGTGCGGGTTTTCGGGCACGACGCGGCCACCGAGCAGATGGCGGTACGCCGCCTGCTCGGCTACGTACCCCAGCAACTGTCGGCGGACTCGAGCCTGACGGGGCGGGAGAACGTCTCCCTGTTCGCCCGCGTCTTCGACGTCCCCCGGCGTGAGCGGGCGGCCCGTGTCGAGCAGGCGCTGGAGGCCGTGGGGCTCGGCGACGCCGCCGACCGGATGGCCGCCACCTTCTCCGGCGGCATGGTACGCCGCCTCGAACTCGCCCAGGCGCTGGTCAGCGCGCCGCGCCTGCTCATGCTCGACGAGCCGACGATCGGGCTCGACCCCATCGCCCGCACCAGCGTGTGGGAGCACATCATGGCGGTACGCGCCGCCACCGGGATGACCGTCCTGGTCACCACGCACTACATGGACGAGGCCGACCAATACTGCGACCGGGTCGCGCTCATGCACCAGGGACGCGTACGGGCGCTCGGCACACCGCGGCAGCTCACCGACGACCTGCGCGCCCGCCTCGGCGACGGCTCGGCCCCGACGCTGGAGGACGTCTTCCGCGACGTCGCCGGCAGCGGCCTCGGCGACGGAGGAGGGGAGTTCCGCGATGTCCGACGTACCCGCACCACTGCCACTCGACTCGGCTGACAAGAGCGGCTTCGACCTGCTGCTCGTTCCGCCGCGTCCCCGCACCGGGTGGCGGGTGCTGCCCGCCAGGGTCGCCGCGATGTGCGTGGTGGAGCTGCAGAAGCTGCGCCACGATCGCACCGAGCTGTACACCCGCGCCGTCCAGCCCGCCCTGTGGCTGTTGATCTTCGGCGAGACCTTCACCCGGATCAAGGTGATCCCCACCGAGGGCATCCCGTACCTGGACTATCTGGCCCCCGGGATCATCGCCCAGTCCACCATGTTCATCGCCATCTTCTATGGCATCCAGATCATCTGGGAACGCGACTCGGGCGTCCTGACCAAGCTCCTGGTCACGCCGACGCCGCGGGCCGCGCTGGTCACCGGCAAGGCGTTCGCCGCGGGGGTCAAGGCGATGATCCAGGCGGTGGTCGTGGTGCTCATCGCCGCGCTGCTGGGCGTGAGCATGACCTGGAACCCGTTGCGCCTGGCCGGGGTCATCGTGGCCGTGCTGCTCGGCTCGGCGTTCTTCTCCTGCCTGTCGGTGACGATCGCCGGGATCGTGCTGACCCGCGACCGGCTGATGGGCATCGGGCAGGCCATCACGATGCCGCTGTTCTTCGCGTCCAACGCGCTCTACCCGACCACGGTCATGCCCGACTGGCTGCGGTACATCAGCGTGATCAACCCGCTCAGCTACCAGGTCGACGCGCTGCGCGGGCTGCTGCTCGGCATCCCTGCGAACCTGCCGCTGGACTTCGCGGTGCTGCTCGCGGCCGCGGCGCTCGGCATCACGGCGGCCTCCGGCCTGCTGGGGCGGTTGGTGCGCTGACTCGCCGGGTCAAGCGCCAACTCATTGCGTCGCTGGGGTCAGCCAGTGAGCGAGCCGGTCCAGCGACAGGTTGATGCCGATGAAGATGGCCGCGATGAGGATGGCCGCCGGGATGACGTTCGAGAAGTTGGCCGCGATCCCGTTCAGCCCCCGGTCCACCAACTCGTCGTAGCCCACGATCAACCCGAGCGCCGAGTCCTTCAGCAGTACCACGAACTGGCTGATCACGGCCGGCATCATGGCCCGGAACGCCTGCGGCAGCAGCACCAGCCGCATGACCTGCCCCTTGCGCAGCCCGATCGCGTGGGCCGCCTCCGCCTGGCCGCGGTGCAGGCTCAGCACCCCGGCCCGGATGATCTCGGCGATCACCGACCCGTTGTAGAAGGTCAGTCCGAACACCACGGCGGTGAAGGCTGAGACGTTGGTCCCCGCAAAAACGTAGGACCCGAAGAAGGCGAAGAAGATGAGCAGCAGCAGCGGCACGGCCCGGAAGAACTCGACCACGGCCGCCGCCGGCCACCGGATCCACCGGTGGTCCGAGAGGCGGGCCGTTGCGAAGACCAGCCCGAACAGGCCCGCCAGCACGACGCCCACCACTGCCGCGGCCAGTGTGCCCGCCAGTCCCGGCAGGATGAAGGTGGTCCACACCTCTGGCCGCAGCAACGGCGTCCACTTGCCGGCCGCCCACTGCTCCTTGGCGTCGAAGCGCACATAGGTCACATAGGCCAGCCCCAGCAGGACCAGCGCGATGACCCCGGCCAGCACCCGGTTGCGCCGTGCGCCGCGCGGCCCCGGCGTCTCGTAGAGGTTGGCGTAGCTCACCGGGCCACCGCTCATCGGGCCACCGCCAAGCGCCGTGACAGCCAGCCGAACAGCAGGCCCATGGGCAGGCACAGCAGCACGAACCCGGCCGCGAACCCGAGGAAGATCTGCATCACCTGGTCTCCGTATGTCTCGATCATCTCCCGCATCCGCACCGACGCCTCGCTCACGCCCACCACGAGCGCGATCGTGGTGTTCTTGGTCAGCGCGATCAGGATGCTGCCCAGCGGCGCGATCACCGCGCGGAACGCCTGCGGCAGCGTGATCAGCCCCAGCGTCTGGAGGAAACCGAGCCCGAGCGAGCGCGCGGCCTCGGCCTGGCCGACCGGCACGGTGTTGATGCCCGCGCGCAGCGCCTCGCAGACGAACGCCGAGGTGTAGGCCGTCAGGCCGATGCAGGCCAGCCAGAAGTTGTTGGTCGCGATGTCGGACGAGAGTTCCACGCCCAGGTTCGCGCCGACGCCGAGGCCGGTGAACAGCAGCACCAGCGTCAGCGGGGTGTTACGGGCCACGGCCACGTAGACGCCGGCGGTGCGGCGCAGGGTCGCCAGCGGCGCCACGCGCATGGCCGTCAGCAGCGTGCCGAGCACCAGCGAGCCGAGCGCGCTCACCGCCGTCAGCCGCACGGTCATCCAGAAGGCCGCGACGACGGTGTCCCACTCCAGGAGCAGCGCGTCCATGATCAGTACTGCTCCAGCTTCGGGGCCTCCGGCACGGTGAAGCCGGCTCCGCCGAAGCTGCTCTCCAGCGCCTTCTTCCAGCTACCGTTGGCGAACATCGTGGTCAGCGCCTCGTTGACGGCCTTGCGGCCCGCCGAGTCGTCCTTCTTGAGCCCGATGCCATACTTCTCCGTGCTGAACGGCTTGCCGACCAACTTGAGCTTGCCGGTGTGCTGGGCGGCGTACCCGGCGAGGATCACGTTGTCCGTGGTGATCGCGTCGAGCTGGCCGCCGAGCACCCGGTCCACGCACGCGGAGTAGGTCCGCTCCTCCTGCAACTGCACCTGCTTGGCGTAGCTCTCCTTGACCTTCTGCGCCGGGGTCGAGCCGGCGACTGAGCACAGCTTCTTGCCGTTCAGCGTGTCGGGGCCGGTCAGCGCCGTGTCGTCCGCCCTGACCAGCAGGTCCTGACCGGCCACGAAGTACGGTCCGGCGAAGGAGACCTTCTGCTTGCGCGCGTCGGTGATGGAGTACGTCGCCACCACCATGTCCACCTGGCCCTGCTGCAGGAACGCCTCCCGGTTGGCCGACACCGTCTCCTTGAACGTGATGTCCTTGGCCTCGACGCCGAGCGATTTGGCCACGTACTTGGCGACCTCTATGTCGAACCCGGAGAAGCCGCCGTCCGGCGTCCGCAGGCCGAGTCCCGGCTGGTCGGCCTTCACTCCGATGACCAGCTTCTTGTCGTTCTTGGCCTTGTCCACGACCGAGTCGTAGGTGTCCTGGCCGCCGCCGCAGGCAGTGGCGGTGGCGGCCAGGGCAACGACGGCGAATACCGCGTAAAGGGATCTTCCAAACATGACGCGTCCTTAGTGAGTGAGGATCTTGGCGAGGAACGACTTGGCGCGCTCGCTGCGCGGGGTGCCGAAGAAGTCGTCCGGGGCGTTCTGCTCGACGATCTCGCCGTCGGCCATGAACACCACGCGGTCCGCGGCCCGGCGGGCGAAGCCCATCTCGTGCGTGACGACGACCATGGTCATGCCCTCGCGGGCCAGCGCCGTCATCACCTCGAGCACCTCGTTGACCATCTCCGGGTCGAGCGCCGAGGTGGGCTCGTCGAACAGGAGCACCTTCGGCTCCATGGCCAGCGCGCGGGCGATCGCGACGCGCTGCTGCTGCCCACCTGACAACTGCGCGGGGAACTTGCCCGCCTGGCTGCCGATCCCGACGCGCTCCAGCAGCTCGTACGCCTTCTTCTCGGCGTCCGCCCTGCTCTTCTTCAGTACGTGGACCTGCCCGAGCACGACGTTCTCCAGGACTGTCTTATGCGCGAACAGGTTGAACGACTGGAACACCATGCCGACCTCGGCTCGCAACCGGGCCAGCTGCCGTCCCTCCTCGGGCAGCGGCGTGCCGTCGATCGTGATGGTGCCGGAGTCGATGGCCTCCAGCCGGTTGATCGCGCGGCACAGGGTGGACTTGCCGGCGCCCGACGGGCCGATGATCACCACGACCTCGCCCCGCCGTACGCTCAGCTCGACGTCCCTGAGCACGTGATGATCGCCGAAGCGCTTGTTGACCTGGTCGAGGACGACCAGCCCTTGATCGGACACGGGTGATGCTCCTTCCGTCCGCGTTGGCGCAACGGTAGGAGCGGCTTGTGTCACGCAGAGGGTTGTGCGCGTTCTGCTCAGTGATTGACCGGCCGTCAGTGAGTGACGGGCGGCTTGGCCTGTGCGGCGGTCGCGCCGGACAGGCCGATGGTGTCCTTGAACGCCCGATCCCACCGGCCGTCTTGCAGACAGCGCCCGATCAGTCCGCTGAGGTAGTCGCGGAACACCACGTCCTCCTTGCGGACGCCCATGCCGTACGGTTCGCGGCCGAACGGCCGGCCGACCAGCCTGAGCGCGTCCGGCCGCCGGTTCACCAGGCCGAGCAGGATCGTGTCGTCGGTGCTGATGGCGTCGATGCGGCCGGCCGTGAGGGCGGGCACGCATTCGCTGGAGTTGTCGACCACCACCAGCCGGGCGCCGGGCACGCGGTCCCGCAGCCGGTCCAGGGAGGTGGAGCGGGTGGTCGTGCACACCGCCCGGCCGTCGAGGTCCGCCACGTCGTCGATGCGCTTGTCCCCGGCTCTGACCAGCACGTCCTGCCCGGCTTGGTAATAGGGCTCGGTGAAACCGACGACCTGGCTCCTGGCCGGCGTGATGGAGTAGGTCGCGATGACGAGGTCCACCACCCCCTGCCGCAGGAAGTCCTCGCGCTGGACCGGCAGGGTCTCCACGAAGCGGACGTTGCGCTCACCGCCGGTCAGGTCCTTGGCGACCATCCTGGCCATCTCCGCGTCGAACCCGGTGATCCGCCCGCTGTCCGGGTCCTTGAACCCGAACAGCGGGTAGTCGAACTTGATCCCCACCGTGAGCAGTCCGTTTCGCTGGACGCGGGCCATGGTGGAGCCCTCGGGGAACGCGGGCTCTACGGGGGAGCCGCAGGCCGCCAGTGCCAGGCAGGCGAGTACGGCGAGCAGCGCCCTGACCGGCTTCACCGCACCCAGTACCGGTGCTGCGGGCGGCCCGTCGGTCCGTACCTCAGCCTGGCCTCGACCTGTCCCCGTTCGACCAGGTGTTCCAGGTAGCGGCGGGCGGTCGCCCTGCTGACGCCGATGGCCTCGGCGAGTTCGTGCGCCGACAGGTCGTCCTGGGCCGCGGCCAGCCCGTCGAGCACCGCCTGCTCGGTCGCCGCCGAGATGCTCTTCGCCCGGGGAGACGCGTCCAGATGCAGCGAGCGGAAAATCCGGTCGATCTCCTGCTGCTCGACGAACCTGCCGCCCGAGCCAAACTGCTCCACCGTCGCCGCGTACCGCAGCAACGTCTGCTCCAGAATCCCGGCCCTGGTCGGCTTGACCAGGTAGTACAAGGCGCCGCGCTGCATGGCCGCGCGCACCGCGGCCGACTCCTTGTGGCCGGAGATCACGATCACGTCGGTGGGTGGCTGGTCCGGGCGCCGCAGCCGGTGCGCGACCTCCAGTCCGGGCAGGTCGGGCAGGTGCAGGTCCAGCAGTACCAGCCGCGGCGCGAACCGGTGGGCGGCGGCGAGCGCCACCTGTCCGGTGTGTGCGATCCCCACCACCTTGAACCCGGAGACACGGTTCACCTGGGCGTGCAACGCGGCGGTCACGACCGGGTCGTCGTCCACGATGAGAACGGTGATGTCCGCCGCTCCAGGCATCGCCACACTCCTAGCTCGACTGTGATCGACGCGGGCATCTTAGGGACGTCGTGTTACAACCAATCGCCTTCTGCTCCTTTTGCTCAGTGCGGGGCTTCGCCCCAAGCTCTTCCCTCTTACTGTGTGATGCGTGTCAGCGGCCGGTGAGCCGTGGGGGAGGTGATCACTGGTGAGAGAGCGCGGATGGCTCCTGGCAGTGACTGCGCTGTGGATTCTGCTCGGCCTGCTCCCGCTGGCGCTGCTGACCTCGTCCAGCATCACGCTGTCGGCGGAAGCGGTCGGCGACGAGGTCGGCGACCGGGTGCGAACCACCGCCTCGGTCAGCCGGGTCGTGGTGGAGCAGCAGCTTGGCTCGCTCAAGCAGCTCGTCAGCGCGTACGCCCAGCGGCCCGAGGTGCGCGCCGCGGCGACCTCCGGCAAGCCGGTGGGCCGCGAAACGATGATCGGGTTCCGCGAGGAACTGGGCAGGATGCGCGCCGGAGTCGGCGGTGTGATCGTGATCGGGCTCCGGGGCGACATCGCCGGCGCCGAGCCGACGAGCGTGCTGCCCCAGGACGTCAGCAGCACCGACTGGTACGTCGCCGTCCGCGATCGCCTGCGACCCTACATCTCCCAGGCGTACACGCCCACGATGCGCGGCGTGTCCAGGGCCGTCGCCGCGGCCGCCGTGATCTCGAGCGCCGACGGCAAGAGCGTGCTGGGCGTCCTGGTCGTCGTCTACAGCCTGGACGCCATCCAGGACTTCGCCTCGCAGGCCGCCGAGGCGCAGGGGATCCGGCTGCTCATCACCGACCAGTCGGGCGTGCTCGTCGCCGACCCCGGCAGGAAGCTCTACGCTCTCACCTCCCTGCGCGAGGACCCCAGGGTGGACGCGGCGCTGGCCGGCCGTACCCTCTTCACCACCCACCACGACGCCGGCGGGAAGGTGCTGTCGGCGTCGGAGCCCATCCCCGACGTCGGCTGGACGGTCACCGCCGAGGTGCCCGCCGACGCGGCGCTCGCCTCGGCCGAGCAACTCCGGGTACGGGTGCTGTCGATCGCCGCCGTCCTGGCGCTGCTGATCCTCATCGGGTTAGGCCTGCAGATCCACACCACGCGCGGCCGGCGCCGGGCGCAACGGATGCTCGCCCGGTACGCCGCCGAGCTGGCCGTGGCCCGGGACGAGGCCGTGAGCGCGTCCGGCGCCAAGTCCGAGTTTCTCGCCAAGATCAGCCACGAGATCCGCACCCCGATCAACGGTGTCCTCGGCATGAACTCCCTGCTGCTGGACACCCTGCTCGACGGCGAGCAACGCCACTACGCGAGCACGGCGCAGGAGTCCGCGCGGAGCCTGCTCCGGCTGCTCGATGACTTCCTCGACCTGTCGAAGATCGAGGCGGGGCATCTGGAGGTGGAGTCGGTGCCGTTCGACCTGCTCCGACTCTGCGACGAGGTGGTGGCCCCGTTCGCGCCGCACGCCTACCAGCAGGGGCTCTGGCTCACCTCGCGGCTCGGCGACAGCCTGCCGCAACAGGTGCTCGGCGATCCGGTACGTCTCGGGCAGGTGCTCACCAACGTCGTGGGGAACGCGCTGAAGTTCACCGTCAAGGGTGGCGTCGACCTGGAGGTGACCCTCGACGAAGGCGGTCCCGGCGACGATCGGGTCACGCTGCGGTTCACGGTGACCGACACCGGCGTGGGCGTCGGGCAGGGCGACCTGGAGCGGGTCTTCGGCATCTTCCGTCAGGTCGACTCCCCGATCACCCGGCGGACCGGCGGGAGCGGCCTCGGCCTGGCCATCAGCAGGCAGCTCACCGAGCTGATGGGCGGTGAGATCGGGCTGGACAGCGTCGAGGGAGTGGGGAGCCGGTTCTGGGTGACGCTGCCGGTGGACGTACTGACGTGGTCGGCCCCGGCCGCGCCCGCGCTGCGCGGACGGCGGGTGCTCGTCGCCGACGCCCGGCCGGAGGACCTCGCGCTGGCCGTGCGCATCCTGGACGATGCCGGTCTGGTGGTGGAGACGGCCTCCGACGGCCCGGCCGCCCTGGCCGCCCTGCGGGCCGGTGCCGCGGCGGGACGTCCGTTCGACCTGGCGGTCATCGACCTAGACCTCGATTTCGCGTTGGCCGACGGGGAGTCGGCCGATCCGCTGCTCCGAGACGCCGGTGTCGTCGTGCTCGTCACACCGGGGCGCTCGGGGCGCGCCTGGCCGATCTCGGTGGCCGAGCGGACCGTGCAGTCGATGACCCGGCCGCTCAGCCGCCGCCGGCTGCTCGACGCCGTGGAGAACGCTCTGACTCCCGCGCAGGGAGCCGGGCCGGGTTCCGTGCCTGCCTCCGCGCAGGGCGGCGAAACGCCGGATGTGCCGGTCGACGGCGCCGCACCGGCGCGGATCCTGGTCGCCGAGGACGACGAGGTGAGCCGCCAGGTGGCCGAGCTGGTCCTGCGGAGGGCGGGCCACCACGTCGACTCCGTCGCCGACGGGAAGCAGGCCGTGGCGGCGGTGCTCCTGGGCGGGTACGACCTGGTCTTCATGGACTGCCAGTTGCCGGTTCTCGACGGCCTGGCCGCGACCGCCGAGATCAGGCGGCGCGAGGAGCCGCGCACGCCGATCATCGCGATGACCGCCGCCGCGATGCCGGACGACCGACTTCGCTGCCTGGCGGCGGGCATGGACGACCACCTGGCCAAGCCGGTGGACTGGCAGTACGTCGTGACCCAGGTGCCGCTGTGGGCCGCCACGTCAGAGGTCCCGCCGGAGCTGGCGGGGCTGTCGCAGGGGGATATCACGGAGATCGCCGAGGTGTTCCTCTCGACGGCCATGGCGATCTATGACGAGCTCCGCCAAGCCGAACGCGGTCAAGACCTGGCCCGGGTGGCCGCGCTCGCGCACCGGTTGAAGGGCAGCTGCGCGACCGTCGGGCTCATCGAGGCGGCCGAGGTGTGCGAACGGGTCGAGGTGTCGGCCCAGCGCGGGGTTGCCGAGCGGGAATCAGTGGATCGGCTGGGTGGTTTGTTGCGCGAGCTGCCGAATTGGATGTCAGTAAATTAACCCTGGTGACGGATTTATTAACGTGTGAGTAATTTTCTGTCACTAGCGTGCTTATGTCGCGAATTAACGTATTTGTAATGGGGGAAGGTAAATGGCGGATTCGACTGAGGAGCCCAGTCCCACGGGCATCCCCACCCCGTCGGACACTCCCACCGCGACACCCACGCCCACGGACTCCCCGGCACCCACGCCCACGGATACACCCGCGCCGACCCCGACCCCGTCGGACACGCCGACCCCGACCCCGCCGGATACACCCACCCCGACCCCGTCGGACACGGCGACCCCGACTCCGTCGGACACCCCTTCCCCATCGGGCACCCCCACGCCATCGAGCCCGCCGTCCAGCACCCCTCCGGACGCGTCGAGCCCTACGCCGACGCCCACCCACTCGTACACCCCGCCCCCGACGCCCGCCGGGCCGCCGGGCGCGTCGGGCCAGGTGCAGATCGACTGGGACTCCATTCGCGAGCTGGCCGGACTCTTCGACAAGCTGGGCGACGACGTCGTGGAGCGCCGGCTGAACTCCTGGAAGCTGGGAAGCACCTCCGGCCTCGTCGGCGGCGACGAGGAGGGTATCGATTGGGCCGAGTGGTACCACGCCGGTTACGCCGCCCTGACCCATCACATGGACGCCATCGCCGAGAAGAACTTCACAGCGGCCGGCAATCTGCGCAGCCTCAAGAAACTCTGGGACTACCTGGAGCAGGACATCATCGCGTCCCTGCCCACGGCCCTGGACCTCCCTGACGCGCCGATCCCCGTGACGCCGCCGGCCAAGGAAGGTGCCTGATGTTCGATCCGTTCCAGGCGCTCGCCTGGTTCGCCGACGTACACGTGCCCGTGGCCGACGTGTCCAACCTGCGGGCGCGCGCGACGGAGCTGCGCGAGTTCGCCAAGGCGATCGGCACGCTCGCGCAGCACACGGAGAGCGGGGTCGCGGGCGTGCTCAAGACGAACGACAGCCGGTCGGTCGACCGCTTCGCGGACGTGTGGCCCGACCAGCTCGCCCCTCGATACGCCGCCATGCGGGCGGCGCTGAACGAGCTGGCCGACGGCTGCGACGACTACGCCGACGCGGTGGAGGAACACCGGGAACAGCTCAAGATCATCGGCACCCAGCTGGCCGCCATGGCGTTCACCATGATGTTCGGCTATCTCTACCCGGCGGCCAGGATCGCGGCCGAGGGCGTGTTCAAGTGGCTCGTGGCGCGGGCCAGGCTGGAGAAGACGATCTTCCAGAAGCTGATGAAGACCATCCTGGCCGCGAAGGTGGGCAAGTTCAACGTGGGCACGTACGCGGTGCGCGAAGGACTCGACGCCGTGGCCGACTCGGTCGTGTGGGCCACGGTGAAGACCGGCGTGCACGCGGCGAGCTCCGCCGCCACCGGCCAGCCGATGGGCAACCTGTGGGAGTACGCGGGCAAGCACTTCGTCGCCGAACTGGCCTATGACGGCGGTATCAAGGCCTTGCGCGACGTACGCAAGTTCATCCCGGCCACCAGGTTCACCGAGACCATGCTCGGCACCGGTCCCATGGGCAACTTCTTCCGGCGGACCACGTCGGCGGCGACCCTCTACGCACTGGTCGCCAACGGGGACATGTCCGTCCAGGGATCGCTCAGATCCGCTTTGGCGCACGCCCCCCGGGCGTTCATCCTCCACCGATAAGGAGCCGGTATGACCATACCCAGGAGCGGCGATCCGGAGATCGACCGGGCGCTGGCGCAGCTCGCGGTACAGACGGCTCAGTTCGAGGAAGTGGGGCGCCGACTGGAGTCGGCCAGGGGGCGCGGTGTGGCGGCGGACGGGCAGGTGACGGTCGAGGTCCTGCCCAGCGGCGGGCTGGCGAGCGTGCACATCGCGCCGCGAGCGATGCGGCTGGGCTCCGAGGCGCTGTGCGAGGCCCTAATGGAGGCGGCCCGGCAGGCCGAGGATGACGTGACCGCCCAGACCTTCACCGCCACCCAGGCCCTCTTCGAGCTGCCCGGCCGCTGACGTCGAGCCCGGCCGCTGGCGACGCTGGGTCAGGGGCGGCCCGGTGGGGCCGCGATCGGGCTGTAGTGGAGGCTCGCCAGCAGGCGCCGGTCCCCGTCCTTGACCGAGATCTGGGTGACGCGGAAGCGTCCGTCGGCCGGTGTGCCCTGGAAGGCGGCGCGCTGCGCCAGTACGCCGATGGCCACCGCCGTGTCGCCGTATTCCCGTACGGTGACGTCCGCCCAGCTCATCTCGTGCGTGACCATGCCGCCGCCGCGGTAGCGCGCCAGCCACTGGTCCTTGTTCAGGATGAAGCCGAGCGGTCCCACGAGGGTGAAGTCGGGCACGGTGAGCGCGTCGAGCGCTGCGGTGTCGCCGCGGCGCTCGGCCTCCATCCACTGCCTGCTGAGTTCGTCGAGTCGCTGGTCGATGGTCATGATCAGATCTCCTGTCTCTCCATGGGCCGGCCTTGGCGGTACATGCGCGCGGGCTTGTTGCCCGCCGCCTGCCCGCCGTCGATGGGCAAGGTCACTCCGGTGATGAACGACGACTGGTCGGAGCAGAGCCACACGACCGCCGCGGCCACCTCTTCTGATCGGCCGATGCGCCGCATGGGCGTCGACAGCCCGGCCAGGCGCTGCGCCTCCTCGCCCGCCGCCTCCAGGTGATGGGTGAGGATCGGCCCTGGGGCGACCACGTTGACGCGGATGCCCTGGTCGGCGTAGTCGAGCGCGGCCACCTTCGTCAGGCCGATGATCCCGGCCTTGCCCGCCACGTACGCGCTCAGGTTCGCGCTGCCCTGGAGCCCGGCGAGCGAGGCCATGTTGACGATCGACCCGCCACCTGAGGCGAGCATGGCCCGGATCTGGTACTTCATGCCGAGGAAGGTGCCGCGCACGTTCGTACGGATGCCCCGGTCGAACTCGTCGGGATCGATGTCGGCCAGCGGCGCGGGCATCGGCCCGTCGGTGGCGTTGTTGAAGGCCGCGTCCAGCCGGCCGAAGGTCTCCAGCGCCCGCTGGACCAGCCGCTCGCTCGACGCCGCGTCACCGACGTCAAGGGATACGGCCAGCGCTTGCCCGCCGTCGAAGCGGATGTCCGCGGCGACCTGTTCGACCGCCTGCGTGTCGCGGGCGCCGAGCACCACGGCGGCGCCGGCCTGGGCCAGGGCCTGGGCGGTGACGGCGCCGATGCCGCGGCTGGCCCCCGCCACGACCGCGACCTTGCCGTTGAGGGAAGGGTTTGGCTGCATGTCTCCGACGATAGATATCGAAGCATTAGATGTCAAACGATTAGATGGCACTGCTAAACTCGGCGGCATGATGCCACCCTTCCGCCCACCGATCGGCCTGTTGCTCACCAACACCGCCAGGATCGTGAGCCGGGCCTTCGACGACGCGCTCGCCTCCGTGGGCGGGTCGGCCCCGGTCTGGCAGATCCTCATCTCGATCAAGTCCCGGCAGCTGGGCAACCAGCGCGAGCTCGCCGAGGCGGTGGGCATCCAGGGGGCGACGCTGACCCACCACCTCAACGCGATGGAGAGCGGCGGCCTGCTGACCCGCCGCCGGGACCCCGCCAACCGGCGCGTCCACGTGGTCGAGCTGACCGAGGAAGGGGAGCGGTTGTTCCACCGGCTGCGGGAGGTGGCGATGGCCTTCGACACCCGCCTGCGCGTGGGCCTCAGCGAGGAGCAGACTGCCTCGTTCGAGGAGATTCTCACCCAGCTGGCGCAGAACATCCGCGACTAGACAGGCGGCCAGAGCGGGCTCAGCCTGCGGGTTTCGGCCGATGCCTGCCGGGAAGCATGGTCCACGGCCCCCCGCCCGCGGGAGGTGGAGACGTATGCGCATCGAGGTGACGCCCGACGGTCCCTACGTGGTGACCGGATCGGTCCCCATGGCCAGGCAGGTCATCGGCGGCGACGCGATGGGCCAGTCGACGGAGTGGATCCAGGGCGAGGACTATCCGGTCGCGGAGTCGTACGAGCTCTGCCGTTGCGGCCGTTCGCAGAACAAGCCCTACTGCGACGGCAGTCACGAGCGGGTGCGGTTCGACGGCACCGAGACCGCCTCGCGGCGGTCATACCTGGGGCAGGCGGAGGAGCAAATCGGGCCCGAGTTGGCGCTCACCGACGCGCCCGCGTTCTGTGCTTTCGCCCGCTTCTGCGATGCGGACGGGCAGGTATGGAAGCTCCTCAAGATCCCCGGACAGGGCGAGACCGCCGCGCGGCAGGCCGCGCACTGCCCGTCAGGCCGGCTCACCGCCTGGGCGTCCCGCTCGCCGATCGAGCCCGAGCTGCCGCCGTCCATTGGCATCGTCGAGGACGAGGTGGCGGGCGTGGGCGGGCCGATCTGGGTACGCGGCGGCATTCCGGTCACCTCGGCCGACGGCGAGGACTATGAGGTACGCAACCGGGTCACGCTCTGCAGGTGCGGAAACTCGAGGAACAAGCCGTTCTGCGATGGCTCGCACGTGACCATCCGTTTTGCCGGCGCCTGACCCCGGTTCGACTTCACTTCCGCGGCCTGGGGAGGATGGGTTCATGAACACACGATCTATTGGCCAGACCCGTGTCGGCGCCATCGGGCTCGGTGCCATGCCCATGTCCGTAGCCGGGCACATGCCCGACGAAGCCCAGTCGATCAAGACCATCCACGCGGCGCTCGACGCGGGAGTCACCCTCATCGACACCGCTGACGCCTACACGCCGTCGGCCGACCAGGTGGGTCACAACGAGCGGATCGTGGCCAAGGCCCTGGCGAGCTGGAGCGGCGACACCGGTGACGTGCTCGTGGCCACCAAGGGCGGCCACACCCGGGTAGAGGGCGGTGGGTGGCAGGTCAACGGCCGGCCGGACTACTTGGCCGAGGCGTGCGAGCGCTCCTTGAAGGCGCTGGGGGTGGAGGCGATCGGGCTCTATCAGCATCACCGGCCCGACCCCGCCGTGCCGTACGAGGAGACGCTCGGCGGCCTGCGGGACCTGCTCGACGCGGGGAAGATCCTGATGGCGGGCATCTCCAACGCCAATCCGGAGCAGATCAGGCTCGCCCACGAGATCCTGGGTGGGCGGCTGGCCAGTGTGCAGAACGAGTACTCGCCGAAGTTCCGGTCCAGCGAGCCGGAGATCGACGTGTGCGCGGAGCTCGGGGTGGCGTTCCTGCCGTGGTCGCCGCTGGGCGGCATCAGCTCGGCGTCCGAGCTCGGCGGCAAGCACACGGCGTTCGGCACGGTGGCGGCGGCGCGGGGCGTGTCGCCGCAGCAGGTCTGCCTGGCCTGGGAGCTGGCGCGCAGTCCGGTGGTGATCCCCATCCCCGGGGCGAGCAGGCCGGAGAGCATCGTCGACTCGGCCGCCGCGGCCGACCTCGTCCTCACCGCCGAGGAGCTGTCCCTGCTTTCTTAGCTGGACGCTTTCTTAACTGGACGCTTTCCTAGCTGCACGCTTTCCTAGCTCTACTGCAAGTGGGCTGGGGCCGGCTGGTCGGTCGGCTCCAGCCCGCGCAGCTCGGCCAGGGTCTCGTCGGCCCAGGCGAGCGCCGAGCGGCCCTGCGTGAGGCCGAGATTGAGCGCGTGCCTGCCGAGCCTCGACCCGTCCTCGGGTTTGCACTCCAGGACGGCCAGCCGCTGCTGGAACCCCGCCCTGATGCGCTCGACCACCGCGATCGCCGACTCCTTGTCGAGCAGCGGAAGCAGGAACGCCTGGAGGGCCACCTCGCTGCGTATCGCACCGACCGGTTCGTGCTCGACCAGCCAGGAGCGCACCTGCTCCGCGCCCTCGGGCGTGATCGCGTACATCTTCCGTCCGCGCGCCCCCTCCGACTCGACCGCCACCAGCCCGTCGGCGGCCATCTTCACCAGCTCCGGGTAGATCTGTGTGTGCCCGGCCTGCCAGACGTGATTGAGCGACCGCTCGAAGGATTTCGCCAGGTCGTAGCCGCTGGCCGGCCCCTTGGCGTCGAGGAGCCCGAGCAGCGCGATCCGTAGGGACATGTCGGCAAGCATAGCAATGGGTTGACATGTCAATACTTACATGTCACTCTCCACATGTGAATACTGACAGGAAGCGCGGAGGCGATGGCCTCCTGCTGGTCGCCGTGCTCGGCGGCATGTTCTTGGGAATGCTCGACCAGACGATCGTCGGTACGGCCCTGCCGCGGATCATCACGGAGCTGGGCGGCGTCGATCTCTACACCTGGGTCGTCACGGCCTACCTGCTGACCTCGACCGTTACCGTGCCCCTCTATGGAAGGCTGTCGGACCAGCACGGCAGGAAGCCGCTGCTGTTGATCGGCATGTCCGTGTTCCTCCTGGGCTCGGCGTTGTGCGGGGTGGCGCAGGACATGACGCAGCTCATCCTGTTCCGCGCGTTGCAGGGCTTGGGCGCGGGCGCGCTGCTGCCGTTGTCGATCGCCCTGGTGCTCGAACTGTTCCCGCCGGAGAAGGGCGGGGCGCGGGTGCAGGGCGCGATGGGCGGGGTGATGGCGCTCAGCTACCTCGCCGGGCCGTTCCTGGGCGGGCTCTTCACCGACCACGCGAGCTGGCGCTGGGCCTTTTATGTGAACGTGCCGATCGGCCTGGCGCTGATCGCGATCATCGTGCTGCGTCTGCCGCGACTGCCGGGGCACGGCGGCGGGCGGCCCGACTACCTGGGCATCGGGGTCTTCACGGTGGCCATCAGCGCGCTGCTCATCGGCCTGACCGAGAAGGGACTCGACGGCCACACGTGGACCAGCGTGCCGGTGATCGGGCCGATCGTGCTGGCTCTGGTGTCGCTCGTGGTGTTCGTGGTGGTGGAGTTGCGGGCCGAGGCGCCCATCGTGCCCATGCACCTGTTCCGGAACCGTACGTACACGCTGGTCAACGTGACCTCCTTCTTCACCGCCTTCTGCATGTTCGCCGGTGTGGTGTTCCTGCCGCGCTACTTCCAGGAGGCGCTCGGCGCCAGCGCCACCGAGTCGGGGCTGCGGATCTACCCGCTGACCCTGGCCATGGTGGTGGGCAGCATGGTCGTGGGCGCGCTGATCAGCCGGACGCGCGTCTACAAGCCGTGGCTGGTGGCGGCGCCGTTCCTGCTGGTCGTGGGCACGCTGCTGTGCGCCGGTCTGACGCTGGACACGCCGCCCTGGGTGCTCGTCGGGTGGATGGCGCTGATCGGTCTCGGCATGGGCCCGATGCTCTCCGGCCTGACCGTGGCCGTGTCGGACTCGGTGCCGCCCCAGTACATGGGTACGGCCTCGGCCAACCTGACGTTCTTCCGCCAGATCGGCGGCTCGGTCGCCCTGGCGCTGGCCGGCACCGCCTACACCTCCGTCATCGCCACCGAGACGCCGCTGCACGGGCTGGCCGCCGCGCACGCCTCGGCAGCGGCCCTGGTCATCCCCTCGCTGGGGGTCGCGGGCGCCCTCGTGGCGCTGGTCGCCCTGATCGCCATGCCCGGTACGCGTATCGACCGGGAAACCCCCCAGCCCAAGGTCGAGGCCAGTTTCGCGTCCTGAGCGCCGTCATGCGAAGCTGTCCTTGTCCCCAACACCAGGAGGTCCTCATGGCGGAAACACCGGAGCCGGAAGTCGACGAAACTCCCGAGGACGAGATGAAGCGCAAGTTCCGCGAGGCGCTGGAGCGCAAGCGTAACCAGCATGCCGACTCGAGCGCGGGTGGCAGGGGCAACGACCCTTCCAAGATTCACGGCGCTCACGGGCCCGCCGCCAGCAAGCGTTCTTTCAGGCGGAAGAGCGGCGGTTGACCTGAGCTTTTCTGGGGGTACGGCATGCCGTACCCCCTTTTTTCTTGACCCTCTAGGTAGATCTTCGCCCGTTTCATGGGCTTATGTTTGCCTTTGTCCGGTTCGGTACCTATAGTTCATGGAGTTACCAGCCGGTGACTTTGGGGCTTCAACAGGGGAGTACCAACCGGCAGGCGCCGAATCCCGCTCGCGGGAACCGGGGAACCAATGTTCCTTAGGGGTGAATCCGACCGCGGTCGGTAGGGCATCTCCACGTCCGAACCCGTCAGCTAACCCGGTAGGCGAGATGGAGAGGACACCTACCGCATGCGTAACCCCCGCGTCGTGCCGCCAGCCCGCGTGTTGTCGTCCGCTGACTGACCGGCACCTTCCCCCCGCTCTTCCACGCTCCGCGTAGCGCCCGTTTGGCGTTTTGCCCGGCTACGCCCACCTTTCGCGAGCGCAATCCCCTTGTTCCCGTATAAAGGACTTTGCTACTTCATGTCTGTTCGATCTGCCATGCTCACCGCCGCCGTCGTCGGTGCGATCTCCATCGGCGCAGGCACCGCCGCACACGCCGACACCGGCAGCGACAAGAAGGTCCTGCTCAAGGGCAAGACCACCGCGTCCTACTTCTGGGACGACTCCTCCGGCCGCGCCGGGGACACCGGGCTGCCGGCCAGTGGCAAGCCCATGCAGAAGGGGCTCGCCGCCAGCCCGAGCTGGCCGCTCATGACCGAGGGCTACGTCGTCTACAAGGGCAAGAAGATGCCCTTCTTCGTCGGCGACCGCGGCCCGGGCGTGCCGTCCTCCAGCGGCGTCATGCTCGACCTCGACGCCAAGACTTTCGCCGCCCTGACCGGTGGCAGCTTCAACTCCAGCACGCTGGGCGTGGACGGCAACGGTGGCGCGGGCCACATCAAGATCGACTACGTCATCACCAAGTGGGGCAGTGGCCCGGGCAAGAAGAACTACCCGCAGCCCTTCTCCACCGGTGCGTACGCCGTAGTGGACCACAACCCCGCCAAGCCCCCGAAGATCGTGGCCGAGGGCGACAAGCCCGCCGCGGTCAAGCCCGCTCCGGCCAAGGCCGTGCCGGTGGCTGCCAAGAAGGCTGGCAAGGCCGAGGACAAGGCTGAGAACAAGGTTGTCGAGTCGAACGCCATCGGTGGCGCCGCCGCGGCGGTCGCGCTGGCGATGTTCGGCGGCTCGACGGTCGGCCGCGAGCGGATCCGCAAGCTCGTCCGGCGCTGACGGCCGTTAGGTCCGAAGACGGTCTTGCTGACGGTCGTCAGGTCCGGAGCCGACGGCCTTGATGGTCGTCGATTTCGGAGCTGACGGTCTTTGCGTCGCGGGAAACAGAATGTCATTCTGACCTCGTGACCACGCTTGCAGCCGCGAACGGCATCGAGATCGCGTACGAGTCCTTCGGCTCGCCCGGCGGACGTCCCCTGCTCCTCATCATGGGGCTCGGCGCCCAGCTCATCCACTGGGACGACGAGCTCTGCGAGCTCCTGGCGGAGCAGGGCCATCACGTCGTCAGATTCGACAACCGTGACTCCGGACTCTCCACGCACCTGCACGACGAGGGCGTTCCCACACTGGGGACGTCCTCTTCGTATCTGCTGGATGACATGGCCGACGACGCGGCCGGGCTGATGGACGTCCTCGGCTGGCCCGCCGCCCACGTCGTGGGCGCCTCGATGGGCGGGATGATCGCCCAGACGCTCGCCATCCGGCACCCCGAACGGGTGCTGACCCTTACCTCGATCATGTCGACTCCCGGTCCGGACGTGGCCCCGCCCACGCCGGAGGCCAGCGCGGTGCTGCTCGCCGCGCCCCCGACCGATCGGGACGCCGTGCTCGCCCAGTCCCTGAGGACCTGGGCGGTGATCGGCTCGCCAGGCTTCGACATGGACCGGGAACGCATCCTCCGGCTGTCCGGCCAGGCGTACGACCGGTGCTTCGACCCGCCGGGCACGACCCGGCAGCTGGCCGCGATCATGGCCTCCGGTGACCGCACGGAGCGGCTCGGCACGCTGGGGATCCCCGCCCTGGTCATCCATGGCGAGGCCGACGCTCTCGTTCCGGTCGCCGCCGGCCACGCCACGGCGGCGGCGATTCCGGGCGCCACGCTGCTGACGTTCCCCGGTATGGGCCACGACCTGCCCCGGCCGCTCTGGCCGGACATCGTCGGCGCCATCACCAAGCTCACCACGAGCTGACGTACCAAGGATCAGGCCGGTCAGGGGTCGGTCGTTCAAGGACCGGGCTGTTCAAGGACCAGGCTGGTCAGGGATCGGTGGAGGTCGGTGGCTCGTGTCCGCCGCGCCCGGACGCGAGCCACCGGGTCTCTCAGATCTCCAGCTTCTCCTCGATCCCGCGGAGCTGGTGCCGGGCCAGTGCCAGGTTGGCCCGTGCCCGGTCCAGGGCGAGATAGAGGAAGAGCCCCTTGCCGCCGCGGCCGGTGATCGGCCGGATGATGTGGTACTGGCCGCCTAGCGTGATCAGGATGTCCTCGATGGAGTCCTTGAGCCCCAGCGAGTCCATCGTGCGCAGCTTGGCCTTGACCACCTCCGTGTTCCCCGCCGCGGCGACCTGGAGATCCAGGTCCTTGGAGCCGCCGAGTGCCCCCAGCGCCATGCCGCTGCCGTGATCGACGATCACCGCGCCGATGGAGCCGTCGATCGTCATCATCTCCTTGAGAGAGACGTCCATGCTGGCCATGCCTTCCTCCGTTCAAGCTCAGTGGATCCGTGCTGAGATGGCGGCCACGCTGGCCGCCGTCTTGCGCCCCTCCAGCCGGAGCAGCCCGAGATTGGTGCCGGGCTCAGCCAGGACTGCGAGGACGATGGTGGGGCCCGCCGCGTAGAAGGCGGCGAAGCCGGCGGTGCCGGAGATGAGCGTCTCCTCCAGTACGCCCTGGCCCGTCATGATCGTCATTCGCCTGCTCAGCGCGAGCAGCGCCGCGGACAGTGCGGCGACCTGCTCGCCACTGCCGTCGGCGTTGTCGCAGGCGATGCTCATGCCGTCGACCGTGCAGGCGACGCTCCCGCTGATGTCCGGAGTGCGCTCGCGCAGGAGAACCATCTCCCTGAGCACCTCTTCACGCAGCTCCACCGGTGGCCTCCTTTGCGGGCGGGGGAACCTCATGTCAGCTCCTCCAGTGCCTTCTTCAGGCGCATCAGCAGGGCCAGGTCCGTGGGGTCCGCCGTGACCGGCGGGCCGAGCGGCAGGCCCGGGGCGCGGGGATCGTGCGGCGGCCGTTGATCGGCGGCCACGCGCCCCCGCTGCGGCAGCGCCCCCTGCCCGCCTGCGGCGGCCTTCGCCCTGTGCTCACCGGTCTTCGTCGCGCTCTCCTCCGGGGCGCGCGTGGTGGTCGTCTCCACGGGCGGTGCCAGCAGCCCGGCCGCCGCCATCCTCCGTACGGCCAGCAACACCGAATAGCCGGACCTGCCGATCCGCTTGGCCAGGTCGAGCGGTGTAGCCTCGGCCCCGGCCCCGGTGACGACCTCCCACTGGACCGAGTCCAGAGTCACCCCGCTGCCCGGCAGCCACCGCGCCGGCCGTACCGGAGCCGCGTCCAGCTGGGCGGACGGCCAGATCTGCGCGAGATAGGCGCGGCGGCGCGCGCACTCCCGCATCAGGCCCGCCACGTCGAATAACCACTGCCCGCCCAGCCAGTGCTGCTCGCCCGGCCGGAACTTCGGCCGCGACCCGCCGGCCGGCAGCAGGAAGAACGCGGCGTCCAGGACGGCCCCGAGCACGCAGTACTGCAGCTCGCCCAGCGTGACGGGCCCCTCCTCCAGCAGGCGCGCGCAGCCTCCGTCGGCCTGCAGCCGGCGCAGCGCGGTCTCCGGCAGCCGCCCGCGCGCCGCCAGCAGCCGTTCGACGCCGGGGGTCTGGGCGCACTCCATGTACGTGACCCGGCCCTCGCTGAGGAAGATCGTCCCGGCCCGGCCCACACGGAGGGCGCCCGTGGCCCGTTCACGGGCTAGGCCGGCCAGAAGCGTGTCCAGCGGTGCCATGGCTCAGGTGAGCAATTGGCGGGAGATGTTCAGCAGGCGGTATCGCGCCAGGGCGAGATTCGACCGTTCCAGGTCGAGGCGCAGGTAAATGACGAGCGGCCCCTCGAATACCGTTTCAAGGAATCTCAGTAAATGATGGCCTTTGTCGGTAGTGACCAGCATGTCGTCGATACGGATGGTTTCACCCGGGCAGGAGCGGGCCAGACCGTCCATGGTCGCGCGCAGTGTCTCCGTCAGGGCGGCGGCGGAGCTCTCGGCGTCCACGCCTTGCGGCGGTCCGCTGATGGCCACGGCCATGCCGCTCGTCTGGTCCACCAGCATCGCGTCCAGCGCCCCTGGTATCGCCATGACCTCGGTCAGGCAGTCATCCAGTCCCAGCACGTGACCCTCCCACGCCGTCATGAGGACTGGGACAGCGTAGGAGCGGCGGATGGCGGCCGGGTGATCGGATAAAGCGAGATATGTATGAGGTTGAAGATGTCTACGGCCAAGGTGGAGAAAAACCTAACCGCGACGGAGATTTCCTGATTAGGGGTATTGCTTGCGACATTTAAGAGTATCGCTCACATTATTCTCGGCCCAGCTCGCCAGTATCCAATGGATACTCTGGAGAATATGAAGATTCTTCTCTTTGGCGCGACCGGCATGGTCGGTCAGCGCATCGCCGCCGAACTGGCGGCCCGCGGCCACGAGGTGACCGGTGTCAGCAGGTCGGGGCCGGTCAAGGGAGATGTGCGTGACGCCGCCACGCTGGGCCGCGGCCACGACGCCGTGATCTGCGCGATCGCTCCGCCCCGCGACGGGAGCGAGCCCGAGGGGCCGTTCCTCGACGCCCATCGCGCCCTCATCGACGGCGTCCGCGCCGCCGGGGTCAGGCGGCTCGTCGTCGTCGGCGGCGCCGGCGGCCTGGAGGTGGCGCCCGGTGTCGACCTGGTCGACACGCCCGGCTTCCCGGAGATGTACAAGAAGGAAGCGCTGGCCCAGCGGAGCGCTCTCGGCCTCTATCGCGAGGTCGACGACCTCGACTGGACCTACGTCTCCCCGGCCGCGGAGATCGCGCCCGGAGAGCGCACCGGACACTTTCGTGTCGGCGGCGACCAGCTTCTCGCGGACGCCGAGGGCAACAGCCGCATCTCCGCCGAGGACTACGCGATCGCGATCGCCGACGAGGTGGAGAAGGGCGAGCACCCGCGCCGGCGCATCACGGTCGCCTACTGAACTCCGTCCGACTCCTTAAGGTCCGATCCCTTAAGGTCCGATTCCTCAAGGAGTCGGCTCCTCAAGCAGGTCGTCCGCCTCCTCCAGGAGGCCGCCCGGCTCCTCGGGCAGGAGGGCCTTCTCGTCGGGCTTGTGGACGAGCACCTTGTCCACGTACGACTTCACGGCGGCCGCGATGCCCACGTCGGCCCCGGCCGCCTCCGACAGGTACCACCGGTGGTCCAGCACCTCGTGGAACAGCTGCGCGGGCTCCAGCTTCCCGCGCAGCCGGGCCGGAATGCCCTCGACCGTCGGCTGGAACACCTCGGCCAGCCACCGGTGCGCCACGATCGCCTCGTCCTCGTGCCGCAGGCCCTTGGCGACCCGGAACCCGTCGAGGTCGTTCAGCAGCCGCCTGGCCTGGTTCTCCTCGACGTCGAGCCCGGTGAGCCGGAGCAGCCGCCGCTGGTGGTGCCCCGAGTCGACCACCTTGGGCCGGACGATGAGCCGCCCGGTGCCGACCTTGCGCCGCACCATCATCTCGGCGACGTCGAAGCCCAGCAGGTTGAGCCGCCTGATCCGCTGCTCCACCCGGTGCCAGTCGACCTCCTCGATGATCTCGTCCTGGGTGATCTCGTTCCACAGCCGGTGGTAACGGGTCACGATGTCCTCGGCGGTGTCCATGGGGTCGATCGACGGGTGCAGCAGCCCGCCCGCCTCTAGGTCGAGCATCTCGCCGAAGATATTCATGTGCGCGGTCTCGATGTCGCCGAGCCGCTGGCCCTCGCTGATCATCGGGTGCATCTCCCCGGTCTCCGCGTCCACGAGGTAGGCGGCGAAGGCGCCCGCGTCCCTGCGGAACAGCGTGTTCGACAGCGAGCAGTCGCCCCAGTAGAAGCCGATCAGGTGCAGCCGCACCAGCAGCACGGCCAGCGCGTCCAGCAGCCGGGTGAGCGTGTCTGGGCGCAGCGTGCCTGACATGACCGCGCGGTACGGGAGCGAGAACTGCAGGTGCCGGGTGATCAACGCCGCGTCGAGCCCCTCATCCCGGCCGGTGACGTAGGCGATCGGCTCGACCGACGGCGCGTCGAGCCTGGCCAGGTCCCACAGCAGCTGGTACTCCCGCCGGGCGTACCGCTCGCTGATCTCCTTGATCGCGTACACGTTGCCGGACAGCCGCACGAACCGCACCACGTGCCGCGAGATACCGCGAGGCAGGTCGACCATGTGGTGCGTCGGCCAGTCGGCGAGAGGGACCTCCCAGGGCAGGCGGATCAGGTCGGGGTTGCCGAGCGCGCCGGTGATCTGTAGGGGCATATGCCCAGGATATTGTGCGGACGTGGACGAGTTTCTCAAGTGGTACTTTTCCGGTCGTCCCGTCGTCGCCAGCACCCTGGGAGCCGACGGCTACGATCACACGCTCGGTGACTTCACCGCCGCCGCCTTCGCCGCCCGTGAACGGGAAGAGATCGTCTGGCTGGACCGGCTCTCCAGACTGGAGACGCCGACACCGGACGACGCGATCGACAGGGATCTCGTCCTGTCTCAGCTGAGGGGTTCCATCGCCCTCGCCTCCTGGCCGGAGTGGCGGCGCGACCCGGCCGTCTACCTGTCGGCGATCTTCACCTCCATGTTCACGCCGTTCCAGCGGCGGCTCAAGCCCGAGCCCGAGCTGGTGGCCGCCGCCCTCTCCCGGCTGGCCGAGGTGCCGGACGTGCTGGCCGCCTGCCGGGCCAACCTCGACGCCGAGCTCGCGGCGCCGCTGCTCGTCCAGCGCGGCCTCGGGCAGGCGCGCACCGGGCGCAACTTCCTCACCAAGACCATTCCGTCGATGGTGACAGACCCGGAGCTGCGCGCGCGGCTCGCGTCCGCCGCCGAGCCGGCCGCCGCCGCTTTCGATGCCTTCGTCATCTTCCTCGAAGAGTTCAAGTGCGGCGGCACCTGGCGGATGGGCGAGCGGCTCTACTCGACGCTGCTGCGCGAGCGCGAACTGCTCGGGTACGGCGCCGCCGAACTGCACGAAAAGGGCGAGGCGGCCTGGGCGTCGCTGGACGCGCGGATGCGCGAGGTCACCAAGCGGCTCAACGGCACCGAGGACTGGCGCGCCGCGATGGAGTCCCTGATGGACGACCATCCCGCCACGCTGGCCGACATGCGGGCCGAGTACGAGGCCGAGACCCACCGGGCCCGCGAGTTCGTCAGGGAACGCGACCTGGTGACCTTCCCCGAGGGGGAGGAGTGCCTGGTGCTGCCCTCGGCCGAATACACCAGGCCGATCCTGGCCGTGGCCCACTACCTGGCGCCGCCGCCGCTGAGCAGCTCGCGTACCGGCGTGTTCTTCGTGCCGTACACGCCTGACGGCTTCACCGAAGAGCAGGTACGGCAGCGCCTGCGGACGAACTCGCGGGCCCAGATGCCGTCGATCGCCGTCCACGAGGCCTATCCCGGCCACCACTGGCACCTGTCGCACATGGCGAGCAACACCCGGACCGTGCGCAACGTGTTCCGCACCCCGTACTTCACCGAGGGCTGGGCCCTCTACGTCGAGAAGGTGCTGCACGAGCAGGGCTACTTCGACACGCTCGCCACCGAACTGGCGCACCTGGACTGCCGCATCTTCCGCGCGGCCCGCATCGTGGTGGACACGGCGCTGCACTGCGCGGACATGTCGATCGAGGAGGCGGAGACGTTCATGGCGACGAAGGCGTCACTGTCGCCCGGAACGGCGCAGGGAGAGGTCAACCGCTACTGCGCCTGGCCCACGCAGGCGCCGTCCTACCTGACGGGCGCGATCGAGATCGACCGGATCAGGGAGTCGTACGACGGGCCGCTGAAGTCGTTCCACGACAAGATCGCGGGCTCGGGCGGCCTGCCGCTGGGCTTGGCGGAACAGGCGGCCCACCTGTAGCCCCCTCAGGTGGTGCGGCGGGGGAAGGCCGGTGGGTTGAGCGAGCGGTCTATCACGGCCGCGAGCTGCTCGTCGGTCAGGATCGTGGGCTTGCCGACGCTCAACCCCCGCACGTACACCTCACACAGCCATTCGAGTAACCGGGTGGCCTCGAAGGCCTGCTCAAGCGTGGCGCCGATGGTGACGCCGCCGTGGTTGGCCATGAGCGCCGCCTGCTTGCCGTCCAGCGCCGCCCGGACGTTGGCCGCCAGCTCCGGCGTCCCGTACGTCGCGTACTCGGCCACCCGCACCACCCCGCCCAGCAGCAGCGCGTTGTAGTGGACCGGCGGCAGCTCGGTCATCGTGGTGGCCACGACGGTCCCGAACACCGAGTGCGTGTGGACGATGGCCTGCGCGCCGGTGGTCTCGTAGACGGCCAGGTGCATCGGGGTCTCCGAGGACGGCTGCAGGTCGCCCTCGACCAGGTACCCCTCGATGTCCACGATCGGGCACATCTCCGGTGTCAGCCGGTCGAGCGCGACTCCGGACGGGGTGACCGCGACCAGTTCGCCCTGACGGACGCTCAGGTTGCCCGACGTGCCGATGACCAGGCCTTGCTCGACGGCTCTCTGCCCGTACTCGCACAGCTGCTCGCGGAGGCTCATGGCGGAGCAATGTAGTCGGTCGTCCGAAATGCGGCAATGCCAGGGTGTTCGGCACCGGCCGAGGATGAGGGCTGAATCGGCCGACGAGGCGCCGTTGCGGCGGGACGTTGCGCCCGGTCAGCGGGCGTCTCCCTGGACAGACGCCCGCCACGTGCGGCGGTTGGCGGGTGGGGCGGCTTGCCGTACAGGATGGAAGGTCTTAAAAGACCATCACAGATGGTCGAGAGTGGCGAGCATCAGGCGCTCCAGGTCCACGCGGGCAAGGCGGCCGGGATAGAGCAGCAGGTGCAGGCTGAGCCCGTCGACCAGCGCCAGCAGGCGCTCCGTGATGTCGTCGAGGTTCTCGTCGCTGGTGAGTTCGCCCGCCGCCCGAGCCTCGCCGAGCACTGTCCGTACGGCGCCGCGGAGCTCGGCGGCCTCGGCGCGCTGGACCTCGGCGAGCCGCTCCGAGGCCAGACTGCGGCTCCAGAAACTGACCTCTAGACGCGTCTCCTGGGTACGCTCCGCGTCGAGGGGCAGGTTGTCCAGCAGCAGCTCGCGCAGGGCGGCCAGGCCGGTGGCGCCCTCGATCTTGCGCGTCAGGCGCTCGCGGATGCGCTGGTGGGACTGCCGCAGCGCCGACAGCAGGATCTCGTCCTTGTCGGCGAAGTAGTGCGCCAGCACGCCGTTGGAGTAGCCCGCCTCCTTGGCGATGGCCCGGGTCGTGGCGGCGTCGATGCCGTCCCTGACGATCACCCGGCGGGCGGCTGAGAGCACCTCGCGCCTGCGCTCGTCATGGTCAACGATCTTCGGCATCCGGTGGCCCCCTTCTTCGGTGCTGTCCTGAGCATATTGACTTTTTATTCGGACGTCTGTCTATTTAGACCCATGACCGTCGCCACGATCGGCGTGCACATCGTCGACATCCTCGCCAGGCCCGTCTCGTACATCCCGGAAGGGCAGGACACCGCCCTGGTGGACCAGATTCGGCTGACCGCCGCCGGATCCGCGGCCGGGACGGCGGTCGACCTAGTCAAACTGGGCAACGAGGTCGTCTCCATGGGCGCGATCGGGGACGACGAGCTCGGGGACTTCCTGGTGGCGGTGATGGCCAAGCGTGGCGTGGACGTCTCCCTGCTCACCCGCAAGTCCGGCGAGCAGACGGCGGCCTCGATCCTGCCGATCAGGCCCGACGGCGGGCGCCCCAGCTTCCACGTCCCCGGGGCGAACCTCGGGGTCACGACGGCGGACCTGGACGAGGCGCGGCTGCGTGGTGTGCGGGCCGTCCATCTGGGCGGGATGGATGTGACGTTCGGGCTGGGGGATCCGGCGTTCTTCGCGCTGCTGGACTCACTCCGGGCGGCCGGGGTGATCGTGACGATGGACCTGTTGTCGGAAATGCCGGACTTGCTGGGGATGGCGCGGGCATTCCTCCCGCACGTGGACTATGTCCTCCCGAACGACTCCCAGGCGCTCCTCATGGCAGCCGGCCTCACCGCCGGCTCCGACACGGGCTCGGGCGCGTCGGCGGGAGACACCTCCGCCGCCGAGGGCGATTCGCCTCCGTCGGCTTCGTCGCCTTCCGTGGCGGAGGTGTCGGCGGCGGCCCTGGCGTTGCTGGGGGAAGGGCCGCGCGGGGTGCTCGTCACGATGGGAGCCGAGGGAAGCCTGGTGGTGACCGAGGCGGGGATCGAGCAGGTGCCCGCGCTGAAGGTCGAGGTCAGCGACACGACCGGCTGCGGGGACGCGTACTGCGCCGGGTTCATCACCGGGCTGCTGCACGGACAGGACGTGGTGGGCGCCGCCCGCTGGGGCACGGCCGCCGCCGCCCAGGTCGCCACCGGACTCGGCTCGGACGCGGGCCTCACCGACCTCGAATCCACCCTCGCCCTCCTGACATGACAACGCCGGCTGCTGTGTTCGACCCGTGGAACTTGGAGAGGGATTTCAGATGACAGACGCTGAGCTTCGTCAGCGGGCGTTGAAGGTCGTGCCCGGCGGCATGTACGGGCACCTCAACGCCGCGATCTTCGCCCCCGGATACCCGCAGTTCTTCGAGCGGGGCGAAGGGTGCCGCCAGTGGGACGTGGACGGCCGCGAGTACATCGACTTCATGTGCAGCTGGGGCCCGGTGGTGCTCGGGCACCGGCACCCGCGCGTGGAGGAGGCGGCCGCCAAGCAACTGGCTCTCGGCGACTGCCTCAACGGGCCGGGGCCGATCATGGTCGAGCTGGCCGAGCTGCTGGTCGACACCGTGCCCAGCGCCGACTGGGCGATGTTCTCCAAGAACGGCACCGACGCCACCACCCAGGCCCTCATGGTCGCCAGAGCGGCCACCGGCCGGACGAAGGTGCTGATGGCCCACGGCGCCTACCACGGGGCCGACCCCTGGTGCACGCCGTCGCTGGCCGGGACGACGCCGAACGAGCGGGCCGACCTGGTGGAGTTCGACTACAACTCGATCGAGTCGCTGGAGGCCGCGGCCGCCACAGTCGAGGGGGAGGTCGCGGCGATCATCGTGACGCCGTTCAAGCACGACTCCTTCGAGGACCAGGAGCTGGTGGAGCCCGCTTTCGCGCGGGCCGCGCGGGCGCTGGCCGACCGGATCGGGGCCGCGCTGGTGATCGACGACGTCCGGGCGGGGTTCAGGATCGACCTGCGGGGGTCGTGGGAGCCCTATGGCGTACGGCCGGACCTGACGGCGTGGTCCAAGGCCATGGCGAACGGCTACGCCATAGCCGCCGTGACCGGCACGGACGCGCTGCGCGGACCGGCTCAGACGCTGTATTCGACGGGTTCGTTCTGGTTCTCGGCCGTGGCGATGGCGGCGGCGAAGGCGACGATCGAGACGCTGCGCGACACCGACGGCATCGCGGCCATGGAGCGGGCCGGGACGCGGCTGCGTGACGGGCTGTATGGGCAGGCCAAGGCGCACGGGTTCGTGGTGAACCAGACCGGACCTGTGACGATCCCGTGGCTGAGCTTCGACGGCGACGCCGACCTGTCGACCGCCATGTACTGGAGCGACGCCTGCCTGCGGCACGGTGTGTACATCCACCCGTGGCACAACTGGTTCATGTCGGCCGCGCACACAGAGGAGGACGTGGCCCGAGCCCTGGAGGGCACCGACCTGGCCTTCGCCGAGACCAGGGCGCACTTCGGCTGACGGGACCCGAGAGCGCTTCGGGTTGACGGTGGGTGGCCGTTTGGGCGGCAGGCATCTAGTGTCCTTTCTGCGGAAGGTTCACGGCAAAGGATCGTGGCAAAGGTGTTACGGCTCGATTGCGCCCCTTGACGGGTGCGCCCGGCCGTTCGTACCTTCGGGCAAACGGTTAGGAAACTTTCCTAATTCGTCCTCTTCAGGAGCCCCCCATGACCCACCCGGGAGAGATCACTCGGCGTCAGCTGCTGCGCCGAATCGGCATGACCGCGTTCGTCGCCGGCCCCGGCGCGGGCCTGCTGAGCGCCTGCGCCACCAGTGGCGCCGGCGACGAGCCCACCGCGACGCCGACCGGCTCGATCGCCGTCTCCGCCGACCCGAAGAACCCCTTCGGCGTCGACGCCAAGAAGCCGCTGGAGGTCACGATCTTCAGCGGCGGCTACGGCGACGCGTACGCCAAGGACCTGCACGAGAAGATGTACGAGAAGAGGTTCCCCGGCGCGACGGTCAAGCACAACGCGACCCAGCAGATCGGCACCCAGCTGCGCCCGCGCTTCGTCAGCGGCGACGTGCCCGACGTGGTCAACAACTCGGGCCCCGAGGCACTCGACCTGGCCGCCATGGCCGGCGAGGGCCAGCTGGCCGACCTGACCGCGCTGTTCGACGCGCCGTCCTTGGACGACCCGTCCAAGAAGGTCCGCGACACCGTGACGCCGGCCGTACTGGACAACGCGAAGATCGACGACAAGGACCTGGTCCTCAACTACACCGTCTCCCACCGCGCGCTCTGGTACAACGCCAAGCTCTTCGCGGCCAAGGGGTGGGCGCTTCCGAAGACGTGGGCGGAGTTCAAGGCGCTCGGCGACACGGCGAAGAAGGAGGGCATCCTGCTGTTCGCCTATCCCGGACAGAAGGGCCCGTACTACCAGCTCTGGAACGCCCTCTACACGGCCGCCAAGATCGGCGGCAACCAGGTCCTCATCGACATCGACAACCTGGTCGACAACGCCTGGAACGCCGAGCCGGTGAAGCAGTCGGTGACCGCCTGGGTGGAGATCCAGACGCTTTATGGCGACAAGGCGTACTTCGGCCTCGACCACACCCAGACCCAGGTCAAGCAGCTCCAGAACAAGCTGCTCTTCTACCCGGTCGGCTCGTGGATCGAGAACGAGATGGCCAAGGACAAGCCCAAGGACTTCGAGTACGCCATCGCCCCGATCCCCGACGTCACCGCCGCCGACAAGATGCCGTACGGGGCCATCCAGGTGGGGGTCGGCGAGAACTTCTTCGTCTCCGCCAAAGGCAAGAACCCGCAGGGCGGCCTGGAGTATCTCCGCATCATGCTGTCGAAGGAAGGGGCCAAGGGCTTCACCGAGAAGACGCTGAACCTCACCGTGGTCAACGGCGCGGCCGAGGGACTGGATCTCACCCCGGGCCTCAAGAGCGCGGCCAAGGCACAGGACGCCGCCGGCCAGAACATCATCACCGACGCCCGTTTCGAGGGCTGGTACAAGGAGTTGTTCGACTACGGCACCCAGCAGATAAACGTGGTCATGGCCGGGCGCATCACGCCCGAGAAGTTCTGCCAGAACATGCAGAAGAAGGCGGACGCCATCAAGAAGGACTCGTCCGTCGTCAAGCAGACGCGGAGCAACTAGCCCATGGAGCGGTTGCGCAAGTACGGGTTCGTCGCCGCGTTTCTCGCCGTTCCTGTCGCTCTCTACTCGGTGTTCGTGATCAGCCCCTACATCCAGGCGTTCCAGATCTCCCTGACGGACTGGAACGGCTACAAGTCGAGGCTGCACTACATCGGGCTGGACAACTTCACCCGGTTATTCGGGGACGAGGTCTTCTGGCGGGCCCTGCGCAATCACGGAATCCTGCTGCTCGTGCTACCGCTCGTGACGGTCGCCATCGCGTTGTTCTTCGCGTTCCTGCTGAACCTGGGCGGGGGAACGCGCGGCGCGGGAATGAAGGGGATCTGGGGGTCGAGGTTCTATCGGGTGGTGTTCTTCTTCCCCCAGGTGCTCGCCGTGGCCGTGGTCGGGGTGCTGTTCAAGGCGGTCTACCGGCCCGACGAGAGCGGCGTGATCAACGGAGTCCTGGTCAAGCTGGGCCTTGATCCCGTCGGCTGGCTCGTCGAGCCGAACCTGGCCCTCTGGGCGATTCTGGCGGTGATGATCTGGCAGGCCGTCGGATTCTACGTGGTGCTCTTCTCGGCGGGAATGGCCGCCATTCCGAAGGACTATTTCGAGGCGGCGGCGCTCGACGGGGCCGGGCGGGCGCGGCTGTTCTTCTCGATAACGCTGCCGCTGCTGCGCGACACCATCCAGGTGGGCTGGGTGTATTTGGGGATCGCGGCGTTCGACGGGTTCGCGCTGATCCTCGTACTCGCCGGGGACAAAGGAGAGCCCGACGGGGCCACGACCGTGCTGCCCGTGGAGATATGGAAGACCGCGTTCACCTATTCCAAGGTCGGTTACGCCTCGGCGATGGGGGTCGTGCTGTTCTTTCTCACCGTGACGTTCGCGGTGCTGACCTTGCGCACCACGCGGCGCGAGAGGATCGAGCTCTGACATGACATCGACCTCCTCTCGCATGGCCACGCCTCGTCCGGCCAGACCCCGGCTCGGGGTCCTTGGCGGCCTTTCTCATCTGGCGCTCTTCATCTGGGCGCTGCTGATCATCCTGCCGCTGCTCTGGACGTTCCTCGCGTCGTTCAAGAACAACACGGAGATCTTCGGGGACGCGCTTCAGCTGCCCGGTCAGTTGCGGCTCGACGCCTGGGGGAGGGCCTGGGACAAGGCCCATGTGGGGCAGTACATGCTCAACACCGTTGTCGTCGTATTTTTCAGCACTTTGGGGACGATGCTGTTCGGCTCTATGGCGGCGTATGTGCTGGCGCGCTACCAGTTTTTCGGCAACAGGGTGATTTACTACTTCTTCGTGGCGGGGATGGCGTTCCCGATCTTCCTGGCGCTGGGGCCGCTGTTCTTCGTCGTCCTCCAGCTCGGGCTGCTGAACTCCCACATCGGGCTCATCCTGGTCTACATCGCGTACTCGCTGCCGTTCACGGTCTTCTTCTTGGCCGCATTTTTCCGTACATTGCCGGACACCGTGGCCGAAGCGGCGGCGATCGACGGCGCCTCCCACACCCGCACGTTCTTCCAGATCATGCTCCCCATGGCCAAGCCCGGCCTGATCAGCATCACCATCTTCAACGTGCTCGGCCAATGGAACCAATACCTGCTGCCTCTGGTCCTGCTCACGGACGACAAGGACAAGTGGGTCATCACCCAGGGCATCGCCGACATCTCCACCATCGCCGGGTACGAGGCGGACTGGCCGAGCCTGTTCGCCGCCCTCAGCATGGCGATCATTCCGGTGATGATCGTCTACATCATCTTCCAGCGCCAGATCCAGTCCGGCCTCGGCGCGGGGGCGCTGAAGTAACGTGAGCTTATGGACGTCGACAGCAAGCTCAACGACCTGCCCAAATGGCGTAGGGAGGGCGAGGAGATCCGGCGCACGATCACCGCGCCCGACTTCCCCACGGCCATCCGGATCGTCGACGAGATCGCGGTCCAGGCCGAAGAGATGAACCACCATCCCGACATCGACATCCGGTGGCGCAAACTGCACCTCTCGCTGACCACCCACGACAAGGGGCGGCTCACGGAGAACGACTTCACCCTGGCCGGACTCATCGACGGGATCGCCGCCAAACACGGTGCGTAGTGGGTCGGTTACTGGTTAGAGTGGTGGCCCCGTGAGCCTGGCCAGGGCTCGTCATCGCTTTGGGGGTTCCCATGCGCCTGCCCACGCCCGCCATCGCACAACGGATGCCCGCGTCCGTCCGGTCACAGAGGGCGCGTGCCCAACTGAGTCCTGGATACCCCGACTTCGTCATCGTGGAGCAGTCCACCGCCCCGCGCGTTCGCCCGCTGAGGGTGCGTTCGGCCGCGTTGCTGCTCGCTCTGGCGGTCGCGGGCTGTGCGCAGAGCCCGGCCGATCCCGAGGCCGAAGCGCCCGTGGGAAACGCCGTCCACAGCTCCGACGCCGCCGCGGCGCCCACCACGCTCACGGGCGCCGGGGTGTTCAAGCCGCGCACCACGATGGCCATCGTCTACAACCGCAAGCTGGTGCCCAAGGGGGCTCAGGCGAGCGTGACCGCCGAGTCCACGGGCGGTAAGACGGTGACCTCGTTGGTGGTGGAGGGCCTGGTGCCCAACCATCGATACGGCGCCCACCTCCATGTCGCGCCCTGCGGAAAGGGCCCCGCCGACGCGGGGGCGCACTTCCAGCACATAGCCGGCCGAGCCGACGCCACCAGCGAGGTGTGGCTGGACCTGAAGACGGACGGCTCCGGCGCCGGGCGCGCCACCGCCCGCCACGACTGGCCGCTGACGGGTGGCGAAGTGCCCCACTCCCTGGTCCTCCACGCCAGGCCGACCACCCCCTCCGAGCAGCCCGCCCCGCGCATCGCCTGCCTCACACTGAACTGAGCGTCTTTACGGGCGATTTTTACGGGCGATTTTTTACGGCCGGCCACACCCACCCCACCCATCGTCCCACCTGGGCTCCGTCCAGGGGCACGCTCCTGCGGTTTACGTGGCTGGGCGCCGTGACGCGCGCACTCTTGGCCGCCCGCAGGGCCCATTCGCAGACCGGTGGCAGCACGTATGACGAGAGGTTCGTGGATCGCTGTCAGCGCGTGCGACGGGAGTTTCGTCGACCGCGGTCAGCCCGTACGACGAGAGAATGGCGGACCGCGGTCGGCGTGTGCGACGAGATAGAGCCAGTTACGGCAGATGCTGGGCGGTCGCGGCACTCGCCCAGCATCTGCCGTAGTCCCCGTCATGGACTGCCCTTATGAGCTGACCACGACGTCGATCGTCATCTCATCGTCGCCCGGTGTGCCGGAGACTTCGATGGTCACGCCGGTCCATCCGCCCCCGGGCAGATCGAGCGGGGGCCTGGTGTCCCGGCCGATGCTCGTGTTGCCCAGTGAGGGATACAGATCGTTGGCGTCGCCCCTGTTTCCCAGGCTGCCGATCTGGGCGAGTTGGCGCAGGCCGTCGGCCTGCATCAGCTCGATCGCCAGCCGCCGCTCGTCGTCGACGTTGGGAATGGCCTCGTCCACGACGTAGGCCGCGATGCCCTGGTCGGGCAGGAACTCGTCCTGGCCCCGCTTGCGGCGGTATTCCACGACGATGTACTGCGAGTCCTTCATCGTCCGATCGTTACGGACGACGACGAAGTCACCGCCCTCGGCCACCGGCCGGAGCGTGATGCCGTGGGTGGTCTCGGTGACCAGTCGCGGGGTGACCCAGTCGTGGAACATCCGCAGCATGCTGGTCGGGAAGACGGGCGTGACGCCGCGGTTGCCCCACGAGCCGGCCGCCATCAGGCAGAAGTTGCCCAGCCCGTGCGACTTGGCGCCGGTCTGCGCCCGGTCGGTGTCGTAGTAGTCGGCCCAGCGCGCCGCCAGGTGCCCCCACTCGTGGGCGCAGACGCCGACGTTGCAGTCCTCGGGCACGGTCAGGAAGGTGCTCACCTCCAGGTCGGGCCCGACCGCGATGGGCTCGTCGCCGACGGTCCACTTCAGGCTCCAGATGTACTGCAGCCCTTCGGCGTCGGCGAAGGTCTCGGCGCCCGGCCCGGCGTGCACGACGAACAGCGCGGTGACCCGGTGCTCGTCGAGTACGTCGTAGGAGGGGTCGAACTCGACACCCGCCGCCAGGGCGGCCTGTACGGCGTCCCGCGCCATACCTTGGGCGTTGCGCGGGAAGTGGTCCTCGTCCAGCCCCGACTTGTTGTTGGCGTAGAAGGCCAGGGTCTCCGGCAGCCGGAACCAGCCGAACACCTCGCCCTGCACGTCGATGCCGTGGTCGTCGCCGAAGCCGCTGACCTTCCGGTAGAAGTCGCGCATACTGCCCGGCTGGGTGCCGAACAGCAGCCGCCTGAAGTGCTCCGCGTCGTGAGCCGGATCGTGCGGCTTGTCGGCGAAGTCGACCAGCAGCACCAGCGTCTTGATGACGCCCTTGAGCTTCTTCGGCGGCCGGTTGATCAGGCTCACGTCGGGAGCCTGCGGGGTGAGGTTGCCGTCATCCAGGCCCACCGAGCGCGGCCCACGCCGCTCGGAACGCCACATCGCGTAGTAGTCCTCGAACGTCAGGTGCTCGGGCAGGAGCCCGGCCGCCTTCAGCTCGTAGAAGCGGGTCTCCAGCTTGGCCAGCGCATCCGGCGCTAATGGAACGAAGTGCATGGTGTCCCCCCATCGTCCGTCCTTCCGTGAAGGTAGGCCGGATAATGGGGTTCGTCCTGAGTACCCCCTACTCAACCGATGCCGTGCGCACCAGACCTCCAGGGCGACATAATTACACGATTACATGTGGGAGGTATGGGTGAGCAGGAGTTGGCAGCCGCCTAGGTTACGGCTGTTCGAGGGAGTGCAGCGACGGGCCACCTGGCTGGAGCTGCTCTATGACCTGGTGTTCGTGGTGGCCGTGGCCGAGTTGGCCGATGTGCTGGCCGAGGGGACCGAACCAGGGCGGATTCTGGCGTTCATAGGGCTGTTCGTGCCCATCTGGTGGGCCTGGGCGGGGTACGTGTTCTACGCGAACAGGTTCGACACCGATGACGTGAGCCATCGTCTGCTCGTACTACCCCAAATCCTGGCCATTGGCACGATGGCCGCGAGCGTGGGCGACATCGGGCAGCGTTCCGCGTTGTTCGCGCTCTCCTATGTGGCGGTGCGGATCCTGCTCATCGTGGCCTACCTGCGCGCCGGGCGGCATGTGCCCGAGGGGCGGCCGCTGACCAGCAGCTATGTGGCCGGGTTCACGGTGTCGGTGGTCATCTGGACGGCGTCGCTGGCCGTCGAGCCGCCGCTGCGCTATGTCCTGTGGGCCGTCGCCATGGTGATCGACCTGGCCACGCCGCTCCTGGCGCGGCGGCACCAGGGCGCGCTGCCGCCGCAGAGTGAGCACCTGCCCGAGCGGTTCGGACTGTTCGTGGTGATCGTGCTGGGCGAGGTCGTCGCCGCGGTGGTGGTCGGGCTGAAGAGCCACGCGGTCACGCCCGGCACCCTGCTGATCGCCCTCGCGGGCATCGCGATCGCCATGGCGTTCTGGTGGCTGTATTTCGGGCATATTGACGAGTCCGTGGTGCTGCGTACTCAGCTGGCCGGACAGGTCTGGGTCTACTCCCATCTGCCGCTGTCGCTGGGTCTTGTCGCGTTCGGCATCGGTGTCGAGCACGCGATCACCCACCCGGGGACGGGCTGGGCCGTCGGAGTCCCCGCCGCGGTGGTGTTCGTCACTCTCGGCCTCCAGCACCTGTGCTCCGGCGACCGGCTCGCGACCGGCATCCGCGTGGCGGCCGCCGTGCTCACGCTCGTCACCTCCGCGCTCCCGGCCGCGCTGGCGCTCCCCTTGATTCTCTTGTACGGCGGAGCGCAGGTCGCCTACGATCTTCGCCGTCCCCTGCCCGGAGGAGAGGCATGACCGTGATGGAGCTGTTCGACCGCCAACTGGCCGCGATCGCGGACCGGGACCTGGAGGCCCTGCTGGCGCAGTACCACGAGGAGGCCATGGTCGTCCGCTTCGACCGCGTGGCCAGGGGTGCGGCGGAGATCCGGGAGCTGTTCGGCGCCTATCTGGCCGCCGAGCCGCAGGTCGTCGAGGTCACGTCGGTCCAGGCGGTGGACGACGTCATCTTCTACAACGCCCTCATGACCATCGCCGGCAACAAGGTCACCACGTTCGGCACGCTAGTGATCAAGGACGGCAGGATCTGGCGCCAGACCGCCGCCGCCCTGCCGTCCCCCTGACCGCTCACGGCTGAGCTCAGCCCATCAGCTGTCTCATCGGCTGCCACGGCGTGGCGTCGAAGATCAGCATGATGGAGACGATCCGGCCGTCGACGAGCTGGAAGTGCTCGGCGGTGCGCTGGGTGCCCACCGGCGTGGCGGTGTGCACGTCGTACACGAGCGTGGCCTCCGACTCGCCGTAGAGCTCGCTGATCAGGTCGACGCCGGTGACCACTTGGACGAAGCCGGTGATCCCGGCCAGGTGGCCGGCGGCGTCGTCGGAGCTCATGAGCGGGCTACGGAAGCTGAACCCGTCGCCAATGAGCGCGGCGGCCGTGGCCACATCGCCACGGAAGCGCGCCTCGTGGTAGTCGCGTACGACCTCACGCGTCCGGTTCTCGCCGCTCATGAGGCACCTTCCAGATACTGCGCGAGCCGGTGCTGATTGTCGGCCACCCGCAGGCACAGGTCCCGGAACCGGGTCAGGTCGTCGGCTGTGAAGTCCCTGAACATCGCCGCCATCGCCCGCTGCGACGGCTCGCTGAACGCCTTGATCCAATCCCGTCCCTCTGTCGTGATCTGGGCCAGGACCGAACGCCGATCCCGCTGGTCGGGGACCCGCCGCACCAGACCCTCACGCTCCAGCGTGTCGACCAGCCCGGTCACGTTACGGGAGCTGACACCCGCGGACTGGGCCAGCTCCCCGATGCTCACTCCGTCTCCCTCGGCGGCGCCGAGCCGCATCAGCAAGTCCATCGCGCCGGAACTCAACCCCCTGCCCTGGCTGCCATGGGCGCGCATCCGCTCGATGGCGTGGAAGGCGGTGCGAACGGCGGCCGCGGCCTCCAGCGCGGCGGTGTCGCCTCCGCCGGTGAACTGCCGCATGGCGGTCCTGGTCGTGGGATCGAAGAGGCTTCCGTCGGGGTCAGTGTCGAAATCTGATTTATGTACGTCCTTCATGATGAATCAGCACATTAGTACGTACTTCACGACTTGTCGATCGGCTGGTGCCGGGATCGCGGGGGCTTCCCGGGCGCCTCGTCGCGCCCGGCCGGTCCGCCCGGCCATGGGCCGCCCTCGACGAGCGCGCCGAAATCGGCTCGCACTTTTTATGAACTTTGCCGCCGATGTCGTCGTCTTTCCTACGGAAATGCAAAACGACAGGGGGCATTGTGAAAAAGCTGCTACTCGTCACCGCCATCGCCGGACTGGCGCTCGCCACCGTGGGCACCACCGCCGCTTCGGCCACCGCTCGGGCGATTCCCCGCGCATCCCTGAGTGACGGGCACGGGGGCGTGCTCGCCGAAGCCCAATTGGAGAGCGACACGAGAATCATCGTCTGCGACCGGAATGCCGACCACCGCTACGCGATGGCCAAAGTCAGGTATCAGGGGCACACCTATCAGTACGCCAACTACTACAAGAACCAGGACTGCCTTGAGCAGCGGACCAGGCGCATGTCGCACGGCAAGATCGAGCTCTGGGCCTGTGTGAGCAAGCCGTACAAGGTGAAATTCGACCACTGCGGGCCGAAGAAGACGGTGGTCCGCCCGTAACCGCCGCGTCGCCCTTTAAACACAATGGGCCGCCGTGAATAACGGCGGCCCAGTTCCAATGACTTGGCGGCGCGCTCAACAGCGCCCGTTCAACAGCGGCCTACTCGATAGCGGACCCGCTTAACAGCGGGCCGCTCGATGCGATTCTCGTAATCAGGCGGCGGGAATGGAGCCCAGGCGTCCCGCCTGATAGTCCTCGAAAGCCTGGGCCAGCTCGGCGCGGGTGTTCATGACGAACGGGCCGTAATGGGCCACCGGCTCGCCGATCGGCTGACCGCCGAGAATGATGACCTCCATCGTGTCCTTCGCCGACAGCGTGATCGTCTCGCCCGACGTGGTCAGCCCCGGACGGTCGCCGAAGCCGTCGAACACGGCCAGCTGGCCGCTGACCAGCGGGCGCCGCTCGGTCCCGACCGTGCCGCGGCCCGACAGGACGTAGGCGAGGGCGTTGAAGTCCTTGCGCCACGGCATGGTCAGCCGCGCACCCGGGCTGATCGTGGCGTGCAGCAGGGTGATCGGCGTCTGGGTGCTCCCGGGTCCGGTGTTCCCGGCCAGGTCGCCCGCGATCAGGCGGACCAGGGCGCCGCCGTCGTGGCTGCTGAGCAGCGCGACGCTGGAGCTTCCGATGTCCTGATATTTCGGGGCGATCATCTTCTTGGCGCCCGGCAGGTTCACCCACAGCTGGACGCCGTGGAACAGCCCGCCCTGCTGCACCAGCCACTCCGGCGGCGCCTCCTTGTGCAAGATGCCGGCGCCGGCGGTCATCCACTGGGTGTCACCGTTCGTGATCGTGCCGCCGCCTCCGTTGGAGTCGAGGTGCTCCATCACACCGTCGATCATGTACGTGACGGTCTCGAAGCCGCGATGTGGGTGCCACGGGGTGCCCTTGGGCTCGCCGGCCGCGTAGTCGACCTCTCCCATCTGGTCCATCATCACGAACGGGTCGAGGTATTCAGGCTTGATCGCGGCCAGGGCCCGGCGTACCGGGAAGCCCTCGCCCTCGAAGCCGCTCGGCGCGGTCTCGACGGCGAGCACCTTGCGGTCCTGCGCCTCGGCCAGCGGCTCCGGCAGGCGGGGCAGGCTGAGCGGGTTCTCTACGGTGACGGCGGGCATGTCGGGCTCCCTTCGGCGGAATCTGCTGTGCTCAACCAAGTTGAGAATTCAACTATTCCAGGCGAGCGGACTCCGCCGCCAGGAGCCCGGACTCGGCCGTCGGAAATCCAGCCTCAGGACGCCGAAGGGCCCAGGGTCAGGACGACTTGAGCAAGGCGAAGGCGCCCCGCGAGAGCGCGACGAGCTCCTCGTACACCTGGTCCTCCTTGAGGGCGGCGGACGGGTCGGAGGCCAGGGCCGTGACCACGAAGGTGCGGCCGGATGGCGTGCGGGCCAGGTAGCTCAGGTCGAGCACGCCCGGCTCGGAGCCGCCCTTGTACCAGACGGTGGACCACTCCTTGGCCGGCAAGTTGATCCCGCCGTCGTTCTGCGACATCACCTCGCCGATCCGCTTGTCCCGGCTCTTCGCCAGTCCCGCGTACGCGCGGCAGATGTCGGCCGGGGAGCCGAACCACTCCACGGTGTCCAGCTCACGCGGCGCGATCCACGGGACGATGCTGGACAGCGGGAGCTTGTCGACGACCGCCGACAGGTAGCCCCGCCGCCCGGCCGTGTCGCGCGACAGGAACTCCTTGGAGTGTCGCGGGTAGTCGGCGCCCTTGAGCGCGAACAGCTCCCTGGTGGTCAGGAACGGCGTGTTCCGCTTCACCTGGCCGCGCCAGGCCCGGACGCGCTCCTCGACCGCCGTCCGGCCGGCCTGGTGGAGCAGCAGGTCCGCGCCCGTGTTGTCGCTGATGGAGATCATCATCTTGGCAGCCTCCAGCACCGGCACCTGGCTGTTGTCGGGGCGGTCCTGGAGCTGGCCGCTGGGCAGGCTCTTCAACTCGGGCTTGATCGTCATCGCGGTGTCCCACGAGAACCTGCCCTGCTCGATCTTCTTGGCGACGGCCCCGAGGACGTACAGCTTGAACATCGAGCCGAGCGGGCGCGCCTGCCGGCCGGCGACGGCGTGGACCGGGCGGCAGGTGCCATCGCGCTTGACCTCGGCGGCGAGGAACCCCACGCGGGCCGCTGCCTTGCGCGCCCGCTGATCCAGCTCGTCCCAGCTCGTGGGGGAGGGCTGAGGGGTGGCCGGTTCGGTGAACTGCGCGCTGTTGATCTTGCCCGTGGCGTCCACCGAGAGCGTCAGCTTGAGCGTCTGGGTGCCGACCACCACATGCGCGATCAGAACGGTGGGCACGGCTGCGATGATCTTCTGCGGCTGGATCCCGCGCAGCCCGGCCAGGGTCTCGTTGATCCTGTCCGCGGGGACCTGCTGCAGGAACGCCGGGGCGAAGTGCTCGGCCAGCTCGGCCTGCCCGATCGGCGCCCTGGCGGGGGCGTCGAGCAGCCAGCGCAACTGCTGGCCGACAGGCGTACTGGGAATCTCCACGGGCGGCGCGGTCGTCGCGGGGGGAGTACTTGGAACGTTCCTGACGGCGGCGGAGACCGTGAGCGGGTTCGCGGCGGTCACGGGCGAGCTCGTGTCGCCCGTAGACCGGTTCGCGACGCGCCCGGACAGGCTCGTCACGCCCGCAGGCCGATTCGCGGCGGTCCCGGACAGGCTGGTGAGGGTCGCAGGCCGGCTCGCGGCCGCCCCGGGCGGGCTGGTGGTGGTGGTCCCTGTCGCGCAGGCGGTCAGTGACACGGTCACGGCGGCGGCCGCGACAGCGAGGGCGGGCTTCGACGGGGAGTGCATGGTGGCTCCTTCGACTTCGCGTTCGATTTCGACTCAGACCCCGGTGGAACACGTGCCTCCCACCCAACAGACCCCGTCCTGCATATCCCACCTGGTGAGCCGCCGTCTTGAGACTGCGGATAACCGCACCGGATGTGCGGTTATCCGCATAGACGCAGCCCACCGCCCCCGCGACGATGGGGCCTTATGAGTTCCAGGTTGGTGGCCGGGCTGCTCGCGGTGATCGCGGCCGCAGGTGTGACGGCGGGGACGCTGCTGGGGAGCGGCCTGCCCGCCCCTCCCACGGAGTGGGCGTACATCGTCATCGGCCTGGTCCTGCCGGCACTCGGCTGGCTGCTGGCGGTCCGTCGCCCGCGGATCCCCTATGTCTGGCTGCTCCTGGCCACGGCGGTCTGCCTGGGTGTGAGCACCTTCGGCGTCGGGCTGAGCACGCTCGACGTGGCACCGGTGCTCGTCCGCGTGCTGGTCGCGGTCTTCCCCGTCTATTACGGACTGTTGTGGATCTTCGTCCCGCTGCTGTTTCCCGAGGGCCGGCTGTCGTCGCGCCGCTGGCGGCCCGTCGCGTGGATCGGGGCCGTGGCGATCGCCGTCCACTTCACGGGCAACCTCATGATCGGCCCCATCCCCTCCGCCACGCCCGGCCAGCTGGTGTCGGCCGGCTCGGCCGACCTGGTCGCCTGGCTCGTGTCCGGGGTCGGTCAGTTCGTCACCTGGATCATCACCCTCGTCGTGTTCGGCGGGCTGGTGGCCCGCTGGCGGCGGAGCGGGAGCGGTGAGCGCGGCCAGTACGCCTGGATGGTCGCGGGAATGACCGTCAACCTCGCCGGGTTCGTGCTGCTCTCCTTCTTCCTCGTCGGGCTCGCCGCGCCGCTGGCCGGGGTGGTCGGCGTGCTGGCCGTGCTGGGGTCCCTGCCCGTGGCGATCGCTGTCGCGGTCGTCAGGCATCGGCTGCTCGACCTCAGGATCGGCATCAGAGGCTCGCGGCTCCTCGTGGTGTTCGACGTCCGGCCGACCGTGGGCGAGATGCTGACGAGCCTGGGCACGGCGTTAGAGGAGACGCCGGAGCCCGTGGAGCAGCTCGGCAGGCTCGCGGCGGCCGTACGCGATGGGTTGGAGGTCAGGTGGGCGGCGGTCACGCTCGCCGACGGCACCCGCGTGGTCGCCGGGCGGGAGGAGGGCGCCGCGGCGCTGACGCTGCCCGTGCGGGGCGGTTCAGGGTGGATCGAGTGCGGGCCCAGGGACGGCGACCGCCTCACCGCCGGCGACCGGCGGCTCCTGGAGGCGCTGGCCGTGCCGGCGGGGCTCGCCATCCAGAGCGCCGGGCTGGCCGGACGCCTGGTCTACGCCCAGGAGGCCGAACGCCGGCGCATCGAGCGCAACATCCACGACGGCGTGCAACAGCAACTCGTCGCGCTCATCGCCGGGCTGGAGCTGGCCCGCGCCACCGGTGGCGGCCCCGACATGCTCGCCGAGCTGCGCGAGCAGGCCCGCCAGACGCTCAACGACCTGCGGGAGCTGGCCGCCGGCATCCATCCCAGCTCGCTCAGCCAGGGCGGCCTGGTGGAGGCTGTGGAGGGGCGCTGCGCCCGGCTGCCGGTGCCGACCACGGTCGTCGCGAGCAGGGAGCTGCGCGCCCAGCGCTTCCCCGACGAGGTGGAGGGCGCGATGTACTTCACCGTGAGTGAGGCGGTGGCCAACGCGCTCAAGCACGCGGGCGCCACCAAGATAGAGGTACGCCTGGCGCGGGCGGACGGCCGCCTGCGTGCGATCGTCACGGACGACGGGCAGGGCTTCGATCCGTCGGCCGCCGGCCGCCGGGGGCTGGCCACGCTCGCCGACCGCCTCGACGCGCTCGGCGGCGGACTCGACCTCGACAGCGGGCAAGGAGAGGGGACACGGATGAACGCCTGGGTGCCGGTCGATGCCTGAGCGGATCCGCACGATCGTGGCCGACGATCACTACCTGGTACGCGAGGGCACCCGGCGGCTGCTGGAGACCTCGGGCGAGGTCCTGGTCGTCGGCGCGGTGGGCAACGCCGACGAACTGGTCGACGCCACGCGCAGGCTCGGCCCCGACGTGGTGATCACCGACATCCGGATGCCGGGAGGGGACTGGCGCCAGGGGTTCGAGGGGATCGACGCCGCCCATCGCGTCCACACCGATCATCCGGGCGTCGGGGTCGTGGTGCTGTCACAGTTCTCGGACGCGCTGTTCGCCTTCGAGCTGTTCAAGCACGGCACCGAGGGGTTCGCCTATCTGCTCAAGGACAGAGTGGGCGATCTCGACGAGCTGCTCGGCGCCATCAAGGCTGTTGCCTCTGGCGGCTCGGTCATCGACCCCAAGGTGGTGGAAGGGCTGCTGGCCAGGCGTGACGTGCGGGGCGAGCAGGAGGCGCTGACGTCGCGTGAGCGCGATGTGCTGCGTGAGATGGCACATGGCCGATCCAACGGTGCCATCGCCAGGGCGCTGCACCTGTCGGTCTCGTCGGTGGAGAAGAACGTCAACTCCATCTTCGCCAAGCTCGGCCTGGAGAACAGCGGCGACGTCCACCGCCGGGTCGCCGCGGTCCTGGCTTACCTGGGGCCTGAGCAAGGGGGCCGGACTGGGGTCTGAGCGAGGGGGCGGCCCGGGTCCCGAGCGGGGCCCCAGGACCCAGGGCTCAAGACCCGGCCACTCGGTCCTGAGCGCGGTTCTCAACCGAAGACGGCCGGGGGTGGCACCGGGGCCAGCACCGCGTCGCCGTCCTTGATCGGGTGGGCGCCCGCGACGAAGTTCGTCAGCGCCTCCCCGTACACGCACCTGGCCTGGGTGAGGCCGCCGGCCGCGCGGCGCGTCAGCAGGTCGATCGGCAGCTCCGCCCGCGAGGCGGCGACGATGAGGTTGCCGAAGCGGCGGCCGCGCATGACGCCCGGCTCCGCCAGCAGCGCGACATGCCGGAACGTCCCCTGGACCGTCGCCACGAGCCGCTTGGCGAAGGCCAGGCCCTTGCCGTCGGCCATGTTGATCAGCAACGTGCCCGACGGGCGCAGCACCCTGGAGATGTCGCCCATGTACTCCGTCGTGGCCAGCTCGACCGGCATGGTGGCGCCGGAGAAGGCGTCGAGGACCAGCAGGTCGGCCGAGTCGTCCCAGACCTTGGCGGTGCCCTCGCGCCCACCCTGCACTATCACCTTCAGCCGCGGCACGGACCGCAGGCCGAGCTGCTCGCGGATCAGGTTGACCAGGAGCCCGTCGGGTTCGAGGACGATGTGCCGGGACCCTGGCCGGGTGGCCGCGACATAGCGCGGGATCGTGCACGCCCCGCCGCCCACGTGGACGCAGGCGAGCGCGCCTTCCGGAAGAAGGTCGATCACGTCCGCCATAAGCCGTACGTACTCGAATTCCAGATATGTAGGGTCTTGTAAGTCAACGTACGACTGAGGTACGCCATCCTTGGACAGTACCCAGCCGTCCTGCCTGTCCAGGTCCCGGAGCAGTTCGATCTCGCCGAACGTCACCGGGTAGAGGCCGGGCATCGGCTCCCGCTGTCCTCGTGCCACGATGATCCCCTCCTGGGAGTAACCGTATGCGACGACGAAGGCTGATTGTGCTGGTTATCGCCGTTGTTGCGGTAGTGGGTGCAGGTGTCTTCGCGATGGTGGTGTCCAAGCGGGTCAAGGGCAGCGCCGCGCAGACCTCGGCCGCGTACTTCACGGCGTGGCAGCGGGGAGACCTGGGGGCCATGGCCATCCTGGTCTATCAGCCGCCCGCGGACTTCATCGCCCGGCACCGGTCGTTCTCGGACGACCTGCATGTTCAGGACATCCAGTTGCGGCCCGGGCCCGTGAAGAGCACGGGGGAGACCTCGGCCGAGGTGCCGTTCACCGGGAGCAGGACGCTGAGCGAGTTCGGGGCGTGGCCGTTCAGCGGTACGTTGCGGCTGGCCGTGCGCGACCGGACCTGGAAGGTGCTCTGGGCGCCGGAGACGCTGGACCCCCGGCTCAAGGACGGGGGCACGGTGCGGCTGGCCGAGTTCGACGGGCCCGCGGTCGAGCTGGTGACCAGCGAGGGTGACAAGATCCCCAACGACAGCTACGCCGAGTCCTATCTCGCCGAGCTCAAGCCCGAGTTCGACGAGGTGGCCCAGGGGTGGGCGCTGGAGTCTGCCCTGCCGGGACAGCAGGCGCGGCGGCTCATGACCGTCGAGCCCAAGGTGAACCTGGAGCGTACGACGCTGTCGCGCTCGGTGCAGGCGGCGGCCGCGCGGGCGCTCGACGGGGTGCGGGACGCCTCGATCATCGCGATCCGGCCCAGCACCGGCGAGGTGCTCGCGGTGGCCGATCGGCTGGAGGGCAACTACAGCGCCTTCCGCGACTTCTTCCCGCCCGGGTCCACGTTCAAGACGGTTACGGCGGCGGCGCTGCTGGAGTCGGGCCTGGATCCGGCGGCGGAGGTGGACTGCCCGGCCAGGTACACGATCCCGAACTTCAGCTCCGTCAAGAACGCGGGCGAGCAGGCGCACGGCCGCGTGACGTTCGCCGACGCGTTCGCGTACTCCTGCAACACCACGTTCGTGCGCGAGACCGTGGGCCGATTATCGGGTGCCGATCTTATGGAGACCGCCGTGAAGTGGGGGTTCGGCGGCGCCAAGCTGGCCACGGGCCTCGGCGGCGACTGCGGTCGGATGGACCCTCCCGACGGCGTGGACGAGCTGGCGGCCGACTCCTACGGCCAGGGCACGGTGGAGGCGACCCCGCTGTGCATGGCGATGGTCGCGGCGGCGGTCGAGAGCGGCACACTGCGCGTGCCGCGCATCCTGTCCAAGGCCGCTGTCGAGCGGATCGACGGCCCGGCCGCCAAGCCGGTCGACCTCGACGAGAGGACGATCGCGGCGCTGCGGGAGATGATGGCCGCCGTCGTCGACCACGGTACGGCCGCCGCCGCTGGGCTGCCCGCGGGTGTGTCCGGCAAGACGGGCACAGCCGAGGCCGGTGGCGGGCGGGAGCACGGCTGGTTCATCGGCTACCGCGACGACCTGGCCTTCAGCGTCTTCGTACGCAACGGCGGCTCGGGCCGGAGCGCCGCGCTGCCGGTCGCGGCCCGCTTCCTCAACGGGATATGACCCTTTAGGGGATAGGACCTTTGGGGATAGGCCCTTTTGGGATATGAGCTTCGTCTCGTCGAGGGTCCACACCCTCAACGTGGCCATAACCTACGGTACCGTAGGTTATATGACGACCATCACCGCGAAGCCGAGGCTACGAGGCTGGTTGCACACTGGAGCGTTGCCCGTGACGCTGGTCGCCGGGTTCGCGCTCGTGGCGCTCGGCCCCACCCTCCAGGCCCGTCTCGCGTCCGCGATCTACGCGATCACCTCGGGTCTGCTCTTCGGCATCTCGGCCACCTACCACCGCGGCACGCTGGGCCCCCGCCTGGCGGAGGCGCTGCGGCGCTTCGACCACGCCAACATTTACCTGATCATCGCGGGCACCTACACGCCCTTCGCGCTCCTCGCGCTCGACGGGGCCGCCCGCGTGGCCGTCCTGGCGGTCGTCTGGGGCGGCGCGCTGTCCGGGGTGCTCTTCCGGGTGTTCTGGATGAGCGCGCCGCGCTGGCTGTACACGGTCCTCTACCTGGCGCTCGGCTGGACCGCGATCTTCGTGCTGCCGCAGTTGCTCGCGGGCGCGGGCGTGGCCGCCGTCGTGCTGGTCGCCGTCGGCGGCGTCTTCTACAGCGCCGGAGCCATCGTGTACGGTCTGCGCCGCCCGGACCCGGCCCCCGGCTGGTTCGGCTACCACGAGGTGTTCCACGCGTTCACGATCGCCGCCTACCTGGTCCAGTACATCGCGGTGTCGATCGTGGTCTACTCCCACGTCTAGGGCGTTTCGCCCCGACGGCGGCGGGTTACCGAGTTTTGACCGCGCTGTGGGCTGCTTGCGTGATCGATCGGGAGATCACACCAGTATGGAGCAAATCGCACGCAACTGGTGGCTCGTCCTGATCCGCGGCATTTTGGCGGTGATCTTCGGCATCCTGGCGCTGATCTGGCCCGCGATCACGCTGCTCGTGCTCGTGGTCTTCTTCGGCTCGTACGCCATCGTCAGCGGGCTCGTCTCGGTGTTCTCCGCCTTCCGGCATGGAACGGACTCCCGCGTCTGGCTCATCATCTCCGGAATTCTCGGGATCCTGGCGGGGATCATAGCCTTCGTCTGGCCGGGCAAGACCGCGCTGGTCCTGCTCTTCGTGATCGCGTTCTGGGCGATCCTCAGCGGCGCGTCGGAGATCGTCGCGGGCGTGCAGATGCGCAAGGTGATCGAGAACGAGTGGATGCTCATCATCGGCGGAATCCTGTCCATCGTCTTCGGCGTCCTGCTGCTCGTCTGGCCCGGCGCGGGACTGCTGACGTTGGTCTGGCTGGTCGGGATCTTCGCCATCCTGTACGGCATCGCGATGATCGTGCTGTCGTTCGAGGTAAAAAAGTTCGCCCATGCCACCTGAAATCAGGAAATTTTCCGCATAGACATAGGTTCAACTGGGAAACGTACGCCATGTCTGGTTTCAACGTGGAGGTGACATGGACGTACACGACCGCCTTGCCCGCCATCTGCTCGTCGACGGTTACCGGCTCGTGCTCGATCTGGAGCACAGCCAAGGCTCCTGGCTCGTCGACGCCGGCAACGGCCGCCGATACCTTGACTTCTACACGTTTTTCGCCAGCGCGCCGCTCGGCGTGAACCCGCCCTTCGACCCGGAGTTCGTCCGGCTTCTCGGCGAGGTGGCCCGTAACAAGCCCGCCAACTCCGACATGTACACCGCCCACCTGGCGGACTTCGTCGAGACCTTCTCCCGTGTCCTCGGCGACCCCGAGCTGCCCCACCTGTTCTTCGTCGAAGGCGGTGCGCTGGCCGTCGAGAACGCCCTGAAGACCGCCTTCGACTGGAAGAGCCGCCGCAACGAGGCGGCGGGCCGCTCCCGCGACCTCGGCACGCAGGTCATGCACCTGACGAAGGCGTTTCACGGCCGCAGTGGCTACACCTTGAGCCTGACCAATACCGAACCAGGCAAGACCGACCGCTTTCCCCAGTTCCGCTGGCCGCGCATCGACGTACCCGCCGTACACCTCGGAAATGTGGAGGCCGCCGAGGAGCACGCGCTCGCCCAGGCGCGCGCCGCCTTCGAGGCGCACCCGCACGACATCGCCTGCTTCATCGCCGAGCCCATCCAGGGCGAGGGCGGCGACAACCACATGCGCCCGCAGTTCCTGCAGGCGATGCAGCGGCTGTGTCACGAGCACGACGCGCTGTTCATCCTGGACGAGGTGCAGACGGGTGGCGGCACCACGGGCACCCCCTGGGCCTACCAGCAGCTCGGCCTGGCGCCGGACATCGTGGCCTTCGCGAAGAAGGTCCAGGTGGGCGGCATCATGGCGGGGCGCCGCGTGGACCTGGTCCCCGACAACGTCTTCCAGGTCAGCGGCCGGATCAACTCGACCTGGGGCGGCGGGCTGGTGGACATGGTCCGCTCGCGCGGCCTCCTGGAGATCGTCGAACGCGACAACCTCATCCCGCGCGCCGCCACGCTCGGCACCGTCCTCCTCGAACGCCTCGTCAAGCTGCAGGCCGAACACCCGGACCTGGTTTCCAACGCCCGGGGGCGCGGCCTGATGTGCGCGTTCGACCTGCCCGACGGGGCCGCGCGCGACGCGCTGGTGACGCGGCTGCGGGACGAGGCGGGCGTACTGCTCCTGGCCTGCGGGCCGCGTTCGGTACGGCTGAGGCCCGCGCTCAACATCCCCGAATCCGACCTGGAACACGGCCTCGCGGCCATCTCGACGGCTCTTCCGCAGATGGCACGGGCATAGGCCGCCAAGCCCCTGACACACGGCGACGCCCACACGGGCGTCGCCGCCGCCTCACCGAAACTCCACCGGGCCGACCTGGGTCAGTCGCGGTGGCGGGACCGCAGGAAGGCCGCTGTGGTGGCGTCGGCGGGCAGGAACGCCTCCAGCTTGAGCTCGGCCAGCGTGACGTCCACCGCGGTGGCGAAGGACGTGAGCGTGGTCAGCAGCCGCAGCTCGGTATCGCCGGTACGCAACCGCAGCGGCACCGCGAACCCGAGATGATCGCTTCCCGGCACCGCGTCGGGCACGTAGGACTCCAGCTCGGCGATGAACGCGTCGAGCCGCGGATCCGGGCTGCGGAGGAGCTCGGCCCGCAGGCTCTCGATGATGTGCCGGCCCCAGTCCGCGAGGTTGACCACCCGAGGGCCCATGCCCTTGGGATGCAGGGCGAGCCGCAACACGTTGACCGGCGGCTCCAGCAGCTCGGGCGCCGCCCCCTCGGTGAGCACGTCGAAGGCCGCGTTGGCCGCCAGCAACTCGCCGTAGGGCCGAACGACGACCGCCGGATACGGCAGGTGCCCGTCGAGGATGCTGTCCAGAGCCTCGCGTACGGGGCGCAGCATGGCGTCGTCCAGACCCGACTCGGGGAACACGGGAGCGTAGCCGGCCGCCAGCAGCAGGCCGTTGCGTTCGCGCAGCGACAGCTCGAGTGACTCGGCCAGGCGCACGACGATGGCCCGCCCGGGGTGGGAACGGCCTTGCTCGATGAAGCTGAGGTGGCGCTGGGTGGTGCCGGCCCGGTTGGCGAGCTCCAACTGGCTCACCCGCCGACTGCTACGCCATCGCCGCAACTCGCTCGCGAATCGTTCCACGCCTCCCTTTCTAGCCCACGCGGGTGATGAAGCACGATTCCCCGCAGGGAATCACCACGATTCCCCGCAGGGCGTCATCAGAGGGTCGGCTCGGGCTCACAAATGGCCCTCAGACGGTCTCACCGTCTCGTAGCGGCGGCCGACCACCTCCACCGGAGGAGCGTCCCCCTGGACAGAGCTCAGCCACCTGTGGCGGGTGGGGGTGCCCCATGCTGGCCGTAAAAGACATGCGGGCCGTAAGACAAAGGCCCCGCAACGCCCGCGCGGGGATCCGGCACGCGCGGGGATCCGTCCACGTGAGGCGGCCCACCACCTGAGAAGGGCCGCCATAGGGGTGGCCGTCGTGTGAGATGGCGCGTCACACGAGACAGCCCACTACGCGAACCAGCCCAGTATGCGAGACAGCCCGCACACGAGAGGGCCCGCACACGAGAGGGCCCGCCTCCTGAGACAGCCGTTACGGCGAAACGCGCGAGATCGCCTGGTCAGGGCAGGGGGCGGGATTGCCAGAGGCCGATCGCGGTGACGCGCGAGTCCACGCCGAGCTTGGCGTAGATGCGGTTGACATGGTTCTTGACCGTTTTCTCGCTGAGAAACAGCCGCTGCGCGATCTGCCCATTCGACTGCCCAGTGGCGATCAGGTCCATGACCTCGGTTTCGCGCTTGCTCAGGGACGTGAACACGCTATCGAACGCTGCGTCTTCGACTCTCATCCGGCCTCCGGGGGCGCGCGCAGACGGTCAGATCGCCGAGGCCCCCGCGCATCCGGCGTAAGCGGTAGACAGCGAGCATAACTCGCAATGTCATGTTTTGGGGACGTTGCCGTAGAAAAACGACAACGGCCGGTCCCGAAGGACCGGCCGCGTGCATGGGGTGAGTGAAGGGACTTGAACCCTCGACATCCAGGACCACAACCTGGCGCTCTACCAGCTGAGCTACACCCACCATTGGCCGCCGACGTGGCGGCACAGGAAAAGTGTAGCGTTCTTCGGGAGTCTTTACGCCACTCGATTAGCCGCTGACACGCTCGGCGACCGCTCTGGCGGTGGCCGAATCGGGGCCGGGCTGGCCGACGAAGATGGCCGCCCGGTAGTAGCGGAGCTCCCTGATGCTCTCCGTGATGTCGGCCAAAGCGCGGTGTCCGCCCTGCTTCTCCGGGGCCGCGAAGTAGACCCGGGGGTACCAGCGGCGGACCAGCTCCTTGATCGACGACACGTCGATCATCCGGTAGTGCAAATAGCCATCGACCACGGGCATGTCGCGCGCGATGAACGTGCGGTCGGTGCCGATGGAGTTGCCGCAGAGCGGCGCCTTCTTCGGCTCGGGGATGTGGCGGCGGATGTAGTCGAGCACGAGCGACTCCGCCTCCGCCAGCGTCACCCCGCCCGCCATCTCGGGCAGCAGCCCCGAGGCGGTGTGCATCTCGCGGACCACCTGCGACATCTGCTCCAGCGACTCGGGCGGCGGCTTGATGACCACGTCGACGCCTTCGTCCAGCTGGTTGAGCTCGCTGTCGGTGATGATGCACGCCACCTCGACGAGCGCATCGCGACCCAGGTCGAGCCCGGTCATCTCGCAGTCGATCCAGACCAGCAAGTCACTCATTCGATCTCCTCGCCCAAGCGGCTCGGAGCCATCCGCCCGCCTGAATACCCCACCAGCCTAGTGCCACCGGTTACGCGGGCTTGAGCGAGCTGAGAACCTTCTCGACCACGTCGGTGCCCAAATTGTCCGGAACTGACACGTATACGAGGGCTGGGCTCTGGCCCGCGCCGCGATCCATCACCACGATCGCGCCGTTTTCCTTGTTCCACTTGTAACCTTTGGCCTTCGACTCCTTCGAGAAGTCGAGCTGGAACTGGAGCACCCAGGCGGACTTATCGCCGATTTTGAGTGCTTTGTCCTGAATGATCTTGTTGGTGTGGGCAACCGGGTAGTACTCGGCGAAGTCCACGAACACCGTCTTGGCCGTGTCACCCAGCCCGTCCGTCCCCGTGTAGGGGTATTGCTTGTTGAGCAGCCCCGTGTAGACGTTGCCGCTCCAGTCGTCCTTGCCGTTGTACTTCTCCTGCGAGGTCGCCCCCACGCCACTCGACCAGGCCTGCTGGGACGGGTCGCTGCCGTTCAGGGAACCGGCGGCCGGCACCTTCCAGCCCTCGGGCACCTGGTACGACAGGTTGGCCTGCGGGTCGGTGATGCGGCCGTCCTGGGGCTGTGGCAGCTCTGTGACGCTCGGTGGCGGTTCGGTGGTCTCCTGCTGCTGCGGCAGCTGCTCCGTCTCGCTGGGCGTCGGCGACGAGGCGAGGGTGCCGTCGGTGTTGCGGTTGACGAAGAAGATCCCGGCCACCACGATCAGGCCGACCACCACCAGCGCCGCCAGACCGCCGAACACCCACGGCAGCGGATTGCTCTCCTTCGGCGGCGTACCGTAGCCGGGGCCGGGCAGCGGCGTGTCACCCCACTGACCCTGCCCGTAGGGGGCCGAGCCCTGACCAGGTTGCCCATAAGAGCCCTGCGGGGGCTGGCCAAAAGAGGGCTGGCCCTGGGTGGATTGCCCGTACGCGGGCTGTTCCTGCGTCGGTTGCCCGTACGCGGCCTGTCCGTATGTCGGCTGCCCGAACTGCCGCGTCGGATTCGCCGGCGTGGCGGACCAGTCGGGGCTCGACTGCTGCTGCGGTCCGGACGGCGGTTGCTGTTGCGGTGACGCCCCCTGCTCCAGCGGGTGGGTGGCGTCCGTCCACTGGCCGCCGTCCCACCAACGGAGTTGGGGCGATCCGTACGGGTCGGGGTACCAGCCCGCGGGGGTCTGCGTGGTCATGTTCGTCAGCGTAGTAACAACAGCTTTGATATGCATTGCTGGCTCGGCACCAACGCTCAAGATCAGCGCTCAGAGATCAGCGCCCAGGGGTCAGCACTTGTACGTGAAGCTCGCCTTGTCCGTCCTGAGCGGGCCGGGAGACAGCACCCGCAGCGTGGCCGTGGCCTTGACGGTGCTCTTGCCCTTGAGCGTCCACCGGAGGGGCACGGTGTAGGAGGTCTGGTCGGCGGTCGTCTGGAGCGTCTGCTTGACGACCTCCTTGTCCAGGTTCTTGCGCCACTCGTAGCTGATCTCGCCCGCCTCACCATTCGTCACGATCTTGCCCGTGACGACGACGGCGCTGTCGCAGCCCTGCGTCTTCTTCGGGGCCACGACGTCGATCGATTTGATCGCCAGCTCCGGCGCGCCGCTCAGCTTGAGCCAGGCCAGGATCGCGCCGCCCATGATGACCGCGAACAGTATCGCCGAGAGGATGGTCCGGCGCCGCCTCGCCCGTGCCGCCTTACCCGGCTTGCCACCGCGCTGGACCGTTCCGACCTGTTCCCGGCCCTCACGCCAGATCCGTTCGGCCGTGGTGCCGGCCTGGGCCGATTCCGTACTTACTTCAGAGCTCACGCCGGGCCCGAAGTGCACCGGCGTCTGATGCGGGCTGGGAACGGCGAGCAGCGTGATGATGTCGCCCTCGTCGAGCGGCGGCTGCGCCTCCACGGGAGGATGCGCGAACGCCGACCTGCCACGGGCCGCCTGGGCCAGCTGATCGTGCCTGATCGCCCCGCCCGGCAGCGCCGTGGGCTCGGAGAGCACGACGGACCTGGCGGTGCCCAGGCCGTGCGTCGTCGTGGTGACCGCGGCCCGCTCGAACAGGGCCGCCGCGCGCGGGGCGCTCCGCGTGACCGAGGCGGCCAGCGCCCGCGCCAGGGACGCCCACGCCGCCACGTCCCGTTCCGGCGGGGAGACCTGGCCGCGGATGGCGTCGGATAAGCCGCGTTCCGACAGCAGCGCCGCGCCTTCGGCGGTGATGACCACCGAGCCGGGATGCACCGAACCGTGGGTGACCCCGGCCGCGTGCAGCGCGAGGAGGGTCTGGGCCGTCTCCGCCAGTACGGCCGCCGCGCCGCTCGCGTCGATCGCCCCCGAGGCCAGCAGGTCCGACAGCGTCGGGCTCACGGCCTGCGCGGTGAGTAGCCAGACCTGCTCGCCCGCCGCGACGACGTCGGCGACGGGGATCAGCCCGGCCAGCCCGCCCAGGACCAGCCGCTGGTCGGTCAGAACCGTCGCCACGACGCGCTCGCGCACCCCGGGCAGCCCGATGATCTTCGGGTCGAACAGCAGGGCCCCGGCCCGGCGTCCGTCGGGTGAGATCGCGTCGATCCAGTTGCCCAGTTCGGTGTTCCAGGTGTGCTCGGTGAGCCGGAAGCCGGCGATACCGTTTCTCGGGTTGTCCATCGCCGTAGCCCCCCGAAGCCTTTCTAACGCTTTCTCCGATGTCGTCCCGCCATACGGCGCTTAACCGCAAGTGTGACCGGAAGCGCGCCAGACGTCACCAGCACGAGCCCCAGGAGGGCGCCGTCCTGCGGTGACGGAGTCCGCGTGGATCCTTCCCCGCTGCCGCTGCCGCTGCCTTCCCCGCTACCGGGACTGCTCGGCGGGTCGGAGGAGGGGGCCGGGCTGCTGAGGGTACGCGTCGGACGGACGGTCGGGGGCGCGGTCGTGGGCGCCTTCGTGGCGGCGGCCGTGGCTCCCGACGGCGGGTTGTCGACCGTGCCGGTGAACTCGGGCTCGGCCGACTCGACCGCGGGCGGGGTCTTGATCGCGGTCTTCGACGGCCTGGGCTTCACGGTCCTGATGGGCTTGCGGGTCGGCGTGGGCGTCGGCGTCCGCTTCGGCGTCGCGCTGGTGACGGGCGGTGGCGCGGTGCTCGCCGGCGTCGTCGGCTCCGGCGTCGTCTCCTCCGCCGTCGGTGTGGGCTCCTCGGAAGGCTCCTCTTCCTCCTCGGCCGCGGCGGAGGGTTCCGGCGCCGCCGTGGTGGGCGTCACCTGCGAGGTCTGCGCCTGCAGGGCGGGCTCGGCGGACATCGTCTTCACCAGGACGATCGCCACGCCGATCAGCAGGCCCGTGCAGGTGGCGCCGACCACGATCTTCGTGGAGAGCCTGCTCAGCAGCCCGCGCGGCTCGGTGAAACGGGTCTCGGCCAGCGAGGTCTGCGTCTCGGCCGGCACCTCGGGCGGGCTGGGGAACAGCATGAGCAGCAGGCCGGACAGCCGGGCCAGGCGGCGCTTGCCGCGCTCCTCCCAGTCGGACCCGTACGCCCTGGTCGCGACCGCTTCGAGCTCCGTCAGGAACGCCTCGGCGGACGGCGGGCGGTCGAGGGCGTTCTTGGCCAGGCCGCGCTCGACCAGGTTCCGCAGCGGGCCGGGCACCTCCTCGATGGGCGGTGGCGAGCTCTGGTGCTGGCGGGCCAGCGCCGCGAGGTTGGGCGAGCGAAAGGGGCGGGTGCCGGTCAGGCACTCGAAGAACACGATGGTGGCGGCGTACACGTCGGTGGCCGGTGCGGCGGAGGCGCCCGACCACTGCTCGGGCGCCATGTACGGCGGGGTGCCGGCGGCGCTCGCGTCCTCGCCGGTCCTGACCGCGATGCCGAAGTCGACCAGCTTGCTGGAGCCGTCGCCCTGGACCATGACGTTCTCGGGCTTGAAGTCGCGGTGCACGACGCCGATCGCGTGGGCCGCGGCCAGGCCTTGCAACGAGCCCTTGAGCACCAGCAGCGCGGCCTCCGGGCCCGTGGGACCCTCCGACCTGAGCAGCTCCCGTAAGGAGACCCCGTTGACGAGCTCCATGACGATGGCCGCGCCCCCGCCGCTCTCGACATAGTCGATCAGGCGGGCGTTGTGCGGGCTGCGCAGGGTGCCCAGCAGCCGGGCCTCGTGCCGGAACCGGGCCACGAAGCCGACGTCGGACCGGAGCTCGTCGGACAGGTACTTGACGGCCACCTCCACGCCGTCATGGTCCCGTCGGGCCAGCACGACCCGCCCGGCGGATCCCGCGCCGAGTTCGCGAATCTCGGTGTAGCCCGGGACCACCCACTGACCATGGTCGTCGTACATGCGGTCTCCCTCTGCGGTCCTCTGGGCCCCCACCCTCATCAGACGGACCGTAGCTTAACCAGAGGCGACCGCTTTCCCACAGTTAATGTCCGGACACAGTATGAATCCGGAGGTCAACCAATGGTGCCCGAATCGTCGTCCGAAGGGGTGTCGGGGGCCGGGGTCTTCGGTCCGTCCTTCGTGGGGTCGTCCTTCGGCGGGTCGTCCTTGGGTGGGTCGTCGTCCGTGGGCGGGTCCTCCTGACAGGCCGCGGTCTTGCCGCCCGAGCTGTCGCCGCCGTTGTCCGCCGTGGGACGGGTGGCGGCCGTCACGAGCCAGGACGTGCCGCACGGCACCTTGTCGAAGGTGTAGCTCACGGTCCTGGTGTAGGAGGTGTCGCCGGACAGGGTCAGGGTCTCGGTGTGCGCGATCCGGCCGCCCAGGGAGAAGGCGACGCTGAGCCGTACCGGCTGGTCGTTGTCGGTGGTCACGGCGACGACCGCGGTGGCCGGGCCGCGCGGGCTGAGCGAGGCCCGCACGATCGACACCTTCCGCACGCTCGGCGGGCAGGTCACCCTGGTCCGGGCGGTGGCCGTCCGGTCGCCCGCGCGGACCACGACGGAGACGGTGGTGTCGCACGGGCGGGACCTGAAGGCGTAGGTGAACGTCCGCGAGTAGGCCGTCCGGCCGGACAGGGTGGCCGAGCGGGTGGCGACCTGGTCGCCGTTCAGCGCGAACGCGGCCTCGACGGGCACCTCGGCGGTACCGCTTGTGGTCACCCTGACCCGGGCCTGAGCCGTACGGCCCGGCGAGGCGGCCAGATCGAGCGAGGCCCGCAGGCCCGTCACCCGCGTGGGACATGGCGGTACGTTCACCGTGGCCGTCCGCGCCCCGCCCGGAGCGGCGGGGAAGGTGGTGACGGCCAGCGTGACGGTCTTGCCGCACGGGCGCTCGTCCGCGGTGTAGCTGAGCGCGCGGTCATAGGACCGGTCGCCGCTCAGCCGCAGAGTCTGGCTGCGTACGCCGACGCCCCCCACGGACCAGGCGGCGGTCGCCGTGACCCGTCCCGTGCCGGTGGTGCGGATGGACAGCGTGGAGCCGGCCACGTTGTCGTCGTTGAACGTCAGCCCGCCGAGCGTGAGCCCCGCGACCGAGGTCACCGGGACCGGCGTCGGCGTCACCGTCGGCGTGGTCACGGTGACGACCGGCGTCGGCGTGATGGTCTTGGGCGGCTTAGGCGTCTTGGTCGGCGTGGGCTTACCAGGCGTGGGCGTGGGCTTGCCGGGTTTGGTGACTGTGGGTGTGGGTTTAACAGGCTTGGTGACAGTGACCTTGGGAGTGGGCGCGGGCTTGGTGGTCGGTGGCGAGGTGGCCACCACGGGCTCGGCGGTGTGCGGCTTGGGGCTGGGGGAGGCTACGGCCAGTGCCGTCGGCTGGTCGCGGGGCAGGTCGACCGGGGACTCCTCGGGCGGCTGGCTCAGCGTGACCGGTGTGGCCGGCGGTGAGCCCTCCTCGGCCGGTCCCTGCGACTGCGAGGGCCTCGCCAGGGCCACTTCCACGGCCTGGTCGCGGCTCGACAGCACGACGATCACGGCGATGGTCGCGACCGCGACCACTCCCACGCCCATGGCCAGCCGGGCCGCGTTGTGCTTGGCCGTACGCAGCGTCGTACGGAAGACGGTCTGCGCCAGTGAGGTCGTGACCTCGGCGGGAGGCGTCTGGGGCACGGGCAGCAGCAGGGCGAGCAGGGCCACCAGCCCGGCCAGTCGCCGCCTGCCGCGCTCCTCCCAGTCCTCGCCGTACGCGGCCCGCGCCGCCGCCTCCAGTTCGATGACGAACGCGGCGGCGCTGACGGGCCGCGCGGCCGGGTCCTTGGCCATTCCGCGGGTGATCAGCTCGCGCACCGGCTCGGGCGCGTCGTGGACCGGGATCGGCGCGTGCATGTGCTGGTAGCCGAGCACGCTCGGCTCGGTCGACCGGTAGGGCCGGTGCCCGGTCAGGCACTCGAAGAACACCGCCGTCGCCGCGTACACGTCGGTGGCGGGCGAGGCGGGCATGTTCTCCCACAGCTCGGGCGCCATGTACGGGGGCGTGCCCTCGGCCCGCGAGGCGGTCCCCTGCTGGACGGCGATGCCGAAGTCGACCAGCTTGCTGGCCCCGTCGTCGCGGACGATCACGTTCTCGGGCTTGTAGTCCTTGTGCACCAGCCCGTGCGAGTGGGCTCGGGCCAGGCCGAGCAGCGAGCCCTTGAGCACGGCCAGGGCCGCCTCCGGCCCCGTCGTCCCGTGCTCGCGCAGCAGCGCCCGCAGGGACACGCCGTTGACCAGCTCCATCACGATGGCCGCGCCGTAGCCGTCCTGGATGTACTCCCACAGTGTGGCGATGTTCTGGTCGCGCAGCGTGGTCAGCAGCCGCGCCTCCGACTGGAACCTGGCCAGGGCCACCGGGTCGCTGAGTAACCGCTGCGAGAGGTATTTGATCGCGACCTTGACGCCGGTCTCATCGTGCACCGCGAGCACGACTCGGCCGCTGCCGCCCGCCCCGAGCTGCTTGATCTCCGTATAACCAGGAGCGTTCCACTCCATCGCCATCCCCCATCAGGAGTTGGGCCCACCTGATGAGACGTGTGATCAAGGAGAGAAGTTTGCCAGGTGGTTCCTGATTTATGGAACTACCTCCGGCCGCGGATGTGAACAGGTACATCGATACCTTCTGGGAGTGCCGGATCCGGCAGCGGCTCTCCCCAGGACGTCACGAGCGGCAGAACCCCGGCCCAGACGGGCAGCTCGTAGTCCTCCTCCTCGTCCAGAGGAGCGCCGCGCCGCATCTTCACCGACGCCTCTTCGAGCGACAGGGCCAGCACGGCCGTCGCGGCCAGTTCCTTGGGCGACGGCTCCCTGACGTAGTCCCACTGGCCCGGCGCGAGCTGTTCGGACACGGCGCGGAGCCCGGCCAGCCGCTCTTCCGGGTCCGTCAGCAGCCGGGCGCGGCCGTAGATGATCGCGGAGCGGTAGTTGACGGAGTGATGGAAGATCGACCGGGCCAGCACGATGCCGTCGAGGTGGGTGACGGTGACGCACACGTCCGTGCCCTCGCTCGCGCGCAGCGACCGCGCGCCGGTGGAGCCGTGCAGGTAGAGCGTCTCGCCCAGGCGCCCGTATCCGGTGGGTATCACCATGGGGTGGCCGTCGACCACCACACCCAGGTGGCAGATCAGCCCGGCGTCGAGCACCTCGTACAGGTCGTTCCTGTCGCTGCTGCCCCGGTCCTTCGAGCGGCCGAGCGTGGTGCGGGGTGTGGTGGAGAGCATGGGGCCACGGTAATGAGAAAGTGGACATAGCCTGTAGGGCCACTAATGACCGCTTCCCGGAGACCACTTTCGTGCGCACCCTCGTCGACCTGCCCGTATCCCTGTCCAGGGGGTCGGGTGTCCCGCTCTCGGCACAGCTCACCGGCTGGCTGCGCCAGGCCATGCTGGCCGGGACGCTCGCGCCGGGGGAGCGCCTGCCGTCCTCGCGCGGGCTCGCGGAGCAGCTCGGCGTGAGCAGGACCGTGGTCACGGAGGCGTACCAGCAGCTGTACGCGGAGGGGTGGCTGGAGGGGCGGCACGGCTCCGGCACGTTCGTGGCCGCGCTGGAGGCGTCACACCTGGCCGTCGAGCCGCCGGCCGCGCCCGAGCCGCCGCCGCGTCCACCGGCCGAGCGGGTGATCGACCTGACCCCCGGCACTCCCTGGGTGCGCGACTACGACCACGCGGCCTGGAAGCGGGCCTGGCGCAGGGCCGCCGATCTGCCTCCTGGCGACCACCCGGACCCGTACGGCCTGCCGTACCTGCGCGAGCTGCTCGCCGACCATCTGCGGCGGGCCAGGGCCGTGACGGTCGGCCCCGAGAACGTCCTGGTCACCAGGGGCACCGGCAACGGCCTCGACCTGTGCGCGCTCGCGCTGCTGGGTGAGGGCGGCCGGGCAGGCGTCGAGGATCCCGGCTATCACGTGGCGCGTACGGTGTTCGGGGCCAGGGGGGCGAAGGTCGTGCCGTGCCCCGTCGACGAGGAGGGCGTGATCGTCGAGGCGCTCCCCGACGACCTCCGCGTCCTCTACACCACGCCCGCCCACCAGTACCCGCTCGGCGGACGCCTGCCGATCCCGCGCAGGGAACGGCTGCTCGCCTGGGCCCGGAGTACCGGCGCGATCATCGTGGAGGACGACTACGACGCCGAGTTCCGCTACGACGTCGCGCCGCTGCCCGCCCTCTACGGCCTCGACCCGTCGCGCGTCGTCCTGCTCGGCACGCTCTCGAAGACGCTCGCCCCCGACATCGGCGTCGGCTGGCTGGTGGGCTCCCCCGAGCTGCTCGATCGGATCGCCGCCATCCGGGTCTCGATGTCCGACCGCACCAGCGGCCCGGTCCAGCAGGCCGTCGCGACCCTCCTGGAGCGCGGCGACCTCGACCGCCACCTGCGCAGGATGCGCCTGGAGTACGCCCGCAGGCGCGGCGCGATCGTCGAGATCCTGGGCCCGGTGTGCCGCCTGCGCGGCGACACGGCCGGCCTGCACCTGCTGGCGGAGCTGCCGCTCGAAACGGTCTCCGGGCTGGTCGCGGCAGCGCGGGAGCAAGGCGTGCTGCTCGACTCCACCGCCCGCCACCACTACGGCACCGAGCGCCTGCACGGCCTGGTGATCGGGTACGGCTCGGCCACACTGGCCGAGGTCAGGCGCGGCTGCCGGACGGTGGCCGAGCTGATCCGCTCGGCCACCGGCGCGTAGCTCGGCCTGCGCCGCAAAGCCCAGCCACCGGTGCGTGGCTCAACTACCGGCGCGCGCAGCCGTCTCAGGCGGGCTCGAGCTCGCGCAGGATCGGCAGGGAGCGGGCGGCGTAGACCGGGTCGACGGGCAGGGCGTGGCGGGCCCACCAGCGGGCCGGGGCCGGATCGGGGGAGGGGTCGGTGAAGGCGGGCGCGTAGTCGTCGTACGGCGGGTCGTAGAGGTAGCCCGTCACCACCCCGCGCCGCTCCAGCGCGGCGATGGCCGCGTCCCGGTCGCGCACCAGCAGCGGCACCCGGAACAACGGCTGGTCGGCATGGTCCCGTACGCCCGCCGCCACCGACGGCAGCTCCGCCAGCGAGCGCACCCCCGCCAACCGGCGGGCCCGCTCTCCGGGCACCTTGGCCAGCCGTCTCGACTGGTACCAGCGGGCGAGCGCCCCTCTCCGGGCGCGGTAGTCGTGCAGGTCGGCGCGGACCCACGGATCGAACGGCGGCAGCGACGGCACCTGCTTCATGGCCGCCGCGAGCTCGTCGGGCCGCAGCGGGATGCGGTAGCCCTCGCGCGACTCCTCCATGCCCAGCAGGCGGGAGAGCCGGAGGGCGGGCCGGACCAGGTCGAGCCGGAGGGCGGCCTGGCGGGCCATCGAGGTGGTCACGGCCAGGAGTTCGGCGCGGAAGGCGCCCGGCTCCAGCAGCGCGTCGCGGGCCCGTTCGAGCGCGCGCAGGTCCGCCAGGCTCTCCACCGCGAGGACCCCGCCCGAGCCCGCGCCCGGGTGCTTGGACAGGCTGAAGACTCCGGCCTGGCCGAACGTGCCGAGGGGGCGGCCGGCGACGCTGGTCTCCATGGCGTGGGCGACATCCTCGATCAGGATTTTTCCCGTGAAGGCGGACACGGTGTCCGGCAGGCCGTACAGGTTGGTGGTCAGGACGGCGTCCACCTGGCCGAGGTTGACGCGGGTGGCGTCGATGTTGCCGTCACGGCGCGACAGCGGCGCGATCACCGGGCGCAGGCCCGCCGCCAGCACCAGGAAGAGGATCTCGTCGGCGGAGATCGGCGACATGAGCAGCCGCTGGCCCGGCGTGCACCAGTGACGCAGCACGAGGTAGAGGCCGAGGCGGTTCGAGGGGAGCAGCAGGCAGTGACGGCCGGTGCGCTCAGCGATTCTTTTCGCTGGAGGCTCCTTCACGACTGGAGGGCCGTGCGCAGCCGCCCGAACGTCTTCAGCGCCCGGTCGGCGGTCCTGTGCAGCAGCGGGTTGGCCAGTACGGTGGCCCGCGTCTTGCGCACGGGCACCCGCAGCAGCCAGTGGACGGCCGAGGCGGCGCCGACCGTGGCGACCCGCCCCTCGGCCACCTGGAACTCGCCGTTCTTGAGCTTCTCTTTGTACTCCTTCTCGCCCCGGCCCATGTCGATCACCTGGATGCCGGAACCGGCGGCCTGCTCGGCCATCGCCAGGTGATGGATGAGGCCGGGGGAGTATTTGGCGTAGTGGGTGTCGTAGGCCGGGAACCAGCCTGCGAGCGTGGTGCGCGTGCGGAGCCCGAAATGCCCGGCCATCGGCAGGTCGTTCACGTAGATCATGTCGAGCACCCCGGCGAAGCCCTCGGTCTGCGTGGCCAGCAGCCGCTCGACCAGCTCGACGATCCACTGCTGCGCGAACCGGTCGGTGCGCCCCGTGCGCCGGTATTGGTCGGTCTTCCAGCCGAGCAGCGTGTGCAGCGGCGCCGGGTCGGTGGTCGCGTAGTCGTGGCGGATCGGCCCGACGTCGCGCTGGAGCTTGCGCGACTTGGCCAGGGTCGTCTTGTACGTCTTGCCGGAGTGCAGGCGCAGGAACTCGGTGTAGGGGCCGTGCCCCTCACGCAGATCGATGATCGGCGACGGGTGGCGCTCGTGCCGCCCGGCGATCAGCGGCTGGCCCGCGACCAGGTGGTCGAACTCATAGACCGACAGCCCGCACTGCTTGATCAACCGGCGTGGGTCGATCTCCAGATCCTTGGCGTGGACCAGGCCCTGCGCGTCGGTGAGCCCGGCGGCCACCGGCTTGCCGATGCCCATCGGATGGCGCTCGAAGGGGAAGAACCCCACGATGTCGGGCCCGTCGTAGAGCACGGCGACGCGGACCATGTCGCGCAGCTCACCGACCGTGATGGTGAACTCGGGAGACAGGAACGGATTGTCGAAGGCCGCGTGCCCCTCCTGGAGAGCCCGCCATCGGCTCAGCTCAGGTGCTCCCAGCTCGCGAGGGTGAGCAAGTGTGACGCGCATGGGCTCCTACGTTCGGCATACCTTCAGTTAGTTTGGAGGTAGCTGTATACAACCAGGGTAAATGGTCTCGCATGATGGTCGTCTCCGCAGCTCCGGAACGTTACACAACTCTCAGCTAGCGTTCAGGACAGAGTGACGTTCTAATGTGTGTGCATGACCGTACCTGGGATTGACCGGCCCCGGCTGTTCGGCTGGATGGGCGCGAACGTGCCCGACGCGGGCGAACCCCTGTCCGTCTCCCTGATCTCCGGCGGCAGGTCGAACCTCACGTACCTCATCGAGACCCGCGAACGCCGGGTGGTGCTGCGCCGCCCGCCCCTCGGTCACGTGCTGCCCACCGCGCACGACATGCGGCGCGAGTGGCGGGTCATCTCCGCGCTCGCCGCGACGCCGGTCCCGGTGCCGGAGCCGGTCGCGTTCTGCGCCGACGAGGAGGTCATCGGAGCGCCGTTCTACCTGATGGGGTACGTGGACGGCCTGGCCGCCAGGACCCGCGAGCAGCTCGGCGAGCCCGCGCCCGCCGAGACGCGGCGGCTGGCGGAGCGGCTCGCCGAGGTGCTGGCCGCCATCCACGCCGTCGACTACCAGCAGGTCGGGCTCGGCGACTTCGGCCGCCCCGACGGCTACCTGGCCAGGCAGCTCGGCCGGTGGTGCCAGCAGTGGGACCGCTCGAAGACGGCCGACCTGCCGGAGTACGACCGCCTGGTCACGCGGCTGCGCGCGTGCATGCCGGCCCACTCGGCCAGCACGCTCGTGCACGGTGACTACCGCCTCGACAACACGCTCGTACGGCTGGCGCCCGGTCCGCCCGAGATCCTGGCCGTGGTCGACTGGGAGATGTCCACCCTCGGAGACCCGCTGGCCGATCTGGGGCTCACGCTCACCTACTGGCAGGACTCCGGTGACGAGGAGCGGGCGGGGATCCCGGTGGCCGGAGACGTGACGCTCGCCCCCGGGTTCCTCAACGCCGCCGAGTTCGCCGCCCACTACACGAAGGTCTCCGGCCGCGACATCTCGGACCTTCCGTTCTACGTGGCGTTCGGGAACTTCAAGCTCGCGGTCATCGTGGAAGGTATCCACGCCCGTTTCCGGCAGGGTAAGACCGTGGGTGAGGGCTTCGAGAACATCGGCTCCGCCGTACCCGCACTCATCGCCCGCGCGCACCGCATGCTGGACCAGCCCGTGAACCCCTGAGCGTGAACCGCCCGACCCGTGAACCGCCCGAGCATGAGCCCCTGAGGAGCGCACATGAGCACTGTGGCACTGATCACCGGAGCGGCGAGCGGCATCGGCGCCGCGGTGGCACGGCGGCTGTCGGCGGGCGGGGCCAAGTGCGTCCTCCTCGACCTCGACGCCGAAGGGGCCGAGCGCCTGGCGAAGGAGGTCGGCGGCGTCTGGCTGGCCGGTGACGTCGGCACCGAGGAGGCTTCCCGGCAGGCCGTCGCGCTCGCCGAGGAGACCTACGGCCGGCTCGACCTGGTGCACCTCAACGCGGGGATCTCGGGCGGGGTGGATCTCGCGGCGTTCGACGTCGAGCGCTATCGCCGGGTCGTCGGGGTGAACGTGGACGGCGTGGTCTTCGGCGTCGCCGCCTGCCTGCCGTCGCTCAAGCGCTCGGGCGGTGGCGCGATTGTGGTCACCTCGTCGCTGGCCGGGCTCGTCGGCTTCGCCGGTGACCCCGTGTACACGATGACCAAGCACGCCGTGGTGGGGCTCGTCAGGGCGCTGGCCGCGCCGCTGGCCAAGGAGCGGATCCGGATCGGCGCGGTCTGCCCGGGGTTCACGGACACGCCGCTGGTGGCGGGAGCGCGCGAGATGTTCGTCAACGCGGGGTTCCCGTTGCTGAGCGCCGCCGATGTCGCCGCGGCCGTCGAAACCGCCTTCTACGCCGACGAACCGGGCACGCTCCTCATCGTGCAACCGGGGAGGCAGCCAGTGCCGTACCGTTATGCGGGAGTCCCCGGACCGGCTGGAGGGCAGCGCCCGCCAGCCCCTTGATCGACCGCAAGTCCCTTGCAAGTACTGATATATACCGTGGGAAGGGCTGGGAGAGGCGTCCCGGCCCTTGTCCACGCGCGAGGGTGGAGGCACCGTGATTCCCACCGATGGCAAACACGCACGCAGACGGCCGCCATGGCCGATCGCGCTGGGCGTCGGGATCCTCGCGGTCGCGCTCGTCGCGGCGATCATGGTGTACGCGGGCACGCGGGGCGGCCCCCGAGACGAGTACAAGGGCGGCGAGATCGCCCAGACCCAGCCAAGTGAGCCGCCGCCCACACTGGAGCAGCCGCCGGCCCTGGACGACTGGCCGCGCTGGGGCGTCACCCACACCCAGTACAGCGCCGACAACGTGCCCCGCGAGATCACCGAGCAGGCCAAGAACATCCTCGGCCGCGTCCCCATGGTGCAGAACCAGCACATCATGGGCTGGGGCGTGGGCAACCCGGAGCCGAGCCCGGACCAGTACAACTTACGAGACCTCGACCGGCGGCTGAAGCTCATGGCCTCCTCGCGGGCCGTCCCGGTCATCACGCTGTGCTGCGCGCCCGACTGGATGAAGGGCGGTCAGGCCGGCCGTACGGACTGGTCCAAGAACCACACGGTCGCCCCCAAGCGCGAGCATTTCGACGATTACGCCAAGCTCGCCGCGCGGATCGCCAGGCAATATCCGACGGTGAAGTACTTCATGGTGTGGAACGAGTTCAAGGGCTTTTGGAACCCGTCCACGAACCGCTGGGACGCCGAGGGCTATACCGAGCTGTACAACAAGGTCTACGCGGCGCTGAAGAAGGTGAACGGCGACATCCAGGTCGGCGGCCCGTACATCCCGGTCGAGACCAACTCCGGCGGCGGCCCCTCCGAGCTCAGCGGTCCCTGGGGCACGGTCGACCAGCGCGCGCTCGACGCGATCGAATACTGGATCGAGCACAAGAAGGGCGCCGACTTCATCGTGGTCGACGGCGCCTCGATGACCAACGACAAGGCCAACGTCCCGGACGACTTCGCGGCCCAGGCCAAGTTCAGCGCGGTCACCGCCTGGCTCAGGCAGAAGAGCAACGACATGCCGGTGTGGTGGGCCGAGTGGTACGTCGAGCCCACCAACTCCGGCTGGAGCGAGGACAAGCGCACCGCCGTACAGGCCACGACGCTGATGGAGTTCGCCAGGAGCGGCGTGACGACGGCGCTCTACTGGAACCCGGAGCAGAAGGACGGGACGGAGTGCCCCGGCTGCCTCTGGTCGTCCGGCACGGGCCAGGAGCTGCCGATGGCGGGGCTGCTGAGCGGGTTCGCGAAATGGTTCCCCGCCGGGGTGAAACTGGATGCCGTCACCACCTCCGACCAGCGCATCAAGACGCTGGGCCAGGAGCGGCAGATGGTCATGGTCAACACGGCCGACACGAGCGTCACCGCCACCGTGGACGGCAAGCGGGTGACCTTGAAACCGTACGAGATCCAGTGGGCGGGACGCGGGGCCTGACCCTCGGTCAAGGGCTCCGTTCGTCTGCTCGGACGGTCGGCCGGAGCCCTTCTCTCACCATTCTTCGGAACAATCATTGCCGTCCCCCGGAATTCCATTGCCTGGGGCGACTTGCGGCGGGCAGAGAAACGTCAAACCGCTTTTCCACTTCTGTGGTGATCGAGGCGTCGGCTTGGGTTTGCCCAGGTCCCAACGGGGTTCTGGTATGGGGCGGACTGCGAGCGCTTTATCGCTGATTTACATATCACACATGCGCAGATCTTTTCCATGAGCACCGGTCAAATCAGATCAAAGAACGCCCCCAAGCCCTGATTTTTCACCATTTGGGTGCTAGCGTCCTATTTTGAAAGCCGAAATAGTGCGACCTGCACAGGGGGGAATCATGACTCTCGGTAAGCTCTTCCCGGCTCACCGTAGCGACTGGTGGGGATGGGGCCGTCGCGGTTGTGGTCGGCGTCGCTGGTGGGGTGGATGCGGCGGTGGCTGCGGTGGCGGCTGGCGCAGGCGGTGGTGGTGGTAGAAGAGGTGCCACCTGAGAGCCGTCGGGTCTCCCAACGGCTCTCACTCACCGCTCCGCCTCTGGCGCCGACGGTGTCCATCCGGAACACCTTCCGGGCATTCTGGCCGGACACCCGCGGCGTCAGGGCGCTGTTCGCGGCCGGGGTCGTGTTCGCGATCCTGGCCGCTCTGTGTGAGGTCGCCGCGATCGCCCTGTTCGGCTACATCACCGACAAGGTCCTCAGCGAACGGGACCTGGGCGCCTTCTGGGCCCCCGCGGCCGCCTGGCTCGGCCTGGCGGTTCTGGCCGGTCTCGTCTCCTTCGCCGGCGCGTACATCACCGCCGCGGGCGCGGAACGCTTCCTCCTCAAGCTCCGCGACCGGGTCTTCGGCCACGTCCAGACCCTCACACCCGACTTCTTCGAGAACCGCCGTACGGGCGACCTGATGGCCCGGCTCACCGACGACATCGAGGCCATCGAGGAGCTCGTCGGCTCCGGCCTGGTCAAGATGTTCACCACCGTGGCCAGCGTGATCTTCTTCGCCGGCGCGGCGTTCATCATCCGATGGGACCTGGCGCTGGTCACGTTCGCGCTGATCCCGGCGTTCCTGGTGGTCTCCAAGGTCTTCGCGTCCCGGTTCAGGAACGCGGCGGCCCGCGAGCGGACCAGCAACGGCACCATGAACAGCGTCATCGAGGAGAGCCTGTCCAACCAGTCACTCGTCCAGGCCTACAACCAGCAGCAGACCGAGGCCAGGCACCTGCACCGCGAAGGTCGCACCTGGCTGCGCGCGAACCTGTCCCAGGCGTGGCTCTCCGGCCTCTACGGCCCCGCCGTACAGGTGCTGGAGACCATCTGCCTGATCGTCATTCTGGGCTTCGGCGCCTGGGAGATCACCCAAGACCGCCTCACGCTCGGCGGCCTGCTCGCATTCGCCGCCTACCTCGCCTATCTCTATCCCGCCGTCCAGGGTCTGGGCCAGCTCGCCCTGACCGTCTCGGAGGCCGCCGCCGGTTCGGACCGCGTCATGGAGGTCCTCTCCGTACGTCCGACCGTCGTGGACCGTCCGACCGCCGTACCGGTGGTCGGGCGCAGCAAGGGGCGGATCGAGTTCTCGCGGGTCGGCTTCACGTACCCCAAGCGGATCAGGGCGACACTGCGCGAGCTGTCGTTCGTGATCGAACCGGGGGAACTCGTCGTCTGCACCGGAGCCAGCGGTGCGGGCAAGTCCACGCTCGCCAAGCTGCTCCTGCGTTTCTACGACCCGAACACCGGCCGCATCCTCCTGGACGGGGTGGACCTGCGCGACCTGACCCGATCGTCGCTGCGCGACACCATCACGCTCCTGCACCAGGAGAACCTCCTGTTCTCCGGCACGGTGCGCGACAACATCGCCTACGGCTCTCCGGGTGCCGACGACGCCGCCGTGATTCTGGCGGCCGAGCTGGCCGACGTACACGATTTCATCCAGACATTGCCCCAGAAGTACGACACGCCCATCGGTCAGCGGGGCCGCCTCATGTCCGGCGGCCAGCGCCAGCGCCTCGCCATCGCCCGCGCGATCCTGCGTGACTCGCCGGTGCTGGTGCTGGACGAGCCGATGACCGGGCTGGACGTGGTCACGGCCGAGCGGGTGATGGTGCCGTTGCGCCGGTTGATGGAGGGGCGGACGACGCTGCTCATCACCCATGACCTGCGGCATGTTCCGGAAGGGGTGCGCCGGATCGACCTGGAACCGGTACGACGTTCGGATCGGATTCGGCTCCGGCCGAAACGGAGTGACCTCGGGGTGCATGGCGCATACTGACCCGACAATTCACCGGCCTGGGCGGGAAACCGCCCAGGCCCTGTCATGTGAACGCCACCCCCGCCTCGGCCAACTGTGCCATGATCAACAACGCCGGGGGGCCTCCCGTCATCGCCATTCAGTAGCCGAGAGCCTACTAATCCGGCATACTCCACACCCAGCAAGATCTGTTGTCAGATCCGGCGCCCATGCTCAAGGAGCTCGACTATTGGGCAGGGCGGGCGACAATGGCCGCAATTGGTTACCAAGTGCCCACGCAAAGCGAAGATTCCACTACAATCCGATCAAGACTTCCAGGCCGTATGTTTCTGACCTCCGACGAGGACTTGATGTCAGCAACTCACATACCTGTTCACCGTCGGGCCCTGCTCGTACCGCTTGGCGTCGCCGTCGTGGCCGGCGTCGCGTGCGTATGGGCCGTGGCCGAGGCGCCGGTCGAGGGGCGAACGCTCGTGGCCTGGTGCCTGGGCATAGCCGCCCTGCTGCTGTGCGCCGCCATCACCTATGGCTTGTACGGCCGGCAGCAGGCGAGCCTGCTGCGTGACCGGCTCGCCATGAGGGAGGCGGACCTCGCCCAACTGGCCGACCACACCCTGCCCGCGCTGGTGAAGAGGTTGCGTGACGGGGCGTCGGTCGACACCGCGCTCGCCGAGGTGCCCAGGCCCGCCGACCTGGCTCAGCAGCGCATCCTGTGGACGCTGGCGCAGGAGGTCGGCAGAGGAGACCGGATGCGCGCGGCCGCGATGTCGGCCTGCGCCAACGCCGCCGGCCGGGTGCAGGCACTGGCGACCAGCATGCTGGCCGATCTGCGGGAGATGGAGGACCGGCATGACGAGAAGGTCCTCGGGGACCTGCTGAGGCTGGACCACAGCACCGCCCAGGCGGGCCGGCTGGCCGACAGCATCGCCGTGCTGACCGGTTCGCGTTCCGGGCGGCGCTGGACCAAGCCGATCGTGATGGAGAGCATCATGCGCGGCGCGGTGGGCCGGATCAGTGCCTACCAGCGGGTTCGGGTGCACTCGGCCAGCACCGTCGCGATCGCCGGGCACGCCGCCGAGGGCGTCATGCACGCCCTCGCAGAGCTGATGGACAACGCCACCAGCTTCTCGCCTCCGTCCGAGGAGGTGCACGTGTACGTCGAAGAGGTGAGCACGGGCATCGTGATCACCATCGAGGACTGCGGTCTGGTCATGAGCGCCGTGGCGCTGAACCGCGCCCGGCAGGCCGTCTCGTCCGAGCCCCTGGACCTGACGACGCTGTCCGGTACGCGACTGGGCCTGGCGGTCGTGGGCTGCCTGGCTCGCAAGCACGGTCTGACCGTCTCCTTCAGGCCGTCCTCACGCGGGGGCACCGGAGTGGTGGTCATGATCCCGCAGAAACTGGTCACCCAGCCCGCGCCGGCTCCCCAGGTGGAGGCCCCGCGTAAGCCGAGCGTCCCGGCCGCCCGCCGGGCCGCCTCGGCCCCCGTCCCCGCGCAGGCCGACCCGGCGAAGGCCGACCCCGTCGCGGATGGCGAGCTGCCCAGGCGACGGCGCGGTCAGACGCTCGCGGCGGCGACGTCCGCGGCCCCCGTGCCCGAGCAGGCTCCGGCGCGGCCCAGGCCGTCCCTCTCCGAGGCCGGAGCGAGATTCAGCGCTTTCCGCCAGGCCAGCCGTGGGACCGGTGCCGGCGCCGGTGCGGCGGGTCAGGAAGTGGAACACCCGCAAGCAGAGGGCCCGGCAGCAGAAGGCCCGAAAGACGACATCCGGTGACCAACTTACAGATTGGAGGGAGGGCTGCTCGTCCGGCGACGCCGGATGACCGTCCCAGACTCTCGATGAGAACCTCAGACCGCGACCTCGCCTGGCTGCTGGAGAACCTCCTGGAGAGGACACCGCAGACCCGGCACGTCTTGGTGCTGTCGAAGGACGGCCTCAAGCTCTCCCACACCCACGGGCTGTCGGTGGACCGGGCCGATCAACTGGCCGCCATCGCCTCGGGCATCCAGAGCCTGGCCCACGGGGCGTCGATGGAGTTCGGCGACGGTTCCGGCGGGCTGCGGCAGTCCATGACGGAGTTCCACGGCGGGCTGCTGTTCATCGTGGAAGCGGGAGAAGGCGCCCATCTCGCCGTCGTGGCGAGCGACGACGCCGACCCCGGCATCATCGGCCACAACATGAACGAACTGGTCGAGCAGATCGGGGAGTATCTGACCGCTCCGCCGCGCGAACCTCAGCAGAGCAGCCGCTCGCTATGATCTCGCGGCGAGTGGCCAGCGAGAACCCGGACCGGCTGTACACGGTCACCGGGGGGCGCAGTCGCGCGGACGAGAGTGCCATGGACGTGGTCACGCTGATCGTGAGCGAATGCGATCCGACCCCCGGCATGCAGTCCGAGCACGTCAAGATCCTCCAGATGTGCCGCCAGCCGATGGCGGTCGTGGAGATCTCCTCGGAGCTGAGACTGCCCGTCAGCGTCGTACGGATCCTGCTGTGCGACCTGCTGGACACCGGACGCATCACCGCCCGCCATCCGCCCAAGGCTCCCGCCAAGGCGCAACTGCCCGATCCCGAAATCCTGGAGCAGGTGCTTGTTGGACTTCAGAACCTCTGACCCACCCGGCCGTACACCGCTACGGAGCACGATGACCACCGGTCTCAAGATCGTGGTCGTCGGCGGGTTCGGCGTGGGCAAGACGACCATGGTCCGCTCGGTCAGCGAGATCCGGCCGCTGAGCACCGAAGAGACGATGACCCAGGCAGGCATGGGGATCGATGACGCGAGCGGCGTACAGACCAAGACCACGACCACGGTGGCCTTCGACTTCGGCCGCATCAGCCTGAACGAGCAGATGGTGCTCTACCTGTTCGGGGCGCCCGGCCAGGACCGGTTCTGGTTCCTGTGGGACCGGCTGTTCTCCGGGACGCTGGGAGCGGTCGTCCTGGTCGACGCCCGCCGCCTGGCCGACTCGTGGTACGCCATCGACCGGCTCGAACACCACGGAATGCCGTTCATCGTCGCGCGCAACAACTTCGACGAGCCGACGCATCCCCTGGAGAAGATCCGGGAGGCGCTGGACCTGTCCGAAGAGGTTCCGCTGATCGACTGTGACGCCCGTCAACGTGACTCGAGCAAGGCCGTGCTGATCGCCCTCGTCAACCACCTCCACGCGATGTCCTCCGCCCGGGGGGTTACCCGATGACCGATACCCACTACACACCCGAGCCCATCCGGATGTACGGGCCCCAGTTCCAGGAGGATCCGGAGCAGCTGTACCGGGACATGCGCAAGCTGCACGGGCCCGTCGTCCCGGTCCTGATGGAGGGCGATATTCCCGCCTGGCTGGTGATCGGCTACCGCGAGCTGCGCTACGTCCTGAGCAATCCGCAGCTCTTCGGCCGCGACTCCCGCCGGTGGAACGCCTGGGACCGCATCCCGCCGGACTGGCCGCTGTTGGCGTTCGTCGGCTATCAGCCGTCCATTCTGTTCACCGAGGGCGCCGAGCATCAGCGGCGGGCCGGCGCCCTCAGCGACGCCCTCGCCTCCGTCGACCAGTTCGAGCTGAGATCACAGTGCGAGAGGGTCGCCGACGGCCTGATCGACGCGTTCACCGGCCACGGCCGGGCTGACCTGATCGCGCAGTACTCTCAGCCGATGCCGCTGCTGTCCATGGTCACGATGTTCGGGTTGCCGGAGGCGGAGACGCCCCGCATCGTGGCCGACGTGACCATGATCCTCAACGTCGGCCCGGAAACCGCGGAGGCGTACGGGCGAGTCCAGACCGCGATGCAGCGGCTGATCGCCACCAAACGCGAGCGCCCCGGCCCGGACCTGCCCTCACGCCTGCTGGCCCATCCCGCGGGGCTCAGTGACGAGGAGATCGTCCAGGACCTGGTCGTGCTGTTGAGCGGCGGCCAGGAGCCGACCGCCAACTGGATCGGCAACACCCTGCGGTTGATGCTGACCGACGAACGGTTCGCCGTGACCCTGTCGGGTGGCCGCCGCAGTGCCAGCCAGGCGCTGAACGAGGTCATGTGGGAGGACTCGCCCGCCCAGAACAGCCTGGGCCGCTGGGCGGCGCACGACACGCAGCTGGGCGGGCAGCGCATCCGGGCCGGTGACGCGCTCATCATCGGTCTCGCCGCCGCGAACGCCGACCCGCAGGTACGGCCCGACTCCTACGGCGGCTCCGCCGGCAACCACGCGCACATGTCCTTCGGCCACGGCGAGCACGGCTGCCCGCACCCGGCGCCGGAGCTCGCCGAGGTCATCGCCTACACGGCCGTCGAGGTGCTGCTGGACCGGCTCCCGGACATGGGGCTGTCGGTGCCCGCCGACCAGCTCGTCTGGCGGCCGTCCTTCCGGCTGCGCGCCCTGACCACCCTGCCGGTCGAGTTCACGCCCGGCTACCTCAGGGGACCCGGCTAGGACCGCTGAAGTGGTGTGTCCCCTGACACCTCAGGGGACACACCACCGGTCAGCTCGCCGTCAGTGAACCGGGCGGCCCGTGATGGACCGCGGGGAGTCCTGCGGGGACAGCGTCGTCGCGGGCGGTTCCGTCGGGAACTGCGTGGCGCAGTGCGTTCCCGGCGCGGGCATGGTGCGGTTGATCAGGTACTTCTCGATGTAGTCGCGCGCACAGGTGCTGTTGCGGAACTGGCCGTGGCCGACGCCGTCGTACTCCAGTACGACCGAGCGCGGGATCTGCCGTGCGGCGGCGTAGTTCCAGGCCGCCGGAGTGGCCACGTCGTCCTTCGCCTTGATGACCAGGATCGGCGGCGTGCCGCTGATCCTGAGGCGATGCTGCGGGTTGGACGTCTTGCCCTGCCAGTTGAGGCAGCTCATGACGTCGCTCCAGAACGGGGAGAGCTCCGTGTGCGGGGCGATGGCCTTGAGGCGGCGCTTGTAGGCGTCGAGCTCGGCGAAGCCGCTGACGTTCCACTTCCAGTCGGAGCACCAGATGACCGGGTAGGCGTAGTTGACGCCCTCGGCGGTCGACGTCGAAGCCTCGGCCGCGGCCCTGGCCGTCGACTTCGCCGCCGCCGATTCCGATGCCACCGGCTTGTCCGCGACCTGCTGGTCCGCCTGGCCGGCCGCCAGCGCCTTCAGCCGCTCGGCCAGCGGGAAGAAGCCCGTCGACGGCTTGTACATCGGATTGAACACCTCGATCCGGAGCTCCTCGTCCGAGATCACGGCGCCGGTCTCCGGGTCCTTCAGGGTGCCGGCCCTGGCCTTGGCCAGCAGGCCGTCCAGGACCGCCGTGGCGTCCTGGCCGTGCAGCGCGCAGGCCGCCGTCTCGCCGCACCACTTCGCGAACGCCAGGTAGGAGCCTTCGAGGTCCTCGGTGGTGGTCTTCATGTACTGGTAGGCCGAGGTGATGCTGTGGTCCATGTTGGAGTCGATGGCCATCGCGCGCAGGTTCTTCGGGAACATCTCGGCGTACTCCTGGCCGACCTGCGTGCCGTAGGAGATGGCGAAGAAGCTGATCTGGCGCTCGCCGAGCGCCGCGCGGATCGAGTCCACGTCGCGCACCACGTTGGTGGTGCCGACGTGGTCGAACAGCGGGCCCGTGCGCTCGCGGCAGTCCTTCGACAGCTTGGCGTTGAAGGCCAGCCAGTTCTGATACTCCGCCTCGTTGGCCGGGTAGGTGAGCGGGGTCTCGTTGACCACGTCCTCGCTGCACAGAATGGGCGTGCTGCTGCCGACGCCGCGGGGGTCCACGCTGACGATGTCGAAGTACTGGCGCAGCGGGCTGTCGTCGGGGATGCCGCGGCCCATGATGTACGCGTTGAGGCCGGACCCACCGGGACCGCCCGGGTGCACGAACAACACGCCCTGCCGCTTGGCCGGGTCGAGCGCCTTCAACCGGCCGATGGCCAGGTCGATCTTCGGGCCGTCGGGCTTCGCGTAGTCCATCGGCACCTTGATGGTGGCGCACTCCCCCTTGTACGTGGTGCCACATTCCGCCCAATCGATCGCGGTCGAAGGGCCTGACTGGGCTGATGCCACTCCGGCGAGCTGGGTCACCAGCGCGGCACCAGCCAGTGCCGCCGTGAACAGTCTTAACCGCACTATCGCTCCTTCCAGAGGTATCCCTTGATCATCCTGGCGGACGACAGTGCGGTTTGCGGGACTTTACGGGGTTTGTTGGTGAATATGAGCGCTAGACGTAGTAGCCCTCGACCGGCGCCCGCGCCTCGTCGTACAGCGCTGGTCCGTCGAGCCGTGCCCCGGCGTTCCCGGCGGGTGGCTTGAGCCCGCCGAGCTGCTCGCTGGACAGCGCGAACACCACCCGCCCGAGCCCCGACCGCTCGATGGCGCCCGTGCACATGCCGCAGGGCTGGCAGCTGGTGTACATGACGGTGGTCGCCGCGGCCTCGGGGCTGAGCTCACGGGCCGCCCAGCGGGCCAGCTTCAGCTCGGGGTGCGCGGTGATGTCGGCGTCGCTGATGGAGGTGTTGACGTCCTCGGCGAGCACGCTGCCGTCCGGCCCCACCAGGAGGGATCCGAAGGGCGGGTTGCCCGCCGCCCGTGCCTTGGCGGCCAGCCCGATGGCCCGGCGCAAGAACTGCTCGTCGTCATGTGTCATGGCTGCTCCGTTCGTGGGTGGTTCGTGTGGAGGTCCCAGGAGGCGGCTACGGCCGCGAGGGCGTGCCAGGCCACCTCGGGGTGGCACGTCTCCCGCGGGTCGCCGCCGAAGGGGTCGAGGACGACGGTGTCCGCGCCGAGGAGGCGTAGCTGTTCGAGGTCGTCCACGATCTGCTCGATCGTGCCCTCACCGGCGCGCCGCTCGGGATCGGTGATCGGCGACGTGGTGAGCCTGAGGATGATGCGGGGCGCCTGGGCGGGCATCGGGCGGCCCTGCTCGTCGGCGAGGGATTTGAGCCGGCCGAAGGCCTCGCGCAGCCAGGGCAGGGTGTTGCGCAGCGGATGCCAGGTCTCGCCGAGGCGCACCGCGCGGCGCAGGCCGGCGTCGCTGTTGCCGCCGATCCAGATCGGCACCGGCCCGCCGCGGTAGTCCGCGCCGTCCGCCCAGGCGGCGCGCAGCGCGTCGAGGTATTCGTCGGTCAGCGCCCCGCGCCGGTGGAACGGCATGCCGAGCGCCTCGAACTCCTGCCGTGCCCAGCCCACGCCCACGCCGAGGACCAGCCGCCCGCCGCTGAGGTCGTTGAGGTTGGCGGCCATCCGGGCGACGAGCAGCGGATGCCGGTACGGCACGATCAGCACCGTGGTCCCGAGCCTGATCCGCTCGGTGATGCCCGCCAGCCAGGCCAGCGTGGTGAAGGGCTCGTAGAACGGCGCCGGATACTGCTCGGCCACGTCCGGCGTCACGACCACGTGGTCCGACAGCATCAGCAGGTCGTAGCCGAGGCCCTCCACCGTCCGCGCCCAGCCGCGCAGCACGTCGGGGTTGGTGCCTGGTCCGAAGTTCGGGACGTTCACGCCTATTCGCACCCGTGCAGGCTAGCCAATGGATCATGGCGGTAGGAAGGGAGTTCTCCCTGCGCACCGGACGATTGGCCGGGGAATTGCCGGTATTTTGGGCCGATGACCGAGAGCCTTGACGCGACGGACTGGGCGATCATCGCCGAGCTCCAGAGAGACGGGCGCGTCGCGCTCACCGAGCTGGGGCGGCGGGTCAACCTCAGCTCCTCCGCGACGACCGAGCGGGTCAAGCGGCTGGAGACGGTCGGCGTCATCACCGGCTACCGGGCCGAGGTCGACCTGGAGAAGGTCGGCTACGCCGTGCTCGCCGTGGTGCGGCTCAAGTATCCAGGCAGTCGGCACGAGCCGCTGCATCGGCTGCTCGGTGAGCGCTCCGAGATCCTCGAATGCCTGCGGACCACCGGTGACGACTGCTACCTGCTGAAGGTGGCCGCGGCCTCCATGGCCCATCTCGAACGGGTCGTGGACGAGCTCGCCCAGTTCGGCAGCACCACCACCAACCTGGTCTACAGCCGGACGCTGCCCTATCGGGGGCCTCAGGCGCGCGCCGACTTCTGATGGGCGCCCCGGTGGCCGGGCCGGCTCCAGTACGTCACGGCGCGCAGCACCCATTCCACCGGCCCGTACCGGTGCCCACGCAGCCACCAATGGCTGAGGAAGACCTGCCCGACGAAGACCACCAGCGCGATCACCACCTCCACCGGCGGGCTGACGCGGTCCACGAGCGCCAGGCCGTACCCCGTGAAGATCAGTGAGCAGATGAGCGACTGCCCCAGATAGTTGGACAGCGCCATCCGGCCCGGCGCCGCCAGCGCCCGTCCGATGCGCGGCAGGTGCGGCAGCAGCCGCAGGAACGTCGCCGCGTAGGCGGCGGCGAGCAGGGGAGCCGTGACCAGGTCCACGGCCTCACCGAGGAACTTGTTCACGCTGCCGTGCCAGGCCGACAGCGTGTAGACGAACGCGCCGCCCAGCCCGAGGGTGAACCCGAGCCACTGCAGCCGGCGGAGCGTGGCCGTGTGCGCGGACACATCGCGCAGCACACCCAGCTTGCCGACCGCCAGCCCGATCAGGCAGGCGGCCAGTACGGCCGGACCCTGGAAGAGCACGCGCAGCACGACGATGAGGGAGAGCTTGCGCAGGTGCTCGCCGATGATCTGGAAGCCCGAGCCGCGCAGGGCCGTGTCGGAGTGCACCGCCTCCGCCACCCCGTGCGAGACCGTCCCGGCCGTGTCCAGACCGACCATCGCGAGGACGGCCAGCAGCACGAAGCCCAGGGCGAGCATGGAGGTCAAGGCGATCGCGAGCATGACCGCGGTCTTGGGCGAGATCTTGCGGAGCAGCAGCAGGGCCAGCCCGACCGCGGCGTAGGTGGTGAGGATGTCACCCGGGAACAGCAGCACCGCGTGGGCCAGCCCGATCAGGAACAGCCCGGCCAGGCGGCGCAGGAACATCGGCACGAACGCCTTGCCCCGCCGTACGGCCGAGTCGACCTGCAGCGTGAAGCTGTAGCCGAACAGGAAGGAGAACAATAAGTAGAACTTGTTCTCCATGAACAGGGTCACGGTCCACCGCACCGCCCAGTCGAGCGGTGAGATGAACGCGGGCTCGGCCATCCCGGCCATCCGGTAGCCGGAGGCCAAAAAGGCGATGTTCACGACGAGGATGCCGAGCAGCGAGAAGCCGCGCAGGGCATCGACCGAAGTGATGCGTGTAGCCATGGATCGCCCAGGTGAAATGGCGGGATGTGTCCTCATCAGCGAACATCATTCCGCAAAACCTGAGGGTTTCCTGTGAATCTAGGTATTTGATGCGATATAGATAAATCGCTCAATGATCACACCCACGGCCACGGCGAATGCCGGGATGGCCACCCACAGCAACCGTCGGCGCGCCTTGACCGCCCGGTTCGGCCCGTTGAGCCGGATCACCTCGTAGCCGAACAGAGTTACCCAGGTCAGGGCCAGTGCCGCGAGGCCGACCGGTGTCCAGGGCGAGGTGGGGTCGCCGGGTCCTATGTACGACCGGGGCTCCGGGATCTCGGTGCCCTTGACGAACTTCTTCCAGGTGTACAGAGCGGCGTCTTTGTTGGCGTAGACCCTCTTGACATCCGGCGAGGCGTCCAGCGCGGCCCTGAACCTGGGACCCCAGTCTGCCGGGAAGCCCTCATTGAGTTGCAGGTAGGCGATCTGACCGGTGCTGACGGCGAGATAGGTGTTGCGCTGGCTGGCCTTGAGCGTCGCGACCGCCTTGGCGATGTTCGTCGGATCCTGGTACACGAGCGCCTGGCCGTTGAAGTTGACCAGTTCGATGTCCTTCTCGCCCCACGGCAGTGTCGGCGTGACCTCGGGGCCCTCCTTGGCCGTCAGGTAGAGGACCTTGGCGCTCGGCTTGTCGTGCGCGTAGATGTAGTGCATCGCGGCGACCTCGCCGGTCGTCACCCGCTCGAACTTCTCGTTGCCGTAGCGGGCGATCAGGAACGCCCCCGCGAACACCACCGCGAAGCAGGCCGCGAGCACGACCGACAGCTTCCTGGTCAGCTCGGGGTTGAAGCGGACGTTCCGCTTGCGCATGGGCACGGTCTCTTCGCGCACGTCCGCGCTGTCGGCGGGCAGGTTCGGGAAGAACGCGTACGCCGCCAGCAGGCAGGCGCCGGGCAGCGCGAACATGTAGATGCGCAGCCCGATCTCGCCGCCGTAGCTCTGCAGCCCCAGCGCCAGGACCGGCACACAGAGCAGGATCAGCGCCGCCCGGTCGACCACCCCGCGCCGCAACCGCCTGAACAGGCCGGTCGCCGCCAGGGCGAGGATCACGACCAGGATGCCCAGCCGCGCCTGCAGCACCATGGCGTGCGCCGGGTCGCTGCCCGCGATGCGGTCGCCGGTGTTGCGTTGCAGGTTCGTCAGGATCCGGCCCAGGCCGCCGAAGATCGCGTCGATCTGGCCCGCCCAGAAGCCCACGGTCTCGTAGCTGATCCAGGCCAGCACGCCCAGACCGAGGAAGAACGGCAGCGCCCAGGTCAGCTTGGTCCGCTTGAAGATGAGGAAGGCCGTCACCACGCCGAGCATCATGAACGGCGTGATCTGGTGCGAGGCCGTCGCCGCGAAGAACAGCGCGAGCAGCATCAGCAGCATCAGCAGCCGGTCGGCCCGGAACGTACCGGTGTTGGCGATCTCGCCCGGCGTCATCGCGTCGAGGCGGCCGAGCAGCTTGCGCAGCCCCTTCGGCGCGATCGGCTTGGTGCGCGGCTCCACCCGCCCGAACCAGCGCAACAAGATCGCGACAAAGGCCAGATAGAGCGCGAAGGTAAAGCCCTGCGGCGAGAAGTAGTCCTGCCCGATCCACTGCACCAGCACGAACAGCAGCGCCGCGTACCAGCGCGCCCGCGTGGTGGCCACCACCTGGCGCAGGATCAGCACGAACGGCAGGAGATAGAGCAGGTTCGTCAGCAGCGGCGTCCACTGCAGGATCGTGGTCATGTCGCTGATGCCGGCGGCTTTGGTCACGAAGGCGAACAGCGCGAAGTAGCCCGGCCAGCCCATGCGGGCGTCGATGCTGATCGCGGTCTCGCCGGTCCGGCCGATGAAGTCGACGAAGCCCGCGTGGATGTACGCCGTGGGGAACCTGGGCTCGCTCGCCACCAGCGAACCCGCGCCGTGCAGGGCGAAGGTGATGACGGCGATCTGGAACAGCAGGAGGAACTTACGGTCCGTGCTCTGGGCGACGGTGACGAAGAACGACACCAGCATGATCAGGATCGCGGCGAACGCGCTGACCGGGAGGGCGGCGATCAGGCCGAGACCGTTGATGTCGGCCGGGTTCACGCCGCGCAGCGGGCCCGGGGCCACGCGCAGGGCGAGGACGTACATGATCAGGCCCTCGACCGTGAGCAGCGCGGGGAGCCACATGGGCGCGCTGCGCCCCAACTGCCGCAGCCGCTCGCCCAGGCCCTTCGCCTTGGCGGGGGCTGGTTCGGTAGCGGCGGGTTCGGCGGTGGTGGGTGCCTTGGTCGGAGGCTCTGCCGGGGTTTTGGCCGGGGTCTTGGTGGCGGTTGAGGCGGGGGTTGTGGCGGGGGGCTCGACGGGCGCTTTCGCGGGAGCCGGGGGAGCTTCCACGGCCAGACTCGCGACCGGGGGGGCCGTCACCTTCGTCGGTACGGTCCCCGCGGCGCTGTCATCCGCGACGGACGCCGACTCGTCCGAGCCCGGACCCTTGGCGCCCTTCGACCCCTTCGGGTCCTTGGTGTCCTCGGGGGCCTTTGGCGGCGTGCCGATATGGAGGGTGGCGGGCAGGCGGATGGCGGGCAGGGTGCCCGTCTCCGCCTCGTCATCGTCGTCACCGTCGGCGACGTCCGTGGCGGCGTCCGGCACGGGGGCGGCCGGCCCCTCCAGGACCGGCAGTCGGGGGATGACGCCCGTGGCGTCCGGATCGAAGGGCACGCCCGTTTCCCCCTCTGCCTCGGTGCCGTCCGTGGAGTCGCCCACGTGCTCGGAGGAGCCCGTGATCCCCGTTGTCATGCCATCGCCGTCGCGTTGCCTCACGTTGACCATCATGCGGCCCCGGACGACCCCTGAGTGACGGGAGCGCGCCGAGTATCGCCAAGAATGAGTATTTTGCGAAGAGATTTGAAGATCAAAAGTGCCATCAAAGTCTCGCTGAGCAACAGGCCGTACCCAACGGCGTTGACCCCGGCGAACGGGAACAGCGCCAGGATCGACACGAGAACGAGCACCGCGAGCCCGATCTGCACGATGGCCAGTTGCCGCGCGTCGCTCCGCGCCCGCAGCACGCTCAAATAGACCTCGATCAGCACCCGTGGCAGCACGGCCAGCGCCATGAGCCGCAGCAGCGTCGTACCCTCCGCCGCGAAGCCTTCGCCGAAGACGCTCAGGATGAGCGGCGCTCCCGCGATCACCACGACGATGATCGGGACGATGATCATAAAGGCTCGCTGCAGCGCCCGCCGGCAGTTCTCGGCCAGTTGCGACCGGTCGAAGGAGCCCTCGACGGTCAGCGACACGGCCATGTTCATGGCCAGCAGTTCGATCATGCTGGCCAGCGTGTGCGCCATCGAGAAGCGCCCGAACGTGGCCTCGTCCACCCGGGTCGCGACGACCGTGGGCACGAGGTAGACGATGGCCAGGATCGACAGCGTGCCGGGGAAGTCGCCGGCCAGGAACCGGCCGATCTGGCGCAGCCGCGGCGGCTCCTGGACGGTCTCGGTCCGCTTCATGTGCCGGGGCACGATGACGCCGAAGATCAGCCAGTTGACCGGGATCAGCGCGAGCGCCGTCGGCACCATCCAGGAGGTGAAGATGCCGCCGTCGGGCAGCGCGCCGGCCATCGCGATCAGCAACCCCATCTTGGCCAGGCCGAAGACCAGGTTGTTGAGCGGCACCCAGGTGGCGTTGCGCAGCCCGGTCAGCACCACGTCCTGCAACGTGAACACCGACCAGACCAGCACCGAGCCGAGGAAGAACAGGCCGGGCCCGAACGCGCCGAGCACCGAGTAGGTGCGTCCCCACAGCGGCAGGGTCAGCAGGAAGCCGAGTGCCGCCACGCCGCCCGTCGCCGCCGCCAGGCCGTACCCCCGCAGGATGAGCTCGGGGATGCGGCGGCCCGCCAGCGGGAGGAAGCGGGAGAGCGCGCCCACCAGGCCCAGCGCGGTCAGCGACGCGAACAGCCGCATCGCGGTGATCATCGCCTGGCCCCGGCCGAACTCCTCGGGCGTGTAGAAGTGGGCGGCCAGCAGCCAGTAGCCCATGCCGAGCGTCGCGGTGATCGCCGTGTTGGCCATCAGCGCGTAGCCGTTGCGGAACAGGGGGTTACGAAGGTCGCGCAGCACCCTCCCCCAGAGGCTAGACATTTCCACGCACCCGCTGCAGGCCGTACTTCGTGCGCCTGACGATCGCGTAGCCCTTGGTCAGGACCCGCTCCTTCAGGTAGATCAGGGGCACGCCGGTGCCCTCGACGGCGCGCTTGAACATGCTGATGGAGGTGTGCCGCGCCACGGTCAGCCGGGGGATGGCCAGCATGTCGTGACGGTCGGCGGCGATCGAGTTGTTCACCGCGCAGGCGGCGAAGTAGCCGGCCTTGCGCACCTCGCGCCGCACGCGGGCGCTGGAGTAGCCGTAGGGGTAGGCCATGGTGGCGACCGGCGCGCCGATCTTCTCCTCCAGCAGGCCCTTGTTCTTGCGCAGCTCCTGGCGCAGCTCGTCGATGTGGAGCTGGTCGAGCTGCGGGTGGCTGTGGCTGTGGCCGCCGATCTCCATGCCGGCCTGGGCGGTCTCGCGGGCCTGGCCCCAGGTCAGCATGTCGTCGAGCGGCCGGCCCGCGGCGTCGTCGCCGGCGTCCGCCACCCAGCCACTGGTCAGGAAGACCGTGGCCGGGAACTTGTAGCGGTCGAGCAGCGGCAGCGCGCGGCTGTGGAAGTCGGCGTAGCCGTCGTCGAAGGTCAGGACGATGGGTTTGTCCGGCATGCACCTGCCGTTGTTCTTGTTCAGTGAGGCCACCAGATCGCCCAGCGTGAGCGGGGTGAACCCGCTCTCCGACAGGTAGGCGAGCTGCTCGTCCAGGTCCGACGGCCGTACCGAGTGAGGGAGTGTCTCCTCGTTCGGGTCGTCGGCGACAGAGTGGTACATCAATATCGGTACGCGGATCATCAGCGCACTGCCTTCAGTCGTGCCGAGCCGATCAGGTAACCCCAGGTGGTCCAGGCCAGGCCGACCACGATCGCGGCGGCCCGGCCGAGCCCGCCGACGTCGCCCCGGAACGCCTCGCCGACGCCCCGCAGCGCGCCGAGCGGCAGCGTCTTCAGCGCGTGCGCCCGCTCGCTGGCCAGTCCGTCCTGGGTGCCCACCTCCTGCGTGACCAGGGCCTTGGACAGTCCCTCCGCGTAGCACCTGGATCTGAAGTAGGCGAACCGCTCGCGCTGGCGCGACACCTTGTGCCCGATCAGCGCGCGCGGCTCGAACAGCATGACCGAGCCGGGCTTGCGCTGGCTCAGCCTGATGCAGAACTCGGTCTCCTCGCAGCCCAGCGGCCGGCTCTTGCGGCCCTGCACGCTGCGCCCGATGCCGCTGTGGAAGCCGCCCACCTCGGAGACGACCTCACGCAGGAAGGCGGCGTTGCCGCCCATCACGTTGCGGATCGGCGCTCTTACCGCGGGCATGCCGCGATAAGAGCAGCCGACCGTCCAGTCGAACTCGTAGGGGAACCAGCGCGGCCTGCGCTGGGACGCCCACAACGGCTCGGTACGACCGCCCACGCCGACGACACCCGGTTCCTGGAAGCCCTCCTCCAAAGCCTCCAGCCAGCCGGGATCGGCGACGGCGTCGTCGTCGAGGTACGCGACGATGTCACCGGTGGCCGTGGCCACGCCGGTGTTCTTGCCGCCGGACAGCCCCTTCTCGTGCGTGTTCTCCACCACAATGGCCTGTGGGTAAGCACGCTTGAGTTTCAGGTGCAGGTCCGGGTTGTAGTCGACGACCAGGATCAGCTCGTACGGTCGTCGCCGCTGATTCTCGACCGACTCGACGGCTTGCCTGATGTCCTCCCACCGCTCGTCGGTGTATACGCAGATGACAACAGACGTCTTCACAACGGACCTTCTTACGCGACACCCCGGTCTGCGGCCGGAGCAGTGGCGGGCTTGGGCTGCGGAGGGGCGGGCTGGCGGCGCCACTCTCGCAGGATGGTCTTCAGCACTCGCATACCGTCACGCACGACGCGCAGGTTGCTCTCGCCGTGGATCCGGTTGCGCTCGTGGCTCGGCACCTCGTGCACCTTCAATCCGGCCTTGGCGGCGCGGACGTTCAGCAGCGTCTCCACCTCGAAACCGTCGCAATCGAGGTCGAGCACCTCGAGGTGGCGGGCCCAGAAGGCGTTGTAGCCGTAGCACAGGTCGGTGTACTGGGTGCCGTACATCACATTGACGATGCCGGTGAGGACTTTGTTGCCCAACCGGCGGCCGACGGTCAGGTCGTCGCTGCCGCCACCGGCGGCGTAGCGCGAGCCCTTGACGAAGTCGGCGCCGGTCACCAGCGCACCGACGAACGTGATGATCTCGTGGCCGTCGGTGGAGCCGTCGGCGTCGATCATCACGATGATGTCGCCGCTGGCGGCGGCGAAGCCGGCGGCCAAGGCGTCACCCTTGCCCTTGCCGGTCTGGGTGACCACCTTCAGGTTGGGCCGCAGGCGTCTGGCCACCGCCACGGTGTCGTCGACGGAGTTGCCGTCGACCAGGATGATCTCATCGATCCACTGGGGCAGCGTGGCGAAGACATGAGGCAGGTTGTCCGCCTCGTTCATGGCCGGGACCACGACGCTCACCGTGGGAGAGATGGCCAGGTGAGGCGTTACCGGGGTGAAACGCTCAATAGGTGGCATCGATCGCAGGGGCGCGATCTGCACTTTGCCGTTGTGCTTGGCGATGTCGGGACTCATGGTGAGGGAATTCCTTCCGAGACCCAGCACACTGGCCGGACGCAGCCACTCCCGGGTGCAGGAGGAATGGCGGTGCTGCGAACGGTGCATGAAGGGTCCACTGGGAGCGAGGGTTGCGCGGGGATTGCTAGGGCTGTACGGGTGGGGGCGCTAGCGCGCTCCCGTTGGTTCCTTGACGACTGCGTTGGATGACTCCTGGTGCTGCAAAGTGCTGCGCACCCGACCGAAACCCTTCAGGACTCTGTCGGCTGCCCTATAGAGAGACGGCCGGTCCATGACAATTGTTCGGGCTTTGTTGAAAGGAGTTCTGCCCATCCAGTGCACCGCCGCCGACGCGGAGGGTCTGGAGACCCGGCCCTCGGCGACGTACAGCACCCCACTCTTGAGCCAGTCCTTGTATTCCTTGCCGCCCTTGCCCATGTCCACCATGTGCAACCCGGCCGCCGCGGCGGCCTCTGCCATTTGCAGATGGTGCACGATGCCCGGTGAGTACCGGGCGAACTCGGTGTCGTAAGCGGGGAACCACCCGACGAGCGTGGTGGCCGTGCGCAGTCCAAAATGGCCGGCGACTGGCACGTCTCCCGCGTACAGCATGGTAAGGACACCCGAGAAGTCAGCCGACTTCTCGGCGAACATCAGGTCGATCAGCTCGACGATCCAGGGTTGGGCGAACCGGTCGACCCGGCCCGTCCGTCTGTACTGGTCGGACTTCCACGCGAGCAGGGTGCGCAGCACTTCCGGATCGGCCGAAGCCCATTCGAAGCGCAGCCCACCGTGCTCCCTGCCGAACTTGCGCTCCTTGTAGCGCACGGTCTTCAGGTTCTTGGGGGAGTTGGTCTTCACCTGCTGGAGCCAGGCGTCGAAGCCCTGGGTGAAGTCCATGACCGGCGCCGGGCGCACGTCGCTCTCGTAAGGCGCGAACGTCGGCTGCCCCGCGACCAGGTGGTCGAAGTCGAAGACGCTGAGCTTGCAGGCCCTCAGCAGCGCGCGGGCCTCTAACTTCAGGTCCGGCTCGGAGATCAGGCCATGGCAGGTGGTGAGGAAGCCGCCGAGCGGCTTGCCGATGCCGAAGCTGTGGCGCTCGTACGGGAAGAAGCCGGCGATGCCGGTCTCGTCCTGGATGACCGCGACCCGGACCCGATCCCGCAGCCGGTCCATCGCCAAGGCGAATTCGACGGAGAGGAATGGATTGTCCAGGCTCGGGTCCGCCTTCTGAAGCGCCCGCCACCTGGCCCGCTCGGACTCGCCGAGGTCTCCGGGGCGAACCACTGTGATGTTCACCTTGGCCTGGCCCCCTGTTCGGTCTGCATGTTCTTCCCCCGGTACAACACGCGAAGCACGTACATGAAGCCTCCGAGCACGGCGACCGTTGCCACACCGGCCCGAGGCGACCATGCGTTGAACTGCAGCATGGCTTGGGCGAGAAGCACGTTAAGCACGAGACTTGCCGCAGCTCCTACTGATAGTGCGGCAAGCGGGTCACGATCACGCAACAGTCCTACGACTGCGGCTCCTGGCACCACCAGAAGGAAGAGAGAGATGAGGAGCGGGCGCAGCGGTGTCTGGATGTCGAACAGCGCGATCACCGCTCCCGCGATGCAGGCGAGCGCGAGGAGCCACGTCAGCGCTCTGCGGTGCTTGAGCATCTACTTGTCTTCTCTCCTGGGGCCTAGCTGGGTAAAGGCGCGATTGATCGCATTTCATGGGACCAATGCACCCGTGGACACGTCAATGCCGACGCTTGGCGACGCGCTCCGGTTTACCGGCAGGCAGATATTCTTCGTGTGTTTTTGAACACACGGTCATACTCCGGCCTCCGTTGCGGTCCCCAAACCACAAGGATGCCCTACTTGCGGCAAGATCTTCGAGCTATGGTCCGTTTTATCCCCACTTGTCACGTAAGTGTACTCCGGGCTCAGCGGCCACTGGCGTGGGGGAGGTCCATTTGACGACCGGGAGTCAGAATTTCCCGCCTTATCAGGCGGAATGTCATCCTGAGTAACCATCAGGAGTCGTGGGGCGGGTCCACCTGGAGGTTGTCCACGGACGTGCTCTGCGTCGGCCCGCTGGGCGTCTGGCTCGGCTCGGGACCGCTCGTCGGCTGGTCCGTGGGCGGCTCCGGGGTCTGCTGCGTGCCGCCGTGCCACGACAGCGAGCATTTCGCGCCGCCGCCGTTGGAGCTGAAGGACACCGAGCCGCTGCCACCGGTGGTGGGGTCATCGACCGTGACCCAGATCGCCATCGAGCTGCCCGCCTTGATCGACCCGCTGGCGGGGTACACCTGCAGCCCCGCGGACGCGCTCGCGCGCCAGGCGACGGTGGCGTTGCGCGCGGTCAGCCCGATCTTCGCGGCGTCCTCGACACCGTCCGGGCAGGAGGTGGCGAATCGGGCGCCGCGCACGGTCTGCCGGCGGGTGGCCGTTGGGGCCGCCGCGGGCTTGGTGGTCGTGGCGGGTCTCGTGCTCGGCACGCCGCCGCGAGACGACGTGGGGGAGGGATCGGGCGTGGGCGTGCTGTCGTCCTCCGACTCGGGCTCCGGCGTGGTGCCGGTCAGGTCGTCGGGAGAGCTGGTCGGGTCGTCAGGAGAGGCATCGTCAGGAGAGGCGTCGTCAGGAGAGGCGGAGGCCGAGGGGGCGGGGGCCACCCGCAGCGCGGTCTTGGCGGGGTCGCCGCTGTTCATCGCGACCATGGCGCCCGTCGCCGCGAGCACCGCCGCGCCGGCCAGCAGCACGGGCCCGAGGCGGCGCGGCCGGCGGCGGCGCGAGCGGCGCTCGACCGCCACCGGAAATCCGGTGCGGTCGAAGCTGTCGCCCCGGTCGGTGATCAGCGTCCGGGTCTGGTTCCGCTCCGGGTTGACGCAGGTGTCGACCACCCTGCGGCGCAGCGAGATGGGGGGATAGGCCACCGGCACCATGTCGAGCAGCCGGGTGGCCGCCACCTGCCGGTGCCGCCCCTCCGTACACACCTCGCACCCTGAGATGTGTCCCGACAACCGCCGCCGCAGCAACGAGGTGAGCGGCCCTTCCCACGAGTCCAGCATCGCCGACAGATCCGGACAGTGCGCCCGTCCGGTCCTGGCCAGGATCACGGCGGCGGCGGCGTTCTCCAGATGATCGCGGGCCCGGCCGAGCCGGGCGGCGGCCTGGCGAGAGGTCAGCCCGAGCACCGCGCCCACCTCCGCCGGGGTGAGCCCGTGACGCAGCGACAGCTCCAGGACCTCGCGCTCGTTCCTGCTCAGCTCCCCGAGCGCCTCGTACACCAGCGCGGCGAGCTCGGGATCCTCCGGCTCGTCGAAGACCGGCAACGGCACGCTGTCGGTCTTGGCCGAGCCGCTCCTGTGGGCCAGCCGGGCGACAGCCTGGAACCTGGTCAGCGCGTACAACCAGGCTCTCAGCCGGCCGCTCTCCTTCAGTCGCGAGACGCACCCGTGCGCGGTGACGAGCGCGTCATGTACGGAATCGGCCGCGGCGTCGCGCTCCCCGGTAAGAGAGCACGCGTAGTCGTGCAACCGCTCGGCATAAGCGTCATAGAGCTTGGCCGCGCCTTCGACGGCACCCATCCGAAGCGCGTCGACCACCTGCTGATCGTCACCGCGGTCAACAGCCGGCCATCCAGACACGTTTCCTCCCCCGCTGGTCGAGGGCGGAAGCCCTCACGGCGGGTAGGACGCCTCCCCGCGCGAGCGGGGTTACCACAGCGTGTCAGTCCATGCCCAACTGGCATGAGCTGGGAAAACAGTGTCAGATGTGACTAATGGGGTCAGCCATCGCAGCGCGGCGCGCAGAGGCGGCGCTGCATGCCCTGGAGGAAGAAGTCGCGCACCTGCAGCACGTTCTTGGCGATGTAAGCCTCGCCACCGGTCGCCTGCGCGAGCGCGTCCATCTGCTGCTTGCCCTTGGGGGCGTCCGGGCCGAAGGCGATGAGGAGGATGCTGACCGGGCGCTTGGGGTTATACGTCTTCTTGAGATAGTTCAGGATCTGCTTGTTGCTGAGCCCGCCGTCCGGATCGTCGTTGCCGGCGCCGTCGGTGAGGATCACGATCGTGTTGATCTTGTCTTCCTGGTACGACTTCGTCATTTCCGCGTACGCGGCCTTGAGCGTGTCGTTCAGCCCTGTGTCACCCGTGGCCTTGGCCTGGGCGGCCCCCAGTTGCCGGCCCAAGGCGTCCTTGCGGAGCACGCCGTTGACGCTCTCGCTGAGCGGCCCGACCGAGACCACCTCGCGCCAGTCCTTGCCCTGTCCGTCGAGGTGGGTGGAGAACGCCCACACCCCGATCTCCGCATCGGCGGGGAACAGCCCGAGCCCCTCGACGGCGATCTTGCCGATGGCCTGCATGCGGGTCATCTTCGTACCGGGGACGGGCAGCGCCATCGTGCCCGAGACGTCGAGCAGGGTGAGCAGGCGGGTGCCGAGGTTCAGCCGGGACCAGGTCTGCGCCATGCTCACCACGGTCTTGTCGTCCGGGGCGGGCAGCGGTGTGGGCGGGGCCGGGTTGAAGCCCTTGTCCTTGGACAGGGCGTCGCCGGCCTTGCCGTCGGGCGTACGGAAGCCCTGCTCGCGCAGCGTCCGGTGGGCCGACTCGGTACCGAGCTCCTGCTTGAACGCCGCGGCGGCCTTCTGCGCCGCCGCGTCCTTGGTGACGATGACGAGCGGGTAGTCGAGGCTGAGCGTGCCTTCGGCCGGGTAGAGCGGCACCACCGGGGTGTCAGGCTTTTTCGTGTTGTGGAGGTAGATGGTCTGCTCGGACGTGACGCCGATCGGGACCTTGCTCCCGGACTTCACGGTCAGGCTGGCCAGCAGCGCGGTCGGGTCGGCGACGAGCTGGCCCGACAACTCCTTGAGCGCGCCCACCAGCGCCTTGCTCTGACCGGCCTGCTGGGCCGAGCCGGCGGCGGCCAGCAGCGCGGCCATCCCGGCCGAGTTCTTCTGCGGGTCGAGGGCCAGTACGCGAACCTTCTTGCCGGGTCCGTCCGGATTGGCGACGTTCGCCGCCGCGATGACGCCTGCCCAGCTCGGCTGGAGGCTGCTGGCCAGCTTGGCCGCCGCGGCCTTGGCGGCCACCAGCACGACCGGCGAGGTGGCGACCGAGCCGCTGGACTCCGGCAGGGCGGCGCCCGCGGCGGCCTGGCCACGGAGCCTGGAGACGACGAGGCTGGAGTCGGCCACCCACAAGTCGGCGTTGATCTTGCCGGCGGCCAGCGCGTTCGCGGTCCGCGCCGCGGCCTCCTTGGCCACCGTCACCTCGACGCAGCGGCTGTCGATCGAGTGCATGGCCTTGTTGTAGTTGCCGGCGATCTTGTTGAGCGCGGGCTGGATGTCCGGGCTCGCGACGACGCGCAGCGGCAACTTGCCGTTCGAGCAGTCGTGGTCGCGGTTGAAGATGACGAACGCCGCGACGCCCAGCAGCACAGCGAGCGCGACCGCCCCGGCGAGCGGGACGAACACCTTGCCGCGGCCACCACCGTTCCCACGCTTTCGGGGAGTCGGTTCCTGAGCCTGGTAGCCGCCGTCGAGCTCGTCTGTGCGGTGTCGCCCCACGATGTCCTCTTCGGTGTGTCGGGACCTTCCGGAGACCCTAGCGGGAGATACTCCGCAATACTTCCGGAACGATACTCGGTGCGCTTACTGTGGCAAAACAGCCCGTTTGGTGCGACGATTACCTGGTGTGACGGTCAATGGCAGCATGAGTGACCGCGCCAGGCCCGAGTTCCCTCCCTCGTGGCGACCGCCGCCAGAGCCACCGCCACCACCGGATCGACCCACCACCAGCCGAGCGTGTTCAGCCACAATCCCGTCAGAACGCCCGCGGCCATCGCGGCGCAGATGAGGTTCTGGGTGCCCTCCCCGGAGGTCGCGGGGGACCCGAGCCGCCGGCCGAGCCGCCGCTTGACCAACCCCAGCACCGGCATGCTGGCCAGGCTGACCGCGGTCACCACGATGCCGAGCACGGTCGGCACGGCCCGATGGCCGGCGTCGAGATCGTGGACGACGTGGATGACCAGATAGGGCGCCAACAGCCAGAAGCTCACCGCGACCGCCCGCCCCGCCCGGCGCTCCGCGCTCGGCGACAGCGTGCGCGAGCCGGTGAACCGCCACACCACGATCAGGCTCGCCGCCGCCTCCACCAGAGCCGACAGCCCCCAGCCGATCAGCGCCACCGAATGCGCCCCCAGCCCCGCGGCCAGCCCGAGCGTGCTCTCCACCGCCAGCCACACGAGGGTGAGCACCGAAAGGGAGCGAGCCACGCGCGCAGCGCGCAGCCAGTCGGCTGACGCGGCCGGATGAGCGTGCTGTTCAGGCACCTTGAACCGTTCCTGAAACAGTGAACGTGAGTTGCACTGGCGCGCCCCGAACGGTGTTGGGTGCGCTGGTTGCCCGCGTTCTGGCCGTATCCGGGCCCGGCGCATCGTGTGCGCGGTCCGGTGTGCGGTGGCGGGTTTCCTCACGCCCGGCGGCACACGGTGCGGCCTGGACGCTCCGATGCCCCGCACGATCGCTCTGGTCGTGCGGGGGCGGTGCCGTCCGTCGTCGGATCGGGTACTGCTGGGCGCGTCGTGCGATGGCCACGGCGGCTGCGGCGTGGCGGCTGGTTGGGCGCTTGGGGTTGGTCAGGGGGTTCTGCCAGTGCTGGGCTCCCCACCGGGAGGTGTAGGCGGGATCCACTGCGATGACGCTGATACCGGCCGCCTGGGCCATGGAGGTGAGGCGGGCTTTGAGCTTGCCGGTGGGGATGCCGGAAATAAGCCGTCGGAATCGCTTGTTGCGGCCGTGTTTCTCGCGGGTCTTGTCCTGCGCGAAGTCGAGGTCTTCGATGGCGATCGCCGTCACCTGGCACCCCCGGGCCCAGTGCAGCAGTCGGGTCAGGGTGTGCCGGACCTGGGCGTCGCGGTGGCTGGCGGTGCCGGACAGGTCGTAGCCGAAGCGGCGCGGGTTGCCGATCGGGTTGCCGTGCACGTCCAGTCGCCAGGCGGCCAGGTGGTCGGCGTTGGTGTCCACGCCGATCACCCCGTCGGCCAGCGCGGCCTGCAGCGGGATGGTCGGGGTCGGCTGATGCTGCCAGGAGGCGGTCAGATACCAGCGGCCGCTGTCTCGTCGGCTGCGGGCCCCGCCCGGGTGGGCGTCCAGGTGGATGCGGTAGGCGACGGTCCGGTTGGCCTTGATGAGGTCGGCCCACTCCTGGCCGCGATGCGCGAAGCGCACCCTGGCCGACAGGATGTAGCGGCCGTGGGCGGCGTTGGCCAGGTGAGCCAGCGGGGCCGGGAGTTTGATCGAAACCTCGCCGTCGGGGGTGAGGCGGATGGTCTCGTTGCCGTAGCGCTTGCCCGACTCGCCATCGACCTGCAGAAACCACCGCTCGGCCTGCCACCGCTCGCGCCACTGCGCTTCGCTGAGATGGGCGGCGGCCAGCTGATGGCGGGCGTTGAACAGTCGCTTGCCACCCCGTACGATGTGCACCCGTCCGGCCTCGAAGTCGGCCCGCTCCCGCTCCAGCCGGTCGGACAGCACGTGCAGGCGACGCT
>NZ_JBFANB010000006.1:0-486684 GCF_040659625.1 Nonomuraea sp. NPDC049750
ACCCGGTTACATTCCGAACCCGGAAGTTAAGCTTCCCAGCGCCGATGGTACTGCACTCGGGAGGGTGTGGGAGAGTAGGTCACCGCCGGACAATCTTTGGTTGCAGAAAGGGCTCCACGCATGACGCGTGGGGCCCTTTCTGCGTTATCGGCTCTGGTGCAAGCAGTAGCGGGCTCTGCTCTACGGGACGTGGCCTGTTCGCGGCCAGGAGGCGTACAACTTTCGGATTGCAGTCCTGAACCGGAGTGGCCGATTCAGGACTGAGCCGACCGCACTGCCGAGCAGTCGCAGGCGCCGAATCGTACAATCAACGGCTTATCCGCGAAGAACGAAGACACCCCAGCCCATGTAGTCCCTGCCGTACTCGAGATAAGAGTCGCGCGCATGGTCCAGGAATTGCCGCAAGGCCGGCGCATCGGGGTCGTCCGGATTTTCGCGTAGCCATTCGCTCAGCGTCCACCATTGAGCGGCGACGTACCTGTCCCAGGTGTCGTGGTTCGCCAGGACCATTTCCACTAACTCATAGCCGGCGTCTTCGATGAGCTTGGCCGTACCGGACAGCGAAGCGAAAGAATCTTTCGGTACTTGGAGCGATGTACAGGCTTCGGGCGGTGGCGGGCTGATCCAGTAGCAGTCGCCGACCAGGGCGAGTCCGCCGGGGCGGAGCAGACGGCGCATCAGGGTGAGGGTGCCGGTGAGGCCGTCGCCGATCCACGTGGCGCCTATGCACGAGACGATGTCGTACGAGTGCGGCTCGTCCTCATAGGTTCCGGCGTCCGCCTCGATGAAGCGTACCTGGTCGGCCACATCGAGCTCGTCCGCGCGATCTCTGGCGGCGGTGAGAAAGACCTTGCTGATGTCCACACCTACCCCGTACGAGCCGTAACGGGCGGCCCATTGGGTGAACATTTCCCCCTTCCCACAGGCGAGATCCAGATGGCGCGTGCCTGGTGTGATGCGGCAGATTTCGCCGAGGAGGTGCAATTTTTCGTCAGTGATGGGGTTCAGAATGCGGTGCTGGGACTCGGCGATCTCATGGAAGCGGAGTGACATGTCGAGCAGTTTTCCCGAAGTGGTCAATCACCGCGACCGAATATGCGGGCCGGGCCAGGCTCGGTGACATGCTGCGGCTTGCTAGGCTGGTGGTACCGGGCCATCCCACCGCGGGTGGCCTTCGTCGCGTAAGGCCCGAAAATCGGGCGGCGACCTGCCACGGCGGACCGTCATGTGACGCACGGGTCTGCTGAGTGAGCCAACGAAATGGACCAGAAGTGAACAGTGATAACGGATCGGACGGCGGACAGCGCGAACGGGGCGACGGCGGAGACAAGCGTCCCCAGGGCGGCGACAGGAGCGGCGGGTATGGCTCCCGCGGGCGCGACCAGCGCGACTCCAGGGGCGACCGTCCGTTCCGTTCCGACGACAGGCCGCGCTCCGGCGACCGAGAGCCACGACGCGACGGCGGCGACCGAGGGGCGTCGCGGGATCGCGGATACGGCGAGCGTTCCGGATACCAGGGGCGCGGCGACCGGGGCACCGGGCGCGACGGCGGAGGATATCGCGGCCCGCGTCGTGAGGGTGCGTCCGGCGATGACCGGGGACCTCGTCGCGAAGGCGGGTTCAGTAGTGACCGCGGCCCCCGCCGCGAAGGTGGTTACGGCGGTCCGCGCCGTGAAGGCGGATTCAGCGGTGACCGCCGTGAAGGCGGTTACAGTGGCGGCCCGCGCCGTGAGGGCGGATTCAGTGGCGATCGTGGCCCGCGTGGCGAGGGGGGTTACCGCGGCGGCGACCGGGGTCCGCGTCGCGAGGGTGGCTTCCGTGATGACCGGGGCGGGCGCGGTGGCGATGACCGACGTCCCTTCCGTGACCGTGACGACCGGGGCCCGCGTCGTGACGCCGGCTCCGGCGATGACCGTGGCCCTCGTCGCGAGGGTGGTTACGCTGGTCCGCGCCGCGAAGGTGGTTACGGTGGCGGGCCGCGCCGTGAGGGCGGGTTCGGTGGCGATCGTGGTCCGCGTGGCGAGGGGGGTTACCGCGGCGGCGACCGGGGTCCGCGTCGCGAAGGTGGGTACGGCGGCCCGCGCCGTGAGGGTGGCTTCCGCGACCGTGATGATCACCGGCCGGGTGGGTTCCGTGATGATCGGGGTCCGCGTTCCGAGGGTGGCGACGATCGTCGTTCCTTCCGGGATCGTGACGACCGTGGCCCTCGTCGTGAGGGCGGATACGGTGGCGGTCCGCGCCGTGAGGGCGGATACAGCGGCCCCCGTCGCGAGGGCGGCTTCCGCGACCGTGACGGCGGCGGGGATCGTCGTGGTTTCCGTGACCGTGACGACCAGCGCCCGGGTGGGTTCCGCAGCGACCGGGGTCCGCGTCCCGAGGGTGGCGGTGACCGAGGTCCCCGCCGTGAGGGCGGCTTTGACCGGGGTTCGCGTGGCGGCGACGACCGCCGTCCGTTCCGGGACCGCGACGACCGTGGCCCCCGTCACGAAGGTGGGTACAGCGGCCCGCCCCGTGAAGGTGGGTTCCGCGACGACCGCGGCTCGCGTCCTGGGGGTGGCGACGATCGTCGTTCGTACCGGGATCGTGACGACCGTGGCCCTCGTCGCGAGGGCGGGTACGGCGGCGGTCCGCGCCGTGAGGGCGGTTACGGTGGTCCGCGCCGCGAGGGTGGCTTCCGTGACGATCGGGGTCCCCGGCGCGAGGGTGGCTTCCGCGACCGTGACGATCATCGGCCGGGTGGGTTCCGTGAGCGTTCTGAGGGTGGCGACGATCGTCGTTCCTTCCGGGACCGTGATGACCGTGGCCCTCGCCGCGAGGGCGGTTACGGCGGTCCGCGCCGTGAGGGCGGTTCCCGTGACGATCGGGGTCCCCGTGAGGGTGGTTACCGCGACGACCGGGGCCCGCGTGGCGATGACCGTTCCCGCCCGTTCTCGCGCGATTCTCGTGACGACCGGGCGTCCAGCGGCACCCGTGCCAGGTTCGGCCGTCCCGAGGACGACGCTCCGAAGCGCGAGCCGCTGCCTGAGGTCGCGCCCGACATCACCGCCGAAGAGCTCGACAAGGAAGTACGCGACGAGCTGCGCTCCCTCCCCGGCGACCTCGCCGAGCTGGTGGGCAGGCACATGGTCGCCGCCGAGCGTGCGCTGGAGGAGGACGACCCCGATCAGGCTCACGAGCACACCAAGGTGGCCCGCAGGTTCGCGGCCCGCATCGGTGTCGTACGTGAGGCGGCGGGAATCGTCGCCTATCGGGCTGGGCACTTCTCCGAGGCCCTCAGCGACCTGCGCGCGGCGAGGCGGATGACCGGTTCGGACGCCTACCTCGCGGTCATGGCCGACTGCGAACGCGGCCTCGGCCGTCCGGAACGCGCCCTCGACCTGGTCCGCTCGCCCGAAGCCGAACGCCTCGACAGGGCGGGACGCATCGAGCTCTCCATCGTCGAGTCGGGCGCCCGCCGCGACCTGGGCCAGAACGACGCCGCCGTCATCACCCTGCAACGCCTGCCCGAGCTGCGCGACCCGCAGGCCAAGCCCTGGTCGGCTCGTCTCGCGTTCGCGTACGCCGACGCGCTGGCCGACGCGGGTCATCAGGAGGCCGCGACCGACTGGTTCGCCAAGGCGATGGCCTTCGACGAGGACGGTGAGACGGATGCCGCCGAACGGTACGCCGAGCTGACGGGTGCCGTCATCGAGGACGTCGAAGAAGAGTTCGACGACGATGACTACGAGGACGACTCCGACGACGCGGGTACGGCCGGTCAGGCCGACGCCATGATCGAGGTGGACGAGGACGTCGACGAGGACGAGGCCCTCGCTGAGGCAGACGACCTTCTCGACGACTCCGAGCCCACCGACGATCAGGCTACGGAAGCCGAGCCGGTGGACCAGGAGGACGAGCCGGTCGGCCGGCAGGATGCCGGTGATGAGCAGGACGGCGCCGCGGACCGGCAGGGCGCCATCCGTGAGCAGGACGGCTCTGCCGACCGGGCGGACGCCGACGACGAGCAGGACGGGCCTGCCGGCGAGACGGAATCCACTCCTGAGCAGGCGGAATCCGCTTCCGAGCAGGAGGCCGCCGAGTCCGGCGACCTCCGGGACGGTTCGGCGAACGCCTCGAAGGACGTCCCGAAGGATGCTTCGAAGGACGGCTCGAAGGATGCCGAGCCCGACGAGCCGCAGGACGACGACTCCGGCACGGCAGAGTCGAGCGTCCCGGAGTCCAAGGCCCCTGCGGTGGAGACCCCGATGACGCTAGGCATCACTCCGGCGTTCATCGAGCCGAACTTCGGCGACATCCTGGACCAGCCCGACGAACCAGCCGACGACGCCGCCAAGCGCGACTCCAAGCGCGAAGACTGACGTCCTGCTCCGCCGTACACCTTCCACGGTGTACGGCGGAGTTCTGGTACGGCATTTCGTACCGGAAGCTATTTCGTACCAGAAGTCAGGGTGAGACGCGGTCGAGCCAGTGGTAGATGCCCGCGACGTTAGACGGAGCGCCACTAAGCAGCTCGAACTGCTCCGCTGTGTCATCGTCCGCCTTGAGCGCTTGGTACCGTTCCATGGTCCGGTCCCTGACCATGGCGACGGCGTGGTCGAGGTCGAGGCCCTCCGTGTGTACCTGGCGGGTGAGATCGACCCAGACGCGAAGTTCCTCCGCAGAGCGTTCGAGCGTCTCCTGTACGGCGCCGACCGGTCCGTAGTGGCTGAACAGCAGTCGCTGCGGGCCGAGTGCCTTGAACAGCGAGATCGAGTCGAGCGCCGTCTCCAGGTCGAAGTCCGGAGGCGGGGTGGCCGGGCGGAGATCCCCGGTCTGAGGCAGGTACACGCCAGCGGCGTCGCCTACGTACAGATCGCCAGTGGCGGAATCGATGAGACCCACATGGTGCTTGGCGTGGCCGGGGGAGTAATGGCTGTTCAGCGTCCTTCCGTTGCCCAGGTCGATGGATCCGGTGTCTCCGAGTGCGACGATGCGGTCGGCCTCGGTCGGCGATAGTTCACCAAATAGCGTGTCAAGGCGGTCACCCCACACCATCCTCGCGCTGGCCATCAATCTGGACGGATCGGCCAGGTGCCTGGCTCCCTTCTCATGCACCACGATCTGGGCGGATGGGAAGTACCTCGCCATGTCCCCAGCGCCGCCGGCATGATCTAGATGGATGTGCGTGACCACGACCGTGGCAAGGTCCTCCGGGCCCACGCCGAGCGAGGCGAGTGCGTCACGGACCACGGGCGCCGAGGTCGAGGTGCCGGTCTCGACCAGGCATGGGCGGTCACCCAGGATCAGATATCCAGCCGTGATGCCCGAATAGCCGGCCATCTTCGTATCGATCTCATAGACGTCGCCGCCCAGGGCGGTGATGTTGTCCACAGTCACTCCTGATCCGCTGCCGTTATCCCCAGAATGGCGTTCGAGCCGATCCGGCGTACCCCTCATCGTAAAGAGTGATCTCACCAGAACCCCGATGGGAGGACGACAGTGGACCGCAACGAGGTCGTACTGGTGGGAAGGCTGTCCGCGACGCCAGAGGAAAAACCCCTGCCGAGCGGCGACATCCTCACGAAATGGCGCCTGATCGTGCGCCGCCCGGAAAACAGACGTGGCCAAACGATGACGGACAGCGTGCCATGCGCGACCTTCGATCCCGAGGCGGCCGCCTTCGTCCGCAACCTCAGACCCCGCGACACCATGGAGATCAAGGGCGCTTTCCGCTGCCACGTCTACGGCCCGACCGCCGCCAAGATCTGGCGCTACGAAGTCGAGGTCACGATGGCGAAGGCAGCCCCACCTGACCCAGCTGACCGGCCGAGGCCGTCCCGACCGTGCCGAAAGCCTTTCCCACTCGCACAGAGCCGACGGCTCGGCAACGACCCGGAACCGCCGGACGCTCAGGAGTGCCGACGCGGGCCGGCCCCTCCGCCCACCCCAAAGCCATCCGGAAACGCGATGGCCGACGACAGACACGACATCCTCCTGTCCATCCCCTCGCCACGCCCGGCTCCGGACCTGGCCCCGGCCGGCTAGCTCGCTGTTCGGGTGTGGCACCTCGTGGAAGTGTCCGGCGATCGCCTGTCGATCGCCGGACGATCGACAACGGGGGTCCCGGGGTCAGGGACAGGGGAGCGCGCCCAGTCGCTCCGGTCCAACAGGTAGTCGCGCTGCGCGCGGCCCGCGCATTGCTCACTACCTGCGCATTGCTCGCTGCCCGCGCACTGCTCGCCACCAGTGCGCTGATGACATCCCGCAGACTGGTGTAGTTGCCTCAGCCACTCGGCCGTATTCATCCCTGGTAGAAGCCATACAGCGAGATCGTGGATCCACCACTCAGCGGGACACAAGCGTGCAGATCGGTGCAGGTAGCTCGTGGGGCGGCACAACTCAGGAGGTCGGCATCGTTATTGCTCGTCTAGTGCGGTCACCGGAAACGTTCGTCGGCTTGCGACATGTAATCGGCGATGGTCTTCGCGCACACCAGCGACTCGGTACGCGTGGTATCCACTTCCAGGTCATAGACCATACCGTCGTGTACCGCCTCCGCCTGGGCCACGGCCATGCCCGGGATGCGGTCTCCCCGAGCCCGCTCGCGCTCGGCGGCGACCGCGCTGTCACACCTGACGCCGACCCACAGGATGTCGAGCCCGCCAAGAACTCTCTGCCACTGCTGCTGGGACTCCGCGCCCCTGAGAAGGACGTCATCGATGATGACCCGGGCTCTGGCACGGGCCATCGTGGCGATGCCTTCCCGCCACGCCGTCTGCAGTTGCAGGAACTCCGGCCCGACGGTCACACCTCCGTCGGAGGCGATCTTGAGTCCCGTGTCCGATGTCATCATGGATTCGGGCATCGCCTGGATCATCGAGTCGACACCCCCGATGGCAAGCCAGGGCTGCGGCAGTATGGCCTGCAGGTTCCGGACGATCGAGGATTTGCCGGCGCTGGATCCGCCATTGAGCACGATCAACTGCGTTGTCACGGCGTACACAGTAGGGGCGCCGCCTCAAGGAAGTGAAACCATTTTCGGTCGACGGGCCCTGCTGCTGTGATTCGGTGAACGTTGCCGGTCACCGCACCAGCCGGGCCGTTGAGTCGCCGATCAGCGGCGGTACACGAGGACGGAGCAGTATGCTCTGGCCGCTCCGCCATTTCTCGTACTTGCAGCGTCTCTGATCAGCTGAGCGATCCCACGTCAGGCATGGTGTCTGGCGGGGGTTGTGCCCACCGTGGAGGGGGGCGTGAGCGTGGAGGTGGAATCCCGCGCCCAGGGCTGCCCCGCGTGGCCGGTGGCCGGTGGTGGGTGTGCTGATCGTGGTCACGTCCTGGTTCCGGTGGGCTGCGCGGGGCAGCCGGGCCCGGTCCGTGGGTGCGTGTCCCTCCGGACGCTTACCCGCCGAACCCTGGGGGCCGGTGGGGGAGGGTGCCCTGCGTCGCCTGGGCGCGGGGCGTGTTGGCCTGTGCCGAGTCGGTCCGGTCTTGGACCGGTCGCTGCGGCTGATGGTGGTGGTCGCGACGAGCACGGCTTTGGTTTCGAGTTTGTCCACGATGGTGCGGATGAGCATGGTTGCGCTGGCGCGGTCGATGACGGTCTTGGCCTGATGGGCCAGTCCGCGGGCGGCGATGCGGCGCCAGGCGCCCATGTCACGGTCGCCCTGCCAGCCGCAGGATGGGTTGGGGCAGATGGCCCACTTCCAGCCCGCGACCGTGGGGCGGTCGGGTGCCTTGCGGTGGCGCAGCGGCGTGAGGCAGTGGGGGCAGTGTTTGGAGGTGTTGCGGGCAGGGACGCTCACCACGGCGATGCCGGTCTCGGCGGCCAGGTGCCGCATGCGGTCGGTGATCTGCCCGCGCACCTGCTGGGACATGCGCGTGTTGTGCGTGCGGCCCATGCCCTTGGCCTCCATCGAGCGCAGGTCTTCCAGGTAGATGACGCCGGCGCCGGCGGCGATGGCCTGGTCCACGGCCCAGCGGGCGGCGGCCCAGGACAGGGCGTCGTTGAGGTTGGAGCGGCGGGCGCAGACGCGCTGGATCTCTTGCGACAGGAGCGTGTGGTTGGCTGCCAGAGCCGGATCGGGGGCGCGGCCGTCGATGAGCCGCTGGTAGTGGTCGATCTTGGCGTGCAGACGCTCTGACAGACGCCGGAGCCGGTGCTGCTTGGCCAGCACTCCAGCAGCCCGGAACTGCCCCCCGGCCCCTAGCGCGGTGATCTGCCCGTCGCTGTACAGCCGTAGCGCGCCCGCGCTCAGCAGCGTGTTGAGGCCCCAGTCCACGCCGAGCGCGACGGTGTGTCCGGTGCGCTGGGTCTTGGGGACGGGCAGGGTGAAAGCGAGATCGGCCCGCGCCTGAGCGCCGTGGATGCGCACGGTGGGCAGGTGCAGCACCGCACTCGGCGGGATCGTCGGGGGCAGGGTGATGGGGCAGGCGACCCACGTCCAGTCCGCGTATGCCCGCGGGTCGGGCCGGGTGGGGAGCTGCAGTCGCAGCAGCGCCCGCCTGGAGTCGTCGCCTGCGCGTTCGATGGTGGCCTGCTGGGCGTCGCATGCCGACAGCAGCAGTATCCGCGCCGCCCGGGGCGGGGGCTCCAGTTCGAACACATCGGCCGCAAGCCGTCCGTGCTCGGTGGTGAAGGCAGCCGCTTGGCGGGTGCGGGACTTGATCACGCTGGACGGCAGGAACTGCCCACCGGGTGCCGCCGCACGGACCTGCTCCCACTCCTTCGCGGTGCGCGTGTTCGGATCGGCGGGCCAGGTGGCCAGTATCGCGGCGGTCAGGTCGGCGCGCCACTTCGCCGACCGCAGCGTCCGCCCGGCCGCCTCTTGGGCCATGCGCACGATACGGTCGTTGACCTTGATGCCCTCGGGCGGGGCAGCCGTCCAGCCGAGGCGTCGCAAGGCCATCCAGGCATTCGACGGCAGTCTGCGGCCCCCGGCGTCCACACCACAGGCCAACCGGTCCACATCGGCGCTGTTCCAGTGCTCGGTGGTCAGCGCGCCGACCATGCCGGATACGAGGTCGACAGCCCATCCGACGCGCTCGGCCAGCACAGCGCAGGTCAGGAGTTCGCCGCTCTTCTCATCCACTGCGGTGCGCAGCATGCCTGGTGCGCTGCGGTGCGGGAGGTTTCGCCCTCGGCAAGCCGAAGTTTCCGGCTCACGCGGCACCATCCTCGCCGGCGCACTGGCCGGTCTCGGCCAGCAGTCGCTTGCGGGCCTCCGTCGAGCGCATGCCGTACAGGCGGCCGGCGAAGGTGGAAACCAAGGACACGAAGTCGTCGAGGAGTTCATCCCGGCCACCGGACTTGTTCGGGTGCAGGACTTCGAGCGTGACGCCGTACACGGACAACAGGCGCTTGAGCCATCCCACCCCGAACCGGGCCAGCCGGTCCTCATGCGTCACCCGCACCACCGACACCGAGCCATCGGAAACCATCGCCAACACCCGATTCAGGCCCGGCCGGTTCTCCCGCAGGCCCGATCCACGGTCCTTGACGACCTTCACGACCTCACCGGTGGACGTGGCCCGCAACTCCTCTTCCTGCGCTGCCAGCGAGGACTCCTGCCCGGACGAGCCGGACACGCGCACATACAGAACCTCTCGCCTTGGACGGGAGGTCGTGGAGCCGCTGCCGCGCTTCATGTTCTCCACATCCAGCGAGGAGAACCGGCGCTCACGACCGACCCAGGAAAACGGGATCTTGCCATCGATAGCCCACTGGCGAAGCGTCATCGGGTGGATACCCAGACGCTTCGCCGCCTTGGACATCCGCAGCAACTCCATACACACAATATACATACACAACACTAGGGATGACTAACGAAACTGGTGAGCGCTCTTCATAGCGCGAGCTGGGTGGTGTCCCAGCCAGTGGTGGATCAACGATCTCGTTGTGCGTTTCCTACGTGGGCGAACAGGGCTGAGCGGATGGGAAAGTACACCGCTCTGCGGGACGTCATCCAGTGCTGCTGCTGGGGGTCCAGGTCGATGTCCCGCCTCAACCGGTGGCGAAGGTACGGAGGACGAGGCCCGTAACGGGCTTGGGGCCGAAGGAGGTTGATTTGCGAGGCACGCGCTCGCCCCCCGCCGCGATTGCCAGCACGTCGTCGACGGCTAGCGGCTTCAGAATCACGGCGGTGCCGCCCGTATCGAGAGCCAGCTGCAGGGCGGCCTCCGGGTCATGATGCACGATCCGTACGGCCTGCTGATCGTCCTGCATGCCCCACACCTTGGGCAGGACGAACTCACTGAGGATGGAGATGTTCAGCGAGTTCCACCGATCGGAGCGGTCCGGAGGCATGGCACGGGCGAGTTGGACCGGATCAGGGTTGGTGAGCAGGTGGCAGCCACCTTCTCCGGCGAGCAGAAATGCGGGCTCCCCCGCGGCCTGAAGCGCGGCCAGGCCCTGGTCGAGGGTGGCATGGTCGTGGACACGCCACGATCCCTTGGCCTTGGCCGCCGCCTCGGTCAGAGACAGGCCGGGGATGACGCGGTGAATGGCCTTGAGATCGGGCGGGTACGCGGTCGAATCGACGAGCAACGCCAGCCCGAAGTCCCATGGACCCAAAGTGGGCTGCCCCTGCTCCCCGCCACGCGCATGCTGCCCCGTGGGGTGCTGGGCTCCGGGGGCTGATGTGGCGGCGGGTTCTGGCACCTGGCCTGGTTCGGTTTTGCTTGCTGGGCCCTGAGCTGGTTCCGCGTTGGCGGCTGGATCCGGAGCTGGTGTCGGATTGTTCGCTGGACCCTGAGGGGGTGCGGCATTGGGTGTTGAATCCTGAACGGGTGTGGCAGGGGGCGCTGAAGGCTGAGCGCCGCGGGGTGGCGCGGGTGTTGGTTCTGGTTGTGCGTCGAGGTGCGGTGGTGTGTTCAGCGGCGAGGTGAGTGGAGGCTGTGGGGTGGTGGATGCCGGTGTTGTGGGAGCGGGCCATGAGGTGGAGGTGGGGACCTGGCCGGCACGGGCCGCGTGCTCTTGGCGTTGTAGGACCCGATATGTCGCGTACCTGTGGTGGCCGTCGGCGATGAGGGCTTGGCGGTTTCGGAGGTCGGCGTTGACGGCGTCGACCTCGGCCGGATCCGTGATCGCCCAGAGGCGGTGGCGGAGACCGTCCTGGGTATCAGCCGTCACCAGAGGCGGGCGTGTCGACGCCACGTGATCCACCATGAGGGTTGCCGTGCCTTGGCCGCCGTCGTAGAGGAGGAAAATGGGTTCGAGGTTGGCCTGGGTGGTGCTCATGAGGGCGAGCCGGTCGGCGACGGGTCCGGGGAAGATGTCCTCGTGGGGGAGGATGATGCGTTGAGCCGGGTCCGCCAGGGCCACGTCGCCGATGAGGCCGCGCTGTAGGACGCCCAGTCCGTGCTGTTCGTACACATATAGGGCTGGTTGCTCGTCAGCGACCAGCACCCTCGCGTCCAGCCAGGCGAGGAGGGTGTCGCGGGCTTCGCAATAGCGCTCGTTCGCTGAGCGTTCGGGTATGTCGGCAGATGGCTGGACCGCTACATCCCCATGCGCGTCACCCTGGCGCTCATCGCCGGGTCGTATGTCGTTGAGTTGTTTGTCACTGTCAGCGAGCCGCTCGTCATGGGACCGTTCGTACTGCTCGGAACGAGGCTGCTCGTGCCTGGGCTGCCGGTCTTTGAGGTGCTTGCCCGTGGGCTGCTCGTCCTCGGATTGTTCGCCCCTGAGGTCCTCGGCCGATGGCGGCTCGTGCCCGGGCTGCCGGTCTCTTAGGTGCTTGCCCGTGGGCTGCTCGTCCCCGGACTGTTCGCCCCTGAGGTGTTCGTCACTGAGCTGCTCGCTCTCGGGCCGCTCGTCATCAGGCCGCCTGGCGCCGGGGTGGTCGTCGTGGAGCTGTTCGGCGGTTTCTTCCGGAGGGATGTCGTATCGGGTGGCGGCTGCGTTGTCGCGTGTTCCGGCGGGGTGGTGACCTATCGGGGCCGGAGATGTGTCGCTGTCGTGATCGCCGGCTGCGATTTCGGCGTCGTGCTTGTGGGCGCTGATGGAGTCGTGGGGTTGGGGGATGCTGACGGCCGTGTCGGGTGCGCTCTGATCGTCAGGTGCGCTCGGACGGGTGCTCACCGCTGGGCCCAGCGCGGGGCTCACGGCTGTGGCAGCGGGTTGTTCGTCGGCTGCCGTCGCAGCGGGGGCGGCGTGGTGGGAGGTGACGCCGGGCGTCGTGCTGTGGTGGGAGGTGACGCCAGGCGTCGTGCTGTGGTGGGCGGCGGTGCTGGAGGTCTTGTTGTGGTGGGGGGCGGCGCTGGGGGGCGTGTTGTGGGTGAGGGAGCCGGGAGCGGATGGGTGTCCTTCGGGGGACTGGGGTGGCGATGAGCAGGGAAGGATGAGGCGGACGACGTTGTTGGGATGGGAATCCAGGAGGGCGCGTACGTCACCTTCAGCGATCAGGTCGTACGGCGGGGAGGTCACCTTGGCGGGATCGTCGACCGTGAAGCGGACGCCGCGGAAGGGGCGTAGGAGCAGTCCATCAGGCACCGGCAGTTCAGGATTCCCCATACCGGGCATGCTCCCATAAGTGTCCGGGTCTTCCGAAAGTCGCCCCCAAGCTCCCAACGCTCCTGATTCCGCGGCGAATTCAACGGAACCCTGTCGGCCGATGAAGGAGGCCTCACGCATGGTCCAAGGTAGAAACGTGCACGATGAATCCCCTGGGGCTCCGGGGGGTGGCGTTTACGACTGGTATCAGCGCGGGGTGAAGCTTTTGAAAGAGGGCAGTCCGGCAGCTGCTGCCGCTCTGCTCGAGCGTGCCGCTGCTGCGGAGCCTGATTCGCGCAGCATCAGGGAGGCTCTCGCGCGAGCGCAGTTCAATTCGCGGCAGTACGCGGAGGCTGCGGCGAGCTTCCGCCAGATCGTCGACGCCAATCCGACTGAGGATTACGCCTATTTCGGGCTTGGGTTATCGCTGTGGCGAACGGGCGACATTGAAGGGGCCCAGGAACCCCTTGCGATCGCTGTGGCCATGCGGCCGGATGAGCGTCACTACGTGTCCGCGCTGAAGAGCGTCCGCGCCACTCTGCGGGCTCGGCGTGAGATGTAGACGATAGACAGGAGGCCGGCCGAGGCGGTGTCGGTCGGCGCTCGCACCGGTTGCGTCCTGGAGAGGGCGACAAGCCGTACGACAGGCTCGCGGTTCAGGCCGCCTCGGTGCTCGACGACGGTGTCGTCCTGCTGCGGGCCGCCGATTTCGGAGCCGCCATCTCCTACCACCGGCAGCAGCTCACTGGAGCCGCGCCCTAGGACCGTCCATCGCTGAGCGATTGGCAGCACTTCGCGTAGGCGCTCCGCGTCAACGGCGAGTTGGAGGAAGCCGTCCGGCGCGGCGGGCGGGCGCGCGGGACGCCATCCGGCGCCGTCGGGAGGCGCTGGGCGTCGCGGCGAGCTACCTGCGGAGCCAACGCCCGCCTGCTCGTGTCGCGCCCGCTCGTGTCGCGTCTGCTGTGTTGCGCCCGCTCGTGTTGCGCCCGCTCGTGTCGCGCCCAGGGGCGTGGTCATGCTGGAGATCCGTGTCGGGCTTGGCGAGAGTCTCCATGTCCTCGGTCGGCTGGCCGAAGCCGAGGCTGAGCAAGCACTGTGAGGCGTTCGATGGGTACGGGCTCTCCCTCAGGCCCGACCATCCGGATGCGCTCGTCCAGCGTGGGCGGCCGACGGATCTGCTCTATGCCCAGGGCGAGTTCGGCGAATGCTGGGCCTTGCTGAACAGCCACGACGGGTCAGATCCGGATGAACGCCGGAGCGTCTGATCTGCTTCGGTGCTGCGTGTTGATCGTGCGAGTGCTTCGATTTCGTTGGAGATGGCGGGTGGTCAGTCCTTGGTGAGGACGATCGCCAGGCCGGAGAGTACATCGTTGATCTTGTTGGCGTCGAAGCTGGCCGGGTTGAATTGGTCGGCTGAGTCGAGGCCGAGCCATTCCAGGCGCTCCTGGTGTTCGTCGTGGGTGGGATCGGCGAGGATTTCGAGGAGATATTCGTAGCCCCAGACGCCGCCGGAGTCCTCGGGTGGTCCCGCGCGGCGTCCGGTCAGGCAGCGTGGATAGGCCGTGCCGGGTTCGGCGTCGGTGATGGCTTCGACCAGGATGTCGTGTTCCCAATCGTCGCCGAAGTCGTAGGTGTAGCGGAGCCGGTCATTGGCCCGCGGGGCGACCTGGTCGAGTCGGGTGGAGGCCGCGCTGCGGATCTCCAGCTCGCGGTCGGTGTCGCCGAAGCGGCCGGTTGCGGTGTCGAAGACCCACATGTGGTAGTTCTGCCAGCCGAAGGACGCCTGGATGACGTCGTGCAGGTGCCGCAGCGTACTGTCCGAGGCGACCCCCAACCGGCGCCAGACCGGTGGTCGGGAACCGCGCAAGGTGACCTTGATCGTGTGAACTGTCTGCTTCGCGCTGGGGGTGTTCGTCACAGCGATTATTCTGCCGCGCGGCTGGGTTCGGCGTGGGCAGTGGGCTTAACTAGGCTGCTTGTGGACGGCTCTGAAATGGCATATTTGGGGTATTTAGCTCGTTCGGTCGCATGGGGCGCCGGCATTGGCGTTGCTGTGCGAGATCAAATCGCTGTGTGGTGTGTGGAAGTGGACCTGACATTACGGGCGGGCTGCTTTCAGGTGGCCGATTCGTGGCATCCATCTACCCGAATCCGTGCGCGACTCTCGACCTCCGCCGCCCCATGCACGCTTTCGCCCCATGAAACACCTGCGCCCCGTATGCCACCTCTGCCCCGTGCGCCCCGTGCGGCGGCATGCGCCCCGTGGGCTCGGGCGCCGCGTGCGGCCAGCCGCGTGCGCAGCTATCCATGCCGTGTAGCGCTCCTCGGCCTTCACCGCGTGCGTCGCGGGGTTGAGGTCGCCGAGCAGATCGGCGGGTTCTGGGAGGTTGACGGGGGAATCTGTGGACAGGGTCAGCCCTTCTCCAGATGAGTACGAAGGCGACGCTAAAGTCTCACGCGGTGCGACAAGTCAACGGGAAGAGGCGCAGTGCTGATCGACGGCTATGACACCCTGCTGCTCGACCTCGACGGGGTCGTCTATCTGGGCGCCCACGCGGTTCCCCATGCGGTCGAGTCGCTGGAGGAGGCGCGGGGCAGGAGTACGCGGCTGGCGTACGTCACCAACAACGCCTCACGTACCCCCGCCGCCATCGCCGAGCATCTGCGCGAGCTTGGCCTTTCCGCCAGGGCGGAAGACGTAGTGACCTCGGCGCAGGCCGCCGCCCGGCTGGTGGCCGAGCGGGTGCCGTCCGGTTCCCCTGTGCTCGTGGTGGGCGGGTCCGGACTGCGGCTGGCCGTACGGGATCAAGGACTGAGGCCCGTCACCACGGCGGCGGACGCGCCGGTCGCGGTCGTGCAGGGCATGGCGCTCGGTCTCGCGTACGGGCTGCTGGCGGAAGGCGCGCTGGCCGTACGGCAGGGCGCGTTGTTCGTGGCCGCCAACAGGGACAGCACGCTGCCGACGCGGCGGGGTGAGTTGCCCGGCAACGGGGCGATGGCGCGGGTGATCGCCACCGCGACCGGGGTGGAGCCGGTGTTCGCGGGCAAGCCGGATCCGCCGTTGCATCGGGAGTCGATGATCCGTACGGAGGCGAAGCGGCCGCTCGTGGTGGGCGACCGGCTCGACACCGACATCGAGGGCGCCGTCAACGCGGGGGTCGACGGACTGCTGGTGCTCACCGGGGTCGCCACGCCGCTCGACGTGCTCACGGCCTCTCCTCAGCAGCGGCCGACGTACGTGGCCGAGGATCTGTCCGCGCTGCTGCGGCCCTATCCGGAGGTACGGCAGGGCGTCTGCGCGGGATGGCGGGCCCAGTGGGTCGACGGAGTGCTCACGCTGGAGGGTGACGGGAGTCGCATCGACGGGTTGAGGGCCGCCTGTGACGCGGCCTGGACGTATGCGGGCGAAAGCCGGGCCGAGGAGGACGCGGTCAAACCGGTGCTGGATCGGATCGGCTGAGCCGGTGCTGGACCGGACGCGCCGCCCTCCTGCTCGGGCGCACTGCCTTGCTGCCTTACTGGGCGGCCTCACTGATGGGGTCCAGCGGGCCGGCAGCGACTGGAGGTCAGAGGAGGCGGCGTAGGCGGAGCAGGTCGCCGAAGCTGGCGTCGATCCGTACCCGGCCGCCGAGCAACGCGCGCGCCAGATCGAGCTCCCCGTCCACAAGGGCGATCAGGTCGTCGCTGACGATCGTCAGCTTCACATCGGCCGACCTGCCGTTCGAGGGCGGCTCTTCACTGAACGGGTCCAGTCCGTCAGGATGCAGCCGGCCGTAGAAGATCAAGTCGAGGTCGGAGATCCGGCAGCTCACCGTACGCTCGACCACGTGCTTGGCCCGGTCCTCCTCGCCGATCTCGTCGAACTGGTCGACGAGCTTGGCCAGTGCCGCCCGGCACTCCTCGACGCTTGCCATGTCGGGATCCTTTCTTCCATTTCAGGACGGTAGCGTTCCACATCAGTGGCACCCCCGTGTGACCCTTCAACGTGTGACACACCTGCCAAGGTGCCGGGTGCTCGCATGAGGCGTTACGGTCGTTGTCATGAGTGAGGTACCGGAGGAGACCGGCGACGAGCGAGTCGACGCGGTCCTCGCCGGTCTCGGTGACCTGGCCGGGCGGCCGGTGGGTGAGCACGTCGCGGTGTTCGACGAGGCGTTCTCCGGGCTCGAGGCCGCGCTGGGGGCCGTGGACGGGCAAGTGAACGGCCAGGTGGACGGCCGGACGGGCGACCGGTGAGCCGACGCATCCGGCTGGACAGCGAGTTGGTGCGGCGCGGCCTCGCCAGGTCGCGTGAGCAGGCCGGCCAGCTCATCGAAGCCGGCCGGGTCACGGTCGGCGGCCGGCGGGCGGGCAAGGCGGCGACCCAGGTCGACACCGCCTCGGCCATCGTCGTGGCCGAGTCCGCCGACGGTCCCGACTACGTCTCGCGCGGCGCGCACAAGCTGCTCGGCGCGATCGAGGCGTTCGGCGCGCTGGAGATCCGGGGCCGCCGCTGCCTCGACGCGGGCGCGTCCACGGGCGGGTTCACCGACGTGCTGCTGCGGCAGGGCGCCGAACGCGTGCTGGCCGTCGACGTCGGTTACGGCCAGCTCGCCTGGTCGTTGCGGACCGACGACCGGGTGACCGTGATGGAGCGCGTCAACGTACGTGATCTCACCCCGGATCTGGTCGGTGAGCCCCCTTCGCTGATCGTAGGCGATCTGTCGTTCATCTCGCTGCGGCTGGTGCTGCCCGCGCTGGCCTCGGTGGCCGCCGCTCAGGCAGACTTCGTGCTGCTGGTCAAGCCGCAGTTCGAGGTGGGCAAGGACCTGGTGGGTGCCGGTGGCGTGGTGCGAGACCCGGTGTTGCGGGCGGGCGCGGTGCGACAGGCCGCGGCCAAGGCGCGCGAGCTCGGCCTGGTGGTGCGCGGCGTGACCGCGAGCCCGCTGCCAGGTCCGTCGGGAAATGTGGAGTATCTGCTCTGGCTGGGCAAGGGGGAGGGCGAGCCGCCGGTCGCCGACCTCGAAGCCGAGATCGAGCGGGCCGTCGCGGAAGGGCCACAATGAACCGTACTGTGCTGGTCACCGTGCACACAGGGCGGGAGGCCGCGGTCGACAGCGCCCGCCTGGTCATCGACCGCCTGGTCACGGCCGGGATCCGGGTCAGGGTGCTCGATGTGGAGGCCGACGACATCGGCTGCCGCGGCGCCGAAGTGGTGCCCTGCGATCCCGGTGCCGCCAAGGACGCGGAGATGCTGATCGTGCTCGGCGGCGACGGCTCGCTGCTGCGCTCGGCCGACCTGGCCAGGCCCACCGGCACCCCGCTGCTCGGCGTCAACCTCGGGCACGTCGGCTTCCTGGCCGAGGCCGAGGTCGCCGACCTGAAGTCGGCGGTCGACAGTGTGGTCGCGGGCCGCTACGACGTCGAGGAACGCATGACCATCGACATTCTGGCCAGGCAGAACGGCCAGGTGCTCGCCGACACGTGGGCGCTCAACGAGGCCAGCGTGGAGAAGGGCGAGCGCATGCTGGAGGTGGTCGCCGAGATCGACGGGCGGCCGCTGTCCCGCTGGGGCTGCGACGGCGTGATCTGCGCGACCCCGACCGGCTCGACCGCCTACGCCTTCTCCGCCGGGGGCCCCGTCGTGTGGCCGGAGGTCGAGGCGCTGCTGATGGTGCCGATCAGCGCGCACGCGCTGTTCGCCAGGCCGATGGTGATCTCGCCGCGGTCCACGCTCGCCGTCGAGATCCTGCCCGACACACCCGGCGGCGTTCTCTGGTGCGACGGGCGGCGCCGTTTCGACCTGCCGTCCGGCAGCCGGGTGGAGGTACGCCGCGGCTCCCAGCCGGTACGTCTGGCCCGGCTGCACGGGGTGGAGAGCACCGGCGCCCCCTTCACCGACAGGTTGGTCGCCAAGTTCGAACTACCCGTCCAGGGCTGGCGCGGAAGGGTGCGTCCCTGACTCAATTACAGGTGCAGCGCGTACAGTTAGATCGCACAAGCGTTCGGAGCGACGGGAGTGGGCAGTGCGACCAAGGGTCGAGGAGGTCCGCATCCAGGGGCTCGGCGTCATCGATGAGGCCGTTCTGGAGCTTTCGCCAGGCTTCAACGTGGTCACCGGCGAAACCGGTGCCGGCAAGACGATGGTCGTCACCGGGCTCGGGTTGCTGTTCGGCGGCCGGGCCGACCCTTCCCGCATCCGGCCGGGCACCGACAAGGCCACCATCGAGGGCACGCTGGTCATCGAAGCCAACGGCCGCGTCTCCCAGCAGGTCGAGGACATCGGCGGCGAGATCGAGGACGGCGAGCTCATCATCTCCCGCACCGTCTCGGCCGAGGGCCGGTCGCGGGCCTGGCTCGGCGGCCGGACGGTGCCGGTCGGCACGCTGACCTACCTGGCCGACGACCTGGTCGCCGTCCACGGGCAGATGGACCAGCAGCGCCTCCTGCAGCCGGCCAAGCAGCGGGCCGCCCTCGACCGCTATGCCGGTGACGATCTGGTCAAGCCGCTGCGCGCCTACTCCCAGGCGTACAAACGGCACAAGCAGGTGGGGGCGCTGCTCGACGAGCTCACCACCAGGGCGCGTGAGCGCGCTCAGGAGGCCGACCGGCTGCGGTTCGGCCTTGAGGAGATCGAGAAGGTCGAGCCGAAGGCCGGCGAGGACGTCGAGCTGCGCGGCGAGGAGGAGCGGCTCTCGCACGCCGACGCGCTGCGCGGTGCCGCGACGAGCGCGCACACGGCGCTGCTCGGCGACCCGATGGAGGCCGCGAGCGGCGCGCACGACGTGATCTCCCTGCTGGGCGAGGCCCGCTCGGCCGTCGAGGCGGTGCGCGACTACGACACGCAGCTCGCCGGGGTGGCCGACCGGCTGGCCGAGGCCGGCTACCTCATCTCCGACGTCGCCACCGACCTGGCCGCGTACGCCGAGTCGATCGAGGCCGACCCCGCGCGGCTCGCCGCCGTGCAGGACCGCCGGGCCCTGCTGTCAGGACTGGTCCGGAAATATGCTGAAGACAGCGCTGGTGTCCTGCAGTGGGCTCAGGAGGCGTCCGCCCGGCTGGTCGAGCTGGAGGGCGATGACGAGCGCATCGACGAGCTGACCCGCGAGCACGACGAGCTGACCGCCCGGCTCACCGAGCTGGCCGCCGAGCTGACCCGGGTGCGCGAGGGCGCCGCCGAGCGGTTCGGCCAGGCCGTCACCGACGAGCTGACCGCGCTGGCCATGCCGCACGCCAGGGTCATCGTCCAGCTCACCCAGGTCTCGGACTTCGGCCCCGAAGGCGTCGACGAGGTCGAGCTGCGCATGGCCGCTCACCCCGCCGCGCCGCCGCTCCCGCTCAACAAGGGCGCGTCCGGCGGCGAGCTGAGTCGCGTCATGCTGGCGATCGAGGTGGTGTTCGCGGGCGCCGATCCGGTGCCGACGTTCGTGTTCGACGAGGTCGACGCGGGGGTGGGCGGCAAGGCCGCGGTCGAGATCGGGCGCCGCCTCGCCAGGCTGGCACGGACCGCCCAGGTCATCGTCGTCACCCACCTGCCGCAGGTGGCCGCGTTCGCCGACCAGCATCTGGTGGTCGAGAAGGCCAGCGACGGCAGTGTCGTACGCAGCGGCGTCCTCACCCTCAACCACGAAGGCCGGGTACGCGAGCTCTCCCGCATGCTGGCGGGGTTGGAAGACTCCGAGCTGGGCAGAGCACACGCCGAAGAACTCCTCGGGCTAGCGGCCGCCGATCGGTGATCCTGAGTGACATAGCGGACACGCCGCGCAGTGCGTGGCCTCTGCGCTGCTTCACTCTGGCAGGATGGTCTTGATGAAGGTTCCGGGGAGCAGGATGCCGGGCCTCCGCGCTAGGAAGGTCACGGACCTTCCCGGTGTCACGGCAGTGGCGAGAGTCGATCGGCGGACTAAGAGGCTGACCAAGCGCCTCCAGCCCGGTGAAATAGCGATTATCGACCACGTCGACGTGGACCGGGTCAGCGGGGAGGCGCTTGTCGCGTGCGGGGTGTCGGCCGTGGTCAACGTCGCCGCCGGCATCAGTGGACGCTATCCCAACCTCGGCCCGCAGATCATCATCGAGTCCGGGGTGCCCTTCGTCGACAACGCCACCCAGGATCTGTTCGAACGGGTCAAGGACGGCGATGTCGTCCGGATCCACGACGGGGTCGTCTACCTCGACGGTGACGTGGTCGGCAAGGGCGAGGAGCAGACGCCCGACGCGGTCGAGGCCGCCATGGCCGAGGCGCGTGCCGGTCTCGCGGTGCAGATCGAGGCGTTCGCCGTCAACACGATGGAGTACGTCCGGGGCGAGGGCAAGCTGCTCATCGACGGAGTCGGCGTGCCGGACATCCGCACCCCCATGGAGGGCCGGCATGTCCTGATCGTGGTGCGCGGCTACCACTACAAAGAAGACATCGCCACCTTGCGCCCCTATATCAGGGAATACCGCCCGGTGCTCGTCGGTGTCGACGGCGGTGCCGACGCGCTGCTGGAGGCCGGCTACCTGCCCGACGTGATCGTCGGTGACTTCGACTCGGTCTCCACCAAGGCGCTGAGCTGCGGCGCCGAGCTCGTCGTGCACGCCTACCGCGACGGCAGGGCGCCCGGCCTGGAGCGCGTCCACCAGCTCGGCCGCGAAGCGGTGATCTTTCCCTCCACCGGCACCAGCGAGGACATCGCGATGCTGCTGGCCGACGACAAGGGCGCCGAGCTGATCGTGGCGGTCGGCACCCACGGCACGCTGGAGGAATTCCTCGACAAGGGTCGTTCGGGGATGGCCAGCACCTTTCTCACCCGGCTGCGGGTCGGCAGCAAGCTCATCGACGCCAAGGGAGTGAGTAGGCTCTACCGAAGCCGCATCTCGACGCCCCAGCTGCTGCTGCTCGTGATCACCGCGTTGATCACGATGGGCGTCGCGCTCTTCCTGTCGCCGATCGGCCAGACCTGGCTGAACGGCATGCAAGATTTCTGGAACGCCTTCATCTTCTGGTTGGTCGGACTCTTCTCGTGATCGATTTCCGCTATCACCTCGTGTCCATCGTCGCGATCTTCCTCGCGCTGGCGGTCGGCATCGTCATGGGCACCACGCTGCTCCAGTCGCCCGCCATCGAGCTGGCCAGACGGACGAGCGACCAGATGACCAAGGACAACACCAGCCTCAGAGCCACGATCGACGCATTGCGGGGCAGGGAGGCGGGCAACGACTCCTTCGTCACCGCGCTCACCGCGCAACGCGTCGCGGGCGAGCTCACCGGCCAGCACGTCGTGCTCATCGAGGCGCCGGGCTCCAGCACCACCTACCGCGAGGCCGAGCAGCAGGTGCTGGCCCAGTCGGGCGCCGTGGTCACGGGGCGCGTCGTGCTGAGCGAGAAGTTCGTCGACACCAAGCAGAGCGGTGTGATCGACGGTCTGGCCAACACTCTTAAGCCGGACAACGTCACTTTTCCTGCCGCGATCACCGCCTACCAGAAGGCCGGCGCCGTGCTGGCCGCCGCCGTCATGACCGCCGACCAGGCCGTGGCCGGCACGGCCAACCCGGCCACCGGCGCGGTTCTCGGTGGCTTCGAGGAGGGCGGCTTCCTCAGCGTGGAGGGCGATCCGAGCAAGCGGGCCACGCTGGCCGTGATGTTCGCCCCGGAGAAGCCGTACGAAGGCGAGAACGCCGAGGCCCAGGCCGACGCCCTCATCTCGCTCGTGAGCGGCCTCGACGCCGGCGGAAAGGGCGCGGTGGTGACGGGCACCGCCGCCACCGCCGCCGTCTCCGGAGGCGTGGTCGGCGCGCTGCGCGACGAGGGCGAGATCGCCAAGCGCGTCTCGACCGTCGACACGCCCGACATGCCCGCGGGCCGGATCGTGGTCGTCGACGCGCTCCGCGAGCAGCTGAGCGGCCGCGCCGGCCACTACGGCATCGGCACGGGAGCCCCTACGTTCCAGCCCGCGGCACCGACCGCGACCCCGTCCCCCACCCAGTCAGGGAGCTGACATGGCTCGTGGCCTCCTCTACGCCCTCGCCGGCGCCGCGATCGGCGCCGTCGCGGCCCGCGCCGCCTACACCGCCTTCACCCGCCTGGCGCCGCGCGCCGACGAGAAGGAGCCGGGCCGCTGGACCCGCACCAACCACCGCGGCGAGCCGATCACGCTGCTGGAGGGCCCCGCGTTCGTGGCCGGCTCCGGCGCGGCGGCCGCGCTCGCGCCGGGTCTTCCGCCCCGCGTACGCCTGGCGGCGCTGCTGGCCGGGGTCGGCAGCGGAGCGCTCGGCGCCTACGACGACCTTTACGGCACGACCAAGTCCAAGGGCTTCAAGGGGCACCTGACCGCGCTGGGCCGCGGCGAGGTGACCAGCGGGGCGGTCAAGATCCTCGGCATCGGGGCCACCGGGCTGGGCGCGGCGGCGCTCGTCTCACGGGGGCCGGTCGACACGCTGGTCAACGGCGCGGCCATCGCGGGCACCGCCAACCTGGCCAACCTCTTCGACCTGCGGCCCGGCCGGGCGATCAAGGTGGGCCTGCTCACGGGTGGGCCGCTGCTGGCGGCCTCGCTCTTCCGTGACGCGCCGCTGACCGCCGCGCTGACCGCCGTGCCCCTGGGCGCCGCCGCCGCGCTGCTCCCCGACGACCTCGGCGAGCGGGCGATGCTCGGCGACGCGGGGGCCAACGCGCTGGGGGCGCTGCTCGGGCTGGCCGCGGTGACCAAACTGGGGCGTCCGGGGCGGTTCGTGCTGCTCGGTACGGTGGCGGCGTTGACGGCGGCGTCGGAGAAGGTCAGCTTCACCAAGGTCATCGCCGGTAATCCGGTGCTCAATCGGCTGGACATGCTCGGTCGCCGTCCCGTCGACCCGGCATGAGTCGCCGTCCCGTCGATGTGGTGTGTGGTGTCCTGCGGCGTGGTGTGAGTCGGTGTCCTGTTAGGTGATGGGGCGCCCTGCGCGATTGTCGGTGCGGCCTGCCAGGATGTTCGCGTGATCGGGTTCGGGGCGGGGCGGGTGTGGTGAGGGAGCGGCTCGTCCGCGGCGTCGCCGGTGGGGCGCTGCTCATCGGGGCCATCACCGTGCTGGCCCGGGTCGCCGGGTTCGCCAAGCAATACGCGTTCGCCCAGACGGTGGGCACCAACTGCCTGGGGACGGCCTACGCCACGGCCAATGGGATCCCCAACATCGTCTTCGAGGTGGTCGTCGGCGGCGCGCTCGCCGGGATGGTGGTCCCGGTGCTCGCGGGAGCCGGGCCGGGGCACGATTCGAGCGGCGGCCCGGACCGGGAGCGGATCGGGTGGATCAGTTCGGCGCTGCTGAGCTGGGTGCTCGTGGTGCTGGTGCCGCTCGGCGTGCTGACCGCGGTGCTCGCCGGGCCGATCCTCGGGCTGTTCTTCGGCAACGCGGTGCCTGACTGTGACCTGAGCGAGGTGACCGCGGTCGCCACCCGCATGCTGGTCGTCTTCGCCCCCCAGATCCCGCTGTACGGCGTCGCGGTCGTCCTCTACGGCGTGCTCCAGTCCCACCACCGCTTCGCCGGGCCCGCCGTCGCCCCGCTGGTGTCCAGCCTCGTGGTCATCGTCGCCTACCTGCTGTTCGTGCCGCTCAGCGGGGGCGTCACCGATCCTGGCCGAGTGCCCGTGCCCGCCGAGCTCGCGCTGTCCGTGGGCACCAGCCTCGGGGTGCTGGCCCTGGTGCTGACCGTGATCGGCCCGGTCGCCGGGCTCGGGTTGCGGTGGCGGCCCACGCTGCGCTTCCCCGACGGCGTGGCCGTCCAGGTGCGCAGGCTCGCGCTGGCCGGGGTGGCCGCGCTGATCGCCCAGCAGGCCGCCATGGCCATGGTGGTCGTGCTGTCCAACCGGGAGGTCGGCAACGGGGCCATCGTGGTCTACAACTACGCCTGGGCGATCTACCTGGTGCCGTACGCGGTGCTGGCCGTGCCCATCGCCACCAGCGCCTTTCCACGGCTGTCCGCGCAGGCGGGCAGCGGCGACACGGCGGGGTTCGCGGCGCTCGCGGCGCGGACCACGCGGGCGGTGGTGCTGGTGTCGGGGCTGGCCGCCGGGGTGCTCGCCGCGGTGGCCGAGCCCGGGGCGGTGGTGTTCCTCGGCTTCAAGAGCGACGTGCCCGCGCCGGATTTCGCCCGCGCGATCGCGCTGTTCGCGCCAGGGCTCGTCGGCTATGGGCTCATCGCGCAGCTGAGCCGGGTCCTGTACGCGGCCGGGCGCGGGCGGGCCGTGGCGACGGGCACCGTGCTGGGGTGGGGCGTCGTCATGGTGGCGCAGACCGTGTTCGCGCTGACGTTTCCCGGTGACTGGAAGCTCGGGGGGCTGGCGCTCGGCATGACCACCGGGATGACGGTGGGGGGCGCGCTGCTGCTCGCCTCGGTGGTGCGGGCGCGGGGGCACGTCGCGGTGGCCGGGCTGGGCCGGGCCGCGCTGGCCTCGGTCGCCGGCGGTGGCGCGGGTTACCTCGCCGGCGCGGCGGTCGTGGGGGTGCTGGGGGCGCGGGGCATCTGGCCCAATGTCGGGGCGACCGTGCTGGCGGCGCTCGCGGCGGCCGTCGCCGGGGGCGTGGTGGTGGCGCTGGTGGACCGGCCGACGGCTCGGGCGGTGGCCGGTTCGTTCAGGCGTGGATCTGGGAAGTGAGGGGTGGCTGTGCGGGTGGCGTTCGTGATGGGCACCGCGTCCGGGGGGACGGGACGGCATGTCCGGATGCTGGTCGAGGGGCTCATCCGGCGTGGCCATCGCGTGGTGGTCGTGGGGCCGGAGAGCGTCGAGGAGCAGTTCTCGTTCGCTGCGGCCGGGGCCCGGTTCGTGGCGGTGCCGATGTCGGATCGGCCGCATCCGGTCAATGACCTGCGTGCCGTGCTCGCGATCCGGCGGGTGACCAAGGACGCCGAGGTGGTGCACGCCCACGGCCTGCGGGCCGGGGCGCTGGCCGGGCTGGGGCTGTGGGGCCGGGTGCCGCTGGTGGTGACGTTGCACAACGCGCTCACCGCCGGGGGGCTGATCGGGGTCGTCTACGGCGGGCTCGAACGGGTTGTGGCCAGGCTGGCCGACCAGGTGCTGGTCGTCTCGCCCGACCTGGGGGAGCGGATGAGGGCGCTGGGGGCGCGGGAGGTAGGGCCGGCCGTGGTGCCCGCGCCGGTGCCGCGGGCCGCCCGGCGTTCGCCGCAGGAAGTCAGGGCCGAGTTGGGGGCGGGGCGGCGACCGATCGTGCTGACCGTCGCCAGGCTGGCCCAGCAGAAGGGCTTGGAGACGCTCCTCGACGCCGCTCGCGGGCCTTGGGCGGGCGAGGGTGAGACGCCGCTGTTCGCGGTGGCGGGGGATGGGCCGTTGCTCGGCGAGTTGCGGCGCCGGATCGAGGCCGAGGCGCTGCCCGTGGTGCTTCTGGGCAACCGGGATGACGTGCCCGACCTGCTCGCCGCCGCGACTGTCGTGGTGTGGGCGAGCAGGTGGGAGGGCCAGCCGTTGAGCGTGAGCGAGGCCCTCATGGTGGGGCGGCCGGTCATCGCGACGGCGGTGGGCGGGGTGCCCGATCTGCTGGCCGGGGCGGGGATCCTGGTGCCGTACGGGGACGTGGCGGCGCTGCGGGGTGCCGTACAGGATGTGGTCGGAGACGACGCCGGGGCGGCGCGGCTGGCCGCGGCGGCGGCGCTGCGGGGGGCCGAGCTTCCGGATGCCGACGAAGCGGTGGAAAGTGTGCTGAACGTCTACGGACGGTCAAGACAGCACGAATGATTAGGCGAGACTTACGCGTTCTCATATACTGCGTGCGTTAGGGAGGGGAGTATCCCTTCGCGGCAGCCTCGTCATCACGGTGTAGTCCCGCTCCACGGGGCCCCCGGGGCTGCCGGTCCGCGTGCTTGGCGGGCGGGAGAGACCTCCGGCGCTCTTTTTTTGCATGCCGGAGGTAGACCACGTGATCGTACCTGTTTGGGCCTGGATCGCCGTCATAGGCGGCCTGCTGGTCGTTCTCGCCATCGACCTCTGGATCGTCGACCGCGGTGAAGCCCGCGAGTTCTCGATGCGGCAGGCCGGATACTGGGTCACCTTCTATGTGCTGCTCGCCGTGGTGTTCGGCGGTCTGCTGTGGGCCACGCTCGGCGGTGCCAAGGCGGGGGAGTTCTTCGCCGGCTACATCACCGAATACAGCTTGAGCGTCGACAACCTGTTCATCTTCTTCATCATCATGAGCAGGTTCGCGGTGCCCAAGGCGTACCAGCACAAGGTGCTGCTCGTCGGGATCCTGCTGGCGCTGGTCATGCGCGGCATCTTCATCGCGCTCGGCGCGGCGGCGCTGGAGCGGTTCAGCTGGTTGTTCTACGTCTTCGGCGCTTTCCTGGTCTACACCGCGATCAACCTGATCCGGCAGCACCTCAAGGGCGACGAAGAGGAGTTCAACGAGAACATCCTGCTCAGGTGGGTGCGCAAGGCCTTCCCCACCACCGAGGGCTACGTCGGGTCGAAGGTCACCGTCAAGATCGACGGGCGTCGGATGGTCACCCCGATGCTCATCGTGATGGTCGCCATCGGCAGCACCGACCTGCTGTTCGCGCTCGACTCGATTCCCGCCATTTTCGGACTCACCAAGGACCCGTTCATCGTCTTCGCGGCCAACGCGTTCGCGCTGATGGGACTACGTCAGCTCTACTTCCTGCTGGGGGGCCTGCTTCAGCGACTGGTCTACATCAGCTATGGACTTGCGTTCATATTGGGCTTCATCGGGGTTAAGCTCATATTGGAGGCACTGCATGCCAGCGAGGTCTCCTGGGCGCCCGAAATCCCCATCTGGGTCTCGCTCACGGTCATCGGCGCCACCATGGTCATCACCACCGCGGCCAGCCTGATCAAGGCCCGTGTCGATGCGCGCAAGGGCGAGGAAGCCAGCAGGGCTAGCTAAATGGCTTTCGAGGCGCTTTGCTTGAGAAGTTGCGCCGTGTAATAGTTGCTGACTCTGTAACATCACGGCAAAGCGCCCAGTCCAGTCACCATCGAAGGTTGTACGTGTCAGACGATTCTGCCAAGACGGGCCGCGTGCGGCTCGCGCGCGGGGTGTCCCCGTGGCTCTTCCCCACCGTCGCCGCCGCGGCCACCACCGCGCTGCTGACGCGCCGGGACCGTCGATGGGCGCTGGCGGCTGTGCCGCTGGGCGCCCTCACCGGTGCCATGCTCTGGTTCTTCCGTGACCCGGACCGCACGCCGGGCGAGGGGCGGATCCTGTCACCGGCCGACGGCGTCGTGCAGAGCATCGACCCGCAGGCCGACGGGCGCACCCGCGTCGCGATCTTCATGAGCCCGCTGAACGTCCATGTGAACAGGGCCCCCCTTGCGGGAAATGTCACCTCCGTGCAGCATGTGGCGGGTGGGTTCCTGCCGGCTTTCAACAAGGACAGCGACCAGAACGAACGCGTGGTGTGGCATTTCGCGACGGCGCTCGGCGACGTCGAGATGGTGCAGATCGCAGGCGCGGTGGCGCGCAGGATCGTGCCATACGTGACCGTCGGCGCCAAGGTCTCGCAGACCGAGCGGATCGGGCTCATCAGGTTCGGGTCGCGGGTCGACATCTACCTTCCCGAAGGGATCTCGTCCGCGGTGTCCGTGGGCGAGAAGACGGTTGCGGGGGTGACCAGAATTGACCGCGGCTGACGCCGGCAGCTGGCAGGCCGACGACGAAGAACCTCGAGGACCCGTCGGCAAGGCGTTCCGCCTGTCCGCGGCGGACTCGCTCTCGCTGGGCAACGCCATCTGCGGGTTTCTCGCGGTGTGCGTCCTGGCCTCATCGGCGATCCAGTCGCTCAAGGCCGGGGGCGACTTCACGCCCGCGCCGAGCTACTTCGCGACCGCCGTGGTGCTGCTGCTCATCGGCGCCACCTGTGACCTGTTCGACGGTCTGGTCGCGCGGCGCTTCCGCGCCTCGGCCATGGGCGCCGAGCTCGACAACCTCGCCGACGTGATCAGCTTCGGGTTCGCGCCCGCGTTCATGGTCGTGATCTGGGGTGGTTTCACGGACAAGGTGCCGTTCGCCGCTGTGGTGGCCGCCGCCGCGGCGGTGCTGGTCGCCGGTGTCGTCCGGCTGGCGCGGTTCGCCTGCGTCAAGACCAAGAGCGGCGACTTCATGGGCCTGCCCATTCCCATGGGCGCCATGACCGTCATCTCGATCGTGATGCTGTTCCAGCCGAGCCTTTACTCGTTGCTCGCGGTGCTCGGCGTGGCCTGGCTGATGGTGAGCCGGATCGAATACCCCAAGCCCAAGGGGCAGCTCGCCGCGGTGGTGCTCGGGTGGATCATGATCAATGTGGCCTTCCTGACCTTCTGGGTGGCCTGGCCCGAGGGTGGCGACCTGCCCATCAAGATCGGCGCCACCATGCAGATCGCGCTCGTGGCGGCGATCCCGCTGCGGGTGCTGTTCTACAAGCGTGAGCAGCGCAGGGAAGCCGAGCGCATCGGCAGCTGAGCGGATACGTCCGCCGTTATCCGGGTGGTGATGCAGCCATGTCGGCCACGCCGCGCGAGCACACGCGTACGTACTTTCTCGCGAAGCTGGCCAGGGAGCTGGAGCTGCACGGGCTGACCACTACCCTGCTGCCCTACCCGCCCGCGCTGCGGGTCAGCGATCCCGACACCGCGATGCTCGTCGAGACCGTCGACTGCGTGCCGCTGCCGGAGGGTTGGTTCTACCGCTGGTCGTGGGGCGAGGTCGTCGGCCTCGCCGACGATCCCGCCCTGGCGGCCCAGCGGATCGCCCGAGTCCTGGCGAACCGCTGACGTTGGCGGGTCTTACCAGCCTCGGGCCTTCCATTCCGGCAGGGACGGGCGCTCGGCGCCGAGCGTGGTGTCCTTGCCGTGGCCCGGGTACACCCAGGTGTCGTCGGGCAGCCGGTCGAAGATCCGCTCGGCGACATCGCCGAAGAGCTGGGCGAAGCGCTCCGGATCCTTCTGCGTGTTGCCCACCCCACCCGGGAAGAGCGAGTCGCCGGTGAACAGGTGTCGCCCCTCGTCGCCGCCGTCGTACAGCAGGGCGATCGAACCGGGCGTGTGACCGCGCAAGTGGATCACCTCGAGGTCGGCCACGCCGACCGTGATCCTGTCGCCGTGCTCGACCGTGCGGTCCACCGGGATCGGCAGGCCGGGCGCGTCGAGCGGGTGCGCGATCACCTGGGCGCCCGTCACCTTGGTCACCTGCTCCAGCGCCTGCCAGTGGTCGCCGTGCTGGTGGGTCGTGACGATCGCGCTGATCGGCTGGTCGGTGATGAGCGCCAGCAGCCGGTCGGCCTCCGCGGCGGCGTCGATCAGCAGGCCGTCGCCGGTCTGGGTGCAGCGCAGCAGGTAGGCGTTGTTGTCGAACGGCCCCACTGCCAGCTTGCAGATCGACAGCTTCGGGAGCTCGCGTACGTCGGCGGGACCGCCGACCTGGACGTCACCTGTGTAGGTCATGGGTAGTCCTTCGGGGGCGTCGCGGGCAGATCAGCGGGGGCGGGCATCGTCATCCAGGGCGGCGCCACGGGAACCGGCGTTGACAGCCGCCCCTCCGTCACCACCCTAACGCCCGTGCCGTCGGATCTCCCGATGAGCCATGCCAGAACGTCGGCCGCGTCGCCCTCGACCGCCGGCCCGGGGCCCAGGTCGCCCCACGTCCGCCCACCGCGCAGGGTGATCTCGCTGACGGTGCTTCGCGCGTGCGGCCAGCACCGCATGCAGTCGTGGAGTTCCCGGTCGACGAACGTCTCGGGCCAGTCCGCCGGGCCGTACCCCGCGCCGAGATCCACGTGGTGCACTTCGACCTCGCGCAGCCGCCGTACGAGGATGTACCAGGCGGGGTGCGGCGGCGGGCGCATGGCCGAGACGGTCGCCCGCCACGCCGCCTCCGGGAGGTCGTGGATCTCGGCGGCCAGCCGGGCGTCGGCGGCCGCCAGCTCGGCGACGTGCTCGGCGGGAGTACGGCCCGCGCCGGCCTCGATGCCCGCCTCCCGCGCCGCGGCGGTCGGGTACTGCGGCGTCTCGACTCCGGTCCTGGCCCAGGTCAGCAGGTTGATGTGGCTGTCGGCGTTGCCCGCCACGTGGGCGAGCACGTGGCCCCTGGACCAGCCCGGAAGGAGCGAGGGGGCGGCGACGTCGTCCTCGGTAAGGGACGCCGCCGTGGCCAGAAAACGGGCGGTCGACGCGGCCAGCTCGGCCTGCAGCGTCAGCAGAACGGTCATGCCGGATATTTCATCATCCGGGGGGTTCTGGGGGCTGCTGGGGGCATAAAATGGCTGGTCACGCGGTTGACAGCTAAAGGCCACCTGCAGGGGTGGGAGTAGGCCGTAACCTGGTAGCGACGGATTTTCGGGGTTCGACGAGCGGGCCGCCGAAATTGTCGGAGCCCCCGTCTACCATCCCCCGTGGACCTATCCGCCTTTCGACATCCGGGATCGCCGTGGCAGACCGCCTGATCGTGCGTGGTGCACGAGAACACAACCTCAAAGACGTCTCGCTGGACCTGCCGCGAGACTCTCTGATCGTCTTCACCGGCCTGTCCGGCTCGGGCAAGTCGAGCCTGGCCTTCGACACGATCTTCGCTGAGGGCCAGCGGCGCTATGTCGAGTCGTTGTCGGCCTACGCCCGCCAGTTCCTCGGTCAGATGGACAAGCCCGACGTGGACTTCATCGAGGGCCTGTCTCCCGCGGTGTCGATCGACCAGAAGGCCACCAGCAAGAACCCCCGCTCGACGGTCGGCACGATCACCGAGGTCTACGACTACCTGAGGCTGCTGTGGGCGCGCATCGGCAAGCCCCACTGCCCGGTGTGCGCGCGGCCGATCGCCAGGCAGATGCCGCAGCAGATCGTCGACCGCGTGATGGATCTGGAGGAGGGCACCCGCTTCCAGGTGCTGGCCCCGGTCGTCAGGGGTCGCAAGGGCGAATACGCCGAGCTGTTCCGAGAGCTGCAGACCAAGGGCTTCGCCCGGGCGCGGGTCGACGGCGTGATCATCCGGCTGGAGGAGCCGCCCACGCTGAAGAAGCAGGAGAAGCACGACATCGAGGTCATCGTCGACCGGCTGTCGGTGAAGGAGTCGTCGCGCCGACGGCTCACCGACTCGGTCGAGACCGCGCTGCAGCTGTCCGGCGGCACGATCACGCTGGAGTTCGTCGACCTGCCCGAGGGCGATCCCAACCGCGAGCGCTTCTACTCCGAGCATCTCTACTGCCCCTACGACGACCTGTCGTTCGAGGAGCTGGAGCCGCGCTCGTTCTCCTTCAACTCGCCTTTCGGCGCCTGCCCGGAGTGCACGGGGCTCGGCACCAAGATGGAGGTCGACCCCGACCTGGTCGTCCCCGATCCGGAGGCGACGCTCCGAGACGGCGCGCTCCACCCCTGGTCGGGCGGCCACACCAGCGAATACTTCGTCAGACTCGTCGAGGCGCTCGGCCACACCATGGGCTTCACCCTCGACACGCCGTGGGAGAAGCTGCCCAAGGCCGCGCAGAAGTCCCTGCTGTTCGGCCACGACGAGCAGGTGCACGTCCGCTACAGCAACCGCTACGGCAGGCAGCGCTCCTACTACACGACCTACGAGGGCGTCATCCCGTGGGTCCAGCGCCGGCACGTCGAAGCCGAGAGCGACTCGACCCGCGAGCGGTTCGAGGGCTACATGCGCGAGATCCCCTGCCCGGCCTGCAAGGGCGCCAGGCTCAAGCCGGTCACGCTGGCCGTCACCGTCGCCGACAAGTCGATCGCCGACGTGTCGTCCATGTCGATCGGCGAGTGCGCGGAGTTCCTGTCCGAGCTCAAGCTGTCCGACCGCGACATGCAGATCGCCGAGCGGGTGGTCAAGGAGATCAACGCCCGCATGGGCTTCCTGCTCGACGTCGGCCTCGACTACCTGACCATGGACCGCGCCGCCGCCACCCTGGCGGGCGGCGAGGCCCAGCGCATCCGGCTGGCCACCCAGATCGGCTCCGGCCTGGTCGGCGTCCTGTACGTCCTGGACGAGCCGTCGATCGGCCTGCACCAGCGCGACAACATGCGGCTGCTCGACACGCTGATCAGGCTGCGCGACATGGGCAACACGCTGATCGTCGTCGAGCACGACGAGGACACGATCGCGGCCGCCGACTGGGTGGTCGACATCGGTCCGGGCGCGGGCGAGCACGGCGGCCAGGTCGTCGTGTCCGGCACCGTTCAGGAGCTGCTGGCCAGCGAAGAGTCGATGACCGGCCAATACCTGTCCGGGCGCAGGAGCATCCCGATCCCCGCCAAGCGCCGCAAGCGCGACAGGAAGCGGCAGATCACGGTCAAGGGCGCGCGCGAGCACAACCTCAAGGGCGTCGACATCGAGTTCCCGCTCGGCCTGTTCACCGCGGTCACCGGCGTGTCGGGGTCCGGCAAGTCGACCCTGGTCAACGACATCCTCTACAACGCGCTGGCCAAGGAGCTCAACGGGGCGCGCACCGTGCCCGGGCGGCACTCCCGGATCAACGGCATCGACCAGGTCGACAAGGTCGTCCACGTCGACCAGTCGCCGATCGGGCGCACCCCGCGCTCCAACCCGGCCACCTACACCGGCGTGTTCGACCACGTACGCAAGCTGTTCGCGGCCACCACCGAGGCCAAGGTGCGCGGCTACCAGCCGGGACGCTTCAGCTTCAACGTCAAGGGCGGCCGCTGCGAGGCGTGCGCCGGCGACGGCACCATCAAGATCGAGATGAACTTCCTGCCCGACGTGTACGTCCCGTGCGAGGTCTGCCACGGCGCCCGCTACAACCGGGAGACGCTGGAGGTCCACTACAAGGGCAAGACGATCTCCGAGGTGCTCGACATGCCGATCGAGGAGGCGCTCGGCTTCTTCGACGCGATTCCGGCGATCAAGCGCCACCTGCAGACGCTCAACGACGTCGGCCTCGGCTACGTACGGCTCGGGCAGCCCGCCACGACCCTGTCCGGCGGCGAGGCGCAGCGCGTCAAGCTGGCCTCCGAGCTGCAGCGGCGGCAGACCGGGCGGACGATCTACGTGCTCGACGAGCCGACCACCGGGCTGCACTTCGAGGACATCCGGCGGCTCCTCGGAGTGCTCGGGCGGCTGGTCGACGGCGGCAACACGGTGATCGTCATCGAGCACAACCTCGACGTCATCAAGACGGCCGACTGGGTGATCGACATGGGGCCCGAGGGTGGCTCGCGGGGCGGCACGCTGGTGGCCACGGGGACGCCTGAGGAGATCGCGCTGGTGGACGAGAGCCACACGGGGCGCTTCCTGCGCAAGATCCTCTCGCTCTGAGGTTCCCTTTTCTCCAGGGTTTTTCTGTACGGCGGGTAGCCGCCGTACGGAAACCCGGGGACCGGCCGTGTCCGTCGGGACGGGACGGTCGGGGGCTCGGCCTGGTGATGGACGGGGCCTGGGACCGTCGTGCGGGCCTGAGGGGGTGCGGGTCCCTAAGGGGCGCCATGGGGCCCGATAGCAATGTGTCACAGTCACCCCCTCGCAGGGGCGGGTCCGTGAGGTCCGGTAAGGCGGTCACAACCCCCGAAGGGCGGGCCTCTGAGGGGCGTCATGAGGTCCGGTAAGGCGGTCACAGCCCCGAAGGTGCGGGTCCCTGAGGCGGCGTCATGCGGTGCTGGCTGGGCGTTGAACGGTCGGGCGGGCCTGCGGGGCCTACGTCGGGCGAGGCGCGGTGGCTCGGGATTCTCTGCCTCGCGGCGATGACCCGGACGGGGGACCGAGGGGTGTCGGGAATAAAGTTGACCAGACGATAGCGGCCTGGCCTGCAGGGGGTCAGTGGCCACGGGGAAGGGCTCACACCATGGGGATTACGGAGCTGGGCAGCGCCATGCCCGAAATCGGGCGTCGCGAGGCGCTCGGCGCGGCCGGACTGGCGGCGTGCGGTCTCGCGGTCGCGGGGTGTGGCGGCGGCGCCAGCGCGGAGCCTGCCGGAATCAAGGGGCAGGTGCTCGCCAAGACCGCGGACGTGCCCGTGGGCGGCGGCGTCCTGGTGGAGAAGTACAAGATCGTCGTCACCCAGCCGGCGAAGGGCGTCTTCAAGGCGTTCAGCGCGGTCTGCACGCACAAGGGCTGCGCCGTCGGCTCGCCCGAGGAGAACGTGATCACGTGCGGGTGCCACGGCAGCGAGTTCGCCGCCGACAGCGGCAAGGCGCTCAAGGGCCCGGCGACCGCGCCGCTCGTGGCCTATCAGGTCAAGGTCGTGGGTGACGGCGTCGTGGTGGCCTGAACAGGTAATTCTGCGTGGTTCCCGGGATTGGCGTACGGCAGGCTGAACCGGCGCGAGGGCGCTGGCCGTACCTGAAGTGAGAACGAGACCTGGGAGGACGCAATATGACCGAAACGACGCGCCGGGCGGTGGTGCTCGGGGCCGGAGGCGCCGGGCTCGCAGTGGTGATGACCGCTTGCGCGAGCTACGGCTCGCCGACGACCCAGGCGAGTGAGGCACCTGCGGCCGACGAGCCGTCGTCCGCGGCCCCGAAGAAGAAGAAAGCCGCCGCCGGCAAGGCGCTCGCCGAAACCGGCGACATCCCCAGCGGGGGCGGGAAGGTCTTCGAGAGCCAGAAGATAGTCGTCACCCAGCCGACGGAGGGGGAGTTCAAGGCGTTCACGGCGGTCTGCACCCATCAGGGATGCACGGTCGACGAGGTCGCGGACGGCACCATCAACTGCCCGTGCCACGGGAGCAAGTTCAAGATTTCGGACGGTTCCGTCGCAGGTGGCCCGGCTTCCGAGCCGCTCGCGGAGAAGAAGATCAAGGTCAGCGACGGTAAGATCACGCTCGCCTAGCGGGTCCTCATGAATTTCTCACCTGTGTGCGGTTGGGTGAGCTCATGGGAGATGACTTTCAGAGTCGCAGAGCGATGATCGCCGGTGTGGGCGTAGGTGGTCTGACACTGGCGCTGACCGCGTGCGGCAGTAACGACGCCGCGAGCGGCGCGCAGACCTCGACCGCCGACACGCAGTCGAGTGCTCCGGCGGCCGCGGGCGGCGCATTGGCGAAGACCTCCGACATCCCCGTGGGCGGGGGGACGGTCTTCAAGGAGCAGAAAGTGGTGGTGGTGCAGCCCAAGTCGGGCGAGTTCAAGGCGTTCAGCGCGATCTGCACCCACCAGGGCTGTACGGTCGGCGGCGTCGCGAACGGGATGATCGACTGCCCATGCCACGGCAGCAAGTTCAAGATCGACGACGGATCCGTCTCCGCCGGACCGGCCAAGAAGCCGCTTCCTGAGCAGCAGATCAAGGTTGAGGGAGACCGGATCACGCTCGCCTAGGCGCACGCCCGCCGTACCAGGACGACTGGTACGGCGGGCCGCCTTGTCGGTGCGGCCCGTTAGTCTTTGAACGTGGCGAGATCAGCGCGCAGTCCCCTGAGTTTCCGCCCCCAATCGGGGTCCATTCCCGACTCTCCGGGGGTCTACCGGTTCAGGGACGCGCATGGCCGGGTGATCTACGTCGGCAAGGCCAAGAGCCTGCGGCAGCGGCTCAACTCCTACTTCGCCGACTTCTCCGCGCTGCATCCGCGCACTCAGACGATGCTCACCACCGCCGCCGACGTCGACTGGACGGTGGTCGGCACCGAGGTCGAGGCGCTGCAGCTCGAATACTCCTGGATCAAGGAGTTCGACCCCCGCTTCAACGTCAAATACCGCGACGACAAGTCCTACCCCTACCTCGCCGTCACCATGGGCGAGGACTTCCCGCGCGTGCAGGTGATGCGGGGCGCCAAGCGCAAGGGCACCCGCTACTTCGGCCCCTACTCCCACGCCTGGGCCATCCGCGAGACCGTCGATCTGCTGCTGCGCGTCTTTCCCGTCCGCACGTGCAGCGCGGGGGTGTTCAAGCGGGCCGGGCAGATCGGCCGGCCGTGCCTGCTGGGCTACATCGACAAGTGCTCGGCGCCGTGCGTGGGCCGGGTCACCCCGGACGAGCACCTGGCCCTGGCCGAAGACTTCTGCGACTTCATGGCGGGCAACACCGGCCGCTTCATCAAGCGGCTTGAGCGCGACATGCGCGAGGCCGCCGCGGCACAGGAATACGAGCGGGCCGCCAGGCTCCGCGACGACATCCAGGCCCTGCAGCGCGCGCTCGAGAAGCAGGCCGTCGTCCTCGGCGAGGGCACCGACGCCGACGTGATCGCGCTGGCCGAGGACCCGCTCGAAGCCGCCGTCCAGGTCTTCTACGTGCGCGGCGGCCGCATCCGCGGCCAGCGCGGCTGGGTGGTCGACAAGGTCGAGGAGAGCTCGCCGGGCGAGCTGGTGGAGCAGTTCCTGCTGCAGATGTACGGCGAGGCGGGCGCCGAGTCGATGCCCCGCGAGGTCCTCGTGCCCGTGCTGCCGCCCGACAACGAGGCGATCACCGAGCTGCTGTCGGAGCAGCGCCGCGCCCGGGTCGAGGTCCGGGTGCCGCAGCGCGGCGACAAGAAGTCGCTGATGGAGACCGTCGAGCGCAACGCCAAGGAGTCGCTCGCCCAGCACAAGATCCGCCGGGCCGGCGACCTGACCACCCGCAGCAAGGCGCTGCAGGAGATCGCCGACGCGCTCGACCTCGACCAGGTGCCGCTGCGCGTCGAGTGCTACGACGTCTCGCACCTGCAGGGCGAGAACGTCGTGGCGTCGATGGTGGTGTTCGAGGACGGCCTGGCCCGCAAGAGCGAATACCGCCGCTTCGCCGTCAAGACCAAGGAAGGCGACGTCGCCTCCATCTACGAGGTCATCCAGCGGCGGTTCCGGCGCTACCTGGAGGAGCGCTCGAACACTGGAGAGCTGGCGGCCGACGACGATGCCGACGGACCCAACGGGCCCATCGACCCGGAGACCGGGAAGCCGCGCAAGTTCGCCTACCCGCCCAATCTGGTCGTGGTCGACGGCGCCGGCCCCCAGGCGGCCGCCGCCCAGCGGGCGCTCGACGAGCTCGGCATCGATGACGTCGCCGTGTGCGGCCTGGCCAAGCGGCTCGAAGAGGTGTGGCTGCCCGGCGACGACCAGCCGGTGATCATGCCGCGCTCCAGCGAGGGACTCTACCTGCTGCAACGCGTGCGGGACGAGGCACACAGGTTCGCCATCACCTACCATCGTGCTAAGAGGTCCAAGACCGTGAAGGAGAGCGCGCTCGACACTGTGCCCGGCCTCGGACCGGCGCGTCGGCAGGCGCTGCTCAAACACTTCGGCTCCGTGAAGAAGCTGCGCGAGGCCACCGCCGCCGAAATGTGCGAGGTCCCCGGCATCGGCCCGGCCATCGCCGAGGTGATCGCGTCGACGCTGAAGGGGGAGGGACAGTGAGCCCGCCGAACGGAGTGAGGCAATGAACACCGAGCCGGCGTTCGTCATCGTCACCGGCATGTCAGGCGCGGGTCGCAGCACCGCGGCCAAGGCGTTGGAAGACCTGGGCTGGTTCGTCATCGACAACCTGCCGCCGGGACTGCTGTTCGCCATGGCGGAGGAGGCGGGCAAGGTCAAGCTGGCCGCCGACAAGGTGGCCGCCGTCGTCGACGTGCGCAGCCTGGCCTTCACCAGCGACCTCAACGCCGCCATCGAAGAGCTTGAGGGCCGCGGCGTGCGGGTGCGCGTGGTCTTCCTGGAGGCCAGCGACGAAGGGCTGGTACGCAGGTTCGAGAACGTACGCAGGCCCCACCCGCTCCAGGGCGAGGGCCGGCTCGTCGACGGCATAGCCCGCGAACGCGGCATCCTGCGCGAGGTGCGCGCCAACGCCGACCTGGTGATCGACACCTCCTCGCTCAACGTGCACGAGCTGCGCAACAAGATCGTCAACTTCTTCGGCGGCGAGGACCGGCCGGGGCTGCGGCTCAACGTGGTCTCGTTCGGCTTCAAGTACGGCCTGCCGGTCGACGCCGACCTCGTGGTCGACTGCCGCTTCCTGCCCAACCCGCACTGGGTGCCGGATCTGCGGCCGATGAGCGGGCTCGACGCGCCGGTGCGCGACTACGTGCTCGGCCAGCCGGGAGCCAAGGAGTTCCTCGACGCGTACGAGGAGGTTCTGCAGGTGATCGCCGCCGGATACGCGCGCGAGGGCAAGAGCTACGCCACACTGGCGGTGGGCTGTACGGGTGGCAAGCACCGCAGCGTGGCGATGGCCGAGCAGGTCGCCGGCCGACTGCGGGACCGCGGCATGGAAGTCCAGGTCAGCCACCGGGATGTGGGGCGGGAGTGACCGATGAAGGCCAAGACCAGGGTGAGGCGGCCGTAGCCGACGCGGCGCTGGGTGACGCCGTCGCAGCCGGCGCGCCGTCGGATGACCGGCCGCGGGTGGTGGCGCTGGGCGGGGGGCATGGGCTCTACGCCTCGCTGTCGGCGCTGCGCGGCGTGGTGGGCGACCTGACCGCGGTGGTGACGGTCGCCGACGACGGCGGCTCCAGCGGGCGGCTCAGGCGTGAACTCGGCGTGCTTCCTCCCGGCGATCTGCGCATGGCGCTGGCCGCGCTCTGCGGCGACGACGAGTGGGGGAGCACCTGGAGCGAGGTGGTCCAGCACCGCTTCCGCAGCGAGGGCGACCTGCACGGCCACGCCGTCGGCAACCTGCTCATCGTGGCGCTGTGGGAGCTGCTCGGCGACCCCGTGGCGGGTCTCGACTGGGTGGGCCGGCTGCTCGGCGCCCACGGCAGGGTGCTGCCGATGGCGTCGGTGCCGCTCGACATCGTGGCCGAGGTGGAGCTCGACGGCGTCACCTCGACCGTACGCGGGCAGGTGGCCTGCGCGCTGACCCCCGGCCGGGTGCAGGCGATCTCGCTGGTGCCGGAGGACCCGCCCGCGCGGCCCGAGGCCGTGCGCGCCGTGCTGGAGGCCGACTGGCTGGTGTTCGGGCCCGGATCGTGGTTCACCAGCGTTTTACCGCATCTCAAGGTGCCCGAGCTGGCTCGGGCGCTGCACGAGTCGAAGGCTCAGCGGCTGGTGACGCTCAACCTGGCGCCGCAGCCCGGCGAGACCGACGACTTCTCACCCCAGCAGCACCTGGAGGTGCTCCGGCAGCACGCGCCCGGCCTGCGCGTCGACGTCGTGCTCGCCGACACCGGCGTGGTCGACGACCGCGACGCTCTGGAGAAGGCCGCCACCGCGCTCGGCGGGCGGCTCGTCATGGCCGACGTCGCGGCCGCAGACGGCTCCCCCCGGCATGACTCACGACGTCTTGCCTCCGTCCTGGACGAGATTTTCCTCCAGAAGCGTTGATCCTGGTCGGCGCGGCGCAAAGGTGCGAGACACTGCTGAGAGCCGGTCTGAATGGGGGAGGACTAACGCTTATGGCGATGACGGGTGTGGTGAAGGACGAGCTGAGCCGCCTGCCGGTGCTGAAGCCTTGCTGCCGGAAGGCGGAGGTGTCGACGCTGTTGCGGTTCGCCAGCGGGCTGCACCTGGTGGGCGGGCGCATCGTGATCGAGGCGGAGCTCGACACCAACGCCACCGCGCGGCGGCTGATCAAGGACATCGGGGAGGTGTTCGGTCACAAGGCCGAAGTGCTCGTGCTGGCACCCGCCGGGCTGCGCAAGGGCTCGCGCTATGTCGTGCGCGTCTACCGCGACGGTGAGGCGCTGGCCCGGCAGACGGGTCTCATCGACAACCACGGGCGCCCGGTCCGCGGCCTGCCTCGTCAGGTGGTGGCGGGGGCCGCCTGCGACGCCGAGGCCGCGTGGCGCGGGGCGTTCCTGGCGCACGGCTCGCTGACCGAGCCGGGGCGCTCCATGTCGCTGGAGGTCACCTGCCCGGGGCCCGAGGCGGCGCTGGCGCTGGTGGGGTCGGCGCGGCGGCTCAAGATCCACGCCAAGGCGCGGGAGGTGCGGGGCGTCGACCGGGTGGTGGTACGCGACGGCGACGCCATCAGCGCGCTGCTGACGCGGCTCGGGGCGCACGACAGCGTGCTGGCCTGGGAAGAGCGCCGGATGCGCCGCGAGGTGCGGGCCACGGCCAACCGGCTCGCCAACTTCGACGACGCCAACCTGCGCCGCTCGGCGCGGGCCGCGGTGGCGGCGGGGGCGCGGGTGCAGCGGGCGCTGGAGATCCTGGGCGAGGAGGCGCCCGACCACCTGGTGATCGCGGGGCGGCTGCGGGTGGAGCACAAGCAGGCGTCTCTGGAGGAGCTGGGACAGATCGCGGATCCGCCGCTGACGAAGGACGCGATCGCCGGACGTATCCGGCGACTGCTGGCGATGGCCGACAAACGCGCCACCGACCTGGGCATCCCCAACACCGAGGCGAACCTCACCGTGGACATGCTCGCCCAGTGAGGGTTCTCAACGGCCGTTGCCTCTGTCTCTGGGCGGTGTGGTGGCCCCGTGAAGGTTCTGTGCGCGGTGTGGCGGCCCGGTGACCGCGGGCAAGTGACTGCGTGTGTCAGGAGTCTCTGAGAGCGCGGTAGGAGCGTTCTGAGGGTTCTGTTCGTGCGGGGTATCGCTTGCGTCGCTCTGCCGTGCGTGCCTTTCCGCCAAGGCGGTTCATGTGTTACGGCAGGCACGGTGGGCGCCGACCGCCGTTGTGGGCTGGGCCCTGTCCAGGGGGACGCTCCTCCGGTGGCGGGACTTCCCGCCGTGACGTGCGCATGCTTGGCCGTCTCCGTGGAATGGGCCGGTGAGCCGTTTCAGGCCTGGCCCGAGTCTCTCGGGGTGAAGAGGTCGCCCGTGGGGCGTGAGGGGCTGGAGGGGCTTTGGAGGGGCTCGAAGGGGGCCCGGTACTCCGGTTCGGCCGGGGCCGGGTCCTCCGGTGGGGTGAGGGAGGCTCGGCGGGCTCGGACGCGACGTACTCGTACGCGTACGAGGAAATAAGCCGTCAGGGCCGCCAACACCAGCGGGAGCCAGGGCTCCCACGAGTCCTTCAGCGAGGGCCAGAGGCCGGTCAGCTCGGCCGGGAAGTTGGTGATGAGGCGCTCGAGGCTCAGGTCGGGCCGGCCGCCGGTGGTCGTCGCGCGGGCGGTGGTCCATCCCAGGGCCACCGCCGCCGCCGAGCAGAGGCCCGACCACCATGGCAGGAGCCGGCTGCCCGGCCTGAACAGGCATACCAGGAGAGACAGGAGCAGGGCCGAGGCGAAGGCGATCGTGGTCATCGCCCAGAGGCCGTCGCCGGCGGTCAGGAAGGCAGCCGGGATGAAGCGGTCTCCGTACAGGAGTACCGCCGCTTGCGCGATGGCGCAGACGAGCGTGGCAACGAAACCCACGATCAGGCCAGACAGCAGGCCGGACCTAGGTTGTGACATCTCAGCCCCCAGAGAATGCCGGAACTTACTCCGATGAGTCGGGCACTTTACTCGAAGCTCACAAATTACGCCGCCTGATCGCGGATTCACGGTAGGGGGAGTCGAGTGGTCTAAACCAATTTGGTTCCGATAGGGTTTGGCATTGAGGTTTTTAGCTCGCCATCACGTACGAGGAGATCGGTTTCCGTGAGCATCCGCGTAGGCGTCAACGGCTTCGGCCGCATCGGTCGCAACTTCTGGCGTGCGGTGGCCGCCAGCGGCAAGGACATCGAGATCGTTGCGGTCAATGACCTGACCGACAACGCGACGCTCGCCCACCTGCTGAAGTACGACAGCATCCTCGGCCGCCTGCCGTACGAGGTGAAGGTCTCCGGCGACGAGATCACCGTCGACGGCAAGACGATCAAGGTCTTCGAGGAGCGCGACCCGGCCAAGCTGCCCTGGGGCGACCTCGGCGTCGACGTGGTGCTGGAGTCGACCGGCCTGTTCACCGACGCGGCCAAGGCCAAGGTGCACGCCGACAACGGCGCCAAGAAGGTCATCATCTCCGCCCCGGCGAAGAACGAAGACGTCACGATCGTGATGGGTGTCAACGACAACATCTATGACGCCGCCAAGCACACGATCATCTCCAACGCCTCCTGCACCACCAACTGCCTGGCTCCGCTGGCGAAGGTCCTGAACGACGCCTTCACCATCGAGAAGGGCCTGATGACCACCATCCACGCCTACACGCAGGACCAGAACCTGCAGGACGGCCCGCACAAGGACCTGCGCCGCGCCCGCGCCGCCGCCGTCAACGTGGTGCCCACCTCGACCGGCGCCGCCAAGGCCATCGGCCTGGTGCTGCCCGAGCTCAAGGGCAAGCTCGACGGGTTCGCGATGCGCGTGCCGATCCCCACGGGCTCGGCCACCGACCTGACCGTCGAGGTCGGCCGCGACGTGACCGTCGAAGAGGTCAACGCCGCGTACAAGGCCGCCGCCGAGGGGGCGCTCAAGGGCGTGCTCAGCTACACCGAGGACGAGATCGTCTCCAGCGACATCGTCACCGACCCGGCCTCCTGCATCTTCGACGCCGGCCTGACCAAGGTCATCGGCAACCAGGTCAAGGTCGTCGGCTGGTACGACAACGAGTGGGGCTTCTCCAACCGCCTCGTCGACCTCATCCAGTTGGTGGGCGCGGACCTCTGATGCGTACGCTCGACGATCTCGATGTGAAGGGTCGGCGCGTGCTCGTGCGCGCCGACCTCAACGTCCCACTCGACGGTGAGACGATCACCGACGACGGCCGCATCCGCGCGTCGGTGCCGACGATCAAGGCGCTGACCGGCGCGGGTGCGAAGGTCATCGTCTGCGCTCACCTGGGCCGTCCCAAGGGGCGGCCCAACCCCGGCCTCTCGCTGAAGCCGGTCGCCGAGCGCCTCGCCGAGCTGCTCGGCGAGGACGTGACCTTCGCCACCGACGTGGTCGGTGACAGCGCCCAGGGCGTCGCCGGCGCGCTGGAGGAGGGCCAGGTCGCCCTGCTGGAGAACCTCCGGTTCGAGGCGGGCGAGGAGTCCAAGGACGAGGCCGAGCGCGGCGCGTTCGCCGAGAAGCTGGCAGGGCTCGCCGAGCTCTACGTCGGCGATGGCTTCGGCGCGGTCCACCGCAAGCACGCCAGCGTCTACGACGTGCCCCGCCTGCTGCCGCACGCGGCGGGCAAGCTCATCGTGGCCGAGCTGGAGGTGCTCAGGAGGCTCACCGAGGACACCGAGCGCCCCTACGTGGTGGTGCTGGGCGGCGCCAAGGTCTCCGACAAGCTCGGCGTCATCGCCAACCTGCTGGCCAAGGTCGACCGGCTGCTGATCGGCGGCGGCATGGCCTACACCTTCCTCAAGGCCCAGGGCTATGAGGTCGGCAAGTCGCTGCTCCAGGAAGACCAGCTCGACCAGGTGCGCGGCTTCCTCAACGAGGCCGCCGAGCGCGGCGTCGACCTCGTGCTGCCCGTCGACGTGCTGGCCGCGACCGGCTTCGCCGAGGACGCGCCGCACGACGTGGTCGAGGCCACGGCGATCCCGGCCGACCGCGAGGGGCTCGACATCGGTCCCAGGACCCGTGAGCTGTTCGCGGCCAAGCTGGCCGACGCCAAGACCATCTTCTGGAACGGCCCCATGGGCGTCTTCGAGTTCGACGCCTTCTCCGGCGGCACCCGGGCCGTGGCCGAGGCGCTGATCGGGGCCGACGCCCTGACAGTGGTCGGCGGTGGCGACTCGGCGGCGGCCGTACGCAAGTTCGGCCTGCCCGAAGACGGCTTCTCGCACATTTCCACCGGTGGTGGCGCGAGCCTGGAATATCTCGAGGGCAAGACTCTGCCCGGACTCGCCGCCCTGGAGGACTGACCGTGAGAAAGCCGCTTTTCGCCGGCAACTGGAAGATGAACCTCAACCACCTTGAGGGCATCGCACTGGTCCAGAAGCTCGCCTTCGCGTTCACCGACAAGGACTTCGACAAGGCGGAGATAGCCGTCCTGCCGCCGTTCACCGACCTGCGCAGCGTCCAGACGCTCGTCGACGGCGACAAGCTGCGCATCGTCTACGGTGCCCAGGACCTGTCCCAGCACGAGGCGGGCGCCTACACCGGCGAGATCTCGGGCGCGATGCTGGCCAAGCTGAACTGCACGTTCGTCCTGGCCGGCCACTCGGAGCGGCGCCAGTATCACAGCGAGGACGACGACCTGGTCAACGCCAAGGTGCACGCCGCGTTCCGCCACTCGCTCACGCCGATCCTGTGCGTCGGCGAGGGCCTGCCCGTGCGCCAGGCGGGCGAGCACGTTTCACATTGCCTGGCTCAGCTTGACGGCGGACTGCGCAAAGTCTCCGCTGAGCAGGCACAATCGATGGTAGTGGCCTACGAGCCGGTGTGGGCGATCGGCACCGGCGAGGTGGCCACTCCCGAGGACGCGCAGGAGGTCTGTGCGGCGCTGCGAGGCAGACTCGCTGAGCTGTACGACGCCGAAGTGGCCTCCGCAGTACGTATCCTTTACGGAGGGTCAGTCAAGTCAGGCAACATCGCTGGGATCATGGCTCAACCCGATATCGACGGCGCGCTCGTGGGCGGTGCCAGCATCGATGCCGGGGAGTTCGTTAAGATCTGCCGTTTCTCCGATATGTCTGGCTAACTGAGTCGTTCCGGGGGTGCGACTTGACAACAAGCCGTACCCTCTAGAAGCAAGTTTGAATCGTCACGCGTGACAGAGCATTGAAGGACTAGGCATACCGTGGAAATCGGAATCTCCATCGCCCTCATCCTGGCGAGCTGTCTCATGATCCTGCTCGTCCTGCTCCACAAGGGCAAGGGTGGTGGCCTGTCTGACATGTTCGGCGGCGGTTTCTCGTCGAACTTCGGTGGTTCCTCGGTGGTGGAGCGTAACCTCGACCGGTTGACCGTGATCACGGGCACCGTCTGGTTCGTCTGCATCATCGCTCTGGGTCTGCTTCTGCGGCCCTGAGTCAGATTGACGCGTGACAGTGATTCTCCCCCCGTGTGTCACGGGGCGATCGAGCGAGGAGTTCATCCGTGGGTAGTGGCAACGCGATCCGTGGCAGCCGTGTCGGCGCCGGCCCGATGGGGGAGGCCGAGCGCGGCGAGGCAGCTCCGAGAGTGCGGGTCTCGTTCTGGTGCGCCAACATGCATGAGACGCGTCCCAGCTTCGCCAGCGATGCGGCGGTGCCCGAAATGTGGGACTGCCCGCGCTGCGGCCTCCCGGCCGGCCAGGACGAGCAGGCCCCGCCTGCCCCGCCCCGGAACGAGCCGTACAAGACGCACCTGGCTTATGTGAAGGAGCGCAGGAGCGACAAGGACGGCAAGGCGATCCTCGAGGAAGCGCTGGAGCGTCTGCGCAACAACAAGTCCCCCTGGTAGGACCTTGTTATCTCAGAGTTATCTCCGAAGGACCCCGGCACAACTGCGCCGGGGTCCTTCGCTGTTCGTGGGATGGGCTGTCATGGGCGACCCGGGTTTCGCCGGGTGGGGGTCGGCGGTGCTGTGAGTCGTGGGTGGCCGTTCGCGGCGTGGGGTTCGGCCGGGGCGTCGGGATCTGTGGGGTTCGCGGGATAGCGGGCCTTGCGGGGGGTATAGCGGGGTGCTGGGCCTCTACGGGTATGGCGGGGTACTGGGGCCCTCTACGGCTGGGTCTGTAGCGTTTGGCGGGGTTCGGGGTGCCGGGGTCTATGGGGTGGTCTCAGGGGTCTGGCTGGTGCCGGAGAGCTGAGACGCGGTCGCGGACCTGGGACAGGCGGCGTTCGATCTCCGGGAGGAAGCGCGGGTCGAGTGACTCCCGGTCCGTGCTCAGGCGGTGGGCGGCCTCGTCCGTGACCTGTTCCACCAGCCGCAGCACGTCGGCCCGGCCGCTGAGGTAGCCCTCGCGCACCGCGGCCGCGTGTTCGGCGGCCAGTTCGTGATCCACCCCGGTGGTGTCCAGGTCCAGCAGGTCGCGCACCGCCGAGGCGCCGATCGTGAACGCCAACGGCCACACCAGTCCGGCCAGGTCGGCCCAGTGCAGCGGTACGGGCAGCAGCCACACGCAGACGCACAGGATCGACGCCACCGAGGCCACGGCCGCGATCCGGCGTCCCAGCCCCAGGTCGCGCCAGTACATGACCGTCAGCGGGACGGCGAAGAGCATCGCGTGCAGGAACGGCATGCGGGTGAGCCCGCCGGCGGCCATCGTCCGCATGAGGGACGTCGAGACCAGCGCGTCCACCGCGCCGAAGCAGAGTCCCGCGGCCAGCACCCGCGCGTGCGCCGCCGTGCCACGGGCGAGGACGCGCCGATGCGCCCACAAGGCGACCAGCAGCCCGGTCACCGTGAGGGCCGCGCAGGCCGGGAGCGGCACACCGTCCATGTCGCGCCACGAGTGGCTGAGCGAGCCGACGGCGCCGAGGGCGATGGCGATCGGTCCCGCGTCGAACGGCGGAGTGTGCGGGCGGGCGTCCTCAGGCAGGACCACCTTGCTGGAGCCGATCCGCAGTTCCTGCCGTCGCCCGAGCGGCCGTGGCTCCTCCGCGGTGACGGTGAGCGAGCCTGTGGGTGCCAGGCGTACCAGGGCGTCGTGCAGTGCGGCCGTCTGGGCGGGGGAGAGCAGCAACGAGCCGCTCCCGTCCGTGGGACGGAACTCCACGTCGCGGGAGAGGTCCGGGCTGGCCAGATTGTGGCGCTGCTCCCAGCGCAGCAACGCGACCGCCAGGTACTCGGCGTGGTCGGCAGTCTCCTCCGCCAGCCGCTGCCGCCAGGCCGACAGAGGCGACGCCACCTGGCGGCCCGGCCCCGCCAGCAGCGGCCAGGTACGGGTCAGCAGGTCCACCACGGTGTCGGCGCCCATGGCCACGCTGTGCCGACCGGCCAGTTCGGCGCGGCTCCTGGCGGCCTGCCGCTCCGCCGCGGCCACGCGTAGCCGCTGCCGCAGCCGCCCACGCAGGTACCGGCCGATGAACACACCGCCCGCCACACCCCCGGCGGGCCAGAGAAAGGGCGCGGGACTGTACGACCAGCCCGCCACGGCCAGTGCCACGTTGGCCACCGCGCCCGACGTGAGCGGTACGGCCAGCGCCGTCCAGCCGTGCGCCAAGGCCAGCTCGTAGGCCAGGGGCGCGGCCAGCAGGGCGGGGGCGTCGATCGGGTCGCCGGCCAGCGCCGACCAGGCGGCCACGTCGGCGACGTCCAGCGCCAGCCGTACCGGGACGGGGATGCCGTGGCGTCTGAGGGCGCGGAAGACCAGCACGTCGTACAGGCATGAGGCGAGCAGGGTGAGCAGCGCCACGGGTGGCGTGAGGGTCTCCCAGAGGGTCACGCAGATCGTCACCCGCGAGGCCAGCCGCAGGTTGAGGAAGAGGCGGACGGCGGTGAACGAGGTGGACCGCGTGGCGCCCCTGAGCGGTTCACTCATCCGGTGGCGGCGACTGTGACCGGGAGGGGCGGGGTGGTCGCCGTGGTGACGGAGGTGGTGCGGGACATCGCGAGGGGGAAGGTGGTGGGGCTGGCGGTGGCGGGGGTGTTTTGACCCTTGTCGCCCAGGTCAGGAAGCGGGCGATCTGTGGCAGCGACGGCAGGGACTGGGTGCGGTCCGGAGCGCGGCCGTCGGAGGTCGTCGGCGCGAGCCGGGCCTGCCGGTTGAACCGCTCCCGTAATCGGATCCAGGCCCGCGACCGGGGGCTGGCCCGCTCGTCCAGCCGTTCCGGCAGATGCTCCGCCAGCGCGTGCGCCACGGCCGCGTTGACCCGGCTGACGGGGGAGACGCCGAGCCGGATCTCCTCTTCGGGGTCGGCGGGGCCGGGCACGCCCCCAGACGGCTGGAGTACGGCGGCGCGCAGGCGGGCCGCGTCGCCGAGCTGGCTGCGATGGTAGAAGTAGTCGGCCCTGGCCTCCCGCATGCGCCGCCGGACCGCGCCGTCGAGGAAGTGGCCGGTGAGCACGATGACCGTGGTCTGCTGACGGCTCCGGACGCGGCGGACGGCCTCCACGACCGCCACACCGGGGAAGTGGTCGTCGGGGCTGCGCTCGTCGGCGGCGTCCACCAGCACGACGTCGACGCCCTCGTACGACCAGCCGGCCGCCGCCCGGTGATCGAGTCCGGCGATCACCTCCACACCCGGTGTCTCGGACAGGATGGCGACGATGCCGGTGCGGCTGATGTCGTCGTCGTCCACGACGACCACGCGCTTGCCGTGTGTCCCCGTCACACGGTCATTACACTCCGGACCTGATGGCTAGTGCCAGATCCTGATGATCAGCGCGCCCGCGTTGTCGCCGAGGCACCGGTTCTGATCGTTGATCCTCATGAACAGCCGGCCACCGGAACCGGCCCGCCAGCTCCGGTGCGCGCCCAGGGCACGCGAGCCGTCGTTGATCCGGGACAGGAGCCTGCCGTACGGGGAGCTGTCGTGGATCTTGCAGCCCTGGTAGATGTGCGAGTCGGTGTCCCAGTCGTAGCCGTCGGCGCCCACCCACGGGAAGGAGTTGTTGTCGACCGTCCAGCTGCCGCCCACCTGCTCGACCCGGACGCGGTCGCCCGCGTAGACGTAGATCCCGGTGTCCTGCCAGCCGCGCCTGGACGTGATCACCACGTCCCTGCCGCTCTGGGTCGTCGCCTGTGCGACGCCGGGAATGGTCACCGTCATCGCGCAGGCGAGCGCCGCGACGGCCCACGTTCTCCGCATCACCATGTCAGTGTCTTCGATTCTCTGTGTTCACCTAAGTAAAACGGACATCGGCGTAGCCTCGTCGCATGCCGGCCGAGGCCGGGAAGCGATCCGGTGGAAGCCGGAGCCGCGTCCGCCCGGGAGCGGGGTGGACCGTGATGGAGAACCGCGTTGTCAGGGCCTGATTGCGCACTCCTGGAGGAAGTGCGCCTCTTGGGCCACCGCCCCGCCGGACACTGTCCCGTTGATGCGGACACCGACAGGGGTGGGGACCGAGCGCCAGTCAGGCACCCGGCTGTGACAGAAAATTACCCTGCGATTACCATCCGTCGCAACAGATCGCGTCGGAGAAATCCAACAACAGTTCTAACGGTAACCACCAGCTCGCATGGCGAATGCCGGCGACAGTTCATACCCTCCACTTGTGTCGGAGGCGACGGTACGCGGGAAGGGTGCGCGTTCCGTAGCGCCGGATCGCGCACCTACCTGTCCCGTCGGGGTCACCCGTCGTGGACGGTGACGCCGTCCACGAACGTCATGCGCACCCCGGTGGTCCAGATGTCGCGCTCCGGCAGTGTGAACGGGTCGCGGTCCAGGACGACGAGGTCAGCCGGGCGGCCCGGCTCGATCACCCCGGCGGGGGAGCGGTTGACCCAGGCCGAGCCGGCCGTGTACGCCGTCAGCGCGGTCGCCAGGTCAAGGCGCTGGCCGGGCAGGAACGGCGTCTGCGCCGTGGGATAGCCGGCGTGCACCGAGCTGCCGGGTTCCGTACGGTTGACGGCCACGTGCATGCCCTGCAGCGGGTCGGCGCTCGACACCGGCCAGTCGCTGCCCGCGCAGAACCGCGTCCCATGGGAGAGCAGTTCGGCGAAGGGGTACTGCCACGAGGAGCGGGGCTCGCCCAGGAACGGCAGGGTCAGCTCGTCCATCTGCGCGTGATGGGTCGCCCAGAGCGGCTGCAGGTTGGCCGTCACGCCGAGCGCGGCGAAGCGGGGCACGTCCGACGGCTCGATGATCTGCAGATGCGCGATGTGGTGCCGGTTGGCGGGCGAGGTGCCCTCGAAACTGTCCAGCGCCTCGCGTACGGCCCGTTCGCCGATCGCGTGGACGTGCGCCTGGAAGCCGAGGCGGTCCAGCTCGGCCACGTACGTCCTGAGCTTGGCCGGGTCGACGTAGGACAGGCCCGTGCCGCCGCACAGGCAGTAGGGCTCCAGCGTCGCGGCGGTGAAGTTCTCGGTGATGCCGTCCTGCATGATCTTCACCGAGGTCGCGCGGAACCGGTCCAGCCCCTGCGCCGAGGCGCGCCGCGCGATCAGGTCGTCGATCTGGTCGAGGCCACGGGTACGGTCCCACCACAGCGCGCCCACCACGCGGGCCCGCAGCCTGCCGGAGCCGGCCGCCGACAGGTAGGTGGGAAGCTGGTCCACCGAGCCCGCGTAGGAGCCGACGATGGCGTCCTGCCAGCCGGTGATGCCGAGCGAGAACAGGTATCGCTCCGCCTCCTCCAGCGCCAGGTCCAGGTCGCGAGAGGAGGGACGGGGGGTGAGGAGGCCGACGAGGTCCATCGCGCCCTCGTGCAGGACGCCGCTGGGGGTGCCGTCGGCGTCGCGTTCGATGCGGCCGTCGGCGGGGTCGGGGGTGTCGGCGGTGACGCCGGCCAGCTCCAGGGCGCGGGCGTTGACCCAGGCGGCATGATGGTCGCGCTGGATGAGGTAGACGGGCCGGTCGGCGAAGGCGAGCTGGTCGCGGTGCGGCAGCCCACCCGGGAAGGGCGACATGTCCCACCCGCCGCCATCAATCCACTCTTTTTCAGGATTTTTCGCCGCATAGTCGGCGATCTTCGTCAGATAGGCATCGAGTCCGTAAATTTCGGATAGATCGCACTTGGCGCGCTCCAGGCCCGCCTGCACCGGATGCACATGCGCATCGGTGAACCCGGGCACCAGCAGACCCCCGTCCAGGTCCACGGTCTCGTGCCCCGGCGCCAGCCGTACCAGGTCCCGCTCGTCGCCCACGGCGGCGATCACGCCGTCACGGACCAGCACGGCCTCGGCGAAGCCGGTCTTCGCGGTGAAGACCCGTCCCCCTCGAAAGAGCATGTTCATCCTGCTCCCAATCTTGTCAGTGACCGGTGATCAGATCGGCCATGCGGGCCAGCACGGACGTACCCGGCATCGACCGCTCCCGATGGTCCGCCACCCGGTACAACCGGTACATCGCGTGCACCCCCAGCCAGCGCAGCGGCTCCGGCTCCCAGGCCCGCACCCGGCGGCCCACCCACGGCAGCTCCGTCAGCGCCGTACGCTCGCCCAGGACGAGGTCCCGCATCGTCCGGCCGGCCAGGTTGGCCGTCGTCACCCCGTGCCCGGTGTAGCCGCCCGCCCAGCCCAGGCCGGTGGCCGGGTCGACGTGCACGGTCGAGCACCAGTCGCGCGGCACCCCCAGGACTCCCGACCACGCGTGCGCCACTGACGAGGACGCCGCGGCGGGGAAGAAGTCGATCAGCAGCCGCCAGAGCGCCTCGACCGTCTGCTCGTGCGTGTGCCCCCTGGCGTCCACCCGCGAGCCGTACAGGTACGGCCGGCCGCGCCCGCCGAAGGCGATGCGGTCGTCGGCGGTCCGTTGCGCGTACATGTAGTAGTGGGCCATGTCCCCGAGCAGCTCGGACCCCGCCCAGCCGACCGTCTCCCAGAACGAGGCGGGCAGCGGCTCGGTGACGATCAGCGAGCTGTTCATCGGCAGCCACTGCCGCCGCAGCCCCTTCAGCCGCGAGGTGAATCCCTCGGTCGCGCGGAGCACGTGGCGCGCCCGGACCGTCCCGAACGGCGTCACGGCCAGCCCCGGGGCGATCTCCGTGACGGGCGTCCGCTCGTAGACGGTCACTCCGAGCTCCCGTACGGCCCGCGCCAGCCCTCGTACCAGCTTGGCGGGCTGCACCCGCGCGCAGTGCGGACTCCAGGAGGCGGCCACCGCCCCCGCCACCCGCAGGCGTTCGGCGGGATCGACCAGCCGCAGGTCCGCCTCCTCGATGCCCCAGGCGCGGGCGGCCGACACCGAGGCCCGCAGCCGGGCCGCCTGGGAGGCGGTGCGGGCCACGTTGACCACGCCGCCCTTGACGACGTCGGCGTCGATGCCCTCCTTCTCGCAGACCTGGATCACCTCGTCGATCGAGGCGTACATCTCGCGCTGCAGCCGCCGCGCCCCCTCCACCCCGTGCGTCCTGGCGTAGCGCTGATGCGAGCCGGCCAGGTCGCCGGTCAGCCAGCCGCCGTTGCGCCCCGAGGCCCCGAACCCGGCGAAGTCCTTCTCCAGCACTACGACGTTCAGCGACGGCTGGGCCTGCTTGAGGTAGTACGCGGTCCACAGCCCCGTGTAGCCCGCGCCGACGATCGCCACGTCCGCCTGAAGGTCGCCGTCGAGTCGCGGACCAGGGGCCGGTACGCCGGAGGAGCGGTACCAGAAGGATACGTCGCCGTTCACGAATCCGGACGACAGGGAGACATGCGCGTTCATGGCCCGTATCCTCCTATACGCCGCATCTCGCTATGAAACTCGCATTCGAAACACGGCGTTAGCGGCCAGGTAACACCTCCCCGGCATCCTCTTCCTATGGGATTCTTGCGCATTCGCACGACGGTGGACGAGCGTCCGGGACGACTGGCCTCCCTGGCCGCGGCCCTGGCGGACAGGGGCGGCAACATCCTCGGCCTGAGCGTCCAGTCGGACGCGGACGGCACCGTCGACGAGTTCGTCGCCGACATCCCCGCCGCGCCCGAGGCCGTGCGCGCGGCTCTGGAGGCGGCCGGTGGCCGCCGCGTCCAGGTGGTCCCGGCGACGGCGCACGAGCTGACCGACGAGCCCACCCGCGCGCTGCTGCTGGCCTCCCGGCTGCGGTCGATGCCGTGGCGGCTGCCGGAGTTCCTGGCCGAGTTGCTGCGCGCCGACGATGCCAGGTGGATCTATGGTGAAGCGGTGAGTGATCTTCCCGACCCGACCCTGCTCGTGGTGCCCGTCGCACCCAGGCGTGCCGTCCGGCTGCGCCGCGCCGAGCTGCCCTTCACCCTGACCGAGGCGGCTCGGGCCGCCTCCTTCGTCCGGCTCGCGCAGCCGCCGGTCGAGCAGGGCGCCGCCGAGCCCACGGTCAAGCTGGCCGACGGCGAGGAGGTCACGGTCCGGCCACTCACCTCGATCTACCGCGAGGCCGTCCGCGACCTGCACGACCGGTGCTCGCCCGAGGCACGCAGGTTCCGCTACTTCACCTCGATGCCCGAGCTGCCGCCGCGGATGTTCGACCGGCTGTGCGACCGCAGCCGCGGCCGCTCGATCGTCGCCGGGCACGATGGCCAAGTCGTGGCCATGGCCAGTCTTATGTTCACGCCCGACCCCGGTATCGCCGAGATGGCCTTCCTGGTCGAGGACCGCTGGCAGGGGCGCGGCCTTGGCACGGAGCTGGCCAGGAGCCTGGTGCGTGAGGCGCGCGATCTCGGCTACGCCGAGGTCAGGGCCACGATGCTGTCCGACAACGTACGGATGCGGCGGCTGCTGCTGTCGCTGGGCGCCACGCTCGGCTACACCGAGGACCCGGGCGTGATCGAGGCCAGGCTGCCGGTCGGCGCGATGGCGTCGGCCTGAGGCGCTCTCGTCGCGTCAGCCTGACGCGCTCTCACCCCGTCCATCGTCCCGCTCGTCCTCGTCCGGCCCGGAGCCCCCTTCTGCCGGTTTCGGGGCGGAGTCCCTTTCCATCGGGTCCGGCCCGGAGCCCGGTTCTGCCGGTTTCGGGTCGGACACCGGCTGCTGGATGCCCAGGTGGCGCTCGATGCGTTCGAGGCTCTCCTGGATCTGCGTGAGCCGCTCGCCGAGCGCCATACCGCCGGCGAAGAACATCTCGGCCGGCCGGTCCTTCGTCGCCTGCCCGAGCCGCATGAGCACGCGGTGCCGCAGCTCGCCCAGCTCCACACCGGCGTCCACGATCGCCTGGGCGGCCAGCCCCTCACCCTCCCTGATCACCCCGAGCAGGATGTGCTCGGTGCCGATGTAGTTGTGGCGCAACTGCAGCGCCTCGCGCAGCGAGAGCTCCAGGACCTTCTTGGCGCGCGGGGTGAACGGGATGTGCCCGCTCGGCGCCTCGTCGCCCTGGCCAGCCTCGCGCGTGACGAAGGCGCGCACGCTCCCCAGCTCGATGCCGAAACTGTCGAGTGTCAGGCCCGCCACGCCCTCGCCCTCGTGGATGAGGCCGAGCAGGATGTGTTCCGTACCGATGTGGGCGTGGTTCAGCGTCCGCGCCTCCTCCTGGGCGAGGACGACGACCCGGCGGGCACGGTCAGTGAAGCGCTCGAACACCGAAGGCCTCCGTTCGAGTGGCGTGTCTCCACTATGCGCTACAAACCAGCGGATGTGGGGTAATTGACAGGTGTGGATCTTGACGAGGTGGCCGGTCGCCTGTACGGGCTCCCGCCGTCCGAGTTCACCGCCGCGCGCGACGCCGAGGCCCGCGCCGCCAAGGACGCGGGCGAGGTACGGCTGGCCCGCGACATCGCCGGGCTGCGCAAACCCACGGTCTCCGCGTCGGCGGTGAACCGGCTGGCCCGCGAGCACCCGGACGACCTCGGCGAACTGCTGGCGCTCGGGCAGGAGCTGCGCGAGGCGTGGGAGAGGCACGACGCCGAGGCGCTGGCGGAGCTGACCCGGCGGCGCGGCGAGCTGGCGGGACGGCTGTCCCGGCTGGTGAGGCGGGAGGCCGGGCTGTCGGCCGCCGCGGCGAGCGAGGCCGAGCAGACGCTCGACGCCGCCGTCGTGGACGCGGGCGCCGCCGAGGAGGTACGGCGCGGCCGTCTGGCCAAGCCGCTCAGCTACAGCGGCTTCGCCCCAGCCCCAGCACCAGCCCCGGCGCCGCGCGGCAAGCCCGTCAAGAAGCCGACGGACTCGACAACCTCCGCCGACTCGGCCTCGGCGGCGAAGGGCGCGGAAGCGAAGGGCGCGGCGGCCAAGAGTGCGGAGGCCAAGCGCGCGGAGGCCAAGGAGCGAGAAGAGGCGGAGGCGAAGAGGCGGGCGGAGGCCGAAGCCAGGAAGGCCGCCGAACGACAGGAGGCGCTGGACGCCCACCGGGAGTGGGTCGCCGCCCTGGAGCAGGCCGTACAGGAGCACGACGAGCGCGCCGAGCGGGTCGCCGGGCTGGAGCGGAAGCTGGCCAAGGCCCGCAAGCGGCTCGCCGAGAGCGCGCAGCGGCTGGAGGTCGCCAAGCGGGAGGAGCGGCACGCTCGGCACCGCGTGGATCGGTAGGTTAAGGTGTACGAAACGGTTTCGTACACCTGGAGTGGCGATGAGAACCTGGACCCCGGCCGACATGCCCGATCTGAGCGGCAAGACGGCCATCGTGACCGGCGCCAACAGCGGCATCGGCCTGCCCACCGCGCTCGAACTCGCCAGGCACGGCGCCCGCGTCGTCGTCGCCACCCGCTCGGCGACGAAGGGCGGCGCGGCCGTCGAGGAGATCCGCCGGGCCGTCCCCGGCGCCCAGGTCGAGCACGGCACGCTGGACCTGGCCGACCTCGCCTCGGTCAGGAGCTTCGCGGCCGGCGTCGATCGGGTGGACCTGCTGGTCAACAACGCGGGCGTCGGCATGATCCCGCGCCAGCTGACCCGTGACGGCTTCGAGATGCAGTTCGGCACCAACCACCTGGGCCACTTCGCGCTCACCGGACTGCTGCTGCCCCTGCTGCTGGCCCGGCCCGGCGCACGGGTGGTCAACGTCTCCAGCGACGCGCACAAGATGGGCACGCTGGACCTTGACGACCTGGGCCTGGAGCGCGGTTACAAGAAGATGAGCTCGTACGGCCGCTCCAAGCTGGCCAACCTGCTCTTCACCCTGGAGCTCCAACGACGCGCTCAGCGGGCCCAGGTGGACCTCGTCAGCGCCGCCACCCATCCTGGTGCCACCGCCACCAACTTCTTCAGTGTGGGGCCGCTACAGCCCCTCATGGGGGTGTTCCTGAAGAGCGCGGCGGCTGGTGCGGTGTCCTCCCTCTACGCGGCCACCTCGCCGGAGATCCACGGCGGGGAGTTCGTCGGTCCCAAGACCCAGCTGCTCACGCCGTCGGAGGCGGCCCGTTCCGAGCAGCTCGCCGCCGACCTGTGGGAGGTCTCCACGCGGCTGACCGGCGTACGATTCGAGGAGATCGCCTACAGCTGAGGGACGTGCACGTGCCACCACTCGACCCCGAGCGGGAGCGGGCCATCCTCGACGCGACGCTGGAGTTGCTGTCCGAGATGGGCTACGACCGTATGTCGGTCGACCAGATCGCCAAGCGGGCCAAGGCCAGCAAGGCGACCATCTACCGCCGGTGGGCGGGCAAGCCGGAGCTGGTGGTCGACGTCATCTGCCGCCGGTTCGACATGGACACGCCGGCCGCCGAGGACACCGGTTCGCTGCGCGGCGACCTCGCCTCGGTGCTCGGCGGCCTGTGCGGCGCGGTCGAGCGCAAGCACGGGCTCATCATGGGGCTGTCCTCGACGCTGGTCTCGCACCAGGAGCTGGCCAGGACGCTGCGCGAGCACATGCCGGCCAAGGACCTCGGCGGGGTCGAGGCGCTGCTGGAGCGGGCCAGGAAGCGCGGCGACCTGCCGGGGCCCGTGGACCCCGGCCGCCTGTTCGGAGTGGCGGAGGCGCTGGTCTGGCACCGCATGATCTTCCTCGGGCCGCTGTTCGACGAGTCCTTCGTCGCGGAATCGGTGGACGAGGTCCTGTTGCCGCTGGTACGGGCCTGGGCGCAGTAAACCTGACATTCTTGTGTGAAATTTCGCCTTAAAGCATGGCTTGGGGCGAAATCTCGGCCTTATGGTCGTCGCCATGACGACCCCCATGGACGCCTTCATCGACGCGCTCCCCAAGGTGGAGCTGCATGTGCACCTGGTCGGCTCCGCCTCCGTGCCCACCGTGCTGGAGCTGGCCCGCCGCCACCCCGGCGGCCCGGTTCCCACCACGGAGGAGGAGCTGCGCGCTTTCTACGCCTTCCGCGACTTCCCCCACTTCGCGCAGGTGTACCAGGCCGTCAACGCGCTGGTCCGGGAGCCGGAGGACATCGCGGCCCTCGTGCTCGGCCTGGCCCGCGACCTGGCCTCCCAGGGCGCTCGTTACGCTGAGCTGCAGGTCACGCCGTACGCCCACAGCATCGTCGGGATGCCCATGCGCGAGATCACCGAGGCGCTGGACCTGGCCGCCCGCCGGTCGGAGAGCGACCACGGGGTGGAGATGGCCTACATCTTCGACATCCCGGGGGAGTTCGGCGAGGAGGCGGCCAAGATCACGGTCATGCACGCCTTGGAAGAACCTCCCGCCGCTTTGGTAGGTTTCGGCCTGGGCGGGATCGAGCAGAGCCGCGCACAATACCGCGACGCCTACCGCGACGCGTTCGCGGCGGCGCGGGCGGCGGGCCTGCACAGCGTGCCGCACGGCGGCGAGATGACCGGTCCCGAGACCATGTGGGAGGTCATCGAGGGGCTGGGCGCCGAGCGCATCGGGCACGGCATCTCCTGCCTGGAGGACCCGCGCCTGGTGGCTCACCTGCGCGAGACGCAGCTGCCGCTGGACGTCTGCCCGACCTCCAACCTCCGTACGGGACAGGTGGCCCGCATCGAGGAGCACCCGCTGCCCAGGCTGCTGGAGGAAGGGCTGTTCGTCACGCTGAACAGCGACGACCCGCCCATGTTCGCCACCACCCTGACCGGTGAGTATCGCGTCGCCGCGCACGTATTCGGCCTCGGCGAGCCGGAGCTGGCCCAGCTCGCCCGCAACGGCGTGCACGCGTCCTTCCTGGCGCCGGAGCGCAAGCAGGCCCTGCTGGCCGAGATCGACGCGCTCACCGACTGAGGGCGCCACGAGGCGCAAGCAGATGCGCTGGGAACGCCCAGGGGGACGCGTAGGGGGACTCAGGGAGAGGCGATGCGGCCCAACCCCGGCGGGAGCTTGGCGGCGGCGGTCCGGTCGAGCAGGAACAGCGTCCGCACCCGCCCCCTGGCCCCGGCCGCGGGAACCTGCACGGGCCCGGAGTCGGACAGCGCCAGGCGTACGGCACCTGACTTCTCCTCGCCCGCCGCCACCACCCACACCTCACGCGAGGCCTGGATGGTCGGCAGCGTCAAGGAGATGCGGGTGGGCGGCGGCTTAGGGGCGCCGTGCACGGCCACGACCGGCCGCGTGTCGTACAGGGCGGGCATCCCGGGGAACAGCGACGCCACGTGCGCGTCGGGCCCGATGCCGAGCAGCATCACGTCGAAGCCGGGCACCGGTCCGTGGTCCTCCGGCCGGGCCGCCTTGCGCAGCTCGGCCGCGTAGGCCTCGGCCGACTCCTCCGCCGACATCCCCGAGTCGGGCCCGGCCATGACGTGCACCCGTTCGGGATCGAGGTCGACGTGGTCGAGCAGGGCCTTGCGAGCGCCCGTCTCGTTGCGCTCGGGGTCGCCGGTCGGCAGGAAGCGCTCATCGCCCCACCAGATGTCGAGGTGGTGCCAGTCGACCGCGTCGCGCGCCGGCGTGGCGGCGATCGCGGCCAGGGTCGCGTGGCCGACCGTGCCGCCGGTCAGGACCAGCGACGCCGACCCCTTGGCCGACTGCACGTCGACCAGCCGGGTGATGATCCGCGCCGCCACGGCCTTGGCGAGGACGTCGCCGTCACGATGGACGACCACATTGGGAACGCTCACGTACTCACTCTTTCACGATCGGTGCCCACCGGCCGTGCGCGCCCTCTCGCAAAAGACAGGGCCCGCCACGACCGGTGGGAGGAGGCGTCAGGACTTGTACGAGCGGGCCAGCCGCTTGACCGCCGCCCCGTAGATCTCGTCGGAGTCGAGCCGCCGCAGCTCCTCCGACAGCAGCTCGGCGGTCTGCCGCCGGGACAGGGCCACGTTCCGGTCCGGCTGGCCGGGCCGCGACAGCGTCGCCAGCCGGGCGTCGCTCCTGCACACCGCCAGCACCCCGTCGGCCGTCGTGAGCCGGACGGCGGTCAGGCCGGGCCCGTTGGAGTCGGCCACCTTGACCGGCGCGCCGAGACGTTCGGTCAGCCACGCGGCCAGCAGCGGCGCGCTGGGGTTGCCCGGGGACGCCTCCACGGTGCCCTTGCGCACCTTGCCCGTGGGCTGGTCGAAGGCCGCCGCCAGCAGGCTGCGCCACGGCGTCAGCCGGGCCCAGGACAGGTCCGTGTCACCGGGTGCGTAGCCCTTGGCCCTGGTAACCAGCGACTCGACCCCGCCGTCGCGCGAGCCCCTGGCGTCGGAGATGCGCCGCTGGGCGAGCATCCCGACCGGGTCCTTGGACATCACCTCGGGCGCCAGCCCCGGCCACCAGGCCACGACCGGCGTGTCGGGCAGCAGCAGCGGGCTGACCACCGAGTCGGCGTGCTCGGTCAGCTCGCCGTAGAGCCGCAGCACGACCACCTCGCCCGGCGTGGACTCGCCGATGCGCAGCTCCGCGTCGAGCCGGTTGGCCTCGTCGGGCTCGCGGTTGATCACCACGATGATGCGCGAGGGGTGCTCGCGCGCCGCCTCGCTGGCCGCGCGCAGCGAGTCGTACTGGTCGCGCTCCTCGCAGACCACGATCAGCGTCAGCACCATCCCGACCGCGGGCGCGCCCATCTGGTGGCGCAGCTGCGTCAGCTGCGCGGAGATCTTCCCCGCCGTCGTGTCGGTGAGCATGAAGGTGGTCATCAGAGTCTCCTCCATACGCGGCCGTCGCCCATCATCGCGTCGGCCGACGGCGGCCCCCACGAACCGGACGGGTAGCCCTCGGGCTGGCCCTGGGTGGCCCAGAACTCCTCGATCGGGTCGAGGATCTTCCACGACAGCTCGACCTCCCGCTGGTGCGGGAAGAGCGGCGGGTCGCCGATCATCACGTCGAGCAGCAGCCGCTCGTATGCCTCGGGGGACGACTCCAGGAACGACTCCCCGTAGGCGAAGTCCATCGAGACGTCACGCACCTCCATGGCCGTGCCCGGCACCTTGGAGCCGAACCGCACGGTGATGCCCTCGTCCGGCTGCACCCTGATGACCAGCGCGTTCTGGCCGAGGATCTCGGTGTCGTCCTTGCTGAAGGGCAGGTGCGGCGCCCGCTGGAACACCACGGCCACCTCGGTGACCCGGCGGCCGAGGCGCTTGCCGGTGCGCAGGTAGAACGGCACGCCCGCCCAGCGCCGGTTGGCGATCTCCAGCTTGATGGCCGCGTAGGTCTCGGTCGTGGAGTCGGCGGAGATGCCATCTTCCTGGAGGTAGCCGACGACCTTCTCGCCGCCCTGCCAGCCCGCGTCGTACTGCCCGCGCGCGGTGTTGAGCCTCAGGTCGGACGGAAGCCGCACGGCCTTGAGCACCTTCTCCTTCTCCCGCCGCAGCGCGGAGGCGTCGAAGGACGTCGGGTCCTCCATCGCCACCAGGGCGAGCAGCTGGAGCAGGTGGTTCTGGATCACGTCGCGGGCCGCGCCGATGCCGTCGTAGTAGCCGGCCCGGCCGCCGATGCCGATGTCCTCGGCCATGGTGATCTGCACGTGGTCGACGAAGCTACGGTTCCAGATGGGCTCGTAGAGGTTGTTGGCGAACCTCAGGGCCAGGATGTTCTGGACGGTCTCCTTGCCCAGGTAGTGGTCGATCCTGAAGATCGAGCTCTCCGGGAAGGCCGAGGTGGTGATCTCGTTCAGCTCGTGCGCCGACTTCAGGTCGTGCCCGAACGGCTTCTCGATCACCACGCGCCGCCAGGATCCGGGAGGCGCCTGGGACACGCCGGTCCGCTTGAGCTGCTCCACCACGACGGGGAAGAACTTCGGCGGCACGGAGAGATAGAACGCATAGTTGCCGCCGGTGCCCCGGGTCTCGTCGATCTCCTTCAAGGCCATCGCCAGCGCGTCGAACGCGCCGTCGTCGGAGAACTCGCCCGGCACGAAGTGGATGCCCTCGCGCAGCTGCTTCCAGACCTCCTCACGGAAGGGCGTCCTGGCGTGCGCCTTGACGGCGTCATGCGTCACCTGGGCGAAGTCCTGGTCCTTCCAGTCACGCCTGGCGAACCCGACCAGCGAGAAACCGGGCGGCAGCAGCCCTCGGTTGCCCAGGTCGTAGATCGCCGGCAGCAACTTGCGCTTGGCCAGGTCACCCGTCACGCCGAACAGCACCAGCACACACGGTCCGGCCACCCGGGGCAGCCGCTTGTCGCGCGGATCGCGCAGCGGGTTGGCGGCCGCCACTTCCAAGGTGGTGGAGGTGGCCGCGGCCGAGGTGGCTACCGTCGCCGCGATCGTCTCCTCAAAGTCGAGCGCCTCGTCCGAGGGTGTTTCCGGGTCTTTCATGTCAAGCCTCCTGTGCGGCTGCGAGCAGGTGCGCGACTCCGGCCGCGCGATCGGTCAGATGCAGGCGTACGACCGGCCGGCCGCGCCGCAGCAGTGCCCCGAGATCGCCGAGGGCCTGCGCGAGCTCGAGCCCGCCCAGCGTGTACGGCCTGCCGGGCACCGGCACGTCGTCGGCCACGGCACCGGTGATCTGCAGGAACACCCCGTTCTGCGGGCCGCCCTTGTGATACTGGCCGGTGGAGTGCAGGAACCGCGGCCCCCACCCGAAGGTGACCGGCCGGTCGGTGCGCAGGGCCAGCAGCGCCCGCAGCGTGGCCGGGTCGGCCGCCATCCACGCGTCGGTCATCTGCTCGAAGTCCGCGCCGTCCGGCACGAACACATCGAAGGCCGACAGCCGGTCCAGATACGCCATCACGGCCAGGTAGCCGTCTTCGGGCACCGCTTCGAGCAGCTCGGTCAGCACGCCCGGCAGATCCCTGGCCTTGGTGGCGCCGTACACCTCCACGGGCCCGTCGATGAAGGCCGGCTCGCCCAGCGGCAGCGCCTCCATGTCGAGCAGCGCGGCCGTGTTGTCCTTGGACTCGGCGACGTTCGGCTGGTCGAACGGGTCGATCCCCAGCAGCAGCCCGGCCACGGCCGTGGCGTACTCCCAGATGAGGAACTGCGCGCCGAGCGGCCCGTCGACGCGCACGTCGCCGTCGTCGGAGTCGATCCCGACGACCAGCTCGTCACGGGCGCCGTTCGGCTCGGCGCCGGCGACCGGCAGGATGCCCAGGCCGTTCTTGCCCGTGGACTCGGCGACGAGCTGCTCGATCCAGTCCGACAGCCCGCTGATCGCCGACAGCCGGTCGTCGACGATCAGCTTGTCGCGTCCGGCCAGCGCCGCCCCGCCGAGCGCCACGCCCAGGCCGAGCCCGGGGTTGCCGGCGTCGAGCGAGAGCAGCGGCAGCACCTCGTCGGCGTCGTCGAGCAGCCGTTCGACGTCGGCCCCGGCCAGCGCGCTGGGCACCAGGCCGAAGGCCGACAGCGCCGAGTAGCGGCCGCCCACGTCGGGCACGGCCGGGACCAGGCGGTAGCCGGCGTCCACGGCTGCCTGCTCCAGCGGCGAGCCCGGGTCGGTGACGACCACGATGCGGTCGGCCGGTTCGATGCCCGCCTGGCGGAAGAGCTCCTCGTAGACGCGCAGATGACTGTCGGTCTCGACCGTCGAGCCGCTCTTGCTGGCCACGACCACGATCGTGGCCTCCAGCGGCTCGGCCAGCGCCCGGCGCACCTGACTGGGGTCGGTGGTGTCCAGGACCGTCAGCGGCACGTCGGCGCTCGCGCAGATCACCTCGGCTGCCAGCGACGAGCCGCCCATCCCGGCCAGCACCACGTTGGTCAGGTGCTCGGCGCGCGCCCGCTCGGCCAGCTTGCCGAGCTCGGGCAGCAGCTCGCGCGAGGTGCGGGGCAGGGTCAGCCAGCCCAGCCGGACGGCTGCCCCCGCCTCCGCGTCGCTGCCCCACAGCGTGGGATCGCCGGCGGCGAGCCGCGCGGGCACGCCGTCGGCGACGAGCCGCCCCGCGGCGGAGGAGGCGGCGTTGGCCACCCCCTCCTCGCGGTACGAGACGGTCATCAGCGGGCCAGGTTCTTGCTGACGCTCTCGAGGAGTTCGTTCCAGGACGCCTCGAACTTCTCGACGCCCTCGTCCTCCAGCACGTTGACGACGTCGTCGTAGTCGACGCCGGCCTCCTTGAGCGCCGCCATGGTGTTCCACGCGTCCTCGTAGAAGGGGCGCACGGTGTCACCGGTGATGTTGGCGCCGGCGGCGGTCGCGTCGACCGTCTTCTCCGGCATCGTGTTGACGGTGCCGGGGGCGACGAGCTGGTCGACGTACAGCGTGGGCGAGTAGTCGGGGTTCTTGACGCCGGTCGAGGCCCACAGCGGGCGCTGCGGACGGGCACCGGCGGCGCGCAGCCGCTGCCAGCGCTCGGAGTTCATCACTTCCTCGAACGCCGCGTAGGCCAGGCGCGCGTTGGCCACGCCCGCCTTGCCCTTGAGCTCCGGCCGGCCGAGCTGGTCGAGCCGCTTGTCGATCTCGGTGTCGACCCGGCTGACGAAGAACGACGCCACCGACTCGATCGTGCCCAGGTTGAGGCCCTTGGCCTGCGCGGCCTCCAGACCGGCCAGCCAGGCGTCCATGACCGCGCGGTAACGCTCCAGCGAGAAGATCAGCGTGACGTTGACGCTGATGCCCTCGGAGAGCGCCTGCGTGATCGCGGGCAGTCCCTCGACGGTCGCCGGGATCTTGATGAACAGGTTGGGCCGGTCCACCAGCCACCACAGCGCCCGCGCTTCGGCCACGGTCTTGTCGCTGTCGCGGGCCAGCCGCGGGTCCACCTCCAGGGACACGCGGCCGTCGACGCCGGCGGTGGCGTCGTAGACCGGGCGCAGCACGTCGGCGGCCCAGCGGATGTCGTAGGCGGTGATGGCGCGTACGGCCTCGCCGAGGTCGACCCCGCGCACGGCCAGGTCGTGCAGCTGGGTGTCGTAGGCGTCGCCCTTGCTGAGCGCGCCGGCGAAGATGGTCGGGTTGGAAGTGACGCCGACCACGTTCTTCTCGCGGATCAGCTGTTCCAGGTTGCCCGTGCGCAGGCGCTCACGGCTGATGTCGTCCAGCCAGATGGACACGCCCTGGGCGGACAGCTTCTTGAGGTTCTCGCTCATTTCGTTCAGTTTCCCGTCGTCTCGCCTTTGTCGTGGCCCAGCTTGGCGAGGCTCGCCTTGGCCGCGGCGGCCACGCGCTCCGCCGTCAGCCCGAATTGCTCGTACAGCGTCTTATACGGCGCCGACGCGCCGAAGTGTTCAAGGCTGACGACCTCGCCCCTCTCGCCGACGAACTCGCGCCAGCCCAGAGCGATGCCCGCCTCGACCGCGACCCGGGCCTTGATCGCTGACGGCAGAACAGTCTGCCGATACGCAATGTCCTGCCCTTGGAACCACTCCACACACGGCATCGACACGACCCGCGTCGGGATGCCTTCGGCTTCGAGGAGTTCGCGGCCGTTGACGGCCAGCTCCAGCTCGCTGCCCGTGGCGATGAGGATCACCTGGGGCTGCCCGCCGGAGGCCTCGTGCAGGACGTAGCCGCCCTTGGCCACGCCCTCGGCGCTGGTGCCCTCGAAGATCGGCAGGTTCTGCCGGGTCAGGGCCAGCGCGGCGGGCCGGTCGTCGTGCTCGAGCACGGCCTGCCAGGCGTACGCCGTCTCGTTGGCGTCGCCGGGGCGCACCACGTCGAGGCCGGGGATCGCGCGCAGCGCCCACAGGTGCTCGACCGGCTGGTGGGTCGGGCCGTCCTCGCCCAGTCCGATGGAGTCGTGCGTCCACACGTAGGTGACCGGCAGCTTCATCAGCGCCGCCAGGCGCACGGAGGGGCGCATGTAGTCGGAGAAGACCAGGAACGTGCCGCCGTAGGGCCGGGTGCCGCCGTGCAGGGCGATGCCGTTGAGAATCGCGCCCATGCCGTGCTCGCGGATGCCGAAGTGCAGCGTGCGGCCGTAGCGGTTACCGGGGAACTCCTTGGTCTGGTATTCCTCCGGGATGAAGGACGGCTCGCCCTTCATCGTGGTGTTGTTGGACTCGGCCAGGTCGGCCGAGCCGCCCCACAGCTCGGGCAGCACCGGCGCGAGCGCGTTGAGCACCTCGCCGGAGGCCTTGCGGGTGGCCATCGAGCCGCCCTTGTCGAAGGCGGGCAGCGCCTCGGTCCACCCGGCGGGCAGCTCGTGGCGGGAGATGCGGTCCAGCTCGGCGGCCCGCTCGGGGTTGGCCTCGCGCCAGGCGTCGTAGCCCTTCTGCCAGGCGGCGTGCGCCTCGTGGCCCCTGCGGGCCACCTGGCGCGCGTGCTCCAGCACCTCGGCGGGCACGTCGAAGCTCTTTTCCGGGTCCATCCCGAGAACCCGCTTGGTGGCGGCGACCTCGTCGGCGCCGAGGGCGGAGCCGTGGATCTTGCCGGTGTTCTGCTTGTTCGGGGCGGGCCAGCCGATGATCGTGCGCAGCCGGATGAACGTCGGCCTGTCTGTCTCGGCGCGGGCCTCCTCCAGCGCCGCGTGCAGCGCCTGGATGTCCTCGACGTACTCACCGGACTCGGTCCAGTCGACGCTGAGCGTGTGCCAGCCGTAGGCCTCGTAACGCTTGACCACGTCCTCGGACTTCGCGATCAGCGTGTCGTCCTCGATGGAGATGTGGTTGTCGTCATAGATGACGGTGAGGTTGCCCAGCTTCTGGTGGCCGGCGATCGAGCTGACCTCGTGGCTGATGCCCTCCTCGATGTCGCCGTCGCTGACCATGCACCAGATGTGGTGGTCGAAGGGCGAGGCGCCCGCCTCCGCGTCGGGGTCGAACAGACCGCGCTCACGGCGGGCCGCCAGCGCCATGCCGACGGCGTTGCCCAGGCCCTGGCCGAGCGGGCCCGTGGTGGTCTCAACACCGACCGTGTGCCCGTGCTCCGGGTGACCGGGGGTCAGGCTGTCCCACTGGCGCAACCCCTTCAGGTCGTCCAGGTCGAGTCCGTATCCGGACAGGAACAGCTGGATGTACAGGGTCAGGCTGGAGTGCCCGCACGACAGGACGAAGCGGTCACGCCCCAGCCACGTGGGGTCCGTGGGGTCGTGGCGCATCGCGTGCTGGAACAGCAGGTACGCGGCGGGAGCCAGGCTCATGGCGGTGCCCGGGTGACCCGAACCCGCCTTTTCGACTGCGTCCATGGCCAAGGCTCGAACGACGTCGACCGCTTGCTTGTCTAGGTCGGTCCATTCGAGGTCTGGCACGAGTTCGGTGCTCAAGTGCTCGGTCTCCGGAATCTAGTTGTCATTGGTGGTACCGGTTGGCATATCCCGCCACACCGGACCCTAACTGAGTGGAGTCGGCGAAAGATTCCCCTTCCACCCCCGTGCGTGTCCCCCCATTGGCCGGACCGGACGACCCTGCTACTACAGTTTGGTTGTTCTCGTTGTCATCACAGGGACGCCGTGGCGTCCGTCCATGAGATTCCGCTCCAATCAGAGGTTACGCGTTGACTCCGCACGTGCTGGAAGCGCCTTGACGGTGCTGACGAACAGGCAGACGACGGCCCCCGCTCCCGCGGCCGAGCCGCCGAGGACGATCGGCATGCTCGTCAAGGCCTACATCGCTCTGACCAAGCCGCGGATCATCGAGCTCCTGCTGATCACGACTCTCCCCGTGATGTTCCTCGCGGCCGGCGGGTTGCCGCCGCTGTGGACGTCGATATCGGTCATGGTGTTCGGCACCCTGTCCGCGGGCAGCGCCAACGCGCTCAACTGCTACGTGGACCGCGACATCGACCAGAAGATGCGCCGCACCAGGCGGCGTCCGCTGGCCAGGCACCAGGTCTCGCCGACCGGCGCGCTCGTCTTCGGCATCGTGCTCGGCCTGCTGTCCTTGTTCGGCCTCTGGCTGACCACCAACTGGCTGGCGGCGGCGCTCTCCACCGGAGCCATCCTGTTCTACGTGATCGTCTACTCGATGATCCTCAAGCGGCGCACCGCCCAGAACATCGTCTGGGGCGGCATCGCGGGCTGCATGCCGGTGCTGATCGGCTGGGCGGGCATCACCGGGCGGCTCGACTGGGCGCCGCTGGCGCTGTTCGGGGTGGTGTTCTTCTGGACGCCGCCGCACACCTGGACGCTGGCCATGCGCTACAAGGAGGACTACGCGGCGGCCAAGGTGCCGATGCTGCCCGTGGTGGCCACCGAGCGCCGGGTGATCCTGGAGTCGATCGCCTACACCTGGGCCACCGTGCTCTGCTCGCTGGCCCTGTGGCCGGTGGCGCACACCACGCTGTTCTACCCGATCGCGGCCGCCGCCCTGGGCGCCATGTGCCTGTGGGAGGTCCATCGCCTCCTGGCCCGCCTCAACTCCGGCAAGACCGGTGTCGACCTGCGCCCGATGCGCTTCTTCCACTGGTCCAACGCCTATCTGGCGCTGCTGTTCCTCGCCGTCGCCATCGATCCGCTGCTGAGCTGAGCCCACCGCCCGTTGCGCTGGGCTTCGTCCTGTCGTTATGGTGAACACATGAACAGCTCTTCAGGTGTTGTGGCTTCGCTCGACGGCTGTGTCGTTCAGGAGCCCGACGCCGAGCGCGTCGCGGCCACCCGCGACCGGCTGGTGACGCCGGACGAGGCGACCCGGCTCGCCGACCTGTTCCGCCTGCTGGGCGACGCCACGCGGGCCCGCCTGCTGTACGCCCTGCTGGAGGCGGGCGAGCTGTGCGTGTGCGACCTGGCCGACGCCGTCGAGGTGACCGACACGGCCGTGTCCCACGCCCTGCGTCTGCTGCGTACGGCGGGCATCGTGGCCAGCCGCCGGGCGGGCCGCATGATCTACTACCGCCTGGCCGACGCGCACGTACGGATGCTGCTCGACCTCAGCCGCGAGCACATGAGGGAGGAGCGCTGATGGGCCACGGCCACGGGCACGGCCACTCGGCCGACGCCGACAAGCGCTACCTGTTCGGCGCGCTCGCGCTGATCGTCGGCTACATGGCGATCGAGGTGGTCGCCGGGCTGATCGCCAACTCGATCGCGCTGATCTCCGACGCCGCCCACATGCTCACCGACGCCAGCGCGATCGCGCTGGCCCTGGTCGCGATGCGCTTCGCCGCCCGGCCCGCCCGCGGCGCCTACACCTTCGGCTGGAAGCGCGCCGAGATCCTCTCGGCCCAGCTCAACGGCCTCACCCTGCTGCTGCTCGTGGCGTACTTCTGTTACGAGAGCGTGCGCAGGCTGCTGGAGCCGCCTGAGGTCTCCGGGCCCATCGTGGCCGTCACGGCCGTGGCCGGCATCGTGGTCAACGCGCTGGCCGCCTGGCTGCTGTCCAGGGCCGACCGGCGCAGCCTCAACGTCGAGGGCGCCTTCCAGCACGTGCTCAACGACATGTACGCCTTCATCGCCACCGCGATCTCCGGCGTGGTGGTGTGGCTGACCGGGTTCCGGCAGGCCGACGCGATCGCCGCCCTCGTGGTCGCCGCGCTCATGCTCAAGGCCGGCTGGGGGCTGCTGCGCGATTCGTCCAGGGTGCTGCTCCAGGCCGCGCCGAGCGACCTCGACCCCGACGAGATCGGCGGGGTCCTGGCCGGCGACCCTGATGTGGTCGAGGTGCACGACCTGCATGTCTGGACGGTGACCAGTGGCTATCCGACGCTGTCGGCGCATGTGATCGTGGCCCGCGGGTCCGACTGCCACCAGGTCCGCACCCGCCTGGCTGACCTGCTGCACGATCGCTTCGAGATCGGCCACACCACGCTGCAGGTGGACCACGGTCTCAAGGGCCGGACGGAGCATTGCGAGGACCCGCACGGACCGCGCCACCTGGGCAGGACAGCGCCTTTTTGATCCGTTACAGTCACGGTATGGCGTCCCGTGATCCACGCTGGGTGTTGAAGGACCGCCCGTCGTTCGCGTTGATCATCGGGCTGATCGTGACCGGCCTGTGCGCGCTCGTCTCCTTCGCCTTCGACGTGCTCAACGGCGCGCCCGTGCAGTTCTTCATCTCGCTGATCCTGGCGCTGGCGCCGGTGCCGCTGCTGCTGGCCGCCGTGCTGGCGCTGGATCGCATGGAGCCGGAGCCGCGCAGCAACCTCATCTTCGCCTTCGCCTGGGGGGCGGGCGTGGCGGTGCTGGTCGCGGGCGTGATCAACTCGCTCAACCTGCACTACATCATCGACGCGGCCAACCTCAGCGCGGCCAGCGCGCGCAACGTCGCCGCCACCTTCGGCGCCCCGGTGGTCGAGGAGACGATGAAGGGGCTGGTGCTGCTCGGGCTGCTCAGGTTCCGCCGGGCCGAGTTCGACGGGCCGACCGACGGCATCATCTACGCCAGCATGGTCGGCCTCGGCTTCGCGATGAGCGAGAACGTCAGCTACTACATCGCCGCGCTCAACTCCGACCAGGGCGGCATCGGGCTGGCCGTCACGGTGGTGCTGCGCGGCGTGCTGTCGCCGTTCGCGCACCCGCTGTTCACCTCGATGATCGGCGTCGCGGTCGCCTACGCCGCCCAGCGTCAGGGGTCGGACCGGGTCTTCTCCATCCTGGCCGGCTGGGTCGGCGCGATGCTCCTGCACGGCCTCTGGAACGGTCTGAGCTCCTACGGCGGCTTCCCCGGCCTGGTCATCGCCTACCTGGTGCTGCTGGTCGTGCTCGTGGTGCTGATCTTGCTGGTGATCAGGGATCGGCGGCGCATCGTCGCCCTGATCCAGCGCTACCTGCCGCCGTACGAGCCGACCAAGCTGGTCAACCGGGCTGACATCCACATGCTGTCCGCCCTGTCACGGCGCCGGCAGGCCAGGCAGTGGGCCAAGGTCCACGGCGGCAAGCGCGGGCTGCGCGCGATGAGCGACTACCAGCTCGCGGCGACCGAGCTGGGCCTGCTGCACGAGCGGGCGGCCCGGCGGATGATCGACGAGCAGACCTTCCACGAGGAGCAGCGGGCCCTGCTCGAATGCATGAGCACCGCCAAGGCGAGCTTCCCGGTGCCCGCCCACCTCGGGGCCGGGGCGCGAGGCACCCCGCCACCGGGCTACGCGCCCGGCTGAGCCAGGATCGCGCGCAGCGAGGTCTCCCGCGGGCCCGGATAGACCGGGTCGGAGTGCAGCACAAGCGCGTCGGCGAACGCCTTGCCGGTGGCGAACACCTCGCGGGCGGCCGAGGCGTAGGTGGTCGCGGCCCACTGCTTGACGGAGTCGTCGCCCACGCCGAAGGTCGTCAGTCCCGCCGTACGGCAGAGCGTGACCGCTCTCGGCAGGTGGAACACCTGCGTGACCACGGTCAGCCGCTCGGCGCCGAAGACCTTGCGGGCCCGCACGCACGAGTCCCAGGTGTCGAACCCGGCGTAGTCGAGCACCATTACCGCGTCCGGCACGCCCTTGGCCCGCAGATAGTCGCGCATGGCCGACGGCTCGTCATACTCCTTGCGACTGTTGTCGCCCGACAGCAGCAGCGCCTTGACCTTGCCCGCGTGGTAGAGCTCGGCCCCGATGTCGAGCCTTCGGGCCAGGAAGGACGAGGGACGGCCGGCGTACAGGCCCGCGCCGAGCACGAGCGCCACCTGCGAGGTGGGCACCCGCGCCAGCCAGCCGGCGGTGTCGGCCACCTCGCGGTGGTCCGAGCTGTCGAGCCACGCCCAGGTCATCGGCGCCAGGACGAGCACGCTGAGGAGCACCAGTCCTTGGTACAGGCGTCGCAGGGTCTTCCGAGCGGGACGGGCCAAAGCCACTCAGGGACCTCACAAGGAAGAGGGAGGTAGTCCCTCACACCTTGACACAACGGCTCAAAAACCGGCTGGGGTTTCAGTGGGGGAGGGGCTCAACGGCTCAGATCGTGGCCGGCGTTTCGGTGGGGGAGGGGGTCATGCCCTGGCCCGCGTTTCGGCGCGGGAGGGGTTCAGAGGCTCAGACTCTGGCCGGCGCTTCGGCGGGGGAGGGGGTGGCGGGGGCCGTCAGCTGGTCGCGGGCGCGCAGTGAGGTGACCACCCTGAGCGTGGCGATCCAGACCAGGGTCGAGCCGAGCACGTGCAGGCCCACCAGGAGCGCGGGCACCGCCAGGAAGTACTGGATGTAGCCGATCACGCCCTGGGCCAGCTCCACCACGAGCAGGGCCAGCGCCGCCCGGCGGGCCGCCCTGGGCGAGTCGGTCACGTGCAGCGCGAACAGCAGCGCGAACGACAGCCCCAGCACGATGTAGACGATGTCGGAGTGCAGGCGCACCACGCTCTCGATGTCGAGATCGAAGCGGGAGGCCACCGCGTCGCCGGAATGCGGCCCCGTGCCGGTCACCAGCACCCCGGCCAGGAGCAGCACCGCCACCGCCGCGACCAGCACGAACCCGAGGCGCCGGATGTCGCGGTGCGTCACCCGGCGGGCCGGGCCGTCGCCTTCGCCGGCTCGCGCGTAGAGCGTCCAGCAGGCGGCGATCAGCGCGATGGAGACCAGGAAGTGCACGCTGACCGTGAACGGGTTGAGCAGGCTCCTGACCACCAGCCCGCCCCACAGCGCCTGGAAGACGATGCCCGCGGGCTGCAGCAGGGCCAGCCACAGCAGCGGACGGCGCCGCGGGGCCAGCCGCATCGCCGACACCACGCAGGCGAACCCCACCGCCAGCACCAGGAACGTCAGCAGCCGGTTGCCGAACTCGACGGCCATGGTGACGGGCGAGATCTCGGGATGCGCGACGGGAACGAAGCTGTCGGGCGTGCACCTCGGCCAGGTCGGGCAGCCGAGCCCGGAGCCGGTGAGCCGCACGGCCGCGCCCGTCACGGTGATGCCCGCGTTGACCACCACGGACGCCAGAGCCCAGCCCCGCATCGACTCGGCGGTCGGTGCCCAGAAGGAGAACAGGCGCCGGACCAGGGCATTGGGGTGGTCCGTGGGTAGTTTCACGTCGGCGAACTTCACGTCATCGATGGTAAGGGCCTGGTTGTCCGGTCCTTAACCCGGGAACGTGCTTCTCAAGCAGCATGGGTATGTGACATATTACAGATGGGAGGTGAGGATGTCGGATGTGATCGTCATCGGCGCCGGAGTGGTGGGCGCCGCGTGCGCCTATTACGCCGCACGGGCCGGGCTGGACGTGACCGTGGTGGACCGTGGCCCCGTGGCCGGCGGCACGACGGGCGCGGGCGAGGGCAACGTGCTGGTCTCGGACAAGGAGCCGGGGCCGGAGCTGGACCTCGCGCTGCTGTCCAACCGCCTGTGGGGGGAGCTGGCCGCGCTGGGCGGGTTCGAGTACGAGCCCAAGGGCGGCCTGGTCGTCGCCGAGACCGACGAGGTCCAGCGGCAGCTGGTCGGGCTGGCGGGCAAGCAGGGCGTCGAGTACACCGCCGTGCCCGCCGCCGGGCTGCGCGACTACGAGCCGCACCTGGCCGACGGGCTCGCGGGCGGCGTTCACTATCCGCAGGACGCCCAGGTGCAGCCCATGCTGGCCGCCGCGCAGTTGCTCAGGCACGGCGCGGAGAGCTACGGCCACGGCACGCTCCACCTGCGCACCGGCGTCACCGTGAGCGGGTTCACGCGGTCCGGGGAACGGGTGACGGGCGTACGCACTGACCAGGGCGACATCCTCGGCGGCGCGGTGGTCAACGCGGCCGGCACGTGGGGTGGCGAGATCGCCGGGCTCGCGGGCGTGGCGCTGCCGGTCCTGCCCAGGCGCGGGTTCATCCTCGTCACGGAGCCGCTGCGCGAGCCGCTGATCCGGCACAAGGTCTACACCGCCGCCTACGTCACCAACGTGGCCAGCGACTCCGCCGACCTGGAGACCTCGGCCGTCGTCGAGGGCACCCCGGCGGGGACCGTGCTCATCGGGGCCAGCCGGGAGCGGGTGGGTTTCGACCGTACGACCTCGCCCCGGGTGCTGGCCCGGCTGGCGGCTCAGGCCGTCGCCCTGTTCCCGGCGTTGCGGGAGGTGCGGGTGATCAGGTCGTACTGCGGGTTCCGGCCGTACTGTCCGGACCACCTGCCGGTGATCGGTCCGGATCCGCGCGCGCCTGGCTTGTATCACGCGTGCGGGCACGAAGGGGCCGGGATCGGGCTCGCGCCCGCGACCGGGCTCCTGCTGTCCCAGCTGCTGACCGGCGCCCGCCCCGAACTCGACCTGACCCCCTTCCGCCCGGACCGCTTCGCGACCTCGTCCGGATCCCCGGCCGCGACCCAGGGCGGGTCCCCGACCGAGACCCAGGGCGGGTCCCCGACCGAGACGTCCGCCGGGTCCTCCCGTACGACCGAGGAGTCCGCGTGACCTTCCAGATCACGATCGACGGCCGGGCCGTGCCGGTCGAGCCGGGGCAGACGATCGGCGCGGCTCTGCACGCCGCCGGGGTCCGCGCCTGGCGGACCACCCGCTTCGGCGGGCGGCCGCGCGGCCTGTTCTGCGGCATCGGCGTCTGCTTCGACTGCCTGATCACGGTGAACGGCCGCCCACCAGAACGCGCCTGCCTGCTGGAGGCCCGGCCCGGAGACGAGGTGACGACCGCATGAGCCCGACCGATGACCGTGTGGGCGCACCCCACGACCGCAGCCCCGACGACGGCGTCCGCGACGACCGCGCTCGCGACGACCGTGTTCGCGACGACCGTGTTCGCGACGACCGTGTTCGTGGCGACGGGGTTCGTGGCGACGGGGTTCGCGACGACCGCGTTCGGGACGACTACGTGCGTGTGAGCTGCGATCTCGCCGTTATCGGTGGTGGGCCCGCCGGAGTGGCGGGGGCCCTGACGGCGGCGCTGCGCGGCCTGAGCGTGGTCCTCGTCGACTCGGGTGCCCGCCTCGGCGGCCAGTACTTCCGTCACCCCGCCGGAGCCGCGCGCGGCGGCACACCGGGTCTGGAGCGGTTCCTGAGGCAGGCCCGCGCGCTCGACGAACGGGGCCAGGTCCTGCTCGGGCACCAGGTGTGGACCGTGACGCGGGACGGCGACCGGCTGACCGTCTACTGCCGGACCCCGGACGGCCGCGCGGTGGCGATCCGCTGCCGCGACCTCCTGATCGCCACCGGCGCCCACGACCGGCCGCTGCCGTTCCCCGGCTGGGACCTGCCCGGCGTCCTGACGGCGGGCGGCGCCCAGGCGCTGCTCAAGGGCAACGGCGTCGTCGCGGGCGGCCGGGTGGTCGTCGCCGGCACCGGGCCGTTCCTGCTGCCCGTGGCCACCGGCCTGGCGGGGGCGGGGGCCGAGGTGCTGGGCGTGTTCGAGGCCAACGGCGGCCTGGGCCTGGCCCGGCATCCGCTGCTGGCCGCGGGCAAAGCGGGGGAGGCGGCGGGCTACGGGCTGGCCATGGCCCGGCACCGCGTGCCGTACCGGACGCACCAGGCGGTGATCGCCGCCCACGGCGAGCGCGAGCTGGAGGCGGTCACCGTCGCGCGGCTCGACGCCGACTGGAACGTGCTCGCCACCCGCGAGCTGCCCTGTGACACGCTGGCCGTCGGCTACGGCTTCGTCCCCCAGATCGAGCTCGGCGTCGAGCTCGGCTGTGAGACCCGCCAGGACGCGGACGGCATGCCCGTAATCGCGGTGGACGGCCGCCAGCGCACCACGGCGGACGGCGTCTGGGCGGCCGGCGAGCCGGTCGGCGTGGGCGGGCGTTACCTGGCCGAGCTGGAGGGCCGCATCGCCGGCCTGGCCGTGGCCGGTGAGCCGGTGCCCGGCGTGCTGGCCAGACGGCGCCGGCGGATGCGCGCGTTCGGCGAGGCGCTGCATCACGCGTATCCGGTCAAACCGGGCTGGCAGGGCTGGCTGCGCGACGACACGCTGGTGTGCCGGTGCGAGGAGGTGCCGGTCGCCCGCGTACGCGCGGCGCTGGAGCTCGGCGCCACCGACGCGCGCTCGGTCAAGCTGCTGGCCAGGCCAGGAATGGGCTGGTGCCAGGGCCGCGTCTGCGGCTACGCGGTCGCCTGCCTGGCCGGGGAGTCGCCCAGGCCCCCTCGCCGCCCCATCGCGCAACCCATCTCTCTCGGCGCTCTCGCCGAGCTCGATAAACCCTGATTTGGAGGACTCTTTAATGACAAATCGCATTAAATCCTGGCACGGTGTCATGGTGGCCACGGCTCTCCCTCTGCGTGAGGACCTGTCCGTCGACTTCGACGGCTATGCGGAGCACTGCCGCTGGCTGGTCGAGAACGGCTGCGACGGGGTGGTCCCCAACGGGTCGCTGGGCGAGTACCAGACGCTCACCGCCGAGGAGCGGGCCAAGGTCATCGAGACGGCCGTCGAGGCCGTCGGCGGGGCGAACGTGATGGCGGGCGTCGGCGCGTACGGCGCGGCGGAGTCGCGGCTGTGGGCCGAGCGCGCCGCCGCGGCCGGCTGCGGCTCGGTGCTGCTGCTGCCGCCCAACGCCTACCGGGCCGACGAGCGCTCCGTGATCGCGCACTACCGCGAGGTGGCCAAGGCCGGGGTGCCGATCGTGGCCTACAACAACCCGTACGACACCAAGGTAGACCTGACGCCCGCGCTGCTGGCCACCCTGCACGGCGAGGGCCTGATCGTGGCCGTGAAGGAGTTCAGCGGCGACCCGCGCCGCTCCTACGAGCTCGGCGAGCTGGCCCCCGGCCTCGACGTGCTGATCGGGTCCGACGACGTGCTGCTGGAACTGGCGATCGCCGGGGCCGTCGGCTGGGTCGCCGGCTACCCCAACGCGCTGCCCGCCTCCAGCGTCGCCCTCTACCAGGCCGCGCTGGCCGGTGACCTCGAGACCGCGCTGCCCCTGTACCGTACGCTCCACCCGCTGCTGCGCTGGGACTCCAAGACGGAGTTCGTGCAGGCCATCAAGCTGTCGATGGACATCGCGGGCCGTCACGGCGGGCCCTGCCGCCTGCCGCGCGTGCCGCTGACCGAGACGCAGGAGGCGGCCGTGCGCGGCGCGACGGAGAAGGCACTCGCGGAGGGCATGCGATGAGGACGAAGCGGGTCTTCCACGCGGTCGACTCGCACACGGAGGGCATGCCCACCCGCGTGATCACCGGCGGCGTGGGCGTGATCCCCGGCGCGAGCATGGCCGAGCGGCGCGTCTACTTCCGCGACCATCTCGACCACATCCGCAGGCTGCTGATGAACGAGCCGCGCGGCCACGCCGCCATGAGCGGCGCCATCCTGCAGCCGCCCACCCGGCCCGACGCCGACTGGGGCGTGCTGTTCATCGAGGTGTCCGGGCTGCTGCCGATGTGCGGTCACGGCACCATCGGCGTGGCGACCGTGCTGGTGGAGACCGGCATGGTGGAGGTGGTCGAGCCGGTCACCACCGTGCGCCTGGAGGTGCCCGCCGGGCTCGTCGAGGTGGACGTGGCCGTCAAGGACGGCATGGCCATGTCGGTGACGCTGCGCAACGTGCCCGCCTACAGCGACCGGCTCGACGCCGTCGTCACGGTGCCCGGCTTCGGCGACATCCGCTACGACCTGGCGTACGGGGGCAACTTCTACGCGATCGTCGACCTCGACGACTACGGCCTGCCCTTCGACCGCAAGGCCAAGAACGAGATCCTGGCCGCCGGGCTGGCCACGATGGCGGCGATCGACGCGGCCGACGAGCCCGTGCACCCCGAGGACGACCGCATCCGGGGCTGCCACCACGTCTACTTCGCCGCGCCGGGCTCGGACGCCCACCACTCGCGGCACGCGATGGCCATCTACCCGGGCTGGTTCGACCGCTCGCCGTGCGGCACCGGCACCAGCGCCCGGATGGCCCAGCTGCACGCCCGTGGCCAGCTGGCCGTGAGCGAGGGGCCGGGTAGCGGGGAGTTCGTCAACGAGTCGTTCATCGGCACCCGTTTCATCGGCCGGTTGCTGGGGGAGACCACCGTCGGCGGACGGCCCGCGGTCGTGCCGGCCATCACCGGGCGCGCCTGGGTCACCGGCACCGCCCAATACTTCCTCGACCCGCGCGACCCGTTCCCCGAGGGATTCGAGCTGTGAGCGTCACCACCGTCGACTACCACACCGCCGGCGAGCCGTTCAGGATCGTCACCGGTGGCGCACCGGACATCCCGGGCGCCACCGTCCTCGAACGCCGGGCCGCCGCACCTGACGGCCCGGCCGAGCGGGTGCGGCGGCTGCTCTGCCACGAGCCGCGCGGCCACGCCGACATGTACGGCTGCTTCCTGGTCCCGCCCGACGACCCCGGCGCCCACTTCGGCGCGCTGTTCTGGCACAAGGACGGCTATTCCACCGCCTGCGGCCACGGCACGATCGCGCTCGGCGTGCACGCCGTCCGCGAGGGCCTGGTCGAGGCGGACCCCGGCGGCGAGACGGACGTGGTCGTCGACGTGCCCTCGGGCCGCGTCACGGCCCGCGTACGCGGCTCACGGGACCGCGTCGAGTCGGTGACCTTCGTCAACGTCCCGTCGTACGCCATCGCGCGCGCCCTCCCCGTCGCCGGGGTCGAGGTCGACCTCGCCTACGGCGGAGCCATCTACGCCACCCTGCCCGCATCGGCGGTCGGCCTGTCCGTCGAGGCCGGGAGCCTGACGGAGTTCGTCGGTCACGGCCGCCGGATCAAGGCCGCCCTGGCGGGCCACCCGGCCACGCGGCACCCGTCGGACGAGCGGCTGTCCGGCGTCTATGGGGTGATCTTCTACGAGGACGTCCCGGGCGATGGACCGCACCAGCGCAACGTGACCGTGTTCGCCGACGGCGAGGTGGACCGCTCGCCGTGCGGGTCCGGCACGGCCGCCCGGCTCGCCCTGCTCTACGACGACGGTCACCAGGGTCCGCTGATCCACACCGGCATCGCGGGCGGCACGTTCGTCGCCACCGTGGGTAAGGTGACCGACCAGGGCGTCGTCGCCGAGATCGAGGGCATGGCCTACCGCACCGGCCGGCACACCTTCGAGCTCGATCCGGAAGACCCCCTCGGCACCGGGTTCGTGCTGCGGTGAACGCGCTGCCCTACCTCGACGCCGCCACCATCGAGCGGCTGGTGCCCGTGGCGCGGGCCGTACGCATCCTGGAAGAGGCCCTGCGAGACGGGCTCGATCCGGAGGAGACGCCGCTGCGGCCCATCGTCGAGCTGCCCGCCGGGCAGCTCCTGCTGATGCCCGCCGCCGCGGGACGGTACGCGGGCGTGAAGGCCGTCACCATCGCGCCGGGCAACGCCGAGCGCGGGCTGCCCCGCATCCAGGGGACGTACCTGCTGCTCGACGGCGACACCCTGAGCCCGCTGGCCGCCATGGACGGCATCACGCTCACCTCGCTGCGCACCCCGGCGGTCTCGGCGCTCGCCGTCAAGCATCTGGCCGGGCCGGACGCCCGTAACCTGGTGGTGTTCGGTACGGGCCCGCAGGCGTGGGGGCACATTCTCGCGCTGGGCGCGGTCCGGCCGGTCGAACGGGTCACGGTCGTCGGCCGCGACCCCGAACGTGCCGAGAGCCTGGCCGCCCGCTGCCGCGACCTCGGCCTGTCGGCCCGCGCGGTGCACGGCCAGGCTCCGGACCTGAGCGCTGTGGCGGAGGCGGATCTGATCGCCTGCTGCACCACGGCCAGGGAGCCGCTCTTTCCCGGTGAGCTGGTCCGCGACGACGCCACGGTGGTCGCGGTCGGATCGCACGAACCGGAGGCCCGTGAGCTGGCCGGGGACCTCGTCGCCCGCGCCACGGTCGTCGTCGAGGCCAGGTCGGCGGCACTGGCCGAAGCGGGGGATGTGGTCATCCCGGTGCGCCAAGGTACGATCACCACCGGTCATCTCGCCGGGAACCTCGCCGACCTGATCGCCGGCCGGGTTCCTGCGGGCTCCGGTCCCCGCGTGTTCAAGAGCACCGGGATGGCGTGGGAGGACCTGGTGGTCGCCGCCGCCGCGTACGAGGCGTGGGTTTAGCGGGGTACCCCCAGCGGGGGGTGATCAGCGGGCGTGTACTGAGCGAAGGGATGGCGGGATGGCTGCCGAGGACCGGCTCGACCTGCCGATGGTGGGCGAGCGGCAGAGCTTGCGCGAGCAGGTCGCGCACGCGCTCCGCGCCGCGTTGATCACGGGTGAGATGCGCCCGGGGGTGGTCTACTCCGCGCCGGTGCTGGCCGCGCAGTTCGGCGTCTCCGCGACGCCGGTCCGTGAGGCCATGCTCGACCTGGCCAAGGAGGGACTGGTCGAGGCGGTGCGCAACAAGGGCTTCCGGGTCACCGAGCTGTCTGACCGCGATCTCGACGAGCTGACCGAGATCCGGCAGCTCATCGAGGTGCCCACCGTGACCCGGCTGGCCGACAGCTCGCGCGCGGCCGACTTCGAGCGGCTGCGACCCGTCGCCGAGGAGATCGTGGCCGCCGCCGAGCGGGGTGACCTGCTCGCGTACGTGGACGCCGACCTACGCTTCCACGTGGAACTGCTGACGCTGTCGGGCAACGCCCACCTGGTCGAGGTGGTCAAGGACCTGCGCAACCGGGCCCGGCTCTACGGCCTGTCGCAGCTGTCGGAGCGCGGCACGCTGTCGGACTCGGCCCGCGAGCACGTGGCGTTGCTCGACGCGCTCAAGGCCGGTGACACCGAGGCGGCCCGCCACATCATGTCCGAGCACATCCAGCACGTCCGCGGCATCTGGGCCGACCCACACTGATCACTTGTCCGGGCCGGCCCGCACTGATCACGTCCGCGGCATTCGGACCGGCCCGCACTGATCACGTCCGGGGAGGCTACTTCGTCTTCGTCGCGCGGGTCGTGCCCAGGCTCGCGGCCACGATGCAGATGATCGCCGCCCACTGCTGCGCGTGCAGCATCTCGCTGAGCACCAGCACGCCGACCAGCGCGGCCGCCGCGGGCTCCAGGCTCATCAGGATGCCGAACACGTGCTTCGGCATCCGCCGCAGCGCCTGCAGCTCCAGCGAGTACGGGATCACCGACGACAGCAGCCCCACTCCCAGCCCGATCAGCAGCAGGTGCGGCTGGAGCAGGTCACCGCCGCCCGACGCGATGCCCACTGGCGCGACCACCACGGCCGACACGATCATCGCGACCGACAGCCCGGTGGTGCCGGAGAAGCGCCGCCCCACCGAGGCCGACAGCAGGATGTAGGCCGCCCAGAACACTCCGGCCCCCAGCGCGAACCCGATGCCGGCCCAGCTCACCGACGCCGACTGGCCCCAGGGCGCGAGCAGCGCCACGCCCGCCGCCGCCAGGCCGATCCACACCAGGTCGAGCCGCCGCCTGGAGGCCGCCACCGCCACGCCCAGCGGCCCGAGGAACTCGATCGCCACCGCGATCCCCAGGGGCAGCCGCGCTATCGCCTCGTAGAACGACAGGTTCATCAGCGCCAGCGTCACGCCGAAGGTGAGCCCGACTCCCAGGTCACGCCACGACATGCCCTTCAGCTTGGGCCTGGCCACCGCGCCCATGATCAACGCGCCCGCGGCGATGCGCAGGAACACCACCGCGCTCGGCGGCAGCGCCGCGAACAGCTCCTTGGCGAAGCCCGCCCCCAGCTGTACGGAGAAGATCGCCAGCAGCACCAGCCCGGAAGGCGGGATGGAGTCGGCGGCGCCGCGCAGCACACTGCCGGGTCTGGGCAGGCCGGATCCCCGGTCGAAGGGATCATCCAGGGCGAAGGCGCTCACGGCACTCCTCAGTAGGCATGACGGGCTCAGTAGCGGGACGGCGGGTAGAACGGTACCGAGCTGGGCGGACATTCCCCCACTAGGGTGGTACCTATACGCACTTAACCGTTGAAGCCGACAATTGACCATGGAGCCATGACCGCACCCCCGGCCTCCCTCGTCCGTCCCCCGCTCGTGCTGTCCGTGGCCACCTTCGTCAGCAGCTTCGACCGGTTCGCCGTCAACCCCATGCTCGTCCTGATCGCCGCCGACCTCGGCGTCCCGCTGTCGGCGGCGGTCGCGGTCGCCAGCGGCTACTACCTGGCCTACGGCCTGACCCAGCCGCTGTGGGGCGTGCTCTCCGACCGGTTCGGCCGGGTGCGGGTGATGCGGGCGGCGATGTTCGGCGCCGCGCTGGCCGGGGTGGCCTCCGCGCTGATGCCGGTGCTGGGCGCGCTGGTGGTGTCGAGGATCGTGGCCGGCGCCTGCTTCGGCGCGGTGATCCCCACCTCGCTCACGTACGTCGGTGACACGGTCGCGCCCGTCGTACGGCAGCGCGCCCTGTCGGACCTGATGGGCGCGGGAGCCCTGGGCATCGCCATGGCCACCGGTCTCGGCGGCGTGCTCGCCGACCTGGTGGACTGGCACGTGGCGTTCACCGTGCCCGCGGCCTGCGCGCTGGCCTGCGCGCTCGCGCTGCGCTCCCTGCCCGAGCCGCCCCGGGCCGAGATCGGCGGGCTGGGCAGGCACGTGGGCGCGGTGCTGCGCGAGCCGTGGGCCCTGCTGGTGTTCGGGCTGGCCTTCGTGGAGGGCGCGGTGCTGCTCGGCACGATGGCCTTCCTCGCCACGGCCCTGGAGCACGACGGGGTCAGGGCGGCGGTCGCCGGTCTGGCCACCGCCACCTACGGCGTGGGCCTGTGGGTCTTCACCAGACTGGTCAAACGCCTGTCGCGGACATGGTCCCCGCCCGTGCTCATCGCCGTCGGTGGAGCGCACCTCTGCGCCGGGTACGCACTCGTGGCCGTCCACGTCAGCCTGGCGACCGTCGGCGTCACCGCGCTGCTGCTGGGCGTCGGGTGGTCGTTCATGCACTCCTCGCTGCAGACCTGGATCACCACGGTCGCGCCCAACGCCAGGGGGACCAGCGTGGCCTTCTTCGCCGCGGCGCTGTTCGTCGGCAGTGCGGTGTCGTCGTGGGCGGGCGGCCCGGCCGCCCAGGACGGCAGGTACGCGCTGCTGTTCGGCGTCTCGGCGGCCGTGGCGGTGCCGCTCACCGTGGTCGCCGTCATCGGCCGCCACCGCTACGGCGTCACCGGCCGGGCCTGACATCCCAGCTGAACCCCGCTCGTCCGGCGCGGGCCCGCCCAGCTCAGGCCCCGCTCACTCCCACGCTCACTCCCAGCGGAACGTGCGCGCGGCGATGCCCAGCGACAGCACCGCCCAGGCGGCCAGCACCCCCAGCGCCCCCAGCGGCACGGCCGCGCCCCCGGCGAGCACGGAACGCAGCCCGCCGGTCAGCGCCGAGATCGGCAGCACCTCCAAGGCCGGCCGCATCCCGGCGGGGAACTTCGCCAGCGGGAAGATCACCCCGCCCGCCCCGAGCAGCACCAGGTAGACGAGGTTGGCCGCGGCCAGCGTCGCCTCGGCCCGCAGCACGCCCGCCATGAGCAGCCCCAGCCCGCTGAAGGCCGCCGTCCCCAGCAGCACGAGCAGCAGCGCGCCCACCGGCGAGCCCTGGGGCCGCCAGCCGAGCGCCAGCGCGACCGCCACGATCACCACGACCTGGACGCCTTCGACCGCGAGCACCGCCACCGTCTTGGCCAGCAGCAGCCCGGCCCTGGACAGGGGAGTCGCGCCGAGCCGCTTCAGCACGCCGTAGCGGCGCTCGAAACCCGTCGCGATCGCCTGACCGGTGAACGCCGTCGACATGATCGCCAGCGCGAGCACGCCCGGCGCGAGGAAGTCGATCCGCCGCCCTCCGCCGACGTCGATCAGCGGAGCCAGCGAGAACCCGACGAGCAGCAGCACCGGGATGATCAGCGTCAGCAGCAGCTGCTCGCCGTTGCGCAGCGTCGCGCGCGTCTCGGCCGCCGCCTGCGCCAGCACCATGCGGGCGAACGGCGCCGCAGCCGGGGCGGGGGTGAAGTCGAGCGTGGTCATCGCAGCTCCCTGCCGGTCAGCTCCAGGAAGACGTCTTCGAGCGTGCGGCGCTCGATGCTCAGGTCGTCGGCCATGACGCCCTCGGCGGCGCACCAGGTCGTCACGGTCGCCAGCAGCGCCGGGCCCACCTGGCCCTCGATGATGTAGTGGCCGGCGGGCGACTCCTTGGCCGCGCTGCCACCCGGCAACGCGTGGAGCAGCTCGTCCAGCGAGAGCCCCGGCCGGGCACGGAAGCGCAGCTGCCGCTCGGCCCCGGTCAGCGAGGCCGGGCTGCCCTCGGCCACCACCCGGCCCCGGTCGATGATCACCACGTGGTCGGCCAGCCGTTCGGCCTCGTCCATGTGGTGGGTGGTGAGCACCACGGAGACCCCCGCGGCCCGCAGCTCGCCCACCAGGTCCCAGCAGGCGTGCCTGGCCTGCGGGTCGAGCCCGGCCGTCGGCTCGTCGAGGAACACCAGCTCCGGCCGGCCGATCACCGCCGCGGCCAGGGAGAGCCGTTGCTGCTGGCCGCCCGACAGGCGGCGGTAAGGGGTGCGGGCGTGCTCGGCCAGTCCGAGCCGTACCAGAAGGGCGCCGGCGTCGAGCGGGTGGGCGTAGAAGCGCGAGACCAGGCGCAGCCACTCGCCGCAGCGCACCGCGGGCGGCACGCCGCCCGCCTGGAGCATCACACCCACCCGGGGCCGCAGCTTGGGCTGGTCGGGCGGCAGGCCCAGCACGCGTACGGTGCCGGAGTCGGCCTCGCGGAACCCCTCGCAGATCTCGACCGTGGAGGTCTTGCCGGCGCCGTTGGGGCCGAGCACGGCGGTGACCGCGCCCCGCTCGGCGCGCAGCGTCAGGCCGTCGACCGCCGTGGCGCCGCCGTAACGCTTGACCAGGTCGATGAGCTCGACGGCTGGGGATTCCATGGCCACGAGTTTAGGGACTGTCCGCGGCGGTCCGCCTGGCAACCCTGCCCGGCCCGCACAAGGCCGATCGCGTGGTCAATCGCGTGGCCGGATATGGACAGCCGTTGACCCGGTCGTTTCCCGGAAAGTCCCCACCAGGAGTGAAAGTCTGAGAGTGACGTCCACATCACAGGAGGTTTCCATGTCACAGCGTAGTGGCTATGAGCCCGGTGTTCCGTGCTGGGTGGATCTGTCGAGCACCGACGTCGAGGCGTCCGTCCGCTTCTACGACGACGTCTTCGGCTGGCAGGCCGAGATGATCGACGACCCGGCGGCCGGGGGCTACGGCCAGTTCACCTACGACGGCGAGAAGGTCGCCGGAGTGGGCCCCGTCATGGGGGAAGGCATGCCCTCGACCTGGAACACCTATATCGCCATAGAAGACGCCGCCGCCACCGCCGACCGGGTCAAGAACGCGGGCGGGACCGTCGTCGTGGAGCCCATGCAGGTGTTCGAGGAAGGCACCATGGCCGTCTTCCAGGCGCCCGACGGGTCGTTCGTGTCGGCCTGGCAGGCCGGCCGCCACAACGGCGCCGAGCTGGTCAACGAGCCGGTCTCCTTCTGCTGGAACGAGCTCGTCACCCGCGACGTCGCCAGCGCGGAGCGGTTCTACCCGGCCGTCTTCGGCTGGACCCCGCACCACCAGGAGATGGACGGCGTCAAGTACACCGAGTGGCACCTCGGGGACGCGAGCATCGCCGGCATGATCGAGCTGTCGCCGAACTATCCGCCGCAGACGCCGTCCCACTGGATGACGTACTTCGCCGTCGACGACCTCGACGCCACCGTCGCCGCCGCCGAGCGCGCGGGCGCCACGATCCTCGTCGGGGCCATGGACGCGCCTCCCGGGCGCTTCGCCATGCTCACCGACCCGCAGGGCGCGGCACTGTCCGTGATCCAGCTCCACGAAGTCAGCTAAATATCCCATAACCGGGAATTAGGTAGACCGGATCTTGGTTTCATCCCTCGGCCCTCGTGGGCCACACGCCTGCGAGGGAGAGGGGTTCACGCATGTCCGTGGCACAAGCCACGCCACTCACGTCACCTGTCGTCAAGGGGAACCGCCGCGGACTGCTGTTAATCATTCTCGGAGCGCTCTCGGCCATCGGCCCGCTCTCGATCGACATGTACCTGCCCGCGCTGCCCGCCATCACCGGCGAGCTGGTCAGCACGCCCGCCCAGGTACAGCTGACACTGACCGCCTGCCTCATCGGCGTCTCCGTCGGCCAGGTGGTCGCCGGGCCGGTGAGCGACGTACGCGGCCGCCGGCTGCCGCTGATCGTGGGCGTGGCCGGCTACACCCTCGCCTCGCTGCTGTGCGCCTTCGCCCCCTCGGTGCCGGTGCTCATCGTGTTCCGTCTGCTGCAGGGCATTCTCGGCGGCGCGGCCCTGGTCATCGTCCGGGCCGTCGTCCGCGACCTTTACGACGGCGCCGCCATCGCGCGCATCTTCGCCACCCTCATGCTCGTCAGCGGCCTCGCGCCGATCCTGGCCCCGATCGCGGGCGCGCAGCTGCTCGCCTTCACCTCCTGGCGCGGGGTGTTCGTCGCGCTGAGCCTGGCCGGGATCGTGCTGCTCATGGCCGTGCTCGGCGGGGTGCGTGAGACGCTGCCCGCGTACGAGCGGGAGAGCGGCGGGCTCGGTCACACCGTGCGCACCTTCTGGCAGCTGCTGCGCGACCGTTCGTTCATGGGCGGCGCGCTGACCGCCGGGCTGGCCTTCGCCGCCATGTTCGGCTACATCTCCGGCTCACCGTTCGTGCTGCAGGAGGTCTACCACGCCACACCGCAGCAGTATTCGCTCATCTTCGGGCTCAACGCGCTCGGCCTGACTCTCATGGCCCAGGTCGGCGGGCGGCTCTCGGGGCGGGTGCCGCCGGCCCGGCTGGTGGCCATCGGCCTGTGCGTGGGCCTGACCGGCGCGGCGCTGCTGCTGGCCGCGGCCATGATCGGCATGGGGCTGGCGGGCATCGTCGCCGGGCTGTTCGTCATCATGTGCGGCCAGGGCCTGGTGCTTCCCGGCACCGGCGCGCTGGCGCTGGCCAGCCAGCCGCAGCAGATCGCGGGCAGCGCCTCCGCCCTGCTCGGCGTGCTCCAGTTCGCGCTGGGCGCCCTGGCCGCGCCGCTGGTCGGGCTGGTGGGAGCGGGTACGGCGGTGCCGATGGCGTCGGTGATGCTGGGGCTCATCGCCTGCTCGGCCGTGTCGTTCCTGGTCATCGGCAGAGTTAGGTAAGCCTACCCTGCGTGAGAAATTCCATTCCCCGTCTTCCTGGATCCATTTGTGAACTGGGAAGGAATTACGGCACACTGATGTTGTGAAAAACGTGCCCACGTCGATCGAGCCCGGACACGAGCGCGGCACCCGCGCCCGTGTGGCTCGGCTGATCCTTGAGCACGGTCCCGTCGCGGCTGCCGCGCTGGGCGAGCGGCTCGGGCTCACGCCCGCCGCCGTCCGTCGTCACCTCGACGCGTTGCTGGCCGACGGGATGATCGAGCCTCGCACCGTGCGTCCGCACGGACAGCGCGGGAGAGGGCGGCCGGCCAAGCTGTTCGCCATCACCGACGCGGGGCGCAGTGCTTTCGAGCACGCCTACGACGACCTGGCCGGCAGCGCGCTGCGTTTCCTGGCCGAGCGCGTGGGTGAGGAAGCCGTGACCGACTTCGCCCGTTCGCAGGTGTCCAGCCTGCTGCGGCGCCTGGAGCCGGTCATGCGGACGGTGCCGGCCGACCAGCGCGTACAAGTGCTGGCGCAGGCGCTGTCGGCGGATGGATACGCCGCCTCGGCCACCAAGGCCAATCTGGGCGGTGACCAGCTCTGCCAGCACCACTGCCCGGTGGCGCACGTGGCCGCGGAGTTCCCGCAGCTGTGTGAGGCCGAGACCGAGGCGTTCGCGCAGCTGCTCGGCACCCCCGTGCAGCGCCTGGCCACGATCGCGCACGGCGACGGGGTCTGCACCACACATGTGAGCCCGCACGCGCTGGGTCTTGCGACGAGCAGGGCCACCCATAGCGACAAAAGCAAGGAGACCGGAAGGTGACTGTCACCGACCGCCCGGAGCTGGAAGGCCTCGGGAATTACAAGTTCGGCTGGTCCGACTCGGATGCCGCAGGCGCGGTTGCCAAGCGCGGTCTGTCCGAGGAGGTCGTCCGCAACATCTCCGCGCTCAAGAACGAGCCGGAGTGGATGCTCGACCTTCGCCTGAAGGGCCTCCGCCTGTTCGGCAAGAAGCCCCTGCCCACCTGGGGCTCCGACCTCACGGGCATCGACTTCGACAACATCAAATACTTCGTGCGCTCGACCGAGAAGCAGGCCGCTTCCTGGGACGAGCTGCCCGACGACATCAAGAACACCTACGACAAGCTCGGCATCCCCGAGGCGGAGAAGCAGCGCCTCATCGCCGGTGTCGCCGCCCAGTACGAATCCGAGGTCGTCTATCACAAGATCCGTGAGGACCTCGAGGAGAAGGGCGTCATCTTCGTCGACACCGACACGGGCCTGAGGGAGCACGAGGAGCTCTTCAAGGAATACTTCGGCTCGGTCATCCCGGTGGGCGACAACAAGTTCGCCGCCCTCAACAGCTCCGTGTGGTCCGGTGGCTCGTTCATCTACGTGCCGCCGAACGTCGAGGTCGAGATCCCGCTGCAGGCCTACTTCCGGATCAACACCGAGAACATGGGCCAGTTCGAGCGGACCCTGATCATCGTCGACGAGGGCAGCTACGTCCACTACGTCGAGGGCTGCACCGCGCCGATCTACTCCTCCGACTCGCTGCACTCCGCGGTCGTCGAGATCGTCGTGAAGAAGAACGCCCGCTGCCGTTACACGACCATTCAAAACTGGTCCAACAACGTCTACAACCTGGTCACCAAGCGCGCCGTCGCCTACGAGGGCGCGACCATGGAGTGGATCGACGGCAACATCGGCTCCAAGGTCACCATGAAGTACCCGGCCGTCTACCTGATGGGCGAGCACGCCAAGGGCGAGACGCTGAGCGTCGCCTTCGCGGGCGAGGGCCAGCACCAGGACGCCGGGTCCAAGATGGTGCACCTGGCTCCGCACACCAGCTCCACCGTGATCTCCAAGTCGGTGGCGCGCGGCGGCGGCCGCACCTCCTACCGCGGTCTCGTGCAGATCGAGGAGGGCGCCCACGGCAGCGCCAGCACGGTCAAGTGCGACGCGCTCCTGGTCGACCAGATCAGCCGCTCCGACACCTACCCCTACGTCGACGTCCGCGAGGACGACGTCTCGATGGGTCACGAGGCCACGGTCTCCAAGGTGAGCGAGGACCAGCTGTTCTACCTCATGAGCCGCGGTCTCAACGAGGACGAGGCGATGGCGATGATCGTGCGCGGCTTCGTCGAGCCGATCGCCCGCGAGCTCCCCATGGAGTACGCCCTTGAGCTCAACCGCCTCATCGAGCTGCAGATGGAAGGAGCCGTCGGCTGATGGGCCTGACCGAGAAGCCCTTGTCGACCCTGCACGAGAAGGCGTCCTACGACCTGGACGACTTCGAGGTCCCGACCGGGCGCGAAGAGGCGTGGCGCTTCACGCCGCTGTCGCGCCTGAAGGGCCTGCACAGCGGCAAGGCGGAGATCACCGGCCGGGTGCTCACCCAGGCCTACACCCCGGCGGGCGTCACCGCCGAGTGGGTCGGGCGTGAGGACGCGCGCATCGGCAAGGCGTACGTGCCGGCCGACCGCGTCAGCGCGCAGGCCTACAACGCCTTCGAGAAGGCGCTGGTCGTGACCGTGCCCAAGGAGGCCGTGCCCGCCGAGCACATCCGCATCGAGGTGCGCGGCGGCGGCAACGACGGGGCCACCTACGGCCACATCGTGGTCGTGGTCGAGCCGCTGGCCGAGGCCGTGGTCGTCATCGAGCACCAGGGCAGCGCGGTCTACGCCGACAACATCGAGTTCGTCGTCGGCGACGGCGCCACGCTCAAGGTCGTCAGCCTGCAGGACTGGGACGACGACGCCGTACACGTCTCCCACCACCACGCCCAGCTCGCCAAGGACGCCACCTTCAGGGGCTTCGCGGTGACCCTGGGCGGCGACCTGGTGCGCCTGTCGCCGAGCGTGTCCTACACCGGCCCCGGCGGCGACGCCGACCTGTCCGGCGTCTACTTCGTCGACGCGGGCCAGCACCTGGAGCACCGCCTCCTGGTCGACCACTCGCAGCCCCACTGCAAGAGCAACGTCGACTACCGCGGCGCCCTGCAGGGTGAGGACGCGCACGCCGTGTGGATCGGCGACGTGATCATCAGGGTCGAGGCCGAGGGCACCGACACCTACGAGCTCAACCGCAACCTGATCCTCACCGACGGCGCCCGCGCCGACTCGGTGCCCAACCTGGAGATCCTCACCGGCGAGGTGGCCGGCGCCGGCCACGCCAGCGCCTCCGGGCGCCTCGACGACGAGCACATCTTCTACCTGCAGGCCCGCGGCATCCCCTTCGACGAGGCCCGTCGCCTGGTCATCCGGGGCTTCCTCGGCCAGCTCATCGAGAAGATCCAGGTGGCGGAGATCCGTGACCGCGTCATGAACGCGGTGGAGGCGGAGCTCGCCCGATGACTTTTGAGAAGGTGTGCAAGGTCGAGGACATCCCCGACGGGGGCGTACTCGGCCTCGAGGTCGGGGAGACCCCGGTCGCGCTCGTCCGCAAGGGCGGCGAGGTGTTCGCCCTGCACGACGTCTGCTCCCACGCCGAGGTGAAGCTCAGCGAGGGAGAGGTCTACGACGGCACGCTCGAGTGCTGGCTGCACGGCTCGTGCTTCGACATCCGCTCGGGCAAGCCCACCGGCCCGCCCGCCACCAGACCCGTGAACGTCTACACAGTCCAGATCGACGGCGACGACGTCCTCGTCTCGCTCTCGAAGGAGTCATAAACACATGTCCACCCTTGAGATCCGTGACCTGAAGGTCGCCGTCGAGGACAAGGAAATCCTGCGCGGCGTCAACCTCACCGTGCAGTCGGGCAAGACCCACGCCATCATGGGGCCGAACGGCTCGGGCAAGTCCACGCTCGCCTACGCCATCGCCGGTCACCCGAAATACACCATCACCGGCGGCCAGGTGCTGCTCGACGGCGTCGACCTGCTGGAGCTGACCGTCGACGAGCGGGCCCGCGCCGGCCTGTTCCTCGCCATGCAGTACCCGGTCGAGGTGCCCGGCGTGTCGGTCTCCAACTTCCTGCGCTCCGCGGTCACCGCGGTCCGCGGCGAGGCGCCCAAGCTGCGCCAGTTCGCCAAGGACCTCAAGACCGGCATGGACGCGCTGGCCATCGACGCCGAGTTCGCCCAGCGTAACCTCAACGAGGGCTTCTCCGGCGGCGAGAAGAAGCGCCACGAGATCCTCCAGCTGGAGCTGCTCCAGCCGAAGATCGCGGTGCTCGACGAGACCGACTCCGGCCTCGACGTCGACGCGCTGCGCGTGGTGTCGGAGGGCATCAACCGCTTCCGCGCCGCGGGCGACACGGGCGTCCTGTTGATCACGCACTACACCCGCATCCTGCGGTACGTGAAGCCCGACTTCGTCCACGTCTTCGCCGGCGGCAAGATCGTGGAGGAGGGCGGGCCGGAGCTGGCCGACAAGCTCGAGGCCGAAGGCTACGAGCAGTACACGAAGGCGCTTGCATGACTTCCACCAGCTTGGACGTGGAGAGGATCAGGAAGGACTTCCCGGTTCTCTCCCGCGAGCTGCCCGGCGGGCGTCCGCTCGTCTACCTCGACTCGGGCAACTCCTCACAGAAGCCCACCGCGGTCGTCGAGACCGTCCGTGAGCACCTGGCGATGCACTACAGCAACGTCGGGCGGGCCATGCACGCGCTCGGCGCGGAGTCGACCGAGGCCTTCGAGAGCGCGCGCGACAAGGTGGCCGGTTTCATCGGCGCCCCGTCGCGCGACGAGGTGATCTTCACCAAGAACGCCTCCGAGGCGCTCAACCTGGTCGCCTACTCCTTCGGCAACCCGGGCAACACCGACCCCCGCTTCACTCTCGGCCCCGGCGACGAGGTGGTGATCTCCGAGATGGAGCACCACTCCAACATCGTGCCGTGGCAGTTCCTGGTGCAGCGTACGGGGGCGACCCTGAAGTGGTTCGGCGTCACGGACGACGGCCGCCTCGATATTTCGGATATTTCAGGACTGATCACCGAGCGCACGAAGATCGTGTCGATCGCGCACCAGTCCAACGTGCTCGGCACCATCAACCCCGTCGCCGACGTGCTGCGCCGGGCCCGCGAGGTGGGCGCGCTGGTGATGCTCGACGCCTCCCAGTCGGTCCCGCACCACGCCGTCGACATGGTCGCGCTGGGCGCCGACTTCGTGGCCTTCACCGGCCACAAGATGGTCGGCCCCTCGGGCATCGGTGTCCTCTGGGGCCGGGCCGAACTGCTCGAGGCCATGCCCCCGTTCATGGGCGGCGGCGAGATGATCGAGGCCGTCTGGATGGACCACTCGACGTACGCGCCGGTTCCGCACAAGTTCGAGGCGGGCACGCCGCCGATCGTCGAGGCCATCGGCCTCGGCGCGGCCGTCGACTACCTGACCGGTGTCGGCATGGAGGCCATCGAGGCGCACGAGCGCGGCCTGACGGCCTACGCGCTCGACGCGCTGCGCCAGGTCCCCACGCTGCGCCTGATCGGGCCCGACTCGCTCGACCAGCGGGGCGCCACCCTGTCGTTCACCCTTGAGGGCATCCACCCGCATGACGTCGGGCAGCTGCTCGACGACGAGTTCGGCATCGCGGTGCGGGTCGGCCACCACTGCGCGCGACCGCTCCACCTGCGCTTCGGAATACCGGCGACCACCAGGGCGTCGTTCTATCTGTACAACACCACGGACGAGATCGACGCCTTGGTCCGCGGCCTCCATCACGTTCAGAAGGTGTTCGCATAGCCATGATCGGCGAGTCGATGTACCAGGAACTGATCCTGGAACACTACAAGCACCCGCAGGGGCGGGGGCTGCGTGATCCCTACGACGCCGAGGTTCACCACGTGAACCCCACCTGCGGCGACGAGATCACGCTCCGGGTCAAGCTGGGCGACGCCGGCAAGATCGAGGACGTCTCCTACGATGGGCAGGGCTGTTCGATCAGCCAGGCCGCCGCCTCTGTGCTGCACGAGCTGACCACCGGCTCGACGGTCGAGGAGACGCTGTCCGTGGTCGACGAGTTCACCCGCCTCATGCAGGGCAGGGGCAAGGTGGAGGCCGACGAGGACGTGCTCGGCGACGCGGTGGCGTTCGCGGGCGTGGCCAAGTTCCCCGCGCGCGTGAAGTGCGCGCTGCTGTCGTGGATGGCCTACAAGGACGCTGTAGTGAGGAGTGCTGCCCGATGAGCAAGCCGGTGGAGACACCGACCGGGTTCGACGGTGAGGCCACCGTCGACGAGGTCATGGAGGCGCTCAAGGACGTCGTCGACCCCGAGCTCGGCATCAACGTCGTCGACCTGGGCCTGATCTACGGGCTCAATCTCGACCCCGCCGAGGGCGGCCAGCCCGTGGCCACCATCGACATGACGCTGACCAGCGCGGCCTGCCCGCTGACCGATGTCATCGAGGATCAGGCGCATTCCGCGCTCGAGGGCATGGTTTCCGATGTTAAGATCAATTGGGTCTGGCTCCCGCCGTGGGGACCGGACAAGATCACTGACGAAGGGCGCGAGCAGCTTCGTATGCTAGGCTTCAACGTCTGATCGTTGCTGTACGGCTGGCATCTCGGTGTCAGCCGCTTCAGCCTGCCAAAGTCTGAAATTCAGACAAGTCGGGGAATACATGGTGTCTTCCCCGTGTTGGCAACACGTGCACCTAGCGCACCAATGTGCGTTTCAACGCCGCCTGCGGCCGGCAAATGGGTGCGCGTAGACGGCCTGTCCTCCGGGCCAGTCCCCACCCAGCAGGTGCCGACCACCTGCGCCTCGCAATGAAGTACGGCACCGCCGTACGTCCCGGCTCGTCCTTTTCGCAGAAGTGACGCGCCACTTCGACTGAAAGGCACGAAGTTCGTGACCATGCTTGACGCTGTCCTGCCCGAGTTCAACGAGGTCCTGCCCGAGCTCGACGAGAGCACCCCCGAGGCGGGTCCCGGGTTCGAGGAGCTCGGCCTGCCCAAGCCGCTCGTCACCGGGCTGGCCAAGCAGGGCATTGCCAGCCCGTTCCCCATCCAGAGCGCGACCATCCCCGACGTCCTCACCGGCGCCAACGTGCTCGGCCGCGGCCAGACCGGCTCCGGCAAGACCCTCGCCTTCGGCCTGCCCCTCATGGCCCGCATCTCCGGCGTCCGGCCCACCCCGGGCCGCCCCCGCGCGATGATCCTCGTCCCCACCCGTGAGCTCGCGCTCCAGGTGCACGACGCCCTTGAGCCGCTCGGCCGGGGCCTCGGCCTGCGGATGAAGGTCATCGTCGGCGGCATGTCGATGGGCAAGCAGATCGAGGCGCTGCGCCGCGGCGTCGACGTCGTCATCGCCACCCCCGGCCGCCTGGGCGACCTCATCCGCCAGGGCGAGTGCTCGCTGGGCGACATCGAGGTCAGCGTCCTCGACGAGGCCGACCACATGTGCGACCTGGGCTTCTTCCCCGTCGTCACCGAGCTGCTCGCGCAGACTCCGGCCGACGGTCAGCGGCTGCTGTTCTCGGCCACGCTCGACGGCGACGTCGACAAGCTGGTGCGGCGCTTCCTCAAGGACCCGATCACCCACTCGGTGGCTCCCGCGACCTCCCCGGTCGAGCTCATGGAGCACCACGTGATCCAGGTGACGCGCGACGACAAGTTCGACGTCACCGCGGAGATCGCCAACCGCGAGGGCCGTACGATCATCTTCGTCCGCACCCAGCACGGCGTCGACCGGCTCTGCAAGCAGCTGGCCCGCGTCGGCATCAAGTCGGGCGGCCTGCACGGCGGCAAGCGCCAGAACCAGCGCACCCGCATCCTGGCCGAGTTCCGTGAGGGCTCTGTCAACGTGCTCGTCTGCACCGACGTCGCGGCGCGCGGCATCCACGTCGACAACATCAGCCTCGTGCTGCACGTCGACCCGCCGCAGGATCACAAGAGCTACCTGCACCGCGGCGGCCGCACCGCCCGCGCCGGCGAGAAGGGCACCGTGGTCACCCTGGTGCTGCCGAGCGAGCGCCGGTCGACCGACCAGCTCACCCGCCGGGCCGGGATCCACCCGTTCCGCCTCAAGGCCGAGCCGGGCCACCCCCGTCTGGCCGAGGTGACGGGCGCCCGCGTCCCGAGTGGCGAGCCCATCCCCGTCTGGGAGCCCGACGTCCGCAAGCCGCTGCGTCCCCGCCGCGAAGGCGGCCACAGTGGCTCCGACCGGCGTGGACGCCGTCCGCGCCGCGAGTTCGACGGCGAGCGCCGACCCCGTCGTCACGACGACGGCCAGCGCCCCTTCGTCGCGGGCGACGACCGGCGCCCCCGTCGTCACGACGGTGACGACCGCTACCCGCGCCGGCACGCCGAGGGCGGCTCGCAGGAGCCCCGCACCTCCGGTGACGACCGGGGCGGCGACCGCGGCCAGGGCGGCGGCTACCGTGGCGGTGACCGTGGCCCGCGTGGCGGCGGCTACCGCGGCGACGACCGCCCGGCCCGCTCGGACGCCCCGCGCGGCGGCTACCGCTCCGACGACCGTCAGAGCGGACCGCGCTCGGACGACCGTCAGAGTGGCGGCTACCGTTCCAACGACCGTCAGGGCGGCTACCGCTCGGACGACCGTCAGGGTGGCTTCCGTTCCGACGACCGCGGCCCGCGTGGCGGCGGCTACCGCACGGACGACCGAGGCACCCGCGCCCCCGGTGGCGACCGTGGCCGCCCGTTCTCGGCCGACCGCGACCGTCCCGCCCGCACCGACGACCGTCAGGGTGGCGGCTACCGTTCCAACGACCGTCAGGGCGGCTACCGCTCCGATGACCGTCAGGGCGGTTTCCGCAGCGGCACCGGCCGCCGCTTCGACCGCTGACCCCGGCGGACCACCGGTGAGCGCCGGTGGCCGACGCTGATCAACGCACGGCGCTGCCCGCCGTACCCCTTCATCGGGGCTACGGCGGGCAGCGCCGTTTTCTTGCATCGGGGGTACGGCGGGGCCCGTTTCCTGCTGATTGGTCTCAGGATTCGGGCGCGTGTTCCCGGCGGGATCGCAGCGCGTGGATCGCGGCTCCTGGATCGTCGGCGAAGAAGCGGATCACCCTGGCCTCGGCGCGGCGGCCGAGGGGACGGACGGCGATGATCGGTTCGGTCAGTTCGAGGATCAGGTTGGTCTGGGAGGCCACCGCCACGACCAGGCGGTCGCCCTCCACCTTGATCGTGCCGTTCTCGTTGAAGTCGCGGACCTGGCGTACCTGGGCGATCCGCTCGCGGGGGACGCGCAGGTCGAAGAACGCGCCGTAGCGGATGCGTACCTCGTCGGCGGAGACGACGTGGGGCCGGGTGACGCAGGCCGCGATGGCCGCGAGCACGATCAGGACCGTATAGGCGTCGGCCACGAGGAACACGGTGCGCAGGCCGACCGGCGCGCCGAACGCCCGCAGCAGGATCTCCGCGACGATCAGCTCCACGACCATCGCGAACAGGAAGATCATCATCGTGGTGGTCTGCGCGCGGGAGTAGGAGAGGGCGGTGGCGCCGTACGGCACGCCGTGGCGACGCCGCGCGACCCACAGGACGAGGCTGACCATGCCCTTCACGTCGAACCCCATGATCCGCCGCACCTGGTCGGGGACCAGCCGCCCATAGGCCGCCCGTAACGCCGTCCGCCGGTCCGCGCCGCCTCGGCGCTCGGCTCCGAACAGCCGGTACAGGGTCGCCGCCTCCAGGACGAGCACGGCGACGACGGCCGCCTCGGCCGCCGCGACCAGCGGGCCGGGCAGCGACACGCCGGACACGAGCAGGACCGCGAGCAGCAGCTCCATGGGCACCATGGCGAACAGCACGGCGCGCGCGATCCGCACCATCACGCTCGCTCCTTCAGCATGACCATGACCAGCCGGAACACCTCGGCCTGGGCGGCGGGCAGCTCGCCGTACATCGTCGTCAGCCACTGCCCGCCATCCGCGTCCCCGGGGGTGGGCGGGCGCAGGTGGTCGGGAGCCGCGTCCAGGTTCGCGAGCATCGCCGTCGCCATCTCGTCGGGAAGGTGCGCGGCGAGGTCGGCGGCGAGCGTGGTGACGCGGGGGTCGCCGGGGTCGGCGTCGGCGATCTCGTCCAGCCGCGCGTAGAGGGCGTGTCCCCGCGCGAGCGCCTCGGGCTCGGTGAGCGGGCGGAACAGATCGATGAACTCGGCCCGGTCGGCGGGGTCGGCCACGGTGTCCATCAGCGCCAGCAGCTCCCGGTCCATTTCGGCGAACTTCGAGCCCTCGACGGAGAGATCGCGCAGCACCGTCGCCATTTCCGGCGACACCGTCGAGTCGGGATGCAGGTTCGTCTCCGCCAGGAGCGCGGCCAGCCGGTTCCGTCTGAGGCCGATCGTCTCCTGCTGCCGGGCCAGGTCGGCGTCCAGCTCCAGGAGCACTTCCCGCAGCTCCCGGCCCTGGTCGTCGGCCAGGACGTCGCGGATCTCGTCCAGGGACATGCCCAGCTCGGCCAGCCTGCGTACGCGGGTGAGGGCCACGGCGTCTCGCAGTCGGTACTCTCGGTAGCCGTTGGCCAGCCGTTCGGGCTCGGGGAGAAGGTTCAGGTGGTGGTAGTGGCGCACGGTCCGGGTGGACACCCCGGCCAGCGCGGCAAGCTCGCCGATCCTCATGGGCCCTATTGGACACGTTGACGCTACGACAAGGTCAAGCGGTCACGGTCCGTCGTGGCTGGGGTCCTTTAAGGGGGAAATCCCCTTCGGGGGGAAGGAGCGGGTCCGTTGTGGTTGGCGTCCCTTTGGGAGAGGTGCCTCCCTCGGGGGAGGGAAGGAGCGGGTCCGTTGTGGTTGGCGTCCCTTGGGAGGGGCGCCCCCTTCGGGGGAGAGGAAGGACTCGGCCCGTTGTGGTTGGCGTCCCTCGGGGGGTGCCCCCTTCGGGGGTATCTAGCGGGGGCGGATGGGAGGGATGCTCCCTTCGGGGGTGCGGGCGGAACCGGTTCGTTGTGGCCGGCGTCCCGTGGGAGTGCTAGCGGGGGCGGAGCAGCGGTACCAGGGCGAGGCCGGCTACCGCAGCGGCCGTGATGACCACCGGCGGTGCGAGCAACTGGGCGGCCGAGCCCGCCACAGCGAAGCCGATGCCCTGCCAGAACATCAGCCCCGCCGTCTGGATGCTCAGCGCCCTGCCCACCACCTCCTCCGGGGCCGCGTCCATGAGGAGCTGGTCCAGCCCCAGGTGATGCGCCAGGCCCATGCCCGACAGCACGAGCAGCCCGAGCGCGAGCGACAGTCCGGGGCGCAGGCCGAAGGCGAGTTGCGGCAGGAACATCAGCAGTGCCAGCGGCACGACCAGCCGCAGCCGGCGGGCGGGCGAGGGGATCCACAGGCACAGGAGCTCACCCAAGACCGTGCCGACCGGCAGGGCCGACATCAGCAGCCCCAGCCCCACCGTCCCGAACCCGGCCAGGTGGGCGTACGGCGCCGCCAGCGCCTCGGGTGTCACCCCGATGGCGGGCACGGCCCAGCCGAACACCAGGACGCGGCGCAGCCGTACCAGCCGGAAGACCCGCCCGAGCCCCGCCAGCGAGTCGCGTACGAGCGAGAGCGACCGGGCCGAGGCGGCGGCGGGACGGGCCTCGACCCCCACGGTGAGCAGCGCCGCCGACGCCAGGAAGGCGCCCGTGTTGAGCAGGAGGGCGGCGCGCGGGGCCAGCGCGATGAGCAGCAGCCCGCCGAGCGCGAACCCGCCCACCTGCGCGCCCTGTGCCACCAGCCGGAACAGGCTGCGGCCCGCGATGTAGACCTCGCCGTCGAGGACGCGCGGCAGCACCGCGGCCCGCGCGCCCGCGAAGACCGGAGCCACCAGGCCCATCCCGAACGCCAGCGCCAGCACGACGCCCACGGGTAAGCCGGGCAGCGCCATGGCCGCGGCCAGTGCGGCCGTCGTCAGGTTGCAGCCCACCAGCAGGCGCCGGATCACCACCCGGTCGGCCAGCGCCGACAGCAGCACTCCGCCGAACAGGTAGGGGACGAACGCCACGGTGAACACCAGCGCCGCCAGGAAGGGCGAGCCGGTCTGGCGGTAGATCAGCACGGTGAGGGCGAACTGGGTCACGATCGTGCCCAGCATGCAGACGACGTGCGACAGGAAGATCGCCCGGAACTCGGGCACGGCCAGCGCGTCCCGGTATCGGGCGCGGGCGGGCGCCGGCTGGTTCATCGAGTTCCCCCCAGGTGAAGTGTCGGTCGCCGTGGTCTGCCCCGACCACGGCGACCGTCGGTCAGTAGGCGTATCGCATGGCTGGTCACCTCCCCAGCTCGACGGGCAGAGTCCGTACCCCGCGCAGGGTGCCGCTGTCCCACATCACCGGCTCGGCGCACGGCCCGATGGCCGGGTAGCCGCGGGCGAGCTCCGTGAACAGCGCCCTGGTCTGCATGGCGGCGACACCGGCCCCCAAACAGGCGTGCAGGCCGCGGCCGAAGCCGAGGTGGGGGTTGGGGGTACGGTCCAGTCGAAGGGCGTCGGGGTCGGAGAAGGCGGCGGGGTCGCGGTTGGCGGCCCCGATGATCAAGGTCACACCCTCTCCCTTGCGGACCTTCCGGCCGCCGACCTCGGTGTCGGTCAGGCAGCCGCGGGCGAGCACCTGGACCTGGCTGGTATAGCGAATCAACTCTTCAACCGCTAAATCGGGATTTTTGGAGAATTCGCGGAGGCTGTCGGGATTGTCGGTCAGGGCCAGGAGCGAGAGCGTCAGCAACCGGGCCGAGGATTCGAAGCCGGCGTGGAAGGTGGAGCGGAGCGAATTCAGCACCAGGCGGCGGTCGACACTAGCGCTGGGGAGCTTTTTGCTGATATATGCGAACATGCCGTCCGGGCGATGCTCGACCATCCAGCGTTCTATTAACGCGTCGAGTTCGGCCCGCGCGGCCAGGCCCGCCGGTATCACCTCGGGGCGCAGACCGCCGTCCATGGTGTCGATGACGGGTGGGGAAACGGAGTTGAGCCAGTCGAGGTCCGGCGGATCCACTCCCAGGACCTCACAGATCGTCTCCACGGTCAGCGGGATGGCCAGCCGGTGGACGAAGTCGAACTCGGTGCCCGCCAGCGCCGCCAGGTGCCGCCGTACCCGCTGCTCGGTGCGTTCGGCCAGCGCCGCGTGGTCCTGGGCCCGGTAGGCGGCGGTGAGCAGCCGCCGTACGGGCGGGTGGTCGGGCGGATCGACGGTCTGCAACATGACCAGCTCGGCGGGCGTCCGCTCGCCGAGCCGCCGCCAGTCGGAGGTGAAACGGTCCAGCCCTTTGAGTACGGCGGCGCAGTCGGCATACCGGGTGAGCACCCAGGTGCCGAGTTCGCCATACCAGAAGAACGGCTCCGTTTCTCGCCAGGCGGCATAGACGGGTGCTGGATTTCGGAGTACTTCCGGTTTTAGTAGAACACGGAGCGAATGCGGAAAGGGACTTTCCGTCGACACTAAGTCTCCATAAATCGCTAAAAATTGCGCCAAACAATTGATTTAGCCGGTGTGACAATAGAGGAGTAAGAAGTGGTAGTCAACAGCGCTATAGCCGCGCGGGCGTCTCGCGTGGCGGACAGGGGTCCGTTGACCCACGCGCGCAGACTAGGCTTGTCACGCATGCCAGCCGACCGACGAGAGAGATCATGAAGACCTTCGAAGAGCTGTTCGCCGAGCTGTCAGAGAAGGCACGCACCCGACCCGAGGGTTCGGGCACCGTGGCCGCCCTCGACGCCGGCGTCCATGCCATCGGCAAGAAGGTCGTCGAGGAGGCCGCCGAGAGCTGGATGGCCGCCGAGCACGAGTCGAGTGACCGAGCCGCCGAGGAGATCTCCCAGCTGCTCTACCACGTTCAGGTGCTCATGCTCGCCAAGGGCATCGGGCTGGACGAGGTGTACAAGCATCTCTAGGGCGCCCGCGCCCGTCAGCCCGTACACCTAACAGCCCGCGAGACACCAAGGACACCACGGACATGTTGCGTCTGGCCGTACCCAACAAGGGCGCGCTCAGTGAGGCCGCCCAGACCATGCTCAAGGAGGCCGGCTACCGGACCCGCAAGGACAGCAAGGAGCTCGTCGTCGTCGACGAGGACAACGGTTGCGAGCTGTTCTTCCTGCGCCCGCGCGACATCGCGGTCTACGTCGGCGAGGGCACGCTCGACGCCGGCATCACCGGCCGGGACATGCGCATCGACTCCGGCGCCCCCGTCGAGGAGATCATGCCGCTCGGCTTCGGCGGCTCCACCTTCCGGCTGGCCGCCAGGGCGGGTGCCATGACGTCGGTCAAGGACCTCGACGGCCTGCGCATCGCCACCTCCTACGCGGGGTTGCTCGGCAAATATCTGTCGGAGTCCGGCGTCGACGCCCGCGTCATCAAGCTCGACGGCGCGGTCGAGACGGCCATCAGGCTGGGCGTCGCCGACGCGGTCGCCGACGTCGTGGAGACCGGCACCACCCTGCGCAACGTCGGCCTGGAGGTGTTCGGCGAGCCGATCATGCGCTCCGAGGCCGTGCTGATCAGGCAGCAGGGCAACGGCGCCGACACCGGCATCGAGCAGCTCGTGCGCCGCCTGCAGGGCGTCGTGCACGCCCGCGACTTCGTGATGATGGACTACGACATCCGCGCCGAGCGGATCGAGGAGGCCATCGCGCTCACGCCCGGCATGGAGGGGCCCACGGTCTCGCCGCTGCACCGCGAGGGCTGGGTCGCCGTCCGGGTGATGGTCCGGCGGCGCGGGCACCAGCAGGTGATGGACCAGCTCTGGGAGATCGGGGCAAGGGCCATCCTGGCCACCGACATCTACGCCTGCCGCCTCTGAGATCTGTCCGCTAGGTGATGTCCCGTCCGGGAATCACCTAGCTGTGGGTGACGAAACGCTTGCTCGTAGTTATGTCCCGTTCTGTGATGCCGCCGCCTTGCAGGCCTGGGCGGCACTGCAGCGCGGTAACCGGCGCTGGGCGGCGGGCGCGTCCCGCCGCCCCCGCCAGGATCCCGCCCGCAGGAAGCAGGTGGCGGCGGAACAGTCTCCCTACGCGGTGGTGCTGTCGTGCATCGACTCGCGGGTGCCGCCCGAGGTCGTCTTCGACGCCGGGCTGGGCGATCTGCTCGTCGTCCGTACGGCGGCGCACACCGTCGACCGGCTCGTCACCGCGGCGGTCCAATTCGGCCCGCAGGACTTACGCGCCAGCCTCGTCGTCGTCCTGGGACACCAGCGCTGCGGCGCCGTCATCGCGGCGGCCAGGGCGCTGCGCGAGCGGGAGACACTGCCCGGAGAACTGCCCAGCATCGTCGCCGCCCTCGAACCCGTCTACACCGGCTCCAGCGGCGAGGTGGACGACGGCGAGGTGGACGACGGCGAGGTTGACGACGGCGAGGTGGACGACATGGTTCGCGCGCACATCGTACGGACAGTGTTGGGGCTGAGGGCCGACACCCTGTTATCCCGCAAGGCCACCGTGGTCGGCGCCTACTACAGCCTCGACACCGGGCTGGTGCGGCGCGTCGCCTGACAAATGTCACCGTCAACCCCGGAAGTAACGCACTAACCAGGCAAGATCCACCGCCCTAGCGTTGATGTCATGAACGCCATCGTGTTCGACCACGTCAGCAAGGACTACGGGGACGTCCTTGCCGTCGATGATGTGTCCCTGGAGATAGAGCCCGGCAAGACCGTGGCCCTGCTCGGCCCCAACGGCGCCGGCAAGTCGACCTCCATCAACATGCTGCTCGGCCTGCTGCGGCCCTCCAGGGGGACGGTCAGCGTGTACGGCCGCACTCCCCGCCAGGCGGTCGCGGCCGGCCAGATGGGCACCATGCTGCAGAGCGGCCAGCTCATCCCCGAGCTGACGGTCCAGGAGCTCATCGACCTGGTCCGCAACCTGTACCCCCAGCCGCTGGACCTGGCGGAGATCCTCAAGCTGGCCGACCTCACCGACCTGGTGAAGCGGCGCGCGAACAAGCTGTCGGGCGGCCAGTCCCAGCGCGTCAGGTTCGCCCTGGCGATCGCGGGCGCGCCCAAGACGCTGCTGCTGGACGAGCCGACCGCGGCCATGGACGTGGAGTCCCGGCTGCGGTTCTGGGAGAGCATGCGCGCCTACGCGGCGGGCGGGCGGACCGTGCTCTTCGCCACGCACTACCTGGAGGAGGCCGACGAGCACTCCGACCGGGTGATCGTCATCGCCAGGGGCAAGGTGGTCGCCGACGGCACCGCCGCGCAGATCAAGGCGGGCGTCGGCGGGCAGGTCATCCGCTTCACCCTCGGCGAGCAGCCCGCGGCCGGGCTCGACCTGCTGCCCGGCGTCACGGCGGTGGAGATCGCCGCGGGCACGGCCACGCTGCGTACCTCCGACGCCGACGCGACCCTCGCCGGCCTCTACCGGGGCACCACGCTCGACGTGCGCGGCCTGAACCTCGCCGGCGCCGACCTAGAGGACGCCTTCCTCGCCCTCACCAGGGAGTCCTGATGCTCTACTACGCCAAGACCGAGGCGCTGCGGATGTTGCGCAACCGCCGGTACATCATCTTCGTGGTGTTGTTCCCCGTCGTGTTCTACCTGATCAACGCCAACATCTACGGCACCCAGACGGACTCGGCCGGCGTGCGGATGAGCACTTACCTGCTGGTGTCGATGGCCGCCTACGGCGCGCTCGCCTCGTCCATGATGAGCTCGGCCGTGCCCTGGGCGCAGGAGCGTCAGTCCGGCTGGCTGCGTCAGCTGCAGATCACCCCGCTGCCGAGCTGGGCGATCATCGTCACCAAGCTCGGCGCCGCGATGGTCCTCGTGCTGCCGTCCCTGCTGCTGGTCAGCGTGGCGGCCGTGCTGCAGCAGGGCGTGTCGATGCCCGCCGGCCAGTGGGTGGCGCTGCTGCTGTCGTTGTGGGTGGGGGCGATCCCGTTCATCGCGCTCGGGTTGTTCATCGGCTCCCTGCTGAGCGCCGACGCCGCCCAGCCCGCCGCGATGATCTGTATGTTCGCCCTGTCGCTGCTCGGCGGCCTCTGGTTTCCCATCGACGCCATCGGCGGCACGATGCGGACCATCGCCGGCTTCATGCCTTCCTACCACTACGCCAGCCTCGGCTGGAACGTGATCGCGGGCCACGGCGTGTCCATGTCCGACGCGCTGATCGTGGTGGCGTGGGGGATCGTGCTCGGCGGCGCGGCCGCCTACGCCTACCGGCGGGCTACTGTTCGGGCATGAGCTGGACCAACCGGTTTACCTTCGGCGGGACGGGTGAGACCTCGTCCCGCTACCGGCGGCTGTACGGGATCTGCTTCGGCATGGTCTACCTGTTCCTCCTGGTGGGGGAGATCCTGAGCGGGGAGTTCCACGGGGCCAAGGCCGTCTGGGCGTGGCTGTCTCTGATCGCGTTCGTGATCTCGTACCTGGCGACCGTCGTGAGCCCGCGCAGCATGACGGAGCGGTCGCGGTCGACGTACCCGCTGCTCGCCCTCACCACGGCGCAGGCGGTGGTCGGCGCGTTGGTCTTCGGCGGCGGCTGGCTGGCCCTGCCCATCTACTCCACGGTGCTCTTCGCCATGATCCTCCCGCCCCGGCGGGCGGGCTTCGGCATCGCCGGAATGCTGGCGGTCGTCGTCGGCGGCGGGCTGCTGCACCATTCCGACAGCACCACCCTCCTCATCCTGGGGATGGAGGTGGTCACGCTGGGCGTGCTGTTCATCGGCGTACGCAACACCAGGCTGCTGGCCGTGCAACTTCGCGAGGCGCAGGGCGAGGTGGCCCGGCTCGCCGCGGCGGACGAGCGGCTGCGCATCGCCCGCGACCTGCACGACCTGCTCGGCCACAGCCTGTCGCTGATCGTGCTCAAGAGCGAGCTGGCCGGGCGGCTGGCCGAGGACTCCCCGAAGGTGCACCAGGAGATCCAGGACATCGAGACCGTCGCCAGGAAGGCGCTGACGGAGGTGCGCGAGGCCGTCACCGGTTACCGGCAGCGCAGCCTGCCGGAAGAGCTCGACAACGCCAGGGCCGTGCTGCGGGCGGCGGGCGTGGAGCCACTGGTGCGGGTCTCGGGCACGCCGCTGCCCGGCCTGCTCGACGGCCTGTTCGGCTGGGCGGTACGCGAGGGCACCACCAACGTCGTACGGCACGCGCGGGCGCGTCGCTGCCGGATCGAGGTGACGCACGACGGCGAACACGCCATCCTGGAGATCATGGACGATGGGCAGGGCGAGGAGCCGGTCCGGCTCGGCAGTGGTTTACAGGGGCTGACCGAACGGGTGCGCGAAGCGGGCGGGAACGTCGAGGTGGGCCCGGGGGCCAAGGCGGGCTTCCGGCTGCGGGTGCTGGTCCCCGTGGGAGCGGCGGCGTGATCCGCGTGATCCTGGCCGAGGACCAGGCCATGGTACGCGGCGCCCTGGCGTCGCTGCTCGGCCTGGAGCCCGACATCGAGGTCGTCGGCGAGGCGGCCGACGGCGAGGCGGCCGTGGCCGTCGCGGTCCAGAAACTCCCTGACATCGCGCTGCTCGACATCGAGATGCCCGGCATGGACGGCCTCAGCGCGAGCGCCGAGATCACCTCACAGGTGCCCGGCTGCCGGGTGATGATCCTGACCACGTTCGGCCGTCCCGGTTACCTGCGGACCGCCATGGAGGCGGGGGCGGTGGCCTTCCTGGTCAAGGACAGCCCGGCCCGGGAGCTGGCGGCGGCGATCAGGCGCGTACACGCGGGGGAGCGCGTCATCGACCCGGGCCTGGCGGCGGCGGCGCTCAGCGCGGGGCCCAATCCGCTGTCGGCGCGCGAACGGGACGTGCTGGCCGCCGCGGTGGACGGCTCGACCATCGGCGACATCGCCCGGCACCTGCACCTGTCGGAGGGCACCGTGCGCAACTACCTGTCGTCGGCCATCCAGAAGACGCACGCCCGCAACCGCATCGAGGCGGTCCAGCGCGCCAAGTCACAGGGGTGGCTCTGAGACCGTCTGGATTGATCATCCTGCCCAGGCCACGTGCCGGATGAGGTCCGACACCCGCACGATGCCCAGGCAGCGGTTCAGCTCGTCGGTCACCACCAGGTCGTCGTAGACGCGGCCGGAGTCCTGGCCGGCCGCCCGCATGGCCGCCACGGCCGGGGTGGTCTTCGGCACCGTGCGCGGCGGGTCGGCCAGGCGCTGGGCGGGCTTCGCGCCGTGCAGCGCGTGCCCGTAGCGGGCCGCGAACGACAGCAGGAACCGGCTGCGGTCAAGGCTCCCCTTGGGCCGCTGGTACTCGTCCACCAGGATCACACTGGTGATCGACGGCTCGTGCCCGAACGCCGCCACCACCTCCTCCGCCTTGGCCCCGGCGGGCAGCGTCACGGCGGGCAGCAGGAACTCCTGCACGCGCGGCCCGAGCTGTACCGTGGCCGACGGCTCCTCGGTGGGCGGGAGCGGCACCCGTACCTTCCCGTCGGGTCCCGGGCTCAGCAGCGGCCCGCAGGCCAGCCGCACCTCCCAGCCGCGCACCGCGGCCAGCTGCGCCTCGCGCTCGACCCCCGAGACCAGCGCGTGCGCGCCGAGGCCGCGGGCCAGCGCCACGACCGACCGCGCCACCGCCGCCGGCCGGCGGTCGCCCGGCAGCCCTCCGATGGGCTCCGGGGCCAGGGCCAGCAGGTACGGGGAGGCGTCGGCGATGACGTCGAGCGGCACGCTCTCCGCGCCCACGTCGGCGAAGCCCAGCAGGTAGCCGAGGTTGCGCAGCCCGTTGAGCGTCACGGTCAGCAGCGGCCGGTCGGCGGGCCCGCACGGGCCGGTGAGCAGCACGATGGCCTCGCGCGGGTGCCTGCCCGACCGCCGCAGCGCTTCGTGCAGCGGAGCCAGCGCCCCCGCGCCTCCCAGGACGATCCGCATGGGCAGTTCCAGTACGACGGGCAGCGGGTCGGGGCGGAGGTAGCCCGCCGCGTCGATGACCGCCGGGCGCGCGATGACGGCTCCCGTGTCGAGGTCCACCACGGGGCTGGTGAGCAGGGAGGACACGTAGTGATGATGGGCTTGTGACAGGTTCGGCAGAAGTGACTTGAAACGAAATTCACCGATATTTCGTTCAGAGTTCCCGGCCTCCAGGCAGGGGTGGGCGCGGACCTTGGTCGGCTGGATTTTCGGCCACGCGAGCGGCCCTTTTGTGGCGCGCGGGCTGATTGGCTGCTCTTCCAGTCACGCGGGCTCCGGTTGGCCGGCCTTTCGGCACGCGGGCTCCGGTTTCCGGTCGGCTAACCTTCCCCCATGAGCGCGCGACCGGCCAAGGGCGGCGGACGGTGGGTGTCCGTCGTGCCCGAGCGCGTGCACCCGTGGATCGACGGCTTCGCCGATCGGCACGGTCCGTTCGAGGCCACCGGTGACGAGCAGGTCGTGCGCCTGGTGGCCGCCGACGGCGCGCTGGCGGAGCTGCACGTGCCCTTCCCACCCCTGCCACTGGGGCCACCGTACGTGACCAGGCTTGTCACCCACGCGCGGGCCGATCGGCGCGTGGGGGTGATCCTGGTACGGATGGGCGGCTACGCGACGGGCATGTTCCACGGGTCGCGGCTGGTGGTGTCCAAGGTCGGGTCTCGCCTGGTCCAGGGGCGTACCGCGGCGGGCGGGTGGTCGCAGCAGCGCTTCGCCAGACGCCGCCAGAACCAGGCGGACCAGGCATTCGAGGCGGCGGCCGAGACCGTGGCGCGCGTCCTGTCGCCGTGCCTGGGCGAGCTGGACGCGGTCGTGCTCGGCGGCGATCGCCGGGCCGTTGACGCGCTGCGCGCCGACCGGCGCCTGGCCGGCCTGCTGGCGCTGGAGACGGAGCCGTTCCTCGTCGTCCCCGACCCGAGGCTGGCCGTACTCAAGGACACGCCCGCGCTGTTCCGCGCGGTACGCATCCGCGTGGTGGACCCACCCACCACGGGCGGTGAATCGTAGGCGACATCGTCAGCGATGACCCCTGAGAGTGACGCCCGTCGGGGGAGCACTGACCGTGCGTGTATGCTCGCCGGAAGATCGGTGTCTTGAGTCGATTCAAAAAGATCATGAGTAAGGCTATGATAAGCCGCGTTCAACAATGGAGCGGCCTCGTGAGGATCAATGTCGACCACGAACATCAAGGAGGTCGCGCAGCGGGCACGCGTCTCCGTGGGCACTGTGAGCAACGTGCTCAACCGCCCCGAGATCGTCTCCCCCGCCACGCGTAAGCGCGTCTTCGACGCGATCCGCGAGCTGGGTTTCGTCCGCAATGAGGTGGCCCGCCACCTGCGGGTCGGCCGCAGCCGCACGGTCGGCCTGATCGTGCTCGACGTGGCCAACCCGTTCTTCGCCGACGTCGCACAAGGCGCCGACGCCCTGGCGGACGAGCACGACACCATGGTGGTGCTGTGCAACAGCGCCGCCGACCCGGCCCGCGAGCTGCGCCATCTCGACCAGCTCGAACAGCAGCGGGTGATGGGCATACTGATCACGCCGGTCGACGCGAGCAGCCCGAGACTGGCGGAGCTCGCCGCCAGGGGTACGCCCGTGGTGCTCGTCGACAGCGCGGCCACCGGGCTCCAGTGCTCGGTGGCGGTCGACGATCGGCTCGGCGGCCACATCGCCGGAGTTCATCTGATCGAGCGGGGACACCGCAAGATCCTGTTCGTCGGCGGGCCGCGGTCGATCAAGCAGGTGGGGGACCGGCATTTAGGGATAACGAGCGCCGTCTCCGAGGCGCGGGACACCGAGCCGGGCGGGGGAGTCGAGCCCGGCGGTGGGCCGGGTGGCGGGGTCGAGCTGATCGCCTGGTTCATGCCCGCGCTGAGCGTGGCCCACGGGCGCATCGCGGGCGAGCGGGTGGCGGCGCTGCCCGTTGAGGAGCGGCCGACGGCCGCCTTCTGCGCCAACGACCTGCTCGCCCTGGGATTCCTGCAGGCCATGGCCGCGCACGGGTTGCGGGTTCCGCATGACATGGCGATCGTCGGCTACGACGACATCGACTTCGCCGCGGCGGCGACCGTGCCCCTGTCGTCGGTCGGCCAGCCGCGCGAGCTGCTCGGGCGTACGGCCATAGACCTGCTGCTGGAGGAGGTGGCGGAGCCTGAGCTGCACCGGCACCGGCAGGTCATCTTCCAGCCGGACCTGGTGGTGCGGCAGTCCAGCGACCTGCACAGGAGTCCACCTTGACAGATACCGCAACCCGGTCGCCGGCCCCGGCGACCCGCGCAGGAGCCCACCTTGACGGAGATCTACCACAACCCGCTCGCCGGCCCCGATGACCTGGCGGGATTCCGGCTGGAGGGGGACGGGGCGACGACGTTCCCGATGGGGCGGATGCGGCTGGAGAGCCTCAGACCGCCCGCTGACGGGCAGGCGGCCAACGTGGTGCTGTGGTGCCCCGAGGACCTGCCCGCCGACGTACGGATCGAATGGGACTTCTGGCCGGTCAGGGAGCCGGGGCTGTGCATCATGTTCTTCCATGCCCGCGGCCGGGGTGGTGAGGATCTGTTCGATCCGGGCCTCGCGCCGCGTAACGGGCCGTACGAGCAGTATCACCACGGCGACATCGATGCCTACCACGTGTCCTATTTCCGGCGGATGTGGCCGTCGGAGCGCGCTCTGCACACCTGCAATCTGCGTAAGAGCCACGGGTTTCACCTGGTCACGCAGGGTGCCGACCCGCTGCCCGCGGCGCTGGACGCCGTCGGGCCGTACGCCGTGCGCCTGGACGTCCTGGGCGGCGAGATCACCTTCTCGATCAACGATGTGGTCTCGTTCCGCTGGACGGACGACGGGAGCACGGGTGGCCCCGCGCTGCGTGGCGGCAAGATCGGATTCCGGCAGATGGCCCCGATGATCGGGGAGTATGCGAATCTGCGGGTTTCACGTCATTGACATTGAGTCGATTCAACACTAATTTCGCACCAACCGCCGTTCACCCGTACGAAACGGACTAGGAACGGCGGCGCAACACTCCACCCCCGTGTCCGCGCACACGCCACGAGAAGGTGGTGCCGGATGAACCATCCCGCCACGTCGATCAGAATTCAAGCTGCCTGCTCAGAGCTCATCTGGGCGGCCCGGCTGAACCTCCTCTGGATCGTGTTCACCCTCCTGGGTGGCGTGATCCTCGGGCTCGGGCCCGCCACCGTCGCCGCCTACACGCTGGCACGGCGGCACAGCCAGGGTGAATCGTTTCAGGCTTGGCCGGAATTCTGGACCGTCTACCGGCGGGAGTTCGTCCGCGCCTCGCTGCTGATCCTGCCGGTGGCGGTGCTCGGCACCATTCTCGTGGGCAACTACCTGTACTTCTCCGCTCTCGGGCCCGGCTCGGAAGCGTTGCGGCTCGCGACCTTGGTGGCGATGGTGGCGCTGGCCGGGGTGGGGACCTATCTCGGGCCGCTCTACGCGCACTATGAGCTACCGCTGTGGGCCTACCTGCCCAAAGCGTCGCTGTTAGCGCTCACTCGGCCGGCCTCGTCAGTGGTGCTGCTGTTCGCGCTCGCAACCATCGTCTTCGTGACCTCGGCGGCGCCCGTTCTCACCGCGGTGATCAGCATCGGTGCGTGGATCTATCTCAACACGTGGCTCTGCCTGCGTTTCTTCGAGGAGAACGAGGCGCGCCTGCATTCGAAAGGGAACTCATGAGCGCATCTCGTCGCCGGCTGGTCGCCGGTGCACTAACGCTGACGGCGGCGCTACTCGCGTCCGCGTGCTCCAGCGGCGGTGGGGGGAGTGAGGCCGACAGCGGCACGGTGACCATGATGGTCCCGCTGTTCGGCACGGCCCCCGACCCCAAGGGCGAGATGCAGCAGGCGGTCGAGAAGCTCGTCGGCAAGAAGCTCCAGATCACCTGGGTGCCCAACGCCGACTACAACGACAAGACCAACGTCACGCTGGCCTCGGACAAGATGCCGCAGATCATGGTCATCCAGGGCGACAAGACCTCGTCGTTCGTCCGCGCCGCCCAGGCTGGGGCGTTCTGGGACCTGACCGACAAGCTGGACAAGTATCCGAACCTGAAGAACCGGGACGCGCAGACGGTCCGGAACTCCTCCACCAACGGCAAGATCTACGGTCTCTACCGGATCCGCCCCCTGCTCCGCTCGGCGGTCGTGATCAACAAGCAGTGGATGGAGAAGCTCGGGCTGAAGACGCCTGAGACCGTCGACGACCTCTACGACATCGCCAAGGCGTTCACGGAGAAGGACCCCGACGGCAACGGCAAGAAGGACACCTACGGACTGATCATCCCGAAGTGGCCGTCCCCGCAGTACGCCAGCTCCAGCCCGTACGACGTGATCGAGACCTGGTTCGGCGCCCCGAACGGCTGGGGTGAGCGGGGCGGCAAGCTCGTCCCCGGCTTCGACACCCCCGAGTTCGTCGAGGCGAACAAGTTCGTCAAGAAGATGGTCGACGAGGGCCTGGTCAACCCCGACTACGCCACCCTCGACTCGGCCAAGTGGAACGACCCGTTCATCCAGGGCAAGGGCGGCATCATCATCGATGTCAACGTCCGCGGCACCAACCTCCTCGACCTGCTCAAGGAGCAGGACCCCAACGACTTCGACAAGGTCCTCACGGTCGGCAACCTCAAGCGCTCGGACGGCAAGAAGTTCTCCTCCCCGTTCACCGGCTACAACGGCGTCATCGCCATCCCGCGGCAGAGCGTGCAGACCGAGCAGCAACTCGACGACGTGCTGACGGTCCTGAACAAGATGGCCTCCAAGGAGGGCGGGATCCTGCTGAGCAACGGGCTCGAGGGCCGCAACTTCAAGGTCCAGGACGGCTACGCCGCCCGCGTCAACCAGGACGACCCCAAGGTCAAGCAGATCCAGCAGGACGTGGACAAGGCGTTCATCCAGCTCGGCACCACCGCCAGCGTCGGCCTCGGCGCCTACCCGGACCTCTACCCGGACAAGCCGCACCAGGACCAGGTCACGCTGCGCACCAAGCTGGCCGAAGAGGACCTGAAGACCGCCGTGCACAACCCGGCGCTCCCGGTCATGGCGCCCACCACCATCGCCAAGGGCCAGACCCTTGACCCGATCATCACCGACGCCCGGATCAAGTTCATCTCCGGCGCGATCGACGAGGCGGGGCTGAAGGCGGAGATCAAGCGCTGGTACGACAACGGCGGCACCCAGATCGCCGCCGAGACCAACGACCTGGTCTCCAAGCTCGGCAACTGATCTCGCCCAAGGGGCCCGGGACATTCCCGGGCCCCTTCTGTGAAAGGAGGTGGCTGTGGCCACCGACCTGGCGCCGCCTCCCGTGAAGGCGGCCACCAAGCCCGGGCGTCCCCGCGAGAAGCTGACCTTCCGGACCGCCATGCTGCGTTACCGCTGGCTGTACCTGATGCTGTTGCCCGGTCTCGCGTACTTCGTCGTCTTCAAATACCTGCCGATGTACGGCGTGACCATCGCCTTCCAGGACTTCCTGCCGTTCCTCGGCTACTCCGGCAGCCCGTGGGTCGGCTTCAAGCACTTCGAGGAGCTGTTCAACGGGCCGGACTTCGGCCGCCTGATGTTCAACACGCTCATCCTGGCGCTGCTGACGGCGGTCTTCGTCTTCCCGGCGCCGATCATCGTCGCGCTCATGCTGAACGAGCTGCGGCACAGCGTGCTCAAGCGGTCGATCCAGTCGCTGGTCTACATCCCGCACTTCCTGTCCTGGACGATCGTCGCCTCGCTGACGTACCTGCTGTTCTCCGTGGACTTCGGGGTGATCGCCACCTTCTTCCACGAGCTGCTCGGCGGCAAGAAGGTCGACTATGTGGCCCAGCCCGACTGGTTCCGGCCGATCATCGTCTTCCAGCTGCTGTGGAAGCAGACCGGCTGGGGCACGATCATCTACCTGGCCGCGCTGGCGGGCGTGAACACCGACCTGTACGAGGCGGCCCGCATGGACGGTGCCGGGCGCTTCCGGCAGTTCTGGCACATCACGCTGCCCGCGATCCGGCCCACGATCGTGGTGATGGCCGTCCTGACCTCGGGTCACCTGCTCGACACCGGTTTCGAGCAGATCTGGCTGATGACCGGCGCGCTGAACCGCTCGTCGGCGGACGTGTTCGACACCTTCGTCTACTACATGGGCATCACCCAGGGCGCCTTCAGCTACTCCACGGCCGTCGGCCTGTTCAAGGGACTGGTGGGCGTCCTCCTGATCTTCGGCTCCAACTGGCTGGCCAAGCGCCTCGGCCAGCGTGGCCTGTTCTAAGGAGCGCTTGAATGCCCAACCAGTCGCCCACACACCAGCACACGCTCAGCAGCCGCGTGTTCGATGTGCTCAACATCGCCGTGCTGCTGTTCCTGGCGCTGATCACGATCCTGCCGCTGCTGTACGTGCTGGCCGGATCGTTCGCCTCGGAGGCGGAGATCGCCTCGCGGCCGTTCTTCCTGTGGCCGGAGAAGTTCGTCACCACCACCTACGAGTACATCTTCGACTCGGGCACGTTCGTCCGGGCGCTGCTCACCACGATCTGCGTGACGGCGGTGGGCACGGTGGTGCAGGTGCTGCTGACGTTCACGATGGCCTACCCGCTGGCCAAGCGGTACCTGCCGGGACGGACGCTGGTCCTGAACCTGGTCATCTTCACGCTGGTCTTCACCGGCGGCATGATCCCCACCTACCTGGTGGTGCGGGACCTGGGGCTGCTCGACAGCTACTGGGCGCTGATCCTGCCGCTGGCGATCAACCCGTTCTATCTGATCATCGTGAAGAGCTTCTTCCAGGAGCTGCCGCAAGCACTGGAAGAGGCGGCGCGCATCGACGGCTGCAACGAGATGGGCGTCTTCTTCAAGATCGTGCTGCCCCTGTCGAAGCCGATCATCGCGACGTTCTCGCTGTTCTACGCGGTGGGCATCTGGAACGACTACATGTCGCCGCTGTTGTACATCGACGACTCCAAGAAGTGGACGCTGCAGGTGCTCGTCAGGCAGCTGACCAGCCCTGACGCCCAGAACGCGATGGCCATGCTGGAGTCGGTGTTCTTCCCCACGCAGGGACTGAAGTTCGCGGTGGTCGTCATCGCGACGCTGCCGATCCTGTTCTTCTACCCGTTCCTGCAGAAGCACTTCTCCAAGGGCGTGCTGCTCGGGTCGGTCAAGGAGTGACCCGCACCGTGCTGCTGGCCGGTGACTCGACGGTCGCCTCCTGCCCGGCGTTCGAGGCGCCGATGTCGGGCTGGGGGGCGCAGCTCGGCGCCCATGTCGGCGGCCCGGTGCGCAACTTCGCCAAGGGTGGCGCCACCACGGCCAGCCACCGGGCAGAGGGGTTGTGGGCGGCGCTCCTGCGGGAGGCCGCCCTCGGCGACGTCGTGGTGCTCCAGTTCGGGCACAACGATCAGAAGGAGCCTGACCTGCCGTACCGCGACAACCTTCGCGTCTTCGTCGAGGAGGCGCGTGGGGCGGGCGCGCTGCCGGTGCTGTGTACGCCGGTGCAGCGGCGCAGGTTCGACGGCGATCGGCTGGTGCCGACGCATGGCGACTATCCCGGCCAGGTGCGTGAGCTGGCGGCGGCCGAGGGTCTGCCGCTGATCGACCTGACCACGGCGACCACTGAGCTGTACGAGCGGCTCGGTCCCGAGGGCTCCAAGGCCCTGTTCACCCATTTCGCGTTCACCCATTTCGGGTCCGGCGAGCACCCGCTCCATCCCGACGGCGTCGCCGACGACACCCACTTCTGCTTTCGCGGCGCCGACGAGGTGGCGGCGATCGTCGCCGGGCGACTCAAGGAGATCTGTTGACCGCGCTGAACTGGCTCGACCGGCCCAAGGAACAGGGCGTGACCTGGGGGGTCCCGTGGGCGCGCGGCACGGTGGAGCGCGACTCCCCGTTCGCGCTCACCGATCCCGAGGGCCGCGGGGTGCCGGTGCAGAGCTGGGTGACCGCCACCTGGCCGGACGGGTCGGTCAAGTGGTCGGCGCACGCCATCGGGCCGCAGGCCCAGCCCGCCGCGTCGTACGAGCTGACGGCGGGACGGCTGGCCGCCGACGCGGTCGACAAGGACGATGCGGCGAGACGACCGGGCGCCGACCAGGACGATGCGGCGGGGCAACCTGGCACTGTGCCGGAGCGGCCCGTCACCGTCGTCCGTGCGGGCGGCGTGCTGCGGGTCAGCACCGGGCCCGTCACCTGGACGATCGAGGAGGCGGGCGACACGCTGGCCCGCTCCGTCTCCCACGGCTCCCGCGAGATCGCCAGGGACGTCCGCCTGGTCAGCCTCCACCAGGACGGCCCCACCCCGGACGAGGGCGGTACCGTCACCCGCGAGCAGGCCACGGGCATCGTCCGCGAGGTCACCGTCGAGCAGGACGGACCCGTCCGGGCCGTGATCCGCCTGACGGGCGACCACGGCGGCCGGCTGCCGTTCACCGTCCGCCTGTACTTCTACGCGGGCGCCGAGGACGTACGCGTCATGCACACCTTCGTCTGGGACGGCGACCCGGAGCGCGACTTCCTGGCCGGGCTCGGCCTGCGCGCCGACGTGGTCATGCGCGACGAGCTCCACGACCGCCACGTAAGGCTGGCCGGGCAGGACGGCTTCCTCACCGAGGCGGTACGCGGCCTGACCGGGCTGCGCCGCGACCCGGGGGAAGCTGTACGGCGGGCCCAGGTCGAGGGCAGGCCGTGCGGCCCGATCGGCAACCCCGAGGTGGCGAACCGCCTGCACCTCATCCCCGCCTGGAACGACTACACCCTCGACCAAGCCTCGGCCGACGGCTTCACCCTGCGCAAACGCACCGCCGACGGCCACGCCTGGGTGACCGTTCCGTCGGGCACCCGCTCGGCCGGGTACGGCTACCTCGGCGGCGCGAGCGGCGGCCTCGGCTTCGGCCTGCGTGACTTCTGGCGGCTGCACCCGACCCGGCTCGACGTCAGAGGCGCCGCCACGGACCTGGCCACCGCGACAGTCTGGCTCTGGTCGCCCTCCGCTCCCGCCATGGACCTGCGCTTCTACCACGACGGCATGGGCCAGGACACCTTCGCCGAGCAGCTGGAGGGCCTGGAGATCACCTACGAGGACTACGAGCCGGGCTTCGGCCACGCCCAGGGCATCGCGCGTACCCATGAGCTCACGCTGCGCGTCCACGACGCCACGCCGTCATCAGAGGGCCTGGCCGGGCACGCGGACGCGATGAACGAGCCCGCGCTGCTGGCCGCCGCCCCGCAACGCGTCCGCGAGGCGGGCGTGTTCGGTGACTGGGCGCTGCCCGACCGCGCCACGCCCGCCCATGCCGCGATCGAGGACCGGCTGGACCTGCTGTTCGACTTCTACCGCCGCGAGCGGGAGCAGCGCAGGTGGTACGGGTTCTGGGACTACGGCGACGTCATGCACACCTATGACGCCGACCGGCACACCTGGCGCTACGACGTCGGCGGCTACGCCTGGGACAACTCCGAGCTCTCGCCCGACCTGTGGCTCTGGTACCAGTATCTGCGTACAGGACGGGCCGACGTCTTCCGCTTCGCCGAGGCCATGACCCGCCACACCGGCGAGGTCGACGTCTATCACCTCGGCCGCTGGAAGGGCCTGGGCACCAGGCACAACGTGCAGCACTGGGGATGCAGCGCCAAGCAGCTGCGCATCTCCAACGCCGCCTACCGGCGCGTGTTCTACTACCTGACCGCCGACGAGCGCACCGGCGACCTGCTCGACGAGCTGGCCGGGCCGGAGAAGACGTTCCTCGTGATCGACCCCACGCGCAAGGTGCGCGAGGACGTCTACACCCCCGACCCGGCCGCCCTGGCGGTCGGGCTCGGCACCGACTGGGGCGCGCTCGCGGCGGCCTGGCTCACCCGGTGGGAGCGGTACGGCGACGAGCACGCCAAGGACAGACTGCTGGGCACGATGGCCGGCATCGGGGCGCTGCCGCGCGGCTTCCTGACCGGCGAGGCCCGCCTCGACCTGGCCACGGGCCGCTTCGACACCTCGCGGGACCAGATCTCCGTCTCCCACCTGTCGTCGGTCTTCGGGCTGCCCGAGATGTGCTCCGAGCTCATCGCGCTCGACCTGGACGTCCCCGGGTTCGAGCAGGCGTGGCTGGACTACTGCCGGCTCTACCTGGCCTCGGCCGAGCGGCAGGCCGCCGAGGTGGGTCACCCGCTGAGCGGCATCTCGCTGGTGCAGGCGCACAGCCGCCTGGCCGCGTACGCCGCGGCCCGCTCGGGCGACGCCGAGCTGGCGGACCTGGCCTGGCGCAAGTTCTTCCTCGACGAGGGCGACCAGCTCAATCGCAACCCTCTGCAGCGCGAGCCGGACTGGCGCCTGAGTCGGGTCGAGGGGCCGAACGTCCTGGCGTACGTGCTGGAGGCGCCCTTCATCTCCACCAACGACGCCGCCCAGTACGGCCTGGCCGCGATCCAGAACCTCGCGCTGATCGGAGAGCACCTGCCGGCCGATTAAGCAGAGGTGGGGCTCCCGGCGAGGGCCCTACACTGATCTGTATGCACACTCCCGATTGACCGGCGTCCCCCCACGCCCACCTCTTCTTACCCCTAGCTCGGGAGTGTTCCGTCAATCATGATCATCGCCAGTGACATCGAGCTGCGCGCGGGCGCGCGGCTACTCATAGAGAACGCCTCGTTCCGGGTCAATCCCGGCGACAAGATCGGGCTCGTCGGCCGCAACGGCGCGGGCAAGACCACGCTGACCAAGGTGCTGGCCGGCGAGGGCATGCCCGCCGCCGGCAGCGTCACCACCAGCGGCGCCGTGGGCTACCTGCCGCAGGACCCGCGTACCGGTGACCTGCAGGTCCTTGCCCGCGACCGCATCCTGTCGGCCAGAGGGCTCGACGAGGTGCTGCGCAAGCTGCGCGAGGCCGAGCTCGGCATGTCCTCCGCCGACGTGCGCACCCGCGACAAGGCCGTCAAGCAGTACGGCCGGCTCGAGGACCAGATGCACGTGCTCGGCGGCTACGCGGCCGAGTCCGAGGCCGCCTCCATCGCCTCCAGTCTGGGCCTGCCCGACCGGGTCCTCGGGCAGCCACTGGAAACGCTTTCCGGCGGCCAGCGAAGGCGCGTGGAATTGGCACGCATTCTTTTCAGCGGAGCGGAAACTCTCCTTCTCGACGAGCCGACAAACCACCTAGATGCGGACTCAATCGGGTGGCTTCGTGATTTTTTGCGATCGCATCAGGGCGGCTTGGTGATCATCAGTCACGACGTGGGCCTTCTTGAAGCGACGGTCAACAAGGTGCTGCACCTCGACGCCAACCGCAGTGTGATCGACCACTACAACGTCGGCTGGAAGGCCTATCTGGCGCAGCGCGAGACCGACGAGAAGCGCAGGAAGCGCGAGCGGGCCAACGCCGAGAAGCAGGCGGGCGCGCTGCTGTCGCAGGCCGACAAGATGCGGGCCAAGGCCACCAAGGCCAAGGCCGCTCAAGACATGATGCGCCGCGCGCACCGGCTGCTGGCCGGCACGGAGGAGGAGCGCCAGAGCGACAAGGTCGCCAAGCTGCGCTTTCCCGACCCCCTGCCCTGCGGGCGCACCCCGCTCACCGGCGCGGGCCTGTCCAAGTCCTACGGCTCGCTGGAGGTCTTCACCGACGTCGACGTGGCCATCGACCGAGGTCACCGGGTCGTGATCCTCGGCCTCAACGGCGCGGGCAAGACCACCCTGCTGAGGCTGCTGGGCGGGGTCGAAAAGCCCGACAGCGGCGAGATCAGGCCCGGCCACGGCCTCAAGATCGGCTATTACGCCCAGGAACACGAGACGCTCGACGGCGAGCGCACCCTGCTGGAGAACATGCGCTCGGCCGGCGACAAGTTCACCGACACCGAGTTGCGCAAGGTCCTCGGCTCCTTCCTGTTCTCCGGCGACGACTCCGACAAGCCGGCGGGCGTGCTGTCCGGCGGCGAGAAGACCCGGCTGGCGCTGGCCATGCTGGTGCTGTCTAGTGCGAACGTACTTCTGCTCGATGAGCCCACGAACAACCTAGATCCGGTCAGCCGCGAGCAAGTTCTGAACGCTCTGAGGTCATATTCAGGAGCGATCGTGCTCGTTACCCATGACGAGGGTGCCGTTGACGCCTTGTCACCGGATAGGGTGATCTTGCTACCAGACGGAACTGAAGACGCGTGGAGCGAGGAATTTTCCGATCTTGTGGCACTTGCCTGATCTTAATTTGGGTGGGTACGGATCTTTTCCCGTGGAGTAGGTAGCCGATCCCGCTGAAATGACTGATCATGGCGGAGTAACGCTGCGGAAGTCCGGCACTACAGGAGGTACTCGTGGCCGAGACACTGAAGAAGGGCACCCGGGTAACCGGGGCCGATCGTGAAAAACTGGCCGGCGATCTCAAGAAGCGCTACGCCGCGGGCGAGAGCATCCGCGCCCTGGCCGCTTCGACCGGTCGGTCTTACGGGTTCATCCACCGCATCCTGAGCGAGTCCGGTGTGACTCTGCGCGGGCGCGGAGGGGCGACCCGAGGCAAGTCCAAGCGCTGACGGCCGCCTCGGAACGTGCGACCGCAGCCGCTCGTCCCAAGTCAGCCGCCGTCGCGCCCGAGTCCCAGAATGACATTCTGTAGGCTCGGGCGCGACGGCTAAGGCAATGAGGGAGCGGGCGATGGCGGAAGCGCAGGCGCCACAGCGTGGGGGGTACACGGAGGACGTCTCTGCCGAAAGGCTGGCGGAGATCGGACTTCGCTTCGAGGTGGACGGTGAGATCGCGACGATCGCGCTGGATCGGCCCAGTAAGCGAAACGCACAGACGTTCGCGACCTGGGCGGCACTGGCTGACATCGGGGGCAACCTGCCTGAGCAGGTGCGCATCGTCGTCGTGAAAGGCGAGGGACCGTCCTTCTCGGCAGGCATCGACCTGCGAATGTTCACGCCTGAGGGAGTGCCCGGACAGGGCTCGTTCAGCTCGGCGGCACAACTCGACACCACAGCGTTCGAGCAGCAGATCAGGAAGGCCCAACAAGGGTTCCTGTGGTTCCGCCGACCGGAGATCGTCTCGATAGCGGCCGTGCAGGGGCACGCGATCGGCGCGGGGTTCCAGCTCGCGCTCGCCTGTGACCTGCGCATCGTGGCCGACGACGTCAAATTCTGCATGAAGGAGCCCGCACTGGGGCTGGTGCCCGATCTGACCGGCACCAAGCCACTGGTCGAGCTGGTGGGGCTGGCCAAGGCGATCGACATCTGCCTGACTTCTAGGACGATCGGGGCGGAGGAGGCCCTGCGGATCGGCCTCGCCGAACGCGTGGTCGCGGCGGATGACCTGGCGCGAGCCGTACAAGACAAGATCGCGGAGCTGCTGTCGACCAACCGGGACGCGGCGGCGGCGACCAAGCGACTCCTCCAGGGAGCGCGGGCGCGCACCCTGGAGGAGCAGAGCGTGGCGGAGGGTGTCGAGCAGGCACGCCGCCTCAAGGCGCTCTTCGGCGGAGCCTGAGCGGCGCGTCGAGCCGACCCGGGAGCCGCCGGGAATCGCGCTGAGCTGACCCGGGAGCCGCTGGGGTGCCCGCGTTGGGCCGGCCCGGCTGCGCCCGCGTTTCGCGCTGAGCTGACCCGGGAATCCCACGGGGCTCCCGGGTGCTGAGCCGGGGGAGGAGGACCCCCGAATGGCGATGATGGGAGGGGGCTTCGGCCCCCAGGTATGGGCGTCCCTGCGGCGCGACGGCTCCGTGACCAAGCAGCGGCTCACTCCGGGCACGGTCCGGCGCATCGCGCGCTACGCCAAGCCCTATACCGGGCAGATGACCGCGTTCCTACTGCTGGTGATGGCGGGCGCGGTGATCGTGATCGCCAACCCGCTGCTGATGAAGGCGATCATCGACGACGGCATCCTGCCCAGGCGCAGCGGCGTCGTGGTCGGCCTGGCCCTGGCGATCGGCGCGCTCGCGCTGGTCGACGCGGCTCTCACGCTCGTGCAGCGCTGGTTCTCCGCGCGCATCGGCGAAGGGCTGATCTACGACCTGCGCACCGAGGTGTTCGACCACGTGCAGCGCATGCCGGTGGCGTTCTTCATGCGCGCGCAGACCGGCGCGCTGGTCAGCCGGCTCAACAGCGACGTGATCGGCGCCCAGCGCGCCGTGACCAGCACACTGTCCTCGGTCGTCAGCAACGTGATCAGCCTGGTCCTGGTGTTGGGCGCGATGCTGGCGCTGTCGTGGCAGGTGACGGTGGTCGCGATGGTGCTGCTGCCGATCTTCATTGTGCCGGCCAAGTGGGTCGGGCGGCGCATGTCCGCGCTGACCCGCGAGCAGATGCAGCTCGACGCCGAGATGAGCTCGGTCACGACCGAGCGGTTCAACGTGGCGGGCGCGATGGTGGCCAAGCTCTACGGCCGCCCCGAGGACGACACCGCCGTCTACAGCTCCCGCGCCGCCAGGGTGCGCGACGTGGGCGTGACGGTCGGCATGTACGGCACCGTCTTCCGGGTCGCGCTCGGCCTGGTCGCGGCGCTGGCCACCGCGCTGGTGTACGGCATCGGCGGCGTGCTGGCCGTCGGCGGCGCCTTCGAGCTGGGCACGCTGGTGGCCCTGGCCGCCCTGCTGATGCGGCTGTACGGGCCGCTCACCTCGCTGTCGAACGTCCAGGTGGACGTGATGACGGCGCTCGTCAGCTTCGACCGGGTCTTCGAGATCCTCGACCTCAAGCCCATGGTGTCGGAGAAGCCGGGCGCGCGGCCGCTGCCGGACGGGCCGGTGACGATCGAGTTCGACGGCGTCGAGTTCCGCTACCCGGCGGCCGAGGAGGTGTCGCTGGCCTCCCTGGAGTCGGTGGCCAGGCAGGACACGGGCCCCTCCCAGCAGGTGCTGCGCGGCGTGTCGTTCACGGCCGGGCCCGGCCGGCTCGTCGCCCTGGTCGGTCCCTCGGGGGCGGGCAAGACCACGATCACCTCGCTGGTCTCCCGGCTCTACGACGTCAACGAGGGCGGGGTGCGGATCAACGGGCTCGACGTGCGCGAGGCCACGCTCGCCTCGCTGCGCGACACCGTGGGCGTGGTCATGCAGGACGCTCATCTCTTCCATGACACGATCGGGGCCAACCTCCGTTACGCCAGGCCAGGGGCGAGCGATGAGGAGATCTGGGACGCTCTCAGGGCCGCGCAGATAGGTGACCTCATCGAGGCGCTCCCCGACGGGCTGGACACGGTCGTGGGCGACCGCGGCTACCGGCTGTCCGGCGGCGAGAAGCAGCGGCTGGCGCTGGCCAGGCTGCTGCTGAAGGCGCCGCGCGTGGTGGTGCTCGACGAGGCCACCGCGCACCTCGACTCGGAGTCGGAGGCGGCCGTGCAGCAGGCGCTGAAGACCGCGCTGGCCGGTCGCACCTCGCTGGTGATCGCGCACCGGCTCTCGACGATCAGGGAGGCCGACGAGATCCTCGTCGTGCAGGACGGCCGCATCGCCGAGCGGGGCCGCCACGAGGAGCTGCTGGCGCGCGGCGGGCTCTACGCCGAGCTCTACCGCACCCAGTTCAGCGCTTCAGATAGCCCAGTCGGGTGAGCTCCTGCCTGGTGACCTTCTCCACCAGGGTGAGGTCGCCGGGCCGCAGGCGAGTGCGCCAGGAGCCGACCTCGGAGACGCGCGGGGCGTACAAACCGATCTTGGAGACGCGCGTCTCCAGGAACTCGGTGAGCGCCGCCACCGGCTCCGCGGGCCGCTGCACGAGATCCTCGTAGCGCAGCGTGAGGAGCTGGCCGGGCGGCAGCTCCTTGCGCAGCGTGGCGCTGAGCCGTACGGCGCTGCGCCAGCGCAGGGCGCTCTTGCCCGCGGCAGGCATGCCCTTCCAGCGGTCGCGGTGCTCGTCGCGGTTGACGCCGAGGAACGGGTTGGGGAACTCGGTCTCCTCCGACAGCATCACCGGCTTGAACCAGGCCAGGCAGTCGGGGTCGTCGAGCATGTCGGCGACCACGTCGCGGCCGTCGCGGATGAGCTGCACGAACCGGGCGTCGGGGAAGGCCCGGAGCAGTACCGGCGCGCTGTAGAGCAGGTCGGGGCTGCCGTCGCCGAACCTGGTCACCTCGCTCGTGGCCACGCACGGGCCCAAGCTCATCACGCCGCCCGCCTCCCGGCACGCCGCGGCGCACTGGCCGCACGAGCGGGGCAGCACCTGCCACGACTCGGCCAGCGCGTCGCGCAGCACCCGCACGGCACCCGACGTCTGGCCGATCGACGGCTTGCGGGCGAAGGCGTACACCACGTGGGAGACGGACGAGCGGCCCATCGTGACGTGGAAGCCGGGGGACCGTTTCAGGGCGCGGGCGAGCAGGTCCGCGCCGGAGTGCGGAGCACCGAGCAGGAAGACCGGCCTGCGGACCTTGATGCCGTTGACCACGAGGATGTGGGGCGGAAGTCGCATACGAGAGGTAAGTGTGACACCGTTTGGCGAGTGAAAAAGCCAACGTCGGCGTCGCCGCCCGTCCGGGAGTTGATCAATGCGGCAGGGTGACACCGTCGCCGTCGTCTCGCCCTCGGGGCCACCGAACGCCATCCTGCTCAGGCGGGGGGTCGAGCGCCTGGAGGGGCTCGGGCTGAAGGTCGTGGTCGGCGAGCACGTTCTCGGCAGCCAGGAGCTTCCCTACCTCGCCGGAGCCGACGCGGCCCGCGCCGCCGACCTGCAGGCCGCCTGGTGCGACCCGGCCGTCTCCGTGGTGTTCTGCGCCAGGGGCGGTTACGGCGCGGCCAGGCTGCTCGGCCTGCTCGACTGGGGCCTCATGCGCGCGGCGGGGCCCAAGACGCTGATCGGGTCGAGTGACATCACGGCGCTGCACCACGCGTTCGCGGCGGAGCTGGGCGTGCCCACGCTGCACGGCCCGATGCCGGCCTGCGACCTGATCGCCAACGAGAAGCGGGCCGAGCCGCGCACCTGGGAGCACCTGCGGGCCGCCCTGGCCCGCCAGGCGCCGCCCGTCGTCGGCGACCAGGTGCTGGCTCCCGGCCGGGCCGAGGGCATACTCGCGGGCGGTAACCTGTCGCTGCTCGCCTCCATGTGCGGCACCCGCTACCACCCGTCGTTCGCCGGGAAGATCGCGCTGCTGGAGGACATCGGCGAGGAGCCCTACCGCATCGACCGGATGCTCACCCAGCTCTTGCAGGCGGGTGCCTTCGACGGTGTGCGCGGGATCGCCCTGGGTTCGTGGGTGGACTGCGGGGATCCCTATCCCGTGCTTAAAGACCGGCTGCTGCCGCTCGGAGTGCCTGTCCTGGCGGGCTTGCCGGTGGGTCACGGCACACCACAGATGAGTGTGTGGCTTGGGGCTCTTGGGGCTATCGATACCGAATCGTGCTCGCTGGCTGGTCTGTTCCGCGACGAGGAGCAGGCAAGGTAGGAATACACGCATACCGACAAAACGGACAGAGGGGACACGGCGCGTGAACTTGTTCAGGCGTGACCGGGAGCCCTCGCGACGCTCGATCGAGGACACCGATCTCGACTCCCTGCTCGGGCTCGTCGCCGATTCCCTCGGCTTCACCTGCGTCTTCGCCGCCGACGGCGCCTCGCTGACGCTGAGCGGCGGGAGGGAGATCCTGGTCAGGCTCACCGGGCTGCGCCGCGAGGCGGGCCGCAGGCCCAGGGACGACTGGCCGATGCTGGTCTCCGAGCACCTCGCCAACGCGGTCGCGGCGGCCGACGAGCGGCTCGACGTGTGCGATCTCGACCAGGTCAAGCCGCTGCTGCGGACCCGTGTCGAGGCGGTCGACGAGGTCGCCGACCTGACCAGGGTCGTCGGCCGCCACCTCAACGGCGACCTGGTCGAGCTGCTCACGGTGGGCTCCAGGCCGGTACGCCCCGAGGAGGCCGGCTGCTGGCCCGTCCCGTCGGGCAGGGCGCTGGAGCTGGCCGTCACGAACGTCGGCCGGGACGAGCGGCTGGAGATCGAGTCCATCGAGTTGTCGGGCACGCCGGTGTGGCGCCTGACCAGCCGTACTCCGGCCGCGGCCACCCATCTGCGCTGGCTCGGCGACTATCTGCCGTTGCCCGCCGACGGGGTGCTGGTGGTGCTGCCGGATCCGTACACGCTGATCGTGCACCCGGTCGACGGGATCGGCGTGGTGCGGGCCCTGGAGCGGCTGCGCGTGCACGCCGTACGCACCGACGGGCTCAGCCCGCAGGTCTACTGGTGGCACGAGGGGCGGCTGACCCTCATCAGGGCGGACATCGTCCTGCAAGATGGCCTGGCCCGCCTCGTGGTGGCGCCGCCGCCGGAGTTCGCCAAGGTGCTGGCCCGGCTCGCCGCCTAACCCAGCCGGGAGAGCGCGCGGGCGGCGTGCACCAGGGGGACGTGGCTGAACGCTTGGGGGAAGTTTCCCACCATACGGTCGTATCGCGGGTCGTACTCTTCGGCGAGCAGCCCCACGTCGTTGCGCAGCGCGAGCAGCCGCTCGAACAGCTGCGTCGCCTCCTCCTTGCGTCCCTGCATGGCCATCACCTCGACCAGCCAGAAGCTGCACGCCAGGAACGCGCCCTCGCCGCCGGTCAGGCCGTCGACGTCGTTGTCCTCGGCCACCGGGTAGCGCAGCACGAAACCGTCGGACATCAGCTCCTTCTCGATGGCCGCCACCGTGCCGGCCACGCGCGGGTCGTCGGCCGGCAGGAAGCCCACCATGGGCATGAGCAGCAGCGAGGCGTCGAGGGCCGTCGAGCCGTAGTACTGGGTGAAGGTGTTGCGCGTGGGGTCGTAGGCCCGGTCGCAGATCTCGGCGTGGACGACGTCGCGCAGCTCCCGCCACCGGTCGACGGGGCCGGTCCTGCCGAACTTCTCCACGTACTTCACGGCCCGGTCGAGCGCCACCCAGCACATCATCTTGGAGTGGGTGAAGTGCCTGCGCGGGCCGCGTACCTCCCACAGCCCCTCGTCGGGCTCGTCCCAGTGCTCGGCCACGTAGTCGAGCAGCTGGCGCTGGATCGCCCAGGCGCGGTCGTCGGCGGCCAGGCCGGAGGTCCTGGAGAAGAACAGGCAGCTCATCACCTCGCCGTAGACGTCCAGCTGGAGCTGCATGACGGCGTCGTTGCCGATCCTGACCGGGCGGGAGCCCTCGTAGCCGTCGAGCCAGGCGAGCTGCATCTCCGGCAGCCGCCGCTCGCCCGCGACGCCGTACATGATCTGCAGGTCCTGCGGGCGGCCCGCGATGGCGCGCAGCAGCCAGGCCCGCCAGGCGGCGGCCTCGTCCAGATAGCCGGAGTTGATCAGGGCGTCGAGCGTCATCGTCGCGTCGCGCAGCCAGCAGTAGCGGTAGTCCCAGTTGCGCACTCCGCCCAGGTCTTCGGGGATGGAGGTGGTGGGCGCGGCCACGATGGCGCCGGTGGGGTCGTAGATGAGGCCCTTGAGGGTGATCAGCGAGCGGACGACGGCCTCGCGGTAGGGGCCTTCATAGGTGCATTTGGCCACCCACTCCTTCCACAGCGCCTCGGTCTCGGTGAGCTGGGTCTCGGCGTGGATCTGCGAGGGCATCGGCTGATGTGAGGGGTGCCAGGTGAACACGAACGGCAGCCGCTCGCCCTCCTTGATGGTGAAGGTGGCGCGGTGCGCGTAGTCGCCGCCCTTGAGCGGGACGGGGGAGTGCAGCCAGATGGAGTCGGGGCCGCCGACCGCCTGCAGGTGGCCGTTGGTACGGCGAACCCACGGCACGATCCTGCCGTAGTCGAAGCGGACCCTGAGCTGCGTGGACATCTCGACCGTGCCCGAGACGCCCTCGACGATGCGGACCACGTCGGGGTTGCGGTCACGTGGCGGCATGAAGTCGATGACGCGGACCGTGCCCGAAGGGGTGTCCCACTCGCTCTCCAGGATGAGCGTGTCGGGCCGGTAGCGCCGCCGCGTGGCGGGCCGCCTGCCGGTGGGGCCGAGCCACCAGTGGCCGTTGCGCTCGCTGCCGAGCATGGCCGCGAAACAGGAGGGGGAGTCGAATCTGGGCAGGCAGAGCCAGTCGATGGAGCCGTCTCTGCCGACCAGGGCCGCCGACTGCATGTCCCCGATGAGCGCATAGTCCTCGATCCGCATGTATTGACGCTACCGGCGGAAGGGCGATCTCGCGGCCGCTCCGCGCACGTCGCGTCGTGAGCGGGCACGGCCGCGAGATCACGTCATGGGGAACCGGCGGGCGAGCGGCTGGGATCACGCCATGGGGAACCAGCGGGTGAGCAGCTGGGTCAGCGGTCCGATGGCCAGCGCGAAGATCAGGGTCCCGACGCCGACCGTGCCGCCGAGCAGCCAGCCCGCCGCCAGCACCATGATCTCGATGAGGAAGCGGGCGAGCCGGAGCGACAGGCCCAGCCGGGTCAGGCCGGTCATGATGCCGTCACGCGGTCCCGCGCCCATCCCCGCGCCGATGTACAGGACAGTGGCCAGGGCGATCGACAGCACGCCGAGCACCAGGTAGAGCCAGCTCGCCGCCCAGTGCGTGGCGGTGGGCAGCACCGAGAAGGCGGCGTCGGCGAACAGGCCGACGAACAGGACATTGCTGATCGTGCCGAGGCCGGGCTTCTCCTTCAGCGGGATCCACAGCAGCATCACCAGCACGCCGACCGCGAGGATGATCGTCCCGACCGACAGGCCCGTCCGCATGGCCAGGCCCTGGTGGAGGGTGTTCCACGGGGCGTTGCCCAGCCCGGACACGAGCTGGAAGGCGATGCCCAGCCCGTACAGCGCCAGACCGCCGTAGAGACGCAGGAGGCGGACAGGGAGGGTGTTCGGGCGTGGGACGGTCGCTTCGCTCATAGTGGTCCCAGAGTGGCAGGGACCCGGCTTGCCAAAACAGGGCCAATCACGGAAAGTGGCCTTTATGAGGCATTTGTCGGCGACTCAGGTGGCCAGGCTGGTGGACGTCCCGGAGGGCGCCCGGCCCTATTACCGCGCGCTCGCCGACTCCGTGCGCGCGCTCATCATGGACGGGCAACTGCCGGTGCGGGTGCGCATGCCCGCCGAACGCGACCTGGCCAAGACCCTGGAGGTCAGCCGCACCACTGTAACGGCGGCCTACGACCTGCTACGCGAGCGGGGCTACCTGGACAGCAGGCAGGGCTCGGGCAGCTGGACCGCGCTGCCGGACCCGGCCATGTCGGCGGACAACCCATGGCTGTCCGTCGACGGCGACGGGCTCATCCCGCTGCACTGCGCCGCCCCGCCCGCGCCGTCGGCGCTGGCCGAGGCCATGACCGAGGCCGTGGCGGACCTGCCCAGGTACGGCATGGGCCACGGCTACGACCCGATGGGCCTGCCCGCGCTCAGGGAGCGGATCGCCGCCCACTACACCGGCCGCGGACTGGCCACCAGGCCGGAGCAGATCCTCGTCACCACCGGCTCCCAGCACGCGATCCAGCTCGTGCTGGGCCTGCTGGTCGGCGCGGGCGACCCGGTGCTCGTCGAGTCGCCCACCTACCCGCACGCCATCGACGTGGCTCGCCAGCGCGGCGCCAGGATCGTGCCCGTCGGCATCTCGCACGAGGGCTGGCAGGCCGACCTGGTCTCCTGCGCCATGCGCCAGTCCGCGGCCCGGCTGGCCTATCTGATGCCCGACTTCCAGAACCCGACCGGCGCGCTCATGGACGACGCCACCAGGGCCGCGATCGCCGGGGCCGCCAGGCGTACCGACACCGTGCTCGTGGTCGACGAGACCTGGTCGGAGCTGGCCCTGGACGAGGTGCCGCGCACGGCGCCCATGGCCGCCTTCGACACCGACAGCCGGATGATCAGCATCGGCTCGGCCTCCAAGCTGTGGTGGGGCGGGCTGCGCATCGGCTGGGTGCGCACCACGGCCGCGCTGGCCCGCCGCCTGGCCGTCCACCGCGGGGCCGTGGACATCGCCAGCCCGGTGCTGGAGCAGCTCGTGGTGGCGCGGCTGTTCGACCGGATCGAGCAGACCAGGGCCGAGCGCCGCCGCACGCTGCGGGCCTCCCGCGACGCGCTCGTCGCCGGGCTCCGTGAACGGCTGCCCGGGTGGAGCTTCACCGTGCCGAAAGGCGGCGGCACGTTGTGGGTACGGCTGGACGGGGGCTCCTCGGTCGCCCTGGCCGACGCGGCGGCCCATCATGGGGTACGGCTCGCTCCGGGGCCCTGGTTCGGGCTGGAAGGCACGCTGGAGGGCTACCTGCGCCTGCCGTACACGCACTCGCCCCAGGTGCTCGCCGAGGCCGTCAGCCGGATCGCGGCGGCCCACGAACGCGGAGCCGCCGGGACCAGGCCGCGGCTGCCCGACTCGCTCATGCCGATGGTCTGAGGCGCCTGGCCTATTCGGGGGGTTTGACACCCCTGGCCAGCGGGGCGCGCCAGTTGTAGCGCATCGCGGCGATGCGCAGGCCGAAGGCCAGCACGGCGGCGGCCAGCGTGGCGGGCCAGCCGTGCAGATCGTGGGTGTAGAGCGCGGCCATCACCGCCGAGCCGAGCGTCGCGGGCACCGCGTAGAGCTGGCGGTCGTACAGCAGCGTCGGGATCTCACCGGCCAGCACGTCGCGCAGCATGCCGCCGCCGACCGCCGTCGTGACGCCGAGCAGGGCCGCGTGCAGGGGGCCGAGCCCGTAGTCGAGCGCCTTCTCGGTGCCCACCGCGCAGAACAGCCCGAGGCCCGCCGCGTCGAGCACCAGGATGGCGGGCATCACCTTGGCCACGTGCGGATGCCAGAAGAACACGATGGCCGTGGCCGCGAGCGGCACGAGCACGTACCCGGAGCTCTGGAAGGCGGTGGGCCGGACGTTGAGGATCAGGTCGCGCACGACACCGCCGCCCAGCGCGGTCATCTCGGCGATCACCGCCATGCCCACCACGTCGAGCCGTTTGCGTACGCCCATCAGCGCGCCCGACAGGGCGAAGACGAAGATGCCTACGAGATCGAGAATTTCCGACACGAGAGAGATTTCTACCGGAGCGGCTTGGTGTGGTGCTCCGCCATCAGTACCCGCAGCCGCCGGGTGAACACCAGCAGCACCACTCCCGCCACGACCGCCGTCGAGGCCAGGAGCAGATAGTAGGCGGGCTCGGACAGCACGTTGCCGAGCCGCCCGGTCTGCCCGCCGACCGCGTCGCCCACCGACACCGCGATGAACCAGATGCCGAGCATCTGGCCCTTGAACGCCCGCGGCGCCAGCTTGCTGGTGACCGAGAGCCCGACCGGGCTCAGCGACAGCTCGCCGAACACCTGGATCAGATAGACCAGCACCAGCCACCAGACCGAGATCTTGCCCGTCTCGGCCAGTTTGGCGGCCAGCGCCATGACCACGAAGCTGAGGCCCGCCATGAACAGCGCGAACGCGAACTTCTGCGGCGTGCTCACCCGGGTCCCCAGCTTGGTCCACAGCGCCGCGAACACCGGCACCAGGAGCAGGATGAACAGCGAGTTGAACGACTGCGTCGTCGCCGCCTCGATGGGGATGCCGAACAACGACAGAACGGTGTTGTGCTGGGCGAAGAACAGCAGTTTGCTCGGCGCCAGGTCGAAGATCATCCAGAAGATCGCGGCCGCCACGAAGAGCCAGATGTAGGCCTTCATCCGCAGCCGTTCGTCCTCGGTCAGGTCGTGGCTGCCGAGCATGATGTAGCCGAAGTAGAGCACCGGCACCGCCAGCACCACGACCGTCACCACGACCGTGAGCCTGGACAGCGTGAACGTCCCCGTCGCCACCCAGATCGCCATGGCCACCACGGTCACGGCCACCGCGAACGAGACGAGCTTGACCGCGTTGGCCCGTTCGGACGGCGTCAGCGGCAGGCCCGGCTCGTCGCCGACGCCCCTGAGGCTCTTCCTGCCCAGCGTGTACTGCAGCAGGCCGAGCGCCATGCCGACCGCCGCCGCGCTGAAGCCCAGATGCCAGCGGCCACCCTTGGCCAGCTCGCCCACCACGATCGGCGCGAGGAAGGCGCCGATGTTGATGCCCAGGTAGAACAGCGAGAACCCGGCGTCCCTGCGCCCGTCGTCCTCGTCGCGGTAGAGCCGGCCGACCATGACCGAGATGTTCGGCTTGAGCAGGCCGGTGCCCGCGATGATCAGCAGCAGCCCGAGCCAGACGAAGAACGACCCGCCGACCGGGAGGGCCATGCTGATGTGGCCGCACATGATGATGAAGCCGCCCAGGAAGACCGATCTGCGCGGGCCCAGCACCCGGTCGGCGATCCAGCCGCCGGGCAGCGCCACCAGGTAGATCAGCGCGCCGTAGACGCCGACCACCGCCTGCGCGGTCTGCTCGGTCATGCCGAGGCCGTGCTGGGCGGGCGAGGCCGCCATGAAGGTGGCCAGGATGGCGCGCAGGCCGTACCAGCTGAACCGCTCCCACATCTCGGTGCCGAACAGCGTCGCAAGGCCCCACGGATGCCCGAAGAACGTCCTTTCGCCCTTGGTCATGCGACCTCCCGCTTTTGTGCGCGATCCATCACTCTACGTGACGACGATGGCGAGGTCTTGCCGCTACCCCGGCGGTGTGGTGCGATGCATCCCAGCTGAGCAAGTGATTACTGACTGGAGGCGGGTGCCATGGCAGATGTCCTCGAAGTCCGGGCGGAGATCAACCGTTTAATCGCCGGCCGTACCGTATGCGGGCAGCTCAGCGAGCTGGCCGAGCGTTACCCTGACGCGCCCGCCTACTCCGACCCCGTCGACGGCGGCTGGAACACGCTGAGTTACGGCCAGGCCAGGCAGCGGGTGCTCGAGATAGCGGCCGGATACGCCGCGCTCGGTCTCGAACCCGGCGAATCCGTCGCGCTGATGATGGTCAACAGGAGTGAGCACGTGCTCGCCGACCTCGGCGCGGTGCACGCGGGCGGCGTCGGCTGCACCGTCTACTCGACGTTCGCGCCCGACCAGATCGCGTTCGTCGCCGCCGACGTGAGCGCCCGGATCGCGGTGCTCGGCGGCCCCGCCGAGCTGGCCCGCTGGCAGCCGGTGCTCGACCGGCTGACGGGACTCCGCAAGATCATCATGCTGGAGGGCGCGCCCGACGACGACCGGTTCCTGTCCTGGACGGACTTCCTGGAGCTGGGCCGCGCCGCGCTGGCCGCGCGCCCGGAAGAGATCGAGGCCCGCTGGCGCGCCGTGACGGCGGACGACGTGGTCACGGTCCTGTACACCTCGGGCACCACCGGCCGGCCCAAGGGCGTCCCCCTCACCCACGCGAACGTCTTCTACGAGGTCGAGTCGACCGACCGCATCACCTCCCTGCCCATCCAGGGCACGCAGATCTCCTACCTCACCTACGCGCACATCGCCGAGCGGGTGCTCAGCCTCTACCTGCCCCTGGTGAAGGTCTCCCACGTGCACTTCTGCACCGACCTGGCCAACCTCGGAGCCACGCTCGGGCAGGTCAAGCCGATGATGTTCTTCGGCGTGCCGCGCGTGTGGGAGAAGATGATGGCCCGCCTGCTGGCGGTCCTCGCCACCCAGACCGACGAGCAGCAGGACGCCGTACGACGGGCCATGGCCGCCGGCGTCGCCTACGTCGAGGCAGGCCAGTACGGCGGCACGCTCACCCCCGAGATCGCCGCCGCCTACGAGCAGGCCGACTCCTCACTGCTGTCCATCATCCGCGGCATGATCGGCTTCGACCGTGCCGAGTGGACCGCCACGGGCGCCGCGCCGCTCCCCGCCGAGGTGCAGCGCTTCTACGCCGGTCTCGGGCTCAAGGTCATCGACGTGTACGGCATGACCGAGACGACCGGTGCATTCACCGGCAACAGCCCCTCCTGCTACCGCCTGGGCACCGTCGGCCGGGCGGAGCCGGGCGTCGAGGTCCGCATCGCCGAGGACGGCGAGATCCTCACCCGAAGCCCCCTCAACACCCGCGGCTACCACAACCGTCCCGAGGACACCGCCCAGCTGATCGACGAGGACGGCTGGCTGCACACCGGCGACATCGGCTCGGTCGACGGCGACGGCTTCTACCGGGTCGTCGACCGCAAGAAGGAGCTGATCATCACCGCCGGCGGCGAGAACATCTCCCCGGCCGAGATCGAGAACCACCTCAAGGAGCACCCCCTCATCGGCCAGGCCCTCGCCTACGGCGACAACCGGGCCTACCCGGTGGCCGTGCTGACGCTCGACGCCGAGGTGGCGCCCGGCTGGGCCCAGTCGCGCGGCATCACCTTCGGCTCGCTCGCCGAACTGGCCGAGCACTCCGCCGTGCTCAAGGAGGTGGAGGCCGCCGTCGTGGCGGCCAACGCCAAGCTGGCCAGGGTGCAGCAGGTCAAGCGGTGGGCGCTGCTCGGCACCGAGTGGACGGCCGAGACCGAGGAGCTGACGCCCAGCCTGAAGCTCAAGAGACGGGTCATCCACGCCAAGTACGCCGACGTCATCGAGGGCCTGTACTCCGGCTGATCCTTTGCCGTTCGGGGCGCGCGTCGTGGTCCTGGTCATTACCGGGTGCTTCCTAGCGTCTCGATCATGACCAGAAGTCTTCTTCTCGTCTCGCTCGCGGCGGGGGCCCTGGCGGTGCCCATACCGGCGTCCTCCGCAGCGACCGAGCTCGCCATTCGTGAGATCAACATCAGGCCCGCCAGCCCCGTCGTCGGAGCCGGGAACACCGTCCGCCTGGTGATCGACGTGGTCGCCAAGGGGGTGAAGGGCAGGGACGGGGTGAGCATCAAGGTGGAGCCCGGCTCCACACCCGGCGCCACGGGCCAGACGCCCATCACCGGCGGATCGCCCGTCGGCGCCGTACCGCCGCTCCCCGGTACGCCTCCCGCCTCCGCCACGGGCACCGGGGTGCTCGCGCCCGGTCGCCGAAGCGCCTTGCGCGTCACCGCTCCGGGCGGAGAGGCCGTCGTGGATCCCGCCCAGACCGTGGACGCCGGGACGCGGCCGGTCGGGGAGGGGTGGCCGGCCTGGTTCGGCCCGGACATCTGGGCGTCGGCCAGGCGGCCGCAGCCGCGGCCCATCACCGTGGAGCCCGCGCTGCCGTTCATGCCGGAGTGGCGGACGGTGCCGGTCGGGATGCGAATGCTGGACGGCTGGCAGACCTGGCGGTTCCTGCCCGACAAGGTCCTCACCCGCTTCTACCCGTCGGGCACCTGGACGATCACCGCCACCGCGACGGGCGAGGACGGGCAGAGCGTGACGCGCGACCAGACGTTCCAGCTCAAGCGGGAGACCAAGATGTCGTCCGTACGGGCGGAGAAGGTGAACGGAGCCGACTCCGTACGGCTGCGCGGCTCCCTGACCAGGGTGGACCCGCGCGGCTACGAGGACTACGCACCGTTCGCCGACCAGCAGGTGGAGATCCTGTGGCGCGCGGAGGCCGAGGACACGTGGGAGCGGGTGGCGATCGCGACCACCGGCGAGACGGGCGACTTCGGCAGGACGGTACGGGGCCGCAACGGCGGCTACTGGCGAGCCCGCTACCTGGGAACCGACCATTATGCCTCAAAGGTCTCGAAAATCCACGAAAGCAGGATAAACACCTAAAAACGGTGTCATAAAGCCCGCCGGGTGAATTGTCGTTGCACGATGGTTATCGGGGCTTTCGCAACTTTTCCTTTCCCAACCGCGTCAATGGTGTTGACGTGCCCTGTCCTTGGGGCGCGTTCTCCACACGGGGAAGGAAGTTCATTCATGATGCGACGTCTCGCCGCCGGACTGGCCGCGGCTGCTCTGGGCGCCACGGTCGTGGCGACCGCCGCCACTCCGGCGCTGGCGGAACCCGAGCCCGACGGTGGTCACACCGCCCTGCAGTTCGACGCCAACCCCGAACCGGCCTGGCGCGGCAAGCCCCTCAACCTCGAGGGGAAGCTGTCGGTTCAGTGCGAAGAGGACTACATCAGCGGCTTCGTGTCCGTCCACCACGCCGACTACTGCAAGGAGTCGGAGTCCTGGCACCGCCTCGGCTGGAAGCGGATCTCGATCCTCTTCAAGGCCGACGGCAGCGGCCGGTGGGAGTACGTGGAGTCGGTCCGGACCAACCGTGACGGCTACTTCTCCACCCGCGTCCCGGCCTACACCTCGGGCACCTGGAAGGCGGTCTTCGAGGGCGCCGAATGGCTCGACGGCTCGCAGGCCACCGACTGGGTGAAGGTCGTCGGCCGCCGCCACTGACATGCGGCTCGAGAAATGCCCGGTCCCCATTGCGGGGGCCGGGCATTTCTGGTTTTCAGGCTTTACCTGGCTCCTCCCGGTAGAGCACCAGGTGCTCGTGGTAGAGGACGCCGTCACAGATGTCGCCCGTCGCGGTGAACCCGGTGTCGTCCACATAGTCCAGATGGGCGCCCGTCACGGTGTAGCGGCCGGTGTAGGCACTGCGCCGGTCGCCGCGGGCCTCGTCGTAGCGCCCGTCCGGCAGAAGCTCCTGCCGGATGTGGCCGTCGGCCGTCACCCACATGCCGACCACGTTCACGTCGGACATCGGATCCCCCCTCGTCGGTTCTCTGTTCCTTCGTCAGTCTCCCGCCCGCCTCTGTCCGCTGACAGGCAGCGCTGTTCCCAGGTGCGCGCCACCCAGGCAGGCGCATGGCTCAACCGGTGATGGCGTAGAGTTCCGCGGATGATCGAAGAGCCGTTGGCGGGCGGCGGGGTCAACGAGGTCGTCCGGGTCGGGAACACCGTCCGGCGGCCGACCGGTCCCTGGACGCCGGCCGTACACCGTCTGCTGGATCACCTCGCCGCGGCCGGGTTCGACGGGGCGCCCCGCGCGTACGGGCTGGACGAGGCCGGCCGGGAGATCCTCGACTTCGTCCCGGGCGACGTGGCGCACTACCCGGTGCCCGCCTACGCCTGGAGCGACGCCGCGCTGGAGGCGCTGGCCGTACTCATGCGGGCCTATCACGACGCCACCACCGATTTCGCGGCACTGGACGCCGAGTGGTACTTCCCGGCGCGCGAGCCGGCCGAGGTCGTCTGCCACAGCGACATCGCGCCCTACAACTGCGTCTACCGCGACGGCCTGCCGGTGGCCCTCATCGACTTCGACACCGCCCATCCCGGGCCGCGCCTGTGGGACGTCGCCTACGCCGCCTACCGGTTCGTCCCGCTGACGGCCGTCGGCAACGGCGAGGCCGTGACGCCGGTGACCGAGCAGGCCAGGCGGCTCCGGCTGCTCGCCGAAGCCTATGGTCTTTCCGGCGCCGAGCGTACGGCGCTGCCCGAGGTGGCGGCCGAACGGCTGCGGGCGATGGTGGATCACATGCGGCGGCAGGCGGCGGCCGGGAACGAGGCGTTCGCCGCCCACCTGGCAGGCGGGCACGCCGACCTGTACCTGACGGACATCGAACACATCACCCGCCACGCCACGGAGTTCCGGAACGCCCAGTGAGGAATCACCTGATCGCGAACCGCGTTGTCGTCCGGTGAGTTGTCGGGTTTGGGAGCGGCTGGAAGACCAGCATAGGCTGGGCTCTGGCGACGGATTGGAGGTGACGCCATGTTGCGAGACTCGTTCGGACGGGTGGCGACGGATCTGCGGGTGTCCCTCACGGACAAGTGCAACCTGCGCTGCACCTACTGCATGCCGCCCGAAGGGCTCGACTGGCTGCCCAACGCCCAGCTCCTCACGGCTGAGGAGATCGTCAGGCTGGTCACGATCGGCGTCGAGCGGCTGGGGATCACCGAGGTCCGCTACACCGGCGGCGAGCCGCTGCTGCGCCGCGAGCTGCCCGACATCGTCGGCCGCACCGTGGCGCTCGACCCCAGGCCGCAGGTGTCGCTGACGACCAACGGCATCGGCCTGGCCCGGCTGGCCGGGGTGCTCGTCGAAGCGGGCCTCGACCGGGTGAACGTCTCCCTCGACACCCTCGATCGCGACACCTTCAAGCGGCTCGCGCACCGCGACAGGTTCGACGACGTCATCGCCGGGCTCAGCGCCGCCCACGAGGCGGGCCTGCGCCCCGTCAAGGTCAACACGGTCCTGATGCGCGACATCAACGACCACGAGGCCGTGCCGCTGCTGCGCTACTGCCTGGAGCAGGGTTACGAACTGCGCTTCATCGAGCAGATGCCGCTCGACGCCCAGCACGGCTGGAGCCGCGAGAACATGGTGACCGCCGACGAGATCCTCGCGATGCTGTCGGACTCGTTCGACCTCACGGCCGACGATCTGGAGGATCGCGGCAGCGCCCCCGCCGAGCGCTTCCTGGTGGACGGCGGCCCCGCCCGGGTGGGCGTGATCGGGTCGGTGACGCGCCCGTTCTGCGGCGCCTGCGACCGCGTACGGCTGACCGCCGACGGCCAGATCCGCAACTGCCTGTTCGCCACCGAGGAGTCCGACCTGAAGACGCCCCTGCGGGCCGGCGCCTCCGACGAGGAACTCGCCGCTCGCTGGATCGCCGCCGTCTCGCGCAAGCGCGCCGGGCACGGCATCGACGACCCGTCCTTCCTCCAGCCGTCCCGCCCGATGTCGGCGATCGGCGGCTAGCCCGCTCAGTCGTACATTTGCCCGTATTCGTACGCGGTGCGGGCGCCGCCCCGCCGATCGAGAGCCGTGGCTGGGGTGCGTACCGTGGGGGCGTGACGATCGGCGGAGAGTACGACGCGGTCATCCTGGCCGGGGGACAGGCGCGGCGGCTGGGCGGCGTGGACAAGCCCGGCCTGAGTGTCGGGGCGCGGGCGATGATCGAGGGCGTCGTCCTGGCGGCCTCCGGAGCCCGCAGGGTGATCGTGGTCGGCCCCGAACGCCCGCTGCCAGGGGTGTTCTTCGCGCGGGAGGATCCGCCGGGCGGCGGGCCGGTTCCGGCGCTCCGGGCCGGGCTGCGCGAGGTCACGGCGCCACGGGTGGTGCTGCTCGCCGGAGATCTCCCGTACCTCAGAGCCGGACACGTCGCCGAACTGCTCCACGCCTCGGATACGGGTGGTGGCGGGGTGGTGGCGGTGGACGATAGTGGGCGGGAGCAGTGGTTGCTGAGCCTGTGGCCTGCCGAAACGCTGCGCCGAGCGCTGGACGGCTACACCGGGCGCTCACTGAAAGGGCTGCTCGGCCCGCTCGTCCACGCGCGCGTCGCGCTGTCCGGCCGGCCGTGGTTCGACTGCGACACAATGGACGATCTAGAGGAGGCTCGCATGAACGTGCTGAACGAGTGGACCGCCCTGGCCTGCCGGGAGCTGGGCATCGACCCGGCCCGTGTCGACCGGGACCTGATCCTGGACCTGACCAAGGAGGTGGCGCACGGCGTCGCCAGGCCCGCCGCGCCGCTGACCGCCTATCTGCTGGGGCTCGCCGAGGGCGCCGGCACCGCGCCCGAGGACGCCGTCGCCCGGATTACCGCGCTCGCCAAGAACTGGAGCGCGGCCACGACCGAGACGCTGACCGAGAGTTGACACGCCAACGAACTGTTGGTGTCAAGCCATGCTCAAAGTTGCCAAATTTCTGCGCATAATGAGCTGCAGAGAGCGTAAACGATTTGGGGAAAGCGGCCCTACCCAACAGGGTCCCGGGGCGTTGGACTGATCGTCCGAGTGAGAGTTTCCCCAGGAAAAGGGCGACGCCGGGTGGTTACGGGGGCAAACCACCCGGCGTCGCTTCATCGGCGTTCCGACGGGGGCCCGGAACGCCGGCACCAGCACTCCGACGGGGGACCGGAGCGCTTGCCTAAAGCGTACACCTACAACCCATGGGATGCGTCAAGACTTAGTCACGACCCGATCTCGCGTCGATGCCTTGGTATCTCGCTTTGGTTAGCTTCCGGTGTGTGAAAGGTAGGGGGAGGGGCATCCCTGCCCCTCTCATTGGCCCCGATTACGGCTATGTATGGCAAAAAGACGGCCGCGGCGATGAACAGCAGCCGGTACGGCACGGGCACCGGGACGACCACGGCCAGGATCAGGCACAGCGTGCGGATCCCCATCTTGATGAGGTAGCTGATCTCGCGCCGGTGGATGTCCGAGCTCAGCGACGGTTGCGCGTCGGTGACCTGGTGGACGTCCTGCTTCTTGCGCCACCCCTTCATGACATCCACGGTAGACCCCGGGTGCGCCGCACGCGACAGCGACCAGGGGCGGCGGCAGCGGTCATGCGATCATGGCCTTGGAGTAAGGAGTGTGGAGATGACGGATCGTACGTACCGGGTGACCGAGATCGTCGGCACGTCGGGTGAGAGCATCGACCAGGCCATCCGCAACGGGATCAGACGCGCGTCGGAGACGCTGCGGCACCTCGACTGGTTCGAGGTGACGGAGGTGCGCGGGCACATCGACGCGGGCGAGGTGGCGCACTTCCAGGTCGGCATGAAGGTGGGCTTCCGCCTCGAGGACGCCTGACGGCCCCGAGCAGAGCGCTGAAACGGCCATGAGCGCGCCCAGGTGAGTCCCGGACGCGCTCATGAGCCAGTGCTACGGCGAAAGGGTCAGCTCGCCTGGCTGACCGTGGACATGTTGAAGTCCGGCACCCTGATGGCGGGCATCACGGTACGGCTGAAGTAGTCGCCCCACTCGCGCGGCAGCGTCTGCTCGCTGGAACCCACCTCCGAGACCCGCCCCAGCAGGTCGACCGGACTCTCGTTGAAGCGGAAGTTGTTCACCTCGCCCACGACCTCGCCGTGCTCGACCAGGTAGACCCCGTCACGGGTGAGCCCGGTCACCAGCAGCGTCTGCGGATCGACCTCGCGGATGTACCACAGGCACGTTAGCAGCAGGCCGCGCTCGGTGTCGGCGATCATCTCCGTCAGCGAGCGCCCGTCGCCGGGGGCCCGCACGATCAGGTTGTCGATCGAGGGCGTGACCGGCAGCCCGCTGAGCTCGGCCGAGTACTGCGTCTGCCGCAGTGCCGTGAGCTGCCCGTCCCGCACCCACTCGGTCGCCGACAGCGGCAGGCCGTTGTCGAAGATCGAGCTCTCGCGGCTGGAGGCGTGGGCGACCACGAACGGCGCGCACTCGATGCCCGGGGCGGCCGGATCGCTGACGAGCGTCACCGGCAGCGTGGCCAGTTGCTCGCCGACCCGGGTGCCGCCGCCCGGCTTGGCGAACACCGAGCGGCCGTCCAGCGCGTCCCTGGCGCCCGCGGACCAGTAGGCGTAGATCATCAGGTCGGCCACCGCGCTCGGCGGCAGCAGAGCCTCGTAGCGCCCCGCGGGCAGGTCCACCCGGGTCTTGGCCCACTCCAGCCGCTGGGCCAGCGACGCGTCGAGCGCCGCCACGTCCACGTCGGAGAAGTCGCGGGTGCCCACGCCCGTCCAGGCTGAGCGCTTCAGATCGGCCGACTTGGCGTTGAGCTCCAGCCGGCCGGACGGCTGGTCGTGGCGCAGCCGCAGCCCGCTGGAGGTGCCGAGGAACGTCGAGGTCAGCGAGTGCTCCGCGAAGCCGTACAGCCTCCTGCCGCCCGCCTCCGCGGCGGCGAACGCCTCGCCGAGCGCGGGCGCGAACCGTTCGAACACCCCGATGTCGGTCGGGGTCACCGGCTCGGCCCACGAGGCGCTCGCCGGCCGGCCCTCGACCAGTGGCCGCGCGTCCTCGGCCGGCTGCGCCTCGCGCGCCGCCCGGTCGGCCGCGGCCACCACGTCGGCGAGCTGATCCGGTCGTACGGCGGCGCGGGAGACCACGCCCACACCCTGGCCGGCGATCGAGATCACGGTCAGCCGGGCGGAGCGGGCCACGCCGTTGGTCGTGAGCGTGTTGCCCGCGAACCGCAGGTTGGCCGTGGACCCCTCGTCCACGAGCACGACGCAGCCATCGGTGGTGGACAGCTCCAGAGCCTTCTCCACCATGTCCTGCGGAGAGATCTGAACAGGCAGACCGGTATGGCCCGCCGCTGATCGCTGCTCGCTCACTTTCCACCCTCCTGCACGGTGTTGAGGATCCGTACGCCCCTGAACAGGCCGGACGGGCAGCCGTGGCTGACCGGCGCGACCTGGCCCGGCTGGCCCTTGCCGCAGTTGAAGGCGCCGCCCAGCACGTACGTCTGCGGCCCGCCGACGGCCTCCATCGACTGCCAGAAGTCCGTCGTGGTCGCCTGGTAGGCGAAGTCGCGCACCTGCCCGGCCAACCGGCCGTGCGAGATCCGGTAGGCCCGCTGCCCGGTGAACTGGAAGTTGTAGCGCTGCATGTCGATCGACCAGCTCTTGTCGCCGACGATGTAGAGGCCCCGCTCGACCCGCGAGATGAGCTCCTCGGTCGACGGCCCGCCGGGCGCGGCGGCCAGCGAGACGTTGGCCATCCGCTGGATGGGCATGTGCCCCGGCGAGTCGGCGAACGCGCACCCGTTGGACCGCCCGAACCCCTTCATCAGCGCCATCCGCCGGTCGAGCTGGTAACCGACCAGGACGCCGTCCCTGACGATGTCGAAGCTCTGCCCCTGCACGCCCTCGTCGTCGAAGCCGATCGTGGCCAGGCCGTGCGTGACGGTCCTGTCGCCGGTCACGTTCATCACCGGGGAGCCGTAGACGAGCTCGTTGAGCTGGTCGAAGGTGGCGAAGCTGGTGCCCGCGTAGGCGGCCTCGTAGCCGAGTGCCCGGTCGAGCTCGGTGGCGTGCCCGATCGACTCGTGGATGGTCAGCCACAGATTGGACGGGTCGATCACCAGGTCGTGGTCGCCCGCCTCCACCGAGGGCGCGGCCAGCTTCTCGGCCAGCAGCCCGGGCAGCTGGGCCAGCTCATCGGCCCAGTTCCAGCCGGTGCCCGTCAGGTATTCGTAGCCGCGGCCGACCGGAGGCGCGATCGTCGACATGTCGTCGAATCCGCCGTTGGCCGCCTTCATCGCGTTGAGCTTGGGATGCACGCGTACGCGCTGCTGCGTGGTGACCGTGCCCGCCGTGTCGGCGTAGAACTTCTGCTCCTTGACCTGCAGCAGCCGGGCCGAGACGTGGTCGGCGCCCTTGAGCAGCCCGGCCGACCAGTCGGCCAGCAGCGCCACCTTCTCCGCCGACGGCACCTCGAACGGGTCGACGTCGTAGGCGGAGACCCACACCACCTCGGAGTGGACCGGCTCGGGGGCCAGCTCGATGGGCTCCCGGTTGATCGGGGCGCTCACCTCGGCCACCCGGATGGCCTGCTCGGCCACCTTCGCGGCCGCCTCGGGCGTGAGATGGATGCCTGCGGCGAAACCCCAGGTGCCGCCCTTGACGACGCGGACCGCGTAGCCGAGGTCGTCGGCGTCCATGGCTCCTTCGAGCCGGGCGTCGTAGAGGCTGAGCGACTCGGCTCTCACGCGTTCCAACCGGAAGTCGGCATGCTCGGCGCCCAGGTCACGAGCGCGTTGCAGGGCGGCGTCCGCCAGCTGCCGCATCGGCAGCTCCAGGAAATCGGAATCGATCTGGCGCATGTCCACGATCCTAACCCTGCGATCTTGTATCCCCCGGACAAGTGGATACCCGCCGGTAGGAGATAGCGTCAGGTGTCATGGCACGCTCTGTACTCGTCACCGGAGGCAATCGCGGCATCGGCCTCGCGATCGCCCGTGAACTAGCCGCGACCGGCGACGCCGTCGCGGTCACCTATCGATCGGGAGAGCCGCCGGAGGGGCTGTTCGGCGTCAAGTGCGACGTGACCAGCATGTCCGACGTCGAAGCCGCCTTCGACAAGGTCGAGGCCGAGCAGGGCCCGGTCGAGGTGCTGGTCGCCAACGCCGGCGTCACCAAGGACACGCTGCTGGCGATGATGAAGGAAGAGACCTTCACCGACGTCATCGACGCCAACCTGACCGGCGCCTACCGCGTGGCCAAGCGGGCCATCAGGCCCATGATGAAGCTCAAGCGCGGCCGCGTCATCCTCGTCTCCTCCGTCGTCGCCCTGTCCGGCTCGGCGGGCCAGACCAACTACGCCGCCTCCAAGGCGGGCCTCATCGGCTTCGGCCGGTCCATGGCGCGCGAGTACGGCTCGCGCGGCATCACCGTCAACGTGGTCTCGCCCGGCTTCGTCGCCACCGACATGACGGCCGACCTCGACGTCGAGGCCATCACCAAGAACATCCCGCTCGGGCGCCAGGCGTCGCCGAGCGAGGTCGCGCGCGTCGTCCGCTTCCTGGCCAGTGACGACGCCTCTTACATCACCGGGGCCGTGATCCCGGTCGACGGCGGACTCGGAATGGGGCACTGACGTGGGAATTCTCCAAGGCAAGCGGATCCTGGTGACCGGCGTGCTCACCGACGCGTCGATCGCGTTCTCGGTGGCCAAGCTGGCCCAGGAGGAGGGCGCCACTGTGGTGCTCACCGGGTTCGGCCGGTTGAGCCTGGTCGAGCGCATCGCCAAGCGGCTGCCCGAGACGCCGCCGGTGATCGAGCTCGACGTCCAGAGCACCGAGCACCTCGACACGCTGGCCGACCGGGTCGGCGAGCACGTCGACGGTCTCGACGGCGTCGTCCACTCCATCGGCTTCGCCCCGCAGAGCGCGCTGGGCGGCAACTTCCTCAACACCACCTGGGAGGACGTCGCCACGGCCCTGCACATCTCGACCTACTCCTACAAGTCGCTGGCCGTGGCCTGCCTGCCGCTGATGAAGGAGGGCGGCGCGGTCGTCGGCCTCGACTTCGACGCGAGCAAGGCGTGGCCGGTCTACGACTGGATGGGCGTCGCCAAGGCGGGCCTGGAGTCGTGCAACCGCTATCTCGCCCGCGACCTGGCCAAGCAGAACATCCGCGTCAACCTCGTCGCCGCCGGGCCGCTGCGCACGATGGCGGCCAAGTCGATCCCGGGCTTCAAGGAGTTCGAGGACAGCTGGCCGGAGCGCGCCCCGCTGGGCTGGGACCTGTCCGACACGGTCCCCGCCGCCAAGGCGTGCGTGGCGCTGATGTCCGACTGGTTCCCCGCCACCACGGGCGAGATCGTCCACGTGGACGGCGGCGCCCACGCGATCGGCGCCTGACCTGTCCTGATGGCCTGAACGGGCTCATACGTGTTGGGCGGCGCCGCACAAGCGTCGCCCTCTTGTCGTGATCCGTACCCATGACCGATCGCCGGGACCTGGTAACCGGATGCCATCAATTACCGGTTCTCCCGCTGATTCGGCGTGCTCTGGCGGCGATGCTGGTGTGATGGGGCGCTGGCTCAAGAACCCGGCACGGCTGAAGACGCTCAGCAGGCTGAAGAATCCGTGGGTGCTGGTCGCGATGGCCAGTATCGGTGCCGGGGTACCGTCCGTGGTGGTGCCGGGGGAGTGGCCGGTGTGGGGCCGGGCGCTGATCGCGGTCGTGGTGGCCGGGTTGTCCGGCGCCAGCGGCACGTACTTCGGTGTGGCGTTGACCCGAGCCGAGAACGCCGCCGCGGCAATCGAGGCGCTGCACTCGGCTCTGGACCCGCTGATCCACCACCCGCAGGGCCTGGCCGGCGGAGAGCGCAGCGTGTTCGAGCTGCTGCTGCCACAGTCGTGCCCCACCCCCTTCTGGGGGCGGCGTGGCGAGCGGGACTGGTTGTGGGCCTGGTGCCAGGAGGAGGCGGCGCCGGGCCTGCTGGTGGTGGACGGGCCGGGCGGGTGCGGCAAGACCCGGCTGGCGTTACGGGCCGCCCAGGAGGCCGCCGCGGACGGGTGGGTGGCCGGCTGGCTGCGCGAGGGCAAGGCCGCCGACCTGGTCGACGCGGCCGCGGCGGTGGCCGACTCCCGGGTACTGGTCCTGGTCGACAACGCCGACACTCGAACCGACCTGGCGAGCCTGCTGGGCGCACTGGCGCGCTACGAGGGGCGGGCCCGGCTGCGAGTGGTGTTGATCACCCGGCACGGCGTCGAACTCGGCCAGGCACTGCAATCTCACCTCCCCGAACAACACGCCCTGCTGGTGAAGAGCGCCCCGGTGATTTCGCTGCTGCCGCTGGGGGAGACCTCTGACCTGATCCGCTGGTACGGCGAGGCCGTCCGCGCGTTCGCGGCCACGCGGGCGACCCAGGTGCCCCCGGTCTCGGACACGATCGCGCCGGTCCGGGAGGGCCAGACCATGGTCGAGGTGCTGACCCAGGCGATGGTGACGGTGTTACGCCAAGCCGCGCCGACCGGCTCACCCGCGCCCCTGGACGAGGTCGCCGGGGTGCTGTTCGAGCACGAGGCACGCTGGTGGCGCGGCACCGCCGCATTGGACCGGTGGGCGGTCGGCCCGGTCACCGACGTGCTGCTGGCCCGGATCATCGCGGCCCTGGCCCTGTTCGCCCCCGCCGACGAGCCGGAGGCCATCGGAGTGCTGAGGCGCGTCCCTGAATTGGCCGACGCCTCCGCCGAACGGGTCACCAACCTGGCCCGCTGGGCTCACTCCCTCTACCCGCCCGCCGCGGGGGCGGGAGTACGTCTCGGCCCGAACCTGCTGGCCGACTGGTTCATCACCACCAGCCTGACCCGTACGGAGGGCGACCGCCATTTCGCCCGCCACCTGCTGAACGACCCGACCGAGGAGCAGGCCGCCCGGATCCTGACCCTGCTGGCCCGCGCGGGCGAACATCACCCACCCGCCCGGTCGCTGTTCGAGCAACTGCTGGGCGGCGACCCGGTACGGCTGGCCCGCCACGCCATCTACGCCGCCCTCACCACCGCCACGAACCGTCGCGAGCTGGACCACACCACCGCCACCGCTCTCGCCGCCGCCGACCTCGACCCCGACACCACCACCCGGCTCCTGGAGCTCACCCCCGCCTATGCCTTGCCCCGCTGCGCCCTCACGCTGACCCGCCACCGCCTGCATGGCGCCCGCGCCACCGGCACCCCACCCGAACTCGCCGACGCCCTGACCGACCTCGCGGCCGCGCTGGAGCGGGTGGGTGAGCACCGGGAGCAGGTGCTGGTGACCCGGGAAGCGGTCGGCCTGCGACGTGGGCTGGCGGATGGCACCCCCGCCCGCCGATTCGACCTCGCCGAGGCCCTTGGCAACCTGTCGGTCGCGCTGAACGGGGCAGGTGAGCATCGCGAGCAGCTGCTGGCGGCGCAGGAAGCGATCGATCTGTGCCGTGAGCTGGTGGACGGCGACCCGGCGTATCGGCACGCCCTCGGCCGAGCCCTGGGCAACCTGTCGGTCGCGCTGCACCACGCGGGTGACCCTCGCGAGCAGCTACAGGTGGCACGGGAAGAGGTCGACCTGCGGCGCGGGCCGGCGGACGACAACCTCACCTACCGACCCGGTTTCGGCCGATCACTGATCCGGCTCGCGGTCGCGCTGCACTGGGCGGGTGAGCATCGCGAGCAGGTGCTGGTGGCTCGGGAGGCGGTCGGCGTGTGCCGTGAGCTGGCGGACGGCGATCCCGTCCACCTGCCCACCCTCGCCCACGCCCTGACCCATCTCGCGGCCGCGCTGAGCCGGGTGGGTGAGCACGGTGAGCAGCTGCTGGTGGCTCGGGAAGCGGTCGACGTATGCCGTGAGCTGGCGGACGGCAACCCCGCTCACCGATTCGACCTAGCCGAGGCCCTGATCGAATTCACGGCCGCGCTGTACCGGGTGGGTGAGCACGGTGAGCAGCTGCTGGTGGCACGGGAGACGGTCCGCCTGTGCCGTGAACTGGTGGACGGCAACTCCGCTCATCGGTCCGTTCTCCGCCGAGCCCTGGGCAACCTGTCGGTCGCGCTGCACCAGGTGGGCGAACATCGGGAGCAGGTGCTGGTGGCTCGGGAGGCGGTCGGCCTGTGCCGTCAGCTGCTGGACGGCAACCCCCTTCATCGATTCGACCTCGCAGAGTCCCTGGGCAACCTGTCGCCCGCGCTGGACCGGGTGGGCGAGCATCGGGAGCAGGTGCTGGTGGCTCGGGACGCGGTCGGCCTGTGCCGTGAGCTGGCGGACGGCAACCCCGCCCACCGTCGTGTCCTCGGTCAAGCCCTGGGCAACCTGTCGGCCGCGCTGGACCGGGTGGGTGAGCATGACGAGCAACTGCGGGTGGTACAGGAAACGGTCGACCTGTACCGGGAACTCGCCGCCCACGACCCCGAACTGTTCCACCAGGCGTACGTCGACAACCGCGCCACCCTACGGCGGCTACGGCCTCAACAAGGCGACCAAGACGACATCACCTTCAACCTGTGAGGCGTTGCTCGCCGGTCGGGGCCGCGCGGCTCACTGAAGGGTGGACACGAACTTCCCGAGCCGCGTGAGCCCTTCGCGAAGATCGTCCGCCGGCGCCGCGTACGAGAGCCGGACGTGTGTCTCCGCCGTGTGCACGCCGAAGTCCCTCCCCGGAGTGAGGGCGACGTGCGCCTCCCGCAGCGCGCGCTCGCAGAACTGCCAGGAGGTGAGCCCGGTGTGGCCGACGCCGAAGTACACGTAGAACGCGCCGTCGGGCGGGACGGGAACCGGCAGCCCGATCCGCGCCAGCCCGTCGAGGACGAGCGCGCGCCGCTCGGCGAACTCGAAGCGGCGTGCCTCACAGACCGCCAGGGACTCGGGGGTGAAGCAGGCCAGAGCGGCGTGCTGGGCGGGCGCGGAGGCGCACAGGAAGTAGTTCTGGGCCAGGCGTTCCATCGCCGGCACGAGGATCTCCGGGACGACGCACCAGCCGAGTCGCCAGCCGGTCATGCCGAAGTACTTCGAGAAGCTGTTGATGACGATGGCGCCGGGATCGAACGACAGCACGCTCCGCGGTGGCCGGCCCCGCTCGTCGTGGTCGCTCAGGTTGAGGTAGATCTCGTCGACCAGGCGCCACGCGTCACGCTCGCGGGCGAGTTCGCAGATCGCGGCCAGTTCGCCGGCTGGAGCCGAGGTGCCCGTCGGGTTCGACGGGGTGGCGATCATGATCCCTCGGGTCCGGTCCGTCCAGTTCTCCTTCACCGATGCCGCGTCCAGTTGGAAGCGGGTCTCGGCGGTGGCGGGGATGAGCGTGACACGGGCGCCGAAGCTTTCGACGATCTGCCGGTTGCAGGGGTACGACGGGTCCGCGATCAGCACCTCGTCGCCCGTGTCGACGAGTGCCGCCGTGGCCAGCACCAAGGCGGCCGAGGCTCCCGCGGTCACGACGACCCGGGAAGGGTCGACCTCGACGCCGTGCTCGTTCCGGTAGAACCGGGCGATCGCCTGCCTCAGCTCGGGCAGCCCGAGTGCCGCCGTGTAGGGCATCGGCCTGCCGTCCATGGCCTCACGCATCGCGTCGAGTACGGCCGGGGGCGCGCCGAAGTCCGGTTCGCCGATGCTGAGCTTGATGACGTGATGCCCCTGGGACTCCAGCGCGGCGGCGTGCTTGCCGAACTCCATCGCGAAGAACGGCGCGACAGCCTGTGCGCGTCGCGAGATTCTCACCCCACGATCTACAGCGCCGGTCACGCGGTTTCGCCCTTTACTGCACTCAGAGTCATGAAAGAGAAGCTTATGCGTAGTTTGCCCGGCCGGGCGGCTCACAGAGGCAGGGGCCGGTTCTCCACGACGCTCTTCATGACGAGGGTGGAGCTGAGGCGCTGGACGCCGGGGAGGGTGGCCAGCCGGTCGTCGTAGAGCCGCTGGAAGGCGGGCAGGTCGTGGGTGATGACCCGCAGCAGATAGTTGGGGTCGCCGAAGAGCCGTTGCGCCTGCAGGACGTGCGGGACGGCGGCGACGGCCGCTTCGAAGGCGTCGACGGTGTCGCGGTCCGCGGCGCGCATGGTGACGAAGACGAGGGCCTCGAACGTCAAGCCCAGGGCGTGGGCGTCGAGATGGGCCCGGTAGCCGCTGATCGCTCCGCTGTGCTCCAAGGCGCGCAGGCGACGGTGGCAGGGCGAGACGCTGAGGCGGACGCGCTCGGCGAGCTCGGTGATGGTGAGCCGAGGCCCGCATCCGGGCCAGCTTCGAACTCCAGGGGCTGATGCGCCGGTGCCCGACTGTCGCGGATCAGTCCGAGACAGGTTCGGATCGTTCTCCCCAGCAGGCCGGAGATCACCCAGCAGCACGGGTACATCCACGCGGGCGCCACCAGTGCCATCGCCGACAGCGCGGGCGGCTACGCGGCGCTCACCCTCTTCCCGGAGACGGCGGACGTGCTGACCGTGGAGTACAAGATCAACCTTCTCGCGCCCGCCACGGGTGATCACCTCGAGGCCGAAGGGACGGTCGTCAAGGCGGGGCGGACGCTCACGGTGTGCCGGCTTGAGGTCTTCGGCGTCACCGGAGCCCAGCGGGAGCTCATCGCGACCGGCCAGCAGACGCTGATCTGCCCGCGCTGACGATCCGCCCAAGCCGGCCGAGGACCCGCCCAAGTAGGCCGAGGATCCGCCCAAGCTGTACGCGCGGACGCGGCGGACCTGTTGACCAGAGCGCTAAGCCAGGCGGTGGCGGCGGCCGTTGTTCGCTCTGGCCGGTTCGAAGGGGATCGAGTCCGGCTGCTCCGTGCGCTGGCGGCGCTGCTGGACGATGCGGGTCGCCAGGATCGCCGAGGTCAGCAGGGCGATCGTCAAGGAGGTGCCCAGGACGTCCGAGGTGGGCTTCGACGGGCGGATGATCGGCTGGTCGCGCAGGGGAGCCGTGAGGTCCTGGGCGAAGGGGTTGGGCCACAGGAGGTCGATACGCGGCTCGTCGGTGTCAGCCGTCTGGATCTTGATCGGGTTCGCGGTCGTGTCCGGCTCGCGGGGATCGGTCTCGGGCGGTGTCGGGCCGTCCGTCGGAAGAGTGGTCGTCGTCGAGTCCTTCTTCTCCCGCTTGTTCGGCTTCGCCGTGGGAGTGGGCTTGGCGGAGTCCTGGGGGGACGGGGTCTCCAGGACGTGTTCGGGGTCCTTGTGCTGCTGGGCGTCCTTATGCTCGCAGGCCAGCACCGGGAGGCAGACCTCGCTGAGAGTGTTGGGCAGCAGGTCCTGGTCCGACGGAGTCGGCTGGGGCTGCCCCGACCTGGTGGGGATCGTTGTCGGGACCGCGTCGCCCACCGTGCCGAGGAGGTCGTCGGCGGTGCCGCCGACCTTCTTCGTCACGGGTTTGAGCGTGTCGCCCGTGAGGCTGTCGACCGTGCCGGTGACCGCCTCCACGACGTCGCACAGGCCGTTCGTCACCCCGGACAGCAGCCCGTCGCCGCGTTTGCAGTCGACCGCCTCGGCCAGCGCGGGCGAGGAGACGACCGGGATCGCGGCCAGCGCCAGCGCGAGAGCTCCAGCCGAGATCGCGGTCCTGCTGCCCATCCGTCCCCTCCTGCGTCGCTTACGGGGGAAATCTTTATGGACATCGGCGGTGTGTCGCAGGCGTTTTCCGGCTAAAGTTGCGATTCGGTATCGACGCGTGACACGCGAGCATGACTCTCGTTCGCTCTCAGTCGAGCGACGACACGTCATCCAGGGCCTCACGTATCTCTCGCGGCAACACCACGTCCTCGGCGGTCAATGCGCCGGCGAGCTGAGCGTGCGTACGGGCACCGACGATAGCGGAGGACACGCCCGGCTGGTCGCGAACCCATGAGAGCGCCACCGCCAACGGCGAGACCCCGAGCCCGTCGGCCGCGGTCATCACGGATTCGACCACACGACGGCTGCGTTCGTCGAGATAAGGGCGGACAAAATCGGCGAAATGTGGCGTAGCGGCCCGCGAATCGGCCGGGATGCCCGTTCGGTACTTCCCCGTCAGAACCCCCCTGCCGAGCGGCGACCAGGCCATCACGCCCGCGCCCACGTGCTCGGCGGCGGGCAGCAGCTCGCGCTCGGGCTCGCGGGCCAGCAGGGAGTATTCGGCCTGGGCGGAGGTGATCGGGATGCGGCCCGGGATCGCCCGCTGCATGACCGCGGCGGCGGCCAGCTGCCAGCCGGCGTAGTCGCAGACGCCCGCGTAGACGGCCCGGCCCGAGGAGACGATCGCGTCGAGCGCCGCCATCGTCTCCTCCAGCGGCACCTCGGTGTCGTAGGTGTGCAGCTGCCAGAGGTCGATGTAGTCGAGTCCCAGGCGGTTGAGTGAGTCGTCGACCGCGGCGATCAGATGGCGCCTGGAGGCGTCACGCGGCCGGCGGCCCGACGGCGTCACCACCGCCTTGGTCGAGATCACCAGCTCCGAGCGCGGCACCGAGTCGCGCAGCAGCCGGCCGAGCAGCCGCTCGGCGTCGCCGCCGGTGTAGACGTCGGCCGTGTCGACCAGGGTGCCGCCCGCGCTCATGAAGGTGCGCAGCTGCGCCGCCGCGTCGTCGGCGCTGGTGTCACGCCCCCAGGTCATCGTGCCGAGCCCCAGGCGGGACACCGACAGGCCGCTCCGGCCGACATAGCGCTGCTCCATGATCCCGCCAGGTTACCGCCCGGGTGCGTCAAACGCCGTGATCCACGCCTGCGACACTTGGTCGGTGACCACCCTCCTTCTCGCCCGCCACGGGCTCACCGCACTCACCGGGCCGGTGCTGGCCGGCCGCACTCCCGGAGTGCACCTGAGCGAGGCGGGCCGGGCGCAGGCCGCGGCGCTGGCCGGGCGCATCGCGGGCGTCCGGCTCGACGCCATCGTCTCCAGCCCGCTCGAACGCTGCCAGGAGACGGCCCAGGCCGTCGCCGAGGGGCGCGGCATGGCCGTACAGACCGATGAGCGGTTCGTGGAGTGCGGTTACGGAGCGTGGACCGGGCGGCCGCTCAAGGAGCTGGCGAAGGAGCCGTTGTGGCAGGTGGTGCAGGCCCACCCCAGTGCGGTGACATTTCCGGAAGGGGAAGCCTTGACGGAAATGCAACACCGGGCCGTGGCCGCCGTACGGGAGTGGAATCAACGCCTGGGGGAGAAGGGAGTCTACCTGGCGTGCAGTCACGGAGACGTGATCAAGGCCATCGTCGCCGACGCGCTGGGGCTCCACCTGGATCACTTTCAGCGGATAACTGCAGATCCCGGAGCTCTCACCGTCATTCGCTATGCCCCCTTGCGCCCCTTTGTTCTCAGGCTTAACGATATGGGGGAATTGCAGCTTCCCGAGGATTCGGAGGAGAAAGACGGGGGAGAAAAACTCTCCGGGAGCGATGCCGCCGTCGGCGGTGGACCCGGAACCACGTAAGGTCAGGCTATGCCGGTCTTCGACTACGACCCACCAGAGAGGTTCGTGGCCGGTGCCTTGGGGCAACCGGGCGCGCGAGCCTTCTTTCTGCAGGCCAGAGCCGAGGGCAGACTGACCACGGTAGCGCTGGAGAAGCTGCAGGTGGCGGCGCTCGCGGGCAGGCTGGACGAGCTGCTCGACGAGGTGCTGCGCCGCAGCGGGGGCACCGCGCACGTGCCCGCCATGGCGCCCGCCGACCTGACGGACGACAAGCCCCTAGAGGTGCCTGTCACGGAGGACTTCAGGGTCGGCACCATGGCACTGGCCTGGGATCCCGATACTTCACAGGTGGTGATCGAAGCGCAGGAGATCATCGACGAGGAAGCCGTCGAAGCACCCGAGCCCGCCATGCTGCGGGTGCGGATCAGCGCCGGGGTCGCCCGTGCGTTCACCCAGCGGGCGCTCCAGCTCGTCGCTGCGGGCCGACCGGCCTGTCCCCTTTGCGGGCAGCCACTCGACCCCGAGGGACACGTCTGCGTCCGCCTCAACGGCTATCGCGGGGGTGAGGCGACATCATGAGCGCTCCGGAGAGCGAACCGGCTACCAGGCCGCCGTCGCACCCGTCGCCCATGGAGGACGAGGGGGCGCTCAAGCTGCTCCGCGACGGCCGCCTGGAAGTGGCGGGCCGCCTCGTCGAGGCGACCAACATGACGCTCTACTGCTCGATCACGCTCGGTGAGCGCACCGCCGCCTGCGTCTACAAGCCCGTACGCGGCGAGCGCCCGCTCTGGGACTTCCCCGACGGCACGCTGGCCGCCCGCGAGGTCGCGGCGTTCGAGGTCTCCCAGGCGACCGGCTGGCAGATCGTGCCGCCGACCGTCCTGCGGGAGGGCCCGTTCGGTCCCGGCATGTGCCAGCTGTGGATCGACACCGAGCGTGAGGTCGACCTCATGCGCCTCGTACGCAGCCGCAACCCGGTGGTGCGCCGGATGGCGGTGTTCGACGCGGTGGTCAACAACGCCGACCGCAAGGGCGGCCACCTGCTGCCACTGCCCACCGGCCACGTCTACGGGGTCGACCACGGCGTCTGCTTCTCCGCCGAGGACAAACTCCGTACCGTGCTCTGGCAGTGGCGGGGCAAGCCGCTGGCCCGCGACGCCGTGACCACGCTGACCAAGCTGGAGCGCGACATCGAGTCGGGTCAGCTCGGCCGCAGGCTGCGCGAGTTGCTCACGCTCGCCGAGGTCGAGGCGACCTGGAACCGGATCAGGAAGCTGCTCGAAACCGGCCTGCACCCCTACCCCTCCCGCGACTGGCCGGCCATCCCGTGGCCGCCCATGTAGACCGACGCGTCAACTGGCCATCCCCTGGCCGCTCATGGAAAAACCGTTTACTACGCTTTGCCCTATGTGCACGGTGATCGTGAAGACGGGTCAGCCGCTGACGCTGATGGGCGTGCGAGACGAGTTCGCCGACCGGCCCTGGGAAGGGCCGGGAGAGCACTGGCCCGAACACCCCGGCGTGGTGGGCGGGCGCGACCTCAAGGCGGGCGGCACCTGGCTGGCCGTCGACCCGGCCCGGCGCCGCGCCGCCGCCCTCCTCAACGGGCACGGCCGGCCCGCGGCCGAGGCCACCAAGATCTCCCGCGGCGACCTGCCGCTCCGCGCCCTCGCGGCCAATGACCTGCCCGATGTCGACCTGACCTACTACGACCCCTTTCACCTGCTGCTCGCCGACCTGACGCGGGTGCGGCTGTTCAGCTGGGACGGGGAACGGCTCAGCGCCTCCGAGGTGCCCGACGGCACCAGCATGATCGTCAACACCGGTCTCAACCCGGAACACGAACGGGTGGCCGCCTTCCGGCCGCGCTTCGAGAGCACCGCCGACTGGCGAGAGCTCATCGCCGCCGCCCCCTCGTCCGACCCGGCGGCTCTGATCATCCGGCACGAGCTGCCCGACGGCCGCGTCTTCGCCTCGCTGTCGGTGACCCTGCTCACACTGGCGGCGGAGGGCGTGACGTACGAGTTCACGGACCTGACCGCTGATTCTGGACGGATAGGCTCAAAGGCATGAGATCGTGGTCTGCCCCCGCCATTCCCGCGCTTCCCGGTGAGAGCGTCCCACTGCGGCTCTACGACACGGCGGCCGGGCAGGTCCGGCGGAGCGACCCGGGTCCGACCGCCCGCATGTACGTCTGCGGCATCACCCCCTACGACGCCACCCACCTGGGCCACGCCAACACCTACCTGGCCTTCGACATGGTCGGCAGGGTGTGGCGCGACATGGGCCACGAGGTCCACTACACCCAGAACGCCACCGACGTCGACGACCCGCTCCTGGAGCGGGCCGAGCAGACCGGTGTCAGCTGGCAGGACCTGGCCGAGCGGGAGATCGAGCTGTTCCGCACCGACATGGAGGCGCTGCGCATCGTGCCGCCGCGCGAGTACGTCGGCGTGACCGAGGTCGTCGGCCGGGTGGCCGAGCTCATCGCCAAGCTGGCGGCCAAGGGCGTCACCTACGACCTCGACGGCGACGTCTACTTCAGCGTGGCGGACGCGCCCAAGTTCGGGCAGGTGTCCGGCTACAGCGAGGAGCTCATGGTCGAGCTGTTCGGCGAGCGCGGCGGCGACCCCGACCGGCCCGGCAAGCGCCACCCGCTCGACTGGCTGTTGTGGCGGGCCGAGCGGCCCGGCGAGCCGTCGTGGGAGACGACGCTCGGCCGCGGCCGGCCCGGCTGGCATATCGAGTGCACCGCGATCGCCCTCGACAACCTGGGCGCCGGCTACGACGTCGCGGGCGGCGGCAGCGACCTGATCTTCCCCCACCACGAGTGCGGCGCCTCCGAGGGACACGCGGCCACCGGGGAGTGGCCGTTCGCCAAGTTCTACACGCACGCCGGGATGGTGGCGCTCGACGGCGAGAAGATGTCGAAGTCCAAGGGCAACCTGGTCTTCGTCTCCAAGCTGCGGGGTCGGCACGACCCGATGGCGATCCGGCTCGTGCTGCTCGCCCACCACTACCGCGAGGACTGGGAGTACGTCCCGGCCCAGCTCGCCGCGGCCGAGGCCCGCCTCGCCAAGTGGCGCTCGGCGGCCGGGCTCGCCACCGCGCCCGATGCGGGCCGGTTGCTGGCCGAGGTACGCGAACGGCTCGCCGACGACCTCGACACCCCGGGCGCGCTGGCCGCCGTCGACGCCTGGGTCGAGCGGGCCCTGTCCGAGGGCGGCTCGGACCCGGCGGCGGCGGCCCTGGTCCGCGACCTGACCGACGCCCTGCTGGGCGTCGCACTCTAGACGATCTCTACTGGGCGACGACCTCTGCTGGGCGTCGCACGCTAGACGGACGACAGACGGACCCCGCGGGGCGTCGCATTTCAGACGCCCCGCAGGCTGCGCACCCTAGACGGACGACGCGGCGAGGCGGCCTACCTTGCCGTCGATCACCTGCGTGTACACGGCCTCGGTCTGCTGCGCGACGCGGGCCCAGCCGTACCTCTCCTGGGCGCGGCGGGCCCCGGCCGCGCCCAGTGCCCGGCGTCGGTCCTCGTCGGCGAGCACCTCGCGCAGGGCCCTGGCCAGCGCGCGCGGGCGGCGGGGCGGCACCAGCACGCCGCAGCCCGCGACCGTGTCGAGGTGGCCGCCGACGGCGGAGGCGACGACCGGCGCGCCGCACGCCATCGCCTCGACCGCCACCATGCCGAACGGCTCGTACCAGGGCACGCAGACCACCACGTCCGCCGAGCGCATGAGCGCCGGGACCCGCTCGCGGGGCACGCTGCCGATCACGTGCACCCGGTCCCCGACCCCGAACCCGGCCGCCAGTTCACGCAGCCGCGCAGCCTCCTCGCCGTCCCGCTGCCCGCCGGCGATCACCAGGTCGGCCCCGGGGAGCCCGCGCATGGCCTGGATCACGGTGTCGACGCCCTTGCGCGGCACCTGGCGGCCGATGCTGAGCACCATCGGGCGCCGGGCGCCGACGGCCACGCGCGGCGCGACCGGGCCACGGGGGCAGAACTCGGTCAGGTCGACGCCGCACGGCACGACCGCGATGCGCCGCTCGGGCACACCCATCGAGAGCAGCTCGCTCACCTCGTCGCCGCAGGTGGCCAGCACTCTGTCGGCGCGGGCGCCGATCTCACGCTCCGTCGCGAGGCGGTGCGCCGGACTGGTGTCCGCGGGGCCCTGCCAGCGCCGCTTGACCGTGCCCAGCGCGTGGAAGGTCTGCACCACCGGTACGTCCTCGGTCGCCTGCAGGGCCGCCTGGCCGCTCATCCAGAAGTGCGCGTGCGCGATGTCGGGCCGGCGCACCGACCAGCGGTCGGCGAGACGATCGGTGAACTCCGGCATGTACAGCGGGAGCTCGTCCTTCGGGATCGGAACCGGGGGCCCGGCCGTGACGTACTCGACCGTGACGCCGGGCGCCAGGGGCACCGAGTCCGGCTGGACCGGATCGGAGCGGCGGGTGTGGACGACGACCGTGTGCCCGCGCTCTCCCAGCGCGACGGCCAGCGCGGCGACGTAGACGTTCTGGCCACCTGAGTCGACGCTGCCGATCGCGGCCAGGGGGTCCGCGTGTTCAGAGATCAGATCGACATTCACTGGTCAGCTCCCTCACTGCCTTGACCACCACTGCTTGACCACCACTGCTTGACCACCTGCTCGCTTGTCACCTGTGACAGAGCTGAGTCCCCTGGTGTCCCGGCCAGAGCTCGCTGGACACCGAGGGCACTCCGTAGGGGCACACCGGGCGGACAGGACGAGCGGGGTGAACAGGCTCACGGCAGGCGTACCGACCACGGCTGCCGGGTGCGCGGGCCGGGTGTTTCCCGCCACGAGCACGCCGGCCCGCTCGATGAGGGCTGCCAGCTGTGAAAGCGTCGTTCTTCCGCCGAGGCCGACCGCGACATTGTGGGCGACACAGGCGGTGAGCTCGTGCTCCTTGCCTGTCACGACGACCCGGTGCCCGTCTTCGGCCAGCTCCCGGACCGCTTGCCGAGCCGTTCGGCAGGCCAGGTCCTGGCGGGTGCTGACGTCCCCGTGTGCACCACTACATACGCGCCTTCGCCGGCGCCTGTGCCGGTATCTATAAGGTGCCCGATAACGTGCCCGATATCCGGGAGGGGGCGCCGGACAGCGAGTTTTCCCTGATCATCGGGCGATAATTCGTACCCGGCCGCTCGCGCGGGCGCGAACATCCGCCCGCACCGCCCCACGTACCGCCCCAGAGCCGGCACCTCGACCGGCGAGGGATCGTCCGCCATCGGCCCTCATCTCGTTCCTACACCTGGACATAGAGAGGACGGCTACCGAGAGAAGCGGCCCTCAAACCTGATTCAGCCCTCTGTACTGCGGAAACAGGTTGAATGTCTGGTGGTTTGTCACGCTATGTAGTTGTTTGTGGAGGGGGTCCTCGGGTAGCTGAGGGACAGCGCGACGGAGCTTTTGCGACGGAGCTTTGCGACGGAGAGCTGTGCTACGGAGGTGAAGGGTGTTCGAACCACGACGTCCCGGAGCCGTGCTCTTCGACCGGGACGGGACCCTGATCAAGGACGTCCCCTACAACGGCGACCCCGCCAGGGTCGAGCCGATGCCGGGCGCGCTGGAGGCGCTGGCGCGGCTGCGCCGGGCCGACGTGCCGGTGGCGGTCGTCACCAACCAGTCGGGCGTGGCCAAGGGGTTGCTCACGCCGGACGAGATGGATCAGGTGAACGCCAGGGTCGAGGAGCTCCTCGGCCCGTTCGACGCGTGGGCCATCTGCGTACACGACGACTCCGACGGCTGCACCTGCCGCAAGCCCGCGCCGGGCCTGGTGATCAGGGCGGCGGCCGTCCTCGACGTCAGCCCGCGCGACTGCGTCGTGGTGGGTGACATCGGCAGGGTCATGGAGGCGGCCAGGGCGGCGGGGGCCAGGGGCATCCTGGTGCCGACCGGCGAGACCCGCAGGGAGGAGATCCAGCAGGCCGCCGAGGTGGCCGAGGACCTGTCCGACGTGGCGGACCGGGTGCTGAGCGCTGTCGCCCAGGCCGGCCAGGCGGCTCGCGTGAGCACGAGTGCGGCGGTCTGGTCACCGCTGGTGGGCTGGAGCCGTTGGTGAGGATCCCGCACCGGTACGTGCACGGCCCCTTCACATGCGCACGGCCCCTTCACATGCGCACGGCCCCTTCATATGTGACGAGCACGACTATGTGCTTCCGCTCGTTCCCGGCCCAGGTTCCTGGTCGGCTTGGATCGCTTTCTTGAGGATGTATGACCGAGAAAGTGATGGGTAGGGCCATTTGGCATGATGCCAATAGATTGGTCGCACAAGGCCGCCTGCCTGGTCGAAGACCCGGAATTGTTCTTCCCGATCTCGCCCGAGGGGCTGGGTCACGCGGAAGCCGAACGCGCGAAAGTCATCTGCCGCGACTGCCCGGTACGTGAGCCCTGTCTCGACTACGCGCTCAGCACCGGACAGGCCTACGGCGTCTGGGGCGGCACCGACCCGTCGCAACGACGGGAGATCATCCTGGCATCACCTCGGCGAGAAAGCGTTGGCGCTCGCCGTCCTCGAGGTGGTCGCTGAACAGCACGCCGTCGAGGTGGTCGACCTCGTGCTGCAGCACTCTGGCCAGCACACCCAGCGCCCGCACGGTCACACCCTTGCCGAAGGCGTCGCGGCCCCGAGCCGTCACCATGTACGAACGTTCCAGTGGCCACCACAGGCCCGGCGCCGACAGGCACGCCTCGTCGGCCGTGACACGCCGCTCCGACAGCTCCAGTCGCGGATTGACCAGGCATCCCGACTTGCCGTCGTAGGAGTAGACGACCACGCGTAGCGGCACCCCGATCTGGGGCGCGGCCAGCCCGGCGCGGCCGGCTCCCGCGCGCATCGTCGCGGTCAGGGACTTCACCAGCCCCCGGAGTTCGCGGTCGAAGTCGTGAACCGGCGCCGCCACCGAGCGGAGCACCGGATCGCTGAACATGCGAATAGGGCGGACTGTCACCGCAACTCCCCGATAGGCCGCGTGGTCTGGGGTGGTGCTTCCCACGCGCCTTCGGGATCAACCGCCAGGGTTCTGGGTTGTAGCACCGCGGTAACGCTCTTGGGTTGTAGCACAGCGGTAACAAAGGAGACCCAGCGGCGAAACCGCCCGAAAGCACTATCTAATCTGTGATCTCACTTCCGGCTCATGGACCTGTGATGCTTGGCCGGGCGCTCGGGGCCCGGCCAAGCCCATCACCACGGGGGGTGTTCGCGTGAACGCGCTTCCCCTCGACGACCCGGCGCGTGAGCTGGAGACGGCGCCGGACGCGCTGTCCGGCTTCACTGTCGGTGTGACCGCCACCCGGCGGCGCGAAGAGTTCGGCGCGCTGCTCGAACGGCGCGGCGCACGGGTGGTCAGCGCGCCCGCCATCAGGCTGGTGCCGCTCTCCGAGGACTCCGACCTGCTGGCCGCCACCCGGCTCAGCCTGGCCGGCCCGGTGGACGACGTGGTGATCACCACCGGCGTCGGCTTCCGCGGCTGGATGGCGGCGGCCGAAGGCTGGGGCCTTTCGGCCGACCTGGCCGACCACCTGACCAGGGCCCGCCTGCTCACCCGCGGCCCCAAAGCCAGGGGAGCGGTGCGCGCCGCCGGGCTGAACGACCACTGGACCCCCGCCACCGAGTCCTGCGAGGAGGTCAAGCAGTACCTCCTGGCCCAGGATCTGCACGGCCGCCGCATCGCGGTGCAGCAGCACGGCGAGCCGCTGACGGAGTTCGTCGAGGCGCTGCGGGAGGCCGGGGCCGAGGTGATCGAGATCCCGGTCTACCGGTGGCTGCCGTACCGCGATCCCTCGCCGCTGCGCCGCCTCATCACCCAGACGCTCTCCGGCGCCGTGGACGCCGTGGCCTTCACCAGCGCGCCCGCCGTACACGCCATGCTGGGCGCTGCCCGCGCCGAGGGGCTGGAGGAGCAGTTGCTGGCGGCGTTCGGCGACCGCGTCGTGGCGGCCTGCGTCGGGCCGGTCACCGCCGGGCCGCTGGTCAAGCGCGGCGTACCTACCCTGCAGCCCGAAAGATCCCGCCTCGGCGCCCTGGCCAGGGCACTGGCCAGGCACCTGCCCGAACACGGCGTCACCCGGCTGGTGGCGGGCGGGCACCGGCTGGAGATCCGCGGGCACGCGGTGGTCGTCGACGGTGAGCTCAGGCCGCTGCCGCCCGCGCCGATGGCCGTGCTCAAGCGCCTGGCCGACAAGCCCGGCAATGTGGTCTCCCGCACCGACCTGCGTACCGTGCTGCCTGGCAGCCTGTCGCGCGACTCGGCGGAGCACGCGGTCGAGATGGCGATCACGCGGCTGCGGCGCGCCCTGGGGCCCGCCGGGATCGTCGAGACGGTGGTCAAACGGGGCTACCGGCTCGCCTGCAGCCACGAGACGGCGCCCCTGTGACGTCGTCCGCGCCCCAGGGGGCCACTCCCGTTTCTGGCGCGCCGATTCCGGGCGCGGCCGCACAGGTCGGTTCGAGCGCGTCGGTGTCGGCTGCGTCTGTGCGGGCCGGTTCGGCCGTGCCCACGTTGGTTCTGGCCGCGCACGGGACGCGGAGCGCGGCGGGGGAGCGGTCGCTGGCCGCCCTGGCGGCGGCGGTCAGACGGGCGCGGCCCCGGCAGCGCGTCGAGCTGAGCTACCTGGAGATCAGCTCGCCCCTGCTGGCCGACGTGCTGCCCACCGTCCCCGGGCCCGTGGTCGTGGTGCCGCTGCTGCTCGCCGGCGGCTACCACGTGCACATCGACCTGCCGAACGTCGTCGCCGAGCACCGCCCCGACGCGCTCGTCGCGCCGCCGCTCGGCCCGCACCGGCTGCTCACCGCCGCGCTCGCCCGCAAGCTGGCCCGCGCGGGACTGGGGCCCGCCGACACGGTCATCCTGGGTGCGGCGGGCTCCTCGGATCCGGCCGGGCTCGCCGACGTCCGTGCCGCCGCCCACCTGCTGGCGGTACGGCTGGGCCGCCCGGTCACGGCCGCGTTCACCTCGGCGGGCAGCCCTTCGCTCGGCGAGGCCGTGGAACGTCTCAGGTCGGGTCCGTTGTCAGGCGAGGGTGCGGATCGTCTCAGGTCGGGTCCGTTGTCAGGCGAGGCTGTGGAACGTCTCGGATCGGGCCCGGCGTCGCGCCTGGCGGTCGCCTCGTACCTGCTGGCGCCCGGCTTCTTTCACGACCGCCTGGCGGAGGCGGGCGCGGACCTGGTCAGCGAGCCTCTGGGAGCCGACCCGGCCGTGGTGGAGTTGATCTGGCACCGCTTCGACCAGACGAGGACCCGGACGGCCGTACCGAACACCTGGAGCGCCGTACAGACCGCTTAGCTCGGCTCCAACCGCCGCCGACGGCGTCCCTGGCCACGACACTTCAGGGCCGCACACTCAGGGCCGCAGCACTCACGGCCGCGACGCCCGCAGTCCCGGCGCTCGCGATCCCGAGGGACGCGATTTGGACGGACGCGATTCGGACGCTCGCGATTCGGACGCTCGCGATCCCGAGGGACGCGATTTGGACGGACGCGATTCGGACGCTCGCGATCCCGAGGGACGCGATTTGGACGGACGCGATTCGGACGCTCGCGATCCCGAGGGACGCGATCCCGACGGACGCGATCCGGCGCCCCCGATCCCGACGGACGCGATCCGGCGCCCCCGATTCCGGCGCCCGCGATCCCCGACGCCCGCACCTCCGGCGCCTGATATCCCGATGGACATCGCGGTCGACGGAGGTCGTGGTCGACGGACGCCGCGGTCGAGGGACGCCGCAGTCGGCGGGCGTCGTCGCTGGCGGAGGCTGTGGTCGGTGGTCGGTGGTCGGTGGTCGGTGGTCGGTGGTCGGTGGTGAGGGTGGGCGGTGCAGTTGGGGAGTGTCAGGCGGGGGCGGGTTCGAGGCGGAGTTCGCGGACGATCTCCTGGGCGCCGGCGTCCCGGGACGGTCCCGCGTCGGCGCCCACGAACATCTCGATGTAGGCGTGGTGGAAGCACCCCGCCAGCAGCAGCCGGGCGGTGCCCTCCGGGTCGACGCCGGCGGCCACCCGGCCCAGACGCTGCTCGCCCTCCAGATAGGCGGCCAGCGGGAGGATCTCCGTCATCGGCCCGAGCCCGTGATCGCGTACGGCCTGCCGGAAGCGGACGGTGACGGACGGCGAGGTGACCGCGGGCAGCGCCACGGCCTGCACATCCGTGTAGTAGTCGATGCCCGCCCGCACGATGGGCAGCAGGTTGTCGGTGACGCTGCCCCTGCCGACGCGGTGGGACAGTCCGTGCAGGATGCTGAGCCAGAGCGGGAGCCGGTCCTGCAGCAGGGCGAGGAAATGGTCCACGGAGCCGCCGGGGCGATCATCCCTGAGAGAGAGCGCCATCTCCAGGATGCGTCGCCGGGTGTCCTGACTCCTCTGGTGCGGGTCTACGTGGGAAGTCGCCATGGTTGGCCTAACGTGCGCAGTCACATGGATAGGTTCACGTGGGTAGGTGCAACGTGGCATTCGCGGCCGGGGTCCTGGTGACGAGCCGGTCCTGGGGATCCAACTTGGTGCAAAGTTGTATGGCTACCGATTATTACCTGAAACTTCCAGAAAGTTCGGTAAACAAAGGCTGCGAGTCAGCTGTCAGTGTCGCGGTCCCGGCGCCGCAGGTAGCGCTCGAACTCGGCGGCGATCGCGTCGCCGCTGGCCTCGGGCAGCTCAGCGGCGTCCTTGCGCTCCTCGAGCTCCTTGACGTATTCGGCCACCTCACTGTCCTGGGAGGCGAGCTCGTCCACGCCGTTCTCCCAGGCGCGGGCCTCCTCGTCGAGATCGCCGAGCGGCATCGGGATCTCCAGCAGGTCTTCGAGGCGGCGCAGCAGCGCCAGCGTGGCCTTGGGGTTGGGCGGCTGGGCCACGTAGTGCGGCACCGACGCCCACAGCGAGACGGCGTCGAGGCCGGCGTCGCCGAACGACTGCTGGAGGACGCCCACGATGCCCGTGGGGCCCTCGTAGCGGCTCAGCTCCAGGTTGGTCGAGCGGGCCAGGTTTTCGTCCGTGGCGCCGCCCAGGATCGGCACGGGGCGGGTGTGCGGTGAGTCGTTGAGCAGCGCGCCGAGCATCACGGCCAGCTCGACGCCGAGCTCGCGGCAGACCTCGACGATGTCGGCGCAGAACGACCGCCACCGCATGTTGGGCTCGATGCCGCGCAGCAGCACCACGTCACGCTCGACGCCCGGCGGCCGGGCGCGCAGCAGCCGCGTCGTCGGCCAGATGATGGAGCGGGTCAGGCCGTCGCCCATCTCCACGACGGGCCGGGTGACCTGGAAGTCGTAGTAGTCGTCGGGATCCAGCTCGACCAGCGGCTCCGCCTTCCAGGCGGACTCGAGGTGGGCGATCACACCACTGGATGCCTCGCCGGCGTCGTTCCACCCTTCGAACGCGGCTATGAGCACCGGGTCGACGAGCTCGGGGAGCCTTTCGAACTCGATCACGTGTCGCCTCCTCTCTCCGCTGTCCAGCTAAGCCTATGCGGTGAGGAGGCGGTCATGTCACGGAGTAACGATGATCAGTCATCGTCGCGGAGCGACCGGTCAGACGCCGCCACGTGGCGCCGGCCCGGGCGCCCTCAGGTCAGGCGCTCGCACTCGGCGCGGGGTGAGAGTAAGGCGCGGCCGCCGGCACGGAGTGATGGTCAGGCGCGGCCGCCGGAGGTGCTGTGGACGATCAGCACGTCGCAGGAGGCGCGGTGGGCCACGTGCGAGGGCACCGAGCCGAGCAGCCGCCCCGCCAGGCTGTTGAGCCCGCGGTTGCCGACGACCAGCAGATCCGCCTGGTGCGCGGCGGCCAGCGTGATGAGTACGTCGACCGCGTCGCCCTCCTCCGCCGCCAGGACGACCTCGGTCGCGCCGGCGGCGACGGCGTGCTCGCGGGCGGCTCTCAGGGCGTCGTCTGCGGGGGTGGAGCCGCTCACCTTGTAGGCCAGGTCGCCGAGCCGGTCCGCGGCGGCGGCCCGCTCGCTCGCCCGCATGGGCAGGTACGCGCACGCCAGGACGAGCGTGGCGCCGGTCGCGCCGGCCAGGGACGCCGCCGCGGAGACGGCGCGGAAGGAGGAGGCGGAGCCGTCGGTGCCGGCCAGCACGGTGCGGTAGGCCATCGGGAACCCCTATTAGACATTTGGTCAAATTGTCTTCTTGGCAGAATAGCCGTCCGCTCAAGCCTTTCTGCACAGCCGATAAGCTCTAGCCCATGAGCAGCTCCCCGTCCTTCCGTGAAGTGTTGTCCCAGCGAGTGATCGTCGCCGACGGGGCGATGGGGACGATGTTGCAGGCCCAGGACCCCACCCTCGACGACTTCGAGGGTCACGAGGGCTGCAACGAGGTGCTGAACGTCACCCGTCCCGACATCGTGAGCGGCGTCCACGACGCCTACTTCGCCGTGGGCGTCGACTGCGTGGAGACCAACACCTTCGGCGCCAACCTGGCGGCCCTGGGCGAGTACGACATCCCCGAGCGGGTCTTCGAATACTCCGAGGCGGGCGCCAGGATCGCGCGCGAGCGGGCCGACCACTGGTCCACGCCCGAGCAGCCGCGCTTCGTGCTCGGCTCGATGGGCCCCGGCACCAAGCTGCCGACCCTGGGGCACCTGCCCTACCAGAAGCTGCGCGAGTCCTATCGCGACAACGCGGCGGGCCTGATCGCGGGCGGCGCCGACGCGTTGATCATCGAGACCTGCCAGGACCTGCTCCAGGTCAAGGCCGCCGTCATCGGCGCCAAGCGGGCCGCCGAGGAGTCCGGGCGCGACGTGCCGATCATCGCCCAGGTGACGATCGAGACCAACGGCGCCATGCTGCTGGGCTCCGAGATCGGCGCCGCGCTGACCGCGATCGAGCCGCTGGGCGTCGACCTGATCGGCCTCAACTGCGCCACCGGCCCGGCCGAGATGAGCGAGCACCTGCGCTACCTGGCCAGGCACTCCCGGCTGAAGCTCTCGTGCATGCCCAACGCCGGTCTGCCGGTGCTGACCTCCGACGGCGCCTATTATCCGCTCGGCGCCGACGAGCTCGCCGACGCGCACGAGACCTTCACCCGCGACTACGGCCTGTCGCTGGTCGGCGGCTGCTGCGGCACCACCCCCGAGCACCTGCGCAAGGTCGTCGACCGCGTGCGCGGCAGGCAGACGGCCGCGCGCCGCCCGCACCCCGAGCCGGGCGCCTCCTCGCTCTACCAGACCGTGCCGTTCCGCCAGGACACCTCCTACCTGGCCATCGGCGAGCGGTGCAACACCAACGGCTCCAAGGCCTTCCGCGAGGCCATGCTCGAAGGCCGCTGGGACGACTGCGTGGAGATGGCCCGCGAGCAGGCCCGCGGCGGCGCCCACCTGCTCGACCTGTGCGTCGACTACGTGGGCCGCGACGGCGTGGCCGACATGAAGGAGCTGGCCTTCCGGCTGGCCACCGCCTCCACGCTGCCGATCATGCTCGACTCGACCGAGTCGGAGGTGCTGCGGGCCGGGCTGGAGATGCTCGGCGGGCGTGCGGTGGTCAACTCGGTCAACTACGAGGACGGCCGCGGCCCCGACTCACGCTTCCACAAGACGATGACGGCCGTACGCGAGCACGGCGCCGCCGTCGTGGTCATGTGCATCGACGAGAACGGCCAGGCCCGCACGGCCGCCGAGAAGGTACGCATCGCGAGCGAGACCATCGACGACCTGGTCGCCAACTGGGGCATGCAGGTGTCCGACATCATCGTCGACTGCCTCACCTTCACCATCGCCACCGGCATGGAGGAGAGCCGCCGCGACGGCCTGGAGACCATCGAGGGCATCCGCGAGCTCAAGCGCCGCTACCCCGACGTGCAGACCACGCTGGGCCTGTCCAACATCTCCTTCGGCATCAACCCGGCCTCGCGCATGGTGCTCAACTCGGTGTTCCTCAACGAGTGCGTCAACGCCGGGCTCGACTCGGCCATCGTCCACGCCTCCAAGATCCTGCCGATGTCGCGCATCCCCGACGATCAGCGCCAGGTCGCGCTCGACATGGTCTATGACCGCCGCCGCGAGGGCTACGACCCGCTGCAGCGCTTCATCGACATGTTCGAGGGCGTCGACGCCTCGGCCATGCGGGAGGGCAGGGCCGAGGAGCTGGCCGCGCTGCCGCTGTGGGAGCGGCTCAAGCGGCGCATCATCGACGGCGAGAAGAAGGGGCTGGAGGCCGACCTCGACGCCGCCCTGGAGCAGCGGCCCGCCCTGGAGATCATCAACAACGTGCTGCTCGACGGCATGAAGACGGTCGGCGAGCTGTTCGGCTCCGGGCAGATGCAGCTGCCGTTCGTGCTGCAGTCGGCCGAGGTGATGAAGACCGCCGTCGCCTACCTCGAACCGCACATGGACCGCGTCGAGGGCGAGACGAAGGGCCGCATCGTGCTGGCCACGGTCAAGGGCGACGTGCACGACATCGGCAAGAACCTGGTCGACATCATCCTGTCCAACAACGGCTACCAGGTGGTCAACCTCGGCATCAAGCAGCCGGTCTCCGCGATCCTGGAGGCGGCCGACGAGCAGAAGGCCGACGTCATCGGCATGTCCGGACTTCTGGTGAAGTCGACGGTCATCATGAAGGAGAACCTGGAGGAGATGAACTCCAGGGGCATCTCCGACCGCTACCCGGTGCTGCTCGGCGGCGCCGCCCTCACCCGCGCCTACGTCGAGCAGGACCTGGCCGAGCTGTTCGCCGGCGAGGTCCGCTACGCCCGCGACGCCTTCGAGGGGCTGCGGCTCATGGACTCCTTCATGGCCGTCAAGCGCGGCGTCGCCGGCGCCACGCTGCCGCCGCTGCGCGAGCGCCGGGTCAAGACCGGCGCCGTCCTGACCCGCACGCCGGAGGAGGAGCTGCCCGCCCGCTCCGACGTGGCCGCCGACAACCGGGTGCCGGTGCCGCCCTTCCAGGGCGACCGCATCGTCAAGGGCATCTCGCTGAGCGACTACTCCGCCTTCCTCGACGAGCGGGCGCTCTTCCTCGGGCAGTGGGGCCTCAAGCCCACGCGCGGCGGCGACGGCCCCGGCTACGACGAACTCGTCGAGACCGAGGGACGGCCGCGGCTGCGCATGTGGCTCGACCGCATCCAGACCGAGGGGCTGCTGGAGGCGGCCGTCGTCTACGGCTACTTCCCGTGCGTCAGCGAGGGCGACTCGCTGATCATCCTCGACGAGGCCGGAAACGAGCGCACCCGCTTCGCCTTCCCGCGCCAGCGCCGTGACCGGCACCTGTGCCTGTCCGACTTCTTCCGCTCGCGCGAGTCGGGCGAGGTGGACGTGGTCGGCTTCCAGGTCGCCACGATGGGCGGCAAGATCTCCGAGGCGACGGCCGAGCTGTTCGCCAAGGACGCCTACCGTGACTACCTGGAGCTGCACGGGCTGTCGGTGCAGCTCACCGAGGCGCTGGCCGAATACTGGCACGCCCGGGTCCGCGCCGAGTGGGGGATCGGCGGCGAGGAGTCGCTGGACGACATGCTCAAGGTGAACATCCAGGGCTGCCGCTACTCCTTCGGCTACCCGGCCTGCCCCAACCTCGAGGACCAGGTGCAGCTGTTCCAGCTCCTGGACCCGGAGCGGATCGGGGTCACGCTGTCGGAGGAGTTCCAGCTCCACCCGGAGCAGGCCACGTCCGCCCTGGTCGCCCACCACCCTGAGGCGAAATACTTCAACGTCTGAATACTTTCAACGTCTGACCCGGCCCGAGCGCCGCTCATCCGGGCGGCCTCCGGGCGTTGTGGGGCGCTCGTCCGGCCTCGCTCTCGGTCACCCCCCGTGGGTGAGGCCCCGGCGCTCGCGATCTTCTCGTCGGCGGTGAGAATGGCGGGACGGGGTGCCGTCGCGGCGCCGTACACGAACCGATCGGGGGATGCATGGAAGCCGTCTTCTTCGACATGGACGGGTTGCTGGTCGACAGCGAGAAGGTGTGGCTGGAGATCGAGACCGAGGTGATGGCGCGACTCGGCGGCGAGTGGACGCTCGACCACCAGGCGCACCTCGTCGGCGGCTCCATGGAACGCACCGTCGCCTACATGCTCGCCGTCTCCGGCTCGTCGGTCTCCCCGGAGGACCTGCGCGAGTGGATGATCGACGGCATGGTGGCCCGCCTGGCGGACGGCGTGGCGCTCATGCCCGGAGCCTCCGAACTGCTCGACGCCGTACGCGAGGAGGGCATCCCGGTCGCGCTGGTGACCTCGTCGCTCAGGGAGATCGCCGACGCGGTGCTCAAGGGCGTCGGCCGTGACCGCTTCGACGCCATCGTGACGGCCGACGACGTGACTCGCACCAAGCCCGACCCCGAGCCCTACCTGACGGCGGCCGACCTGCTGGGCGTCGACCCGGTGCGCTGTGTCGTCCTGGAGGACTCGCCCAACGGCGTGGCCGCCGCCACAGCCGCGGGCTGCGCGGTCGTAGGGGTCCCCAGCCTCCTGCCCATCGACCCGGCTCCCGGCCGCCTCGTGGTCGCGTCTCTGACGGACGTCACGATCCCCACCCTCCGCGCGTTGATCCCCTGACCCAGCCGATTCCCCTGAACGGGCCGATTCCCCTGAACGGGCCGATTTCCCTGAACGGGGCGGCTCTCCGAGCGGGCCGATTCCCTGGTCGCGCCTCCGGCTGACGATCCGTCGAAACCGAGGAGCGCGCGTAACGGCGGCCGGCCACCATCCGGTCAGAGACCGTATTCCTGGAAGCCCTCCGCCCCGTGCGGCGGGTGGCGGGTTCCCCATGCTTGCCGTACAAAAAAGTAAAGCTTTCACCCCGGCAAGAGGGCGAACCCCAACCGCACGCAAGCCGATCCCCTAAGGGAGGGCCGGTACCTGGGGAGGAGGGACGGCGGGAGGGAGCGTGCCAGGATGGGGAGCACAGCCACATAACAGAGGGGCGGCGGAATGACTTTCGAGCAGATCTACTGGTTGCCGCTGTGCGCCGGGGTGACCATCGCGGGGCTGGTGCTCAGTTTCCTGGCCTTCCGGCGCAGAGGCGCGGCGGCCGGCATGAGGATGGCCGCGTGGGCGCTGCTCCCGCTGGCCGCCTACCTGACCAACGCGTTGCAGTCGTTGTGGACCATCGGCGCCACCATCGTGAGTTTCGTGACGAGCCTGATCTTCAACCCCCTTGTCTGGGCGGGTGTCGCCGTGACCGGGCTGTCCGTGGTGCTGTTCGTGGCCTCGGGGTTCATGCGCGGCCGGAAGCTGAAACTGGCGCGCGACGGCAAGCCGGGCAAGGCCGCGGAGGCCCCGGCGGCGCCGCAGCAACGCGCTGTCGGCCAGAGGGCGGGGCAGCCGGCCGGACAGGCAGCGGGACCGGCGGGCCAGCCTGCAGGAAAGCCTGCCGCGGCGCCGGCGAAGAAGAACAACGACGATGACTTCTCCGACATCGAGGATATTCTCAAGCGCAGGGGCATCAGCTGATCCGAGGTGTGTCACAGTTCCGAGACGCAACCGGGACGGGGCGTAGACAAACTTCCCAAGATCGATACGAATGAGTTTCGCGTCAATCACAGTTGAGCCACATCCCGCCCTGAGGGGCTGGTCACACCAGCTCAGGCCATAGATTCTGCCTCCTGAGGACGCGACTAGCGACTTCACCAGCGCGGCGCATAACCTGATCGGGACCGCCGCCCATTCGGACGACGTCGTCTGGCATCCAGGGGGCTATTGGCATGACCGCACCGCTCGATGTTCCGGGCTCGGCTATCGAAGCCGGACCGGAAACCGTTCTGGAGGGCGCGGACTCCTCAGTCATCCGAGGGCGTTCCCTTGGCCAGATCGCATGGATGCGGCTGAAGCGCGACAAGATCGCGATGATCGGCGGCATCGTCATCGTCGTGCTGATCCTCGTCGCCATCTTCGCGCCGCTGCTGGTGTCGTGGCTCGGTCACCCGCCGGCGGAATGGCACCGGGAGAAGATCGACCCGGCCATCCAGGCGCCGATCGGCACGTTCGGCGGCATGAGCTGGGACTTCCTGTTCGGGGTCGAGCCCACCACGGGCCGTGACCTGTTCAGCCGGGTCCTCTACGGCGCGCGCGTCTCGCTGCTCATCGCCTTCTTCGCGACGCTGCTCTGCGTCTTGCTCGGCACCGTGTTCGGGATGATCGCCGGTTTCTTCGGCGGCTGGATCGACACGGTCATCAGCCGGCTCATGGACATCTTCCTCGCCTTCCCGCTGCTGGTGTTCGCGCTGGCGCTCGGCGGGGTGATCCCCGACAAGGCGTTCGGGATGTCCGGTGACACGCTGAGGATCAGCCTGCTCGTGTTCATCATCGGCTTCTTCAACTGGCCCTATATCGGGCGTATTATCCGAGGTCAGACGCTGTCTCTGCGTGAACGGGAGTTCGTCGACGCCTCCAGGAGCCTGGGCGCGCGCAACCACATCATCCTGTTCAAGGAGATCCTGCCGAACCTGCTGGCCCCGATCCTGGTCTACTCGACGCTGCTGATCCCGTCGAACATCCTGTTCGAGGCCGCGCTCTCCTTCCTCGGCGTGGGCGTACGGCCGCCGACCCCGACGTGGGGAGGCATGTTGGCTGACGCGGTCCACAACTACGAAGTGGCGCCCAACTACATGGTCTTCCCCGGTCTCGCGATCTTCGTCACCGTGCTGGCGTTCAACCTGCTCGGCGACGGCCTGAGGGACGCCTTCGATCCCAAGGCTCGATGACCTCGTGAGTTATCCCGCAAATTTTGGACTCCTAGTTACAAGGGGTGTGTCAGGTCGATGAAGATAAAATCCATGGCGTCGGCGGTCGCGATCACCGCCGCTCTCGCCCTGGCCGTCTCCGCGTGTGGTGGCGGCGGCTCTGCCAAGAAGACCGGCGGTGCCACCGCTGAGGCGCCCGCCAGCCAGTACAACGCCGGAGTGACGCAGGTCGTCAACCCGTCCGACAAGACGGGCGGCACGCTCCACATGGGCATGCCGGGCGACTTCGACTCGGTTGACCCCGGCGACCAGTACTACGGCTACGCCTGGAACTTCTCCCGCCTTTACACGCGCGCGCTGACCATGTTCAAGCCGGTGCCGGGCAAGGAGGGCCTCGAGCTCGTCGGTGACCTGGCCGAGGGCCTCGGCAAGGCCAGCGACGGCGGCAAGACCTGGACGTACACGCTGCGCAAGGGCATCAAGTTCGAGGACGGCACCCCGATCACGTCCAAGGACGTGAAGTACGCGGTGGCCCGCTCGCTGGACAAGGAGATCCTGCCCAGCGGCCCGACCTACTTCAACGACTGGCTCGACAACGGCGACTACACCGGCCCGTACAAGATGAAGGACAAGCTCGACTCCTGGAAGGGCATCGACACGCCCGATGACCAGACGGTCGTCTTCCATCTGAAGAAGGCCTACGGCGGCTTCGACTACTTCGCCATGCTCCCGTCGACGGCCCCGGTGCCGGCGGCCAAGGACACCGGCACCAAGTACAAGGAGCACCCGGTCGCGACCGGCCCGTACATGTTCAAGGCCCACGAGCTCGGCAAGCGCATCGAGCTGGTCAAGAACCCCAACTGGGACGCGGCGACCGACCCCAACCGCAAGCAGCTCAACGACTCGATCGAGGTGCTGCTCGGCCAGAACGAGGACGACCTCGACCAGCGCCTGCTCTCGGGCAAGATCGACGTCAAGATCAACAGCACCGGCGTGGGGGCCAACGCCCGCAAGACCGTCCTGACCGACGACAAGGTCAAGCAGTACGCCGACTCCGCGCCGCTCGACCGTACCTGGTTCACCAACCTCAACGCCGACGTGCCGCCGCTGGACAACATCCACTGCCGCAAGGCCGTGCTGTACGCCGCTGACCGCTCCGCGATCCAGGGCGCCTACGGTGGTCCCGATGCCGGTGGCGAGGTCGCCCTCAGCCTCATGCCGTCGAAAATGACCGGTTACGAGAAGAACGACCTCTACGGCGTCGAGGCCAACCCCGGCGGCGACGTGAACAAGGCGAAGGAAGAGCTGAAGGCCTGCGGCCAGCCCAACGGCTTCAGCACCACCATCTCCTTCCGCGTCGAGCGCGCGGCGGAGAAGCAGACCGCCGAGTCGCTGCAGCAGTCGCTCGGCCGCGTGGGCATCAAGCTGGAGGTCAAGGGCTTCCCGCAGGGTGACTACTTCAAGCTGTACGCCGGCAAGCCCGACTTCGCCAAGAAGAACGGCCTGGGCCTCATGGTCTACGGCTGGGGCGCCGACTACCCCGAGGGCTTCGGCTTCTTCCAGCAGATCGTCGACAGCCGCGTCATCCGCGCCGCCGGTAACACCAACCTCGGCGTGAAGGACCCGGAGATCGACAAGCTGATCGACCAGGCCGCGGCGGAGCAGGACGCCACCAAGCGCAACGCGGTCTGGGCCTCGGTCGACAAGAAGGTCATGGACGACGCGTTCATCCTGCCCTACGTCTGGGCGCACGGCCTGTTCTACCGGCCGCCGACGCTGAAGAACGCGTTCGTCAGCCAGAACTTCGGGATGTACGAGTTCCTGACGCTGAGCACCCAGTAACCCGGTCCGGGAAAACCTCCGGAACGTTCGTCGAAAGCAGGTGAAGGCTTCGGCGGCCGGGCCCACAAGGCCCGGCCGCCATAGCCGAGATCAGTGGCCACATACATCATCAGACGGTTGATAGCGGCCGTCATGCTGCTCTTCGTGGTGAGCATCGCGACGTTCGCCATCTTCTTTCTCGTCCCGCGGCTCGCCGGGATGTCCGCTGACGACCTCGCTTCCCGCTACGTGGGCAAGGCCGCCAACGACCAGATGATCCACGAGGCCGCCGTCAGGCTGGGCTTCAACGACCCGCTGGTCGTGCAGTACGGGCGGTTCGTGAAGGGCATCTTCGTCGGCGTCGACCGCAACTACGGTCCCGGCGTCGAGCACTGCCCCGCCCCGTGCTTCGGCTACTCCTACGTCACCCAGAACCCGGTGATGCCCGACCTGCTCGACCGGCTGCCGATCACCCTGTCACTGGCGCTCGGCGCCGCCGTGGTGTGGGTGGTGTTCGGCGTCTCGACCGGCGTGCTGTCGGCGCTGCGGCGCGGCAGCTTCTTCGACCGCCTCTCGATGGGTGTGGCCCTGGCGGGCGTGTCGCTGCCCATCTTCTTCACCGGCATCGTGTCGCTGGCCATCTTCCGCGACCAGCTCGGCCTGGTCGGCGACGTCGCCGACTGGGTGCCGTTCTCGGAAGACCCGCTCACCTGGGCGAACAACCTCATCCTGCCCTGGGTGACGCTGGCCTTCCTGTACGCGGCCGGTTACGCCCGGCTCACCAGAGCGGGCATGCTGGAGACCATGTCGGAGGACTACATCCGCACGGCGCGGGCCAAGGGCCTGCCCGAACGCATGGTGGTGGTCAAACACGGCCTGCGTGCCACGCTCACGCCCGTGATGACCATGTTCGGCCTCGACCTGGGCCTGCTGCTCGGCGGCGCGGTGCTGACCGAGAGCACGTTCTCGCTGCCCGGCATCGGCAAGTACGCGGTCGACGCCATCAACAACAACGACCTCCCCCAGGTGATGGGCGTCACGCTGACCGCGGCGGTCTTCATCATCCTGGCCAACCTGATCGTCGACCTGCTCTACGCGGTGGTTGACCCGAGAGTGAGGCTGACGTGAGCGAGAGCCCCTTTCTCGACGTCAAGGACCTGAAGATCCACTTCTCGACCGACGACGGTGTGGTCAAGTCCGTCGACGGGCTGTCCTTCAGCCTCGAACGCGGCAAGACCCTGGGCATCGTCGGCGAGTCCGGATCGGGCAAGTCGGTCACCAGCCTCGGCATCCTCGGCCTGCACCGCGGCAAGAACGCCCACGTCTCCGGCGAGATCTGGCTCGATGGCGAAGACCTCGTCACCGCCTCGCAGGAGCACGTACGCCGGCTGCGCGGCCGCAAGATGGCGATGATCTTCCAGGACCCGCTGTCGTCGATGCACCCCTTCTACTCGGTGGGCGACCAGATCATTGAGGCGTACCGCATCCACCACAAGGTCTCCAAGAGCGTGGCCCGCAAGCACGCCATCGACATGCTGGGCCGGGTCGGCATCCCCGAGCCCAAGCGCCGGGTCGACTCCTACCCGCACGAGTTCTCCGGCGGCATGCGCCAGCGGGCCATGATCGCGATGGCGCTGTCGTGCGACCCCGAGCTGCTCATCGCCGACGAGCCGACCACCGCGCTCGACGTGACCGTGCAGGCGCAGATCCTCGACCTGATGCGTGACCTGCAGCGTGAGTTCAACTCGGCGCTGATCATCATCACCCACGACCTGGGCGTGGTGGCCGAGCTGTCCAACGACATCCTGGTCATGTACGCGGGCAAGTGCATCGAGTACGGCTCGGCCGAGGACATCTTCTACCGGCCCGAGCACCCCTACACGTGGGGACTGCTGGGCTCGATGCCCCGGCTCGACCGGGAGCCCACCGAACGGCTCCTGCCCGTCAAGGGCACCCCGCCGTCGCTGATCAACGTGCCGTCGGGCTGCGCCTTCCACCCCCGCTGCCCCTACTCCGACCAGACCGACGGTCAGTCCAAGGCCGAGATCCCCGCCTTGATCAACACCGACCCCGGCCACCTGGTGCGCTGCCACCTGAGCAGGACGCAGCGGCGGACGCTGTGGGAGAACGAAGTCAAGCCAGTGCTGGAGACGCAGTGACCACCTCGAACGAGCCGCTTCTTTCCGTCCAGGGCCTGGAGAAGCACTTCCCGGTGACCAAGGGCCTGCTCAAGCGGCAGGTCGGGGCCGTCAAGGCGGTCGACGGGATCAGCTTCGAGGTGTTCAAGGGTGAGACGCTCGGCCTGGTGGGGGAGTCGGGCTGCGGCAAGTCCACCACCGGCCGGCTGGTGACCAGGCTGCTGGAGCCGACCGGGGGCAAGGTCGTCTTCGAGGGCCGCGACATCACCCACATGAGTCAGGGCAAGCTCCGGCCGCTCCGCCGCGACATGCAGATGATCTTCCAGGACCCGTTCTCGTCGCTCAACCCCCGCCACACGGTCGGCACCATCGTCGGCGCCCCGTTCCGCATCCAGGGCGTGCAGACCGAGCACGGGATCAAGAAGGCCGTCCAGGACATCCTCCAGCTGGTCGGGCTCAACCCGGAGCACTACAACCGCTACCCCCACGAGTTCTCGGGCGGCCAGCGCCAGCGCATCGGCATCGCCCGCACGCTCGCGCTGAAGCCCAAGCTGATCATCGCCGATGAGCCGGTCTCGGCGCTGGACGTCTCGATCCAGGCCCAGGTGGTCAACCTCCTGGAGGACCTGCAGAACGAGCTGGACCTCACCTACGTGGTCATCGCCCACGACCTGTCGGTGGTCCGCCACATCAGCGACCGGGTCGCGGTGATGTACCTCGGCAAGATCGTGGAGATCGCCGACCGCAAGAGCTTGTACAGCGTCCCCATGCACCCTTACACCAACGCGCTGCTGTCGGCGGTCCCGATCCCGGATCCCAAGGCCCGCGCGGACGGCGACCGCATCAGGCTGACGGGCGACGTCCCGAGCCCGCTCAACCCGCCGCCCGCCTGCCGCTTCCACACCCGGTGCTGGAAGGCCCAGGACATCTGCAAGACGGTGGAGCCGCCCCTGGAGGAGCTGGCCAGCGGCCACCGCGTGGCCTGCCACTTCCCGGAGAACGCCCCCGCCCAGGCGCCGGAGACGGCCGCCACGACCTCCTGACGCCGGTCGGCGGATGGGGGCTCCCCACCGCCGACCGTTCAGATCGTCCTCGCCGCCACGGTTGTTCTCGCCGCCACGCTGAAGATCAGGAAGCGGCGCCCGGCGTCGCGAGGCCGGTCTCATAGGCGAGGACGACCGCCTGAACGCGGTCGCGCAGGCCCAGCTTGGTGAGCACGTTGCCGACGTGCGTCTTGACCGTCGTCTCGCTGACCACCAGCTTCCGGGCGATCTCCGCGTTGGACATCCCCTTGGCGATCAGCCGCAGCACCTCCAGCTCCCGCTCGGTCAGCCGGTCGAGCCGCGCCGGGGTCGCCTGCTCATACGCCGACGGCAGCCGCTTGGAGAAGCGGTCCAGCAGCCGGCGGGTCACGCTCGGCGCCACGATCGCGTCGCCCGCCGCCACCACCCGGATCGCCTGCACCAGCTCGTCCGGCGGCACGTCCTTCAGCAGGAACCCGGAGGCGCCCGCCCGCAGCGCCTCCACGATGTACTCGTCCAGGTCGAACGTCGTCAGCACCAGCACCTTCGGCACGTGCGCCGTCGGCGCCGCCTCCCGCACGATCCTGCGCGTCGCCTCGATGCCGTCGACCCCGGGCATCCGGATGTCCATCAGCACGACGTCGGGCAGCAACGCCCGCGTCTGCTCCTGCGCGTCCTTGCCGTCACCGGCCTGCCCCACCACCGTGATGTCGGGCTCGGCCTCGAGTATCAGCCGGAAACCGGTGCGCAGCAGCGGCTGGTCGTCCACCAGCAGCACCCTGATCGTCATGGTGAGTCCTTCAACGGGAACCTCGCGCGCACCTCGAAACCGCCCCCCGGTCGCGGACCGATGCTGAGGATTCCACCATAGAGGGCAACTCGCTCGCGAATGCCCACCAAACCATGCCCTGGCGGCCCGGAGAGGCTCGCCGGCCCCCGCCCGTCGTCCTCCACCCGCACGTCCAGCTCACGCGGACCATGGCGTACGGTCACCACCGCCTTGGCGCCCGCCCCCGCGTGCCGCAGGCTGTTGGTCAGACCCTCCTGGATCAGCCGGTAGGCGGCCAGATCGACCCCGGCGGGGATCGGCCGGGCATCGCCCTCGACCGACAGCCGCGTGGCCAGCCCCGCCTCCCGCATCTGCTCCACCAGCGCCGGCAGATCGTCCATCCCCGGCTGCGGCCCCAGCTCGGCCCGGGCGTCGGTACGCAGCACGCCCACGATGTTGCGCATCTCGCTCATCGCCATCCGGCCCGTGTGCTCGATGGCCGACAGCGCCTCACGCGCCATGTCGGGATCGGCGGCCAGCACCCGGCGCGCGGCCGCCGCCTGCACCGTCATCACGCTCACGTGATGGGCCACGACGTCGTGCAGCTCGCGGGCTATCCTCGAGCGCTCCTCGGCCCGCGCGGCCCGCGTATCGGCCGCGTAGGCGCGCTCCAGCCGGGCCGCGCGGTCCTTCAGCTCCTCCAGGTACGCGCGGCGCAGCCGCAGGCTCCGCCCGGCCCCCCAGACCGCGAGAAGCACGATGAACGCCACCAGATGCTCACTCCAGTTGCCGCCGGTGACCGGGCTCAGCGCCCCGGCGAACGCGTAGGCCAGGAACGACAGCAGCAGCGCGCACAGCGCCACGGCCAGCCCCCGGAGAGAGGCCACCGAGTAGAGCAGCACCAGCACCGGCGCCGCCGCCGCGCCGGAGCCGTAACCCAGCCCGGTCAGCAGCGTCTCGGGCAGCAGCCCCGCGCACAGCGTCGCCAGCGGCCAGCGCCTGCGCACGGCGACCGGCGCGCACGCCAGCAGCACCAGCACGGCGCCGAACGAGTCGGCGCTGCGCATCTCGTCGACCGCCTGGCCGCCGCCCGGCTCCAGCAACGCCGAATCGGCGGACAGGAAGAGCCAGACCGAGACCGCGGCCAGCGCCACGGCGAACAGGGAGTCGTGGAACCTGGCCCGATCGATGCGCACCGCTTCACTGTAGGTCCAGGTGAAAGCCCGGAACCTCCTCCCTTGGGAGGAGAGCCGGACTCCTACAGGCTGTCCATGGCCGCCCGCCGGCCGCTCCGGACCGCGCCGCGTGTGGCCGTCCGGCGGTCGCTCCGGAGCGGGTGGCCTACGGCTCGTCCGTGGCCGCCGACCGGTTGCTCCGGAGCGGGCGGCCTACAGCTCGTCCGTGGCCGCCCGGCGGTTGCTCCGTACGGTGTCGCCCGGCTGCCGGTCGGGCACCGGCGGCGGAGTGCCGCCGAACTCCGGGCAGATCGCCTGATGGTCGCACCAGTCGCACAGGCGGCTGCGCCGCGCCCGCCACTCGCCCGTCTCCAGCGACCGCTCGATCGCCGTCCACAGCGCCCGCACCTTGCGCTCGGTGGCCAGCAGATCGGCCTCATCCGGCGCGTAACGCAGCACCTCGCCGCCGCCGCCCAGGTAGACCAGCTGCAGCAGCCTGGGCACCTGGCCGCGCAGCCGCCACAGCACCAGCGCGTAGAACTTCATCTGGAACAGCGCCTTGGCCTCGAAGTCGGGGCCCGGCGCGCTGCCGGTCTTGTAGTCGACGACCCGCACCTCCCCGGTCGGCGCCACGTCGAGCCGGTCGACGTAGCCGCGCAGCATGAGGCCGCCGTCGAGGACCGCCTCCACATAGAGCTCCCGCTCGGCGGGCTCCAACCGCGTCGGGTCCTCCAGCGTGAAATAGCGCTCCAGCATCGCCCGCGCCTGCGCCAGCCACGTCGCCTGCTCCTCGTCATCGGCGAACATCTCGGCGTAGTGCGGATCATCGGACAGCAGCCGCTCCCACTGCGGCCCCAGCAGCTCCAGCGCCGCCTCCACCGAACGACGCGGCGCGGGCAGGTCGTACAGGCGCTCCAGGACCGCGTGGATCACCGTGCCGCGCACGGCGGCCGCCGAGGGCTTCTCCGGCAACTGGTCGATCACGCGGAAGCGATAGAGCAACGGACAGGTCATGAAGTCGCCCGCCCGGGAGGGGGAGAGGGCTCCGATGATCACCGGTTCGGTCAACGTCATGCACCGCACTCTAGGTCAAGAGCCCGACAGAATAGGGCCCGCGAAGCCGGGAGCACCTCGTCCGGCGCGTAGCATCAAGGCAGCGGAAGCACGTAATGAACGGCAAGGAGCGCGGTGAGCGAGCAGAGCCCGCAGCAGGAATTTTCCGGTCTTCGGATGGGAAAGCCGTTCGGCATCCCGGTCTACGTGTCGTGGACATGGTTCATCGTCGCGGCCTTCATCACCTGGATGTTCGGTGACCAGGTGCGGGCCATGCTGCCCGAACTCGACGCCACAGCCGCCTACGCCGTCGCCTTCGTCTTCGCCGTCCTCCTCTATGTCTCGGTCCTGCTGCACGAGCTGGCCCACAGCGTGCTGGCCAAGTTCTACGGCCTGCCGGTCCGCCGGATCACCCTCTACCTGCTCGGCGGCGTGTCGGAGATCGAGAAGGAGCCGCCGACGCCCGGCAAGGAGTTCATGGTCGCCGCCGCCGGCCCGGCCCTGTCGCTCGGCCTGGCCGGGATCGGCCTGGCCGCCGACGTCTTCCTGATCAACGGCGGTGGCATCCCTGAGGTACTGATCTGGCAGCTCTGGCTGGCCAACCTCATCGTCGGCGTGTTCAACCTGCTGCCCGGCCTGCCGCTCGACGGCGGCCGGATGCTGCGCGCCGGCGTCTGGAAGCTGACCAGCAACGCCGGCTCCGGCACCATCGCCGCCGCCTGGGGCGGCAGGGTGCTGGCCGTGCTGCTGGTGGTCCTGCCGATCGCCGCGCCGCTGATGAGCGGGCAGGAAGTGGACCTTCGCGACGTGCTGTGGCCGCTGGTGCTGGCCTCCTTCATCTGGCTCGGCGCCACCCAGTCGCTGCGCGTGGCCCGCATCCGCGCCAGGATCCCGCAGGTCAACGCCCGTACCCTGGCCCGCAGGGCGATCCCCGTCGTCGCCGAGACCCCGCTGTCGGAGGCGCTGCGCCAGGCCACCGAGAAGCGGGCGGGCGCCCTCGTCGTCGTCGATCATGAGGGCCGCCCCGTCGCGATCGTGCACGAGGCGTCCGTACAGGCCACTCCCGAGCACCGCCGCCCCTGGGTGAACGCCGGCTCCATGGCCAAGTCGCTGGAGCCGTCCATGGTGCTGGCCGCCGACCTGACGGGGGAGGCGCTCATCGACGCCATGCGCGAGGCCCCGGCCGGCGAATACCTGCTCGTGGAGCGCGGCGGCGAGATCTACGGAGTGCTCGCCACGGCCGACGTCAACCGCGTCTTCAGCGGCGTCTGATATGTCCCACTCGTATAACCGGCAGCCCCCGGCTAGTGTCGTGTCCAGTGATCAGGTGATTCCGGATCGCACCCGGCGGTTCGAGGATGAGACGGCTGGCCGATAGTGTTCTGTTCGGCCAGGTTTATTGCGGTCCACCGGTCCACCGGTTCACCGAATCGAGACGGGGGCGGCCGCGACGCCGCCTCGCCGTATGGGTATGCGTATGGCTGGTGGCCGGCACGGCAGTGCGGGTGCCGTGATCACGCCGGCTTCCGGGGAGGAGAATTGAGTGACCGAGCGCAGCGAGGGCACCGATGAGCGCAGCGCGGTCGTCATGAAGGAGGAGTCATGACGGGCCAGGGCTTCGGGGCGGTACGTCCGCTTCCCGGAGATGGGCTGGTCGCCTATCTGGGCGGGCTGTTGCTGGTGTGCGACGCGGCCGAGGCCGCGGCCGATGAACTGCTCAAGGCACTACGCGAGACGGCCGCCGCCGGGGGCGACGGCAGAGCGCTCGCCAGGCGCGCCGCCCAGGTGCTCGCGGCCAACATGACCGGCGACCCCGCCACCTGCGCGGTCGCGGGGCCGGTCGACGGCGGCGTGGCCGTCCTGGTCAGCGGCTCCGCGTCGGCCACGGTCACCACGGCCTCCGGCGAGACCCGGCTGGCCGGCAGCGACTCGCTGACCTGGGCCGACCGGCTCATCAACGGGCCGGTCCAACGCGTCTCGCTGAGCCTGCCCGGCGGGGGCGAGCCGCATCCCGCGGTCAGCTTCGACGGCGGCGTGGTGCACGGCGGCGGTCTGATGGGCGACTTCGGTGACGTCGCCGAGCGGCCCGCTGCGCAGTCCAGGCCGTTGACCAGCGAGCTGCCCAACACCGCCCTGCACTTCGAGCCCGACCTGGTCGTGCCGCCTCCGGTGCAGATGGCCCCCTATCCGCTGTCGGGCAACGACCAGCCCGCCACCCCTTCGGCCGCCGGCCCCTCGGGCCCGCAGCCGTTCTCGGGTCCTCAGCCTTTGTCAGGCCCGCAGCCGTTGTCGGGTCCCCAGTCCGCCTCAGGGCCGCAGCCGCCGCCTCCCGCGCTGGAGCAGCAGCCGCCGTTCCTGTCAGCGGTCCCGGACCCGCCGCCCCCGGCCGAGCAGCCGAGCGGGTTCCCCACCTACGACGAGCCCGCACCCGCGCACTCCGGCAACGGCACGATGCCCGAGTACGAGCAGCCCTCTTCCCCCTACGACCAGCCGCGTGAGCAGTACGACCAGCCACGCGAACATTTCGAGCAGCCCGCCTCCCCCTACGACCAGCCGCGGGAGCACTTCGAACAGCCCCGCGAGTTGTTCGAGCAGCCGCCGCCTCCGCCTCCGCCCGCCCAGGAGGAGCACGGCGACCGGCAGCTCGTCTACGGCGTCGACTGCAAGAACGACCACTTCAACGACCCACGCGTGCCCTACTGCGCGGTCTGCGGCATCGCGCTCGTCCAGCGCACCCTCGTGCCGTACAAGGGGCCGCGGCCCCCGCTGGGCGTCCTCATCCTCGACGACGGCACCGCGCTGCCGCTGGAGAGCGACTACCTGCTGGGACGCGACCCCGAGCGCGCGCCGGAGGTGGCGGGTGGCACGGCCAGGCCCGCCAAGGTGACCAGCCCCGACGGGTCGGTCTCCCGCAGGCATCTGCGGGTGGCGCTCGACGGCTGGGACGTCAACCTGGTCGACCTGGGGTCGGTCAACGGCACCCAGATCCAGCCGCCCGGCGACCCCAACTTCTACGACATCCCACCCAACGAGCCCGTCACCATCGTCCCGGGCACCACGGTCCGCGTCGGCGTCTCCCGCACGATGCGCTTCGAAGCCCACCGGGGATGAGCCCTTCGTCCTGAACCTTCCCGAATCTTACTGAACGCCCGTGCTCCTGGTGGGAGTGCGGGCGTTCCGCTTCGGCCCGTGTTCCGCTTGGGGGTGCGGGGGTCCTGCTGTGACCCGCCACCGTGCACCGCCCGCCACCGTGCACCGCCCGCCGACGCGCCAGCCGCCGCCGTGCATCATCCGCCACCGGCCGCCGACGGAGCGGCCGCCGTGCGCCAATGGGCCCCGTGCGCCAGGCCCCGCGTGCGCCAGGCCCCCCGTGCGCCATCCGCTGGTCGCCCAGGGCTGAGGGCCTTCAGGAACGCCAGGGCTGAAGGCCTTCAGGAGGGCCTTCAGGAACGACGTCGGTCCTCTCGCCTTGGGGCTTCTCGCTCCTGAGCCCTCGCGTCTCTGGGCTTCTCGTCCCTGGGCCCTCGTGTCCTCAGCCCTATCCGCTTCGGCCGTGCCGTCTCGCTTTCGGTCGCGGATCTGGCGCATTTCCGGGCGGCCGACGCCGGTCGGCCAGGAGCGCGCTGGACGTCGCGCAGGGTGCGGTCAGGAGGTCGTCCGGGCGAGGCACGCGCTCAGGAGGTCGTACGGCTGAGGTGCGCGTTCAGGAGGTCGTACGGCTGAGGCACGCGCTCGGGAGGCCGTCCGGCCGAGAGTGGGCGGTCACGAGGTCGTACGGGCGAGATAGGCGTTCACGACGTCGTCGACCGGCAGCGACAGGTCGAGTGCGACGCCGCGTTCGTCGGGGCCGAGGGGTTCGAGGGCCGCGAACTGCGAGGCCACCAGTGACTCGGGCATGAAGTGCCCGGGCCGGTGCGCCACCCGTTTCCTGATCATGTCGACGTCGCCGTCCAGGTGCAGGAAGCTCACCTCGGGGGCGGCCTCCCGCAGCAGGTCGCGGTAGCGGCGCTTCAGCGCCGAGCACGCCATCACGGCCCCGGTGCCGGCGTGCTCGGCGAGCCAGGCGCCCACCGCGCGCAGCCACGGCAGCCGGTCGGTGTCGTCGAGCGGCATTCCGGCGGACATCTTGGCGACGTTCGCGGGGCTGTGGAAGTCGTCGGCGTCGGCGAACGGCACCCCGAGGCGTTCGGCGAGCGCGGCGCCGACGGTGGACTTGCCGCATCCCGTCACCCCCATCACGACGATGAGCTGCGGGCGGGGTGAGTCGTCCATGCGGGGCAACCTCTCGGGCTCGGATGCGCGTCAGACTAGACAGCTTGCGTCATATCAATCAAGCTGAGAAGTCGAATAAATCATACTTTTGAATCGAAGTATGTGAGGCATGTGAGCAGGGGCGTCACAGACGAGAGTCTGCACGGCAGCGTGCTCGACGAGCTGGGCGCCCTCGTGGTCGCGGGCGGCTACGCCGCCGGCCAGGTGCTCAGGATCGAGCAGCTGGAGGCCAGGTTCGGGGTGTCCCGTACGGTGGTGCGCGAGGCCGTACGAGTCCTGGAGTCCATGGGCCTGGTCAGCAGCCGCCGGCGCGTCGGCATCACGGTCTCGCCCCGGACCTCCTGGAACCTGTTCGACCCCCGCGTCATCCGCTGGCGGCTGGACAGCGGCGAACGCGCCTCGCTGCTCCGCTCCCTCGGCGAGCTCCGCCGCGGCGTCGAACCCGTCGCCGCCGCGCTCGCCGCCACCCACGCCACTCCCGAGCAGTGCGGCCGGTTGACGGAGGCGGTCATGCGGATGGCCGTCCACGGCAGGTCCGGCGACCTGGAGTCCTACCTGGCCGCCGACATCCTGTTCCACCGGACCCTGCTGGAAGCCTCGGGCAACGAGATGCTCGGCGCGCTCACCACGGTGGTCACGGAGGTGCTGGCGGCTCGTACGCACCACCACCTGATGCCGGCCTTCCCGGAGCCGGCGGTGATCCGCCGGCACGCGGAGGTGGCCCAGGCGATCCAGGCCGGAGACTCCCCGGAGGCGCAACGCGCGATGGGCGACATCGTCGACGAGGCGACAAGCGCCATGCTCGGGCAAGACGTCTGACGCGCGGAGCGACATCTCACACGCATCGGTCCCGAGCGACAGCTGACGCGAGGTTGGCGGAGCGGTTCCGCTGATGCGTGATCGTGCAGGCGATGCGCCATTGGTGCTGGCCCACTCGTCGTTCCCTAGGGCGGCAAGATGCGAAATATGCCGACGATTACCGCGGTGCCCGGCGGTCCCAGCGGGGTGTACGAACTAGGCGGTCCGCAAAGCCGCTTCCGTGGCGAGCGGGCCGGCTATTCGCCAGGCCACGCGCCGATCCTGGCCGCCGAGCCGCCGATGGCCGGGAAGAGCCCCTGAGCAGCGGGGCCGTGCGAGCCGCGACCCCGCCGCGGGCGTCCGGAAGGCCGCCTTCACCCATTCTGTGGAAATACTGCAATTTCCAAGTTTGGGTATAGAAAAGCGGTGAAGAATCTCCTGGAACCGCAGCACGGAAACGGCCGCCGCACCTATCGGACCCACCCGTAGGTCATCCGTATTCTCGCGATCCGGCCCGTACCGAATCCGGCCCGGCGACGCCCGTCACCCGCAGGGGAACGCCTGCACGCCGCGTAACAGCCGGGTGGCCGCCTCCAGCGCGCTGGCGGCCTCCAGGGCCCGGCCCGCGGCGGTGGCGAAGCGGCTCAGCAGGTGCTCCTCCGGCTCCCCGAACCGGCGCCCCGCCACCCACAGGAACACGTGCTCCCTGGTGGCGAGCGGCACCGGCATGGCCAGGAACCCGGGCTCGCCCATCGACGCGTCCGGCACGATCAGCAGCCGGACGGATCGCGTGGCGAGCGTCTTGAGCACCCCGGACTCCTCCAGCCACGGGCGTACCCGCAGCGGATCGACCGGGGGCGCGTGCACATTGACGGACTGGGCGACCTCCCGTAGCGCGTCCACCCGTACGAAACCCGCGTAGGCCGTTCCGGTGACCGCCGCGGCGGTCCCGCTCAGCCTGTCGATCAATCGCGCGGGGTCCAGGCAGGAGAACGAGGCGATGAGTTCGCGCATGGCGACGTCGACACGGTTGTAAGTCATCGCTGTATCCCTCGGAGGAGGGGAAGTGAGATCGCGCAGTATGATCACGCGTATCTCAGGGGCGGTGACCCCGAGTCTCGCCGTCGCCGTGTCACTTGACCAGCCCCCAACTGGAAATCGGGATTTCCGGTCAGCGGGGGCGCAGGCGGAGCCACTCCAGCTCGTCCGACCGGGTCCCGTCCTCCCTGGGGAACAGCTCGCGTTGCGTCGACTCCTGGACGAAGCCAGACCGCTCCAGCACCCGCTGCGAAGCCTTGTTGCCCACCTCGGTCCCGGCCACGATCCGGTGCAGCTGGGTGTTGGCGAAGGCCCAGTCCACCAGCAGCCGCACGGCCCGCGTCATGAACCCTCTGCCCCGGAACTCCGACCGCAGCGAATATCCGATCATGCCCTGCCCGATCATCGGCGCCACCTGCACCAGTTGCACGTGCCCCGCGAACCTCCCGGAGACGGCATCCTTGATCGCCAGCTCGATCCGCTGCCCGGACACCCACCAGTAGCCGGTGTAGCGGCAGCGCCGCTCGTTGTCCTCCAGCGTGGCACGCGGCCCGACCGCGTAGGCGGCCACACTCGGCTCCCGCATCATCGCGTGGAACTCGGGGGCGTCGGCCACCTCCATCGGTGTCAGTCGTACCACCCCATCGCTCAGCTCGCCGCCGTCGAAGAACGGCAGGTAGGACTCGGCTGCCAGGCCGGAGTCGCGCCGGATCCGGGCGAACGTGATGATGTCGGTGCGGCGCCCGTCACGCCCGACCTTGGCGTCGCGTCTGCGCCCCTCTTCCTGGAAACCGGCCTTGTAGGCGACTCGCAGGCTGGCGATGTTCTCCACGGCGGCGTGCAACTCCACGCGCTCGACACCATGGTCGAACAGCCACTCGGTCACCGCCCGCGTCGCCCGGCTCACCACGCCCTTGCCACGCGCCCACGGCGCGGCCAGGTAGCCGATCGCCGCCACGCCCCACGGATCGGGCGGCTGGACACCGATGGCACCGACGTAGTGGCCGTTCTCGGTGATCGTGAACTCGGCGCCGCCGTCCGCCCACTTCGCCTCCGCCGCCCGCAGGTAGGCGCGCGCGTCCTGCAACGTGTACGGCGACGGCAGGGTGTACAGAAACCGGGCCGTCACCGGGTCGTCACACGCGCGTACGATCGCCTCGGCGTCCGAATCGGAGGGACGTCGCAACACCAGGGGACCGGTAGAGATCACTTCACGGGGGAACATCCCTCATAGATATCGCGCGTCAAGGCGTGCTCGAAAGCCCTATAACCTTGCCGACATGGGTTTCCGCAGGCATGGGCCGTTCCAGGCGGGGGATCAGGTGCAGCTCACCGACCCCAAGAACAAGCGCCACACGATCACGCTCAAAGAGGACGGCGTCTTCCACACGCACAAGGGCGCCATCCCCCACAGCGACCTGATCGGGCAACCCGAAGGCTCCGTGGTGCGCTCCTCCGGCGGCACCCAATACCTCGCCTTCCGCCACCTGCTGCAGGACTACACTCTGGCCATGCCGCGCGGCGCCGCGGTGATCTACCCCAAGGACGCCGCGCAGATCGTCGGCATGGCCGACGTCTTCCCCGGCGCCCGGGTGATCGAGGCGGGAGTCGGCTCCGGCGCGCTGACCTGTTTCCTGCTGCGCGCAGTGGGCCCCGAGGGTCACGTCACCTCCTACGAGCGGCGCGAGGAGTTCGCCGACGTCGCGCGCAAGAACGTGGAGAAGTTCTACGGCGGTCCCATGGACGACACCTGGCGGCTCGTCGTCGGCGACCTGGTCGCCTCGATCGACGAGGTGGACGTCGACCGCGTCATCCTCGACATGCTCGCCCCCTGGGAGTGCGTCGACGCCGCCGCCAAGGCCCTCACACCGGGCGGCGTCATCTGCTGCTACGTGGCCACGACGACCCAGATGTCCAAGACCGTCGAGGCCATTCGCGATCACGGGAGTTTCACCGAGCCTCATGCGTGGGAGACCCTGGTTCGCGACTGGCATGTCGAAGGGCTCGCGGTGAGACCGGATCATCGGATGATCGGCCACACCGGATTCCTCGTCAGCGCCCGTCGCATGGCGGACGGTGTGGCACCGCCACCACGCCGCCGACGACCGAAGGGGACCACTGAGGAACTATGACAATTTGGCCACGAGGGTGCGTTGGTGCGTGACACGGGAACAGATCGCCGTGTTCCTATGCTGCCAGTATTAAACGCACTATTAGGGATTATTCGCCGAACACTGAATGTCACACGACGAACACTGCCCGGCCAGGTTACGGAGGGGCCCGAGATAGGTAAGGTCCTTAGTAGTCGCCCTCGACTGGGAAGGAGGTGACGGGGCGTGGCAGCTCGCGATGATGCTGAGGCTCGAGCCGCGCAGCGCGAACGGGAGGTCGCTGATCTTTCAACACAGGTCTCCTTCCTCCAAGAGGAGATCACCGCGCTGAGGCGGAAGCTGGCCGAGTCACCCCGTCAGGCCAGAGTCCTTGAAGAGCGTCTCCACGAGGCGCAGGCGAACCTCGCGGCCGTCACCGGCCAGAACGAGCGCCTGGTCGCCACACTCAAGGAGGCCAGGGATCAGATCGTTGCCCTCAAGGAAGAAGTCGACCGGCTGGCACAGCCGCCATCCGGGTTCGGCACCTTCCTGGAGGCCAGAGAAGACGGCACGATCGAGGTGTTCACCGGCGGCCGCAAGCTGCGGGTGAACGTCAGCCCCGCCGTCGACGTCGACTCGCTCCGGCGTGGCCAGGAGGTCATGCTGAACGAGGCGCTCAACGTGGTCGAAGCCCTCGGCTACGAAGAGGTCGGCGAGATCGTGATGCTCAAAGAGCTCCTCGACCAGGGGCAGCGCGCACTGGTCATCTCGCACGCGGACGAGGAGCGCGTGGTGCGGCTCGCCGAGTCACTGGTCGGGCAGCCGATCAGGGCGGGCGACTCACTGTTGCTCGAACCCCGCTCGGGCTACGTCTACGAGCGGATTCCCAAGTCCGAAGTCGAAGAACTCGTGCTCGAAGAGGTCCCCGACATCTCCTACGAGGAGATCGGTGGCCTGATGAGGCAGATCGAGCAGATCAGGGACGCCATCGAGCTGCCCTACCTGCACGCCGACCTGTTCCGCGAGCACAAGCTGCGCCCGCCCAAGGGCGTTCTGCTCTACGGCCCGCCCGGCTGCGGCAAGACGCTCATCGCCAAGGCCGTCGCCAACTCCCTGGCCAAGCAGGTCGCGGAGCGCACCGGCCAGGAAGGCAAGAGCTTCTTCCTCAACATCAAGGGCCCCGAACTACTCAACAAGTACGTCGGCGAGACCGAGCGGCATATCCGCCTGGTCTTCCAGCGGGCTCGAGAGAAGGCCTCAGAGGGCACCCCGGTGATCGTGTTCTTCGACGAGATGGACTCGATCTTCCGCACCCGAGGCTCCGGCGTCTCCTCGGACGTCGAGAACACCATCGTTCCCCAGCTCCTTTCGGAGATCGACGGTGTCGAGGGCCTGGAAAACGTCATCGTCATCGGCGCCTCCAACCGCGAGGACATGATCGACCCGGCGATCCTGCGGCCCGGCCGCCTGGACGTCAAGATCAAGATCGAGCGGCCCGACGCCGAAGCGGCGAAGGACATCTTCTCCAAGTACCTCATCTCCGAACTGCCGCTGCACCCCGACGACCTCGCGGAGCACAGCGGTTCCCGCGAGGGCACCATTCACGGCATGATCCAGAGCGTCGTGGAGCGCATGTACACCGAGAGCGAAGAGAACCGCTTCCTCGAGGTGACCTACGCCAACGGCGACAAGGAAGTCCTCTACTTCAAGGACTTCAACTCCGGCGCGATGATCCAGAACATCGTCGACCGGGGCAAGAAGATGGCCATCAAGCAGTTCCTCGAGAGCGGCCAGAAGGGCCTGCGGGTCCAGCACCTGCTCACGGCCTGCGTGGACGAGTTCTCCGAGAACGAGGACCTGCCCAACACCACCAACCCGGACGACTGGGCCCGCATCTCCGGCAAGAAGGGCGAGCGGATCGTCTACATCCGTACGCTCGTGTCGGGCAAGCAGGGCGCGGAGGCGGGTCGCTCCATCGACACCGTCGCCAACACCGGCCAATACCTGTAAGAGGCTGCTGAGAAGGGCCGCGCGGATCCCCGCGCGGCCCCTTCTCATGCCGCCCCATCTTCTCCGCGTCGCCGAGGGACCCATGTGAAAATTGGGACCAACGGAACCAAAGTGATCGTTGTGCCGTCCAACAGGGCGTGCAACCACCCAACCGGCCGAGGCGCTCTCCCGGAGAAGGCCGGCTGGCCGAACTCGATCTGCTCAGGTTCGTCGCCGCCCTCGCGGTGCTGGCCTTCCACTACCTGATCGCGTTCGCCTCCGTCTGGGGAGACAGGCCCGCCGAGCTCTTCCCCGCCGTCGCCCCGTTCGCCGGGCTCGGCATCCTGGGCGTGGAGTTATTCTTCGTCATCAGCGGCTTCGTCATCCTCATGAGCGCGTGGGGGAGGGGGCTCGGAGCGTTCGCCCGGAGCAGGTTCGTCCGCCTCTACCCGGCCTACTGGCTCAGCCTCGCCGCCGTCGCCGCTCTCTACGGCCTCACCGGCACCAAGGTGCTCGACCCCAAGCTTTCGCCTGGGGAGTATCTGGTGAACGCCAGTATGTTCCAGCGGCTGTTCAAGGTCCTGGACGCCAGCGGCGTCTACTGGTCGCTCTGGGCCGAACTCCGCTTCTATCTCCTCATGGCCATCCTCGTGATCATCGGTGTCACCTACGGCCGCGTCCTGATCTTCGCCGGTGTCTGGCTGGCCGCCGCGCTCGGCGCAGAACTGCTCGGCAACGAGGTACTCAACGAGATCATCATGCCCCGCTACGCGCCCTACTTCGCCGCCGGCATGGCCCTCTATCTCATCCACAAGCACCGCAACGCCGTGCTGCCCTGGCTCTACGTCGCCTGCGGCTACGTCCTGGCGGTGCACTCCGCGCTCGAACGCGTCCACGGCCGGATCAAGGTCGCCGGATTCAAGAGCATGCCCGTCAGCGACCTCAGCGTGATCATCACCATCACGGTCATCTTCGCCGCGATGTCGTTCGTCGCCCTCGGCGTGTTCCGGCTGCGGCCGTCCAGAACGCTCACTGCGCTCGGCGCGACGACCTACCCGCTCTACCTCTTCCACTCGGTCGTCGCCGTGGCTCTGATCCCCATCCTGGCCACCAGAATGGCCCCCTGGGCCACCGCCCTCACCACCACGCTCGCGGCCGTGCTCCTGTCCTACCTTGTCTACTCCCTCGCCGAACGCCCCATCCAGCGTCTGCTTAAGCCCCGGGCACGTCCACAAACCCCCCCAGTTCCCGCCGTAAAGGTGGAAAAGACTGCGGTGCCATAACTCTGTGACCCTGGGGCACTGTGAAGGGCATAGGCTCGGGCATATAAACGGCGGATAGGCAGATCCGGACGAACAGAGGGTGTTGCATGACGGTGCGTCGGGTGATGGGCATCGAGACCGAGTACGGCATCTCCGTACCAGGTCAGCCAGGCGCCAACGCGATGGTCACCTCCTCGCAGGTGGTGAACGCCTACCTGGCGGCCTCCGCCGCCAGGGCGCGCAGGGCGAGGTGGGACTTCGAAGAGGAGAACCCGCTGCGCGACGCTCGCGGCTTCGACCTGGCCAGAGAGGTAGCCGACCCCAGCCAGCTCACCGACGAGGACCTCGGCCTCGCCAACGTCATTCTCACCAATGGCGCCAGGCTCTACGTCGACCACGCCCACCCCGAATACTCCACTCCCGAGTGCACCAACCCGCGCGCCGCCGTCATCTGGGACAAGGCCGGCGAACGCGTCATGTACGACGCCGCCCAGCGGGCCTCCGCGATCCCGTCCAACGCCCCGATCCAGCTCTACAAGAACAACACCGACGCCAAGGGCGCCAGCTACGGCTGCCACGAGAACTACCTCATGCGGCGCGCCACCCCCTTCGCCGACATCGTCCGCCACCTCACCCCGTTCTTCGTCTCCCGCCAGGTCGTCGTGGGCGCGGGCAAGGTCGGCATCGGACAGGACTCGCGCGGCGAGGGCTTCCAGATCAGCCAGCGGGCCGACTTCTTCGAGGTCGAGGTGGGCCTGGAGACCACGCTCAAGCGGCCGATCATCAACACCAGGGACGAGCCGCACGCCGATCCGGAGAAGTACCGGCGGCTGCACGTGATCATCGGCGACGCCAACATGTCGGAAATTTCGACATACCTGAAGTTGGGCTCCACGGCCCTCGTCCTAGCCATGATCGAAGACGGCTTCCTCAGCCGCGACCTCGCCGTCGAGAACCCCGTACAAGCCCTGCGCGCGGTCTCCCACGACCCCACCTGCCGCTACGAGATCCCCCTGCGCGACGGCCGCAAGCTCACCGCCATCCAACTTCAGATGGAATATCTCGAGCAGGCCCGCAAGTACGTCGAGGAACGCGGCACCGCCCAGGAAGAGATGAACAAGGACGTCCTCGACCGCTGGGAATCCGTCCTCACCCGCCTGGCCGAAGACCCCATGCAGCTCTCCCGCGAACTCGACTGGGTCGCCAAACTCGAACTACTCGAGGGTTACCGCACCCGCGACTCGCTCACCTGGTCCCACCCCCGGCTGCAACTCGTCGACCTGCAATACTCCGACATCCGCCCCGACCGCGGCCTCTACAACCGCCTCGTCGCCCGCGGACGCATGCAGCGCCTGGTCACCGAGGACGACGTCCAGCGCGCCGTCGAGAACCCACCCACCGACACCCGCGCCTACTTCCGCGGCCGCTGCCTACGCCAATACAGCGAGTCCGTCGCGGCCGCCTCATGGGACTCGGTCATCTTCGACATCCCGGGCCGCGAATCCCTCCAGCGCGTGCCTACCCTCGAACCACTGCGCGGCACGAAGGCCCACGTGGGCGAACTCTTCGACCGCTGCCGCACCGCCGCCGACCTGGTCGCGGCCCTCACCGGCGGAGACTAGCCGCCATACGCCTCTATCGGGGGCTGCCGCTTTACAAGCCGATTTTTTACGGCAGAGCACGGTAAGGCGCCAACGCGCGCACGTGGCCGGGCCCCGTCCAGGGGAACGCTTCTCCGGCGATACGTGGCCGGGCGCCATCACGTCGCGCTCCCGGCCATGGGCGTTCCCTCCCGCGCTCGGAGGCGTCCCGTCAGAGCAGGCCGATGCCCAGCGTCAGCGTGCCCACCGCCAGCGCCGCGCCGCCCACCACCGTCAGCCCGATGAGCTTGCTCGGCTTGGTGTCACTGGGACGGACCACCGACAGGAAGAAGCCGAGCGGCATGAGGATCGGGGCGGTCACGATGAGGATGCGGACCAGGCTCTTCAGGCCGTCCGAAAGATCCGCCTGATCCACGTAGAGCATCGCCACGAGGCCGAACAGCACCAGCACGCCCGCGTGAGCGTGGCCCGCCCGCCAGAGGCTGCGGCGCACCGGGTTGTCGTTGTAGCCGGGCACGTTCCGCATGAGGAACGTCAGCAGCGAGACGCCGCCGAACGCCACCGCCGGGACTGTGATGAGAAGCACACCTGCCGTGCTCAGAGACGAGGGGGACATCGAAACCTCCTGTGGGACAGGGGCCTCATTATTGGATAGGGGAACTATCTAGTCAAGTCGGCAAGATCGCGGGGCCTTGGGCGCGAAATGTCGCCCGGTTCGGGGAAGATATGCCTAGAGAGCAGTCCCCCAAGCGGAGGTAGGTAGGACATGGCAAGCAAGGACACGGGTGGCCAGAAGCAGGCCGGTCGGCGCGAGAGCGAGGTCGAGGAGACCGAGGCTTCGGCGGCGCCGGATGTGCAGGAGCGTCAGGAGAAGCTCACTGACGATGTCGACGCGATTCTGGACGAAATCGACGAAGTTCTCGAAGAGAACGCAGAGGAGTTCGTGCGCAGCTACGTCCAAAAGGGCGGAGAGTAGGGCAAAACGGACATCGAAATCGGGGGGAATGGGGTGGAAACGCCTGAGGGAGTGAAGTGGTGTCCGGACTGTAAGGAGGTGAAGGGGGTCTCTGAGTTTGGGCTGAACAAGCGGATGAGCGATGGGCTTGCGCGCTACTGCAAGAGTTGCTTCCGGGTGCGGTCCACTCAGAGTTATCGCAAGCGTCGTGGCGAGCAGGGTAAGACTGTGCGCGAGGTGGTCGACGTGCCTCCAGAGCACAGATACTGTCCTCGCTGTCAGGAAGTGAAGACTGTTGCGGAGTTCGGGCGCAACCGTGCGGAGAAGTCTGGGCTTACTCGCTACTGCAAACCGTGCCACAGCGCGGCCATGCGGGAAAACAAGATCAAGAATCACGGGAGCGAGCGGAATTACCTGCTCAAACACCGCTACGGCATAACCGAGGACGACTTCGAGCGGATGCTTGCCCAGCAGAATGGGCTATGTGCCATCTGTCAGGTGGTCCCCGGCACGTTCGTCGACCACTGTCACCAGAGTGGCCTGGTGCGGGGTGTTCTCTGTTTCAACTGCAACAACGGGCTGGGGCACTTCGGTGACAAGACCGTGTTGCTCGAACTCGCCGCCCTCTATCTGGACGGGGAGATTCTCTGGCCCGAGTTCGTGGTCCCGCCGCAGCGGCGTCCGGAGTCGGTGGCGCCGACGAGGACTTACCACCTGACCCAGCGTTACGGCATGCGGCATGAGGATGTCGAGCGCATGGTGGTCGATCAGTACGGGTTGTGCGTGGTCTGCTGGGACCGTTCGCCCGAGCATGTCGATCACTGTCACCGTACGGGTGATGTGCGCTACGCGCTCTGCTTGCCGTGCAACACAGGTATCGGCCAGTTCAGGGACGATCCGGGTGTGGCGTGGCGGGCGTTGGCCTACATCGAGGCGACGGTCGAGTGGCAGGACATCGAGGATGTGTCTGAGGAGGAGATCCAGGAGTTCATCCGCGTCGACGAGGCGATGCGGTCCGAGTTCTATGAGCGAGCGGTTCGGGTCTGATCCGGTGGGGCGTATTCGACGGCCACGCCGAGGAGGCGGACCGGCCGGTTGAGGTCGAAGCGGTCGAGCACGGTGAGGGCGGCGCGGGACAGCTCGGCCGCGTCCGTGGTGGGTGAGGGGAGCTTCGACTGGCGGGTGCGGGTGAGGAAGGGCGCGAATCGCACCTTTACCGAGACGCGGACGATCACTCGTCCCGCGGCGGTCGCGTCTGAGGCGACCTGTCGGGCCAGTGTGGCTATGTGGGTGGATATTTCGGTTCTGTCGGTGAGGTCGTGCGGGAAGGTGATCTCGCGGCTGTGGCCTCGGGCGACCCAGGGAGTGGTGACGACCTCGGCTTCGCCCTTGCCGAGGGCGAGATAGCGGTACCAGGGGCCGTTGGTGGGGCCGAAGCGGCGGGCCAGGTCGGCGGGGTCGGCGGCGGCGAGTTGGGCGACCGTGTCGAGTCCCAGGTCGGCCAGCTTTTTGGCGATCTTGGCGCCGATGCCCCAGAGCGCGTCGGTGGGCCGGTCGTTCATGACCTCGGCCCAGTTGTCGCCGGTGAGACGGTAGATCCCAGCGGGTTTGGCGAACGCGGAGGCGAGTTTGGCCTGATGCTTGTTGTCGCCGATGCCGACGGAGCAGGACAGGGCGGTTTCGGCCAGGACGGCCTGCTGGAGGGCGGTGGCCAGCGCCTCGGGGTCGTCGGTCCGGGCTCCGATGAAAGCCTCGTCCCAGCCCCAGATCTCCAGCAGAACGGGAAACCCGCGCAGCGTGGCCATGACGCGCTCGGACGCGGCCTCGTAGGCGGGCGGGTCGCTGGGCAGGAAGACGGCGTCGGGGCAGCGTTTGAGCGCGGTGCGGAGCGGCATGCCGGAGTGGACGCCGTGTTCGCGGGCTTCGTAGGTGGCGGTGGCGGCGACGGTGCGCGGCTGGGTGGGGTCGCCGGAGCCGCCGACCACGACGGGTCTGCCGCGGAGGTCGGGGTGACGCAGGATCTCGACGGCGGCGATGAACTGGTCGAGGTCGACGTGCAGGACCCAGTCCCTGGTGGACATGTCTCTCAGAGTAGGACGTGCAGCACTCAGTCCCTGGTGGACGCGTCTCTCAGACGGGGCCCCGTGCCTGGTCGACGCGTCTCTCGGAGTTAGGACGTGCGGGACTCAGACCCCGGTGGACGCCTCTCTCAGAGTAGGCGGCCGTCGCGGTAGAGGAGGGAGCGGCGAGGGAGTGCCCAGGCGGGGGTGCCGATGGGAGGTTCGTCACCTTCGGGGACGACGGCCTGGATGAGGGTGTCGTCCGTCTCGAAGGTGACCAGGGTGCTGGTGCCGAGGTTCTCCAGGACGGAGACGGTGCCGGGGAAGGCGTCGGGGCGGGCTTGGAGCAGGAGTTCCAGATATTCGGGCCGCGCTCCATACACGAGATCTCCGTCGGCGATGCCCGCAGGGGCGGGGAGGGTGGCGCCGGCGACGTGGAGGGTGCCGGAGGTGATCTGGCCGGGCAGCAGGTTCATGGGGGTGGAGCCGATGAAGGCGGCCACGAAGGGGGTGGCGGGGCGCTGGAACACCTCGGCGGGGGTGCCGACCTGGATCATCCGGCCGTGGGACATGACGGCGATGCGGTCGGCCAGGGCGAGGGCCTCGGCCTGGTCGTGGGTGACGAAGACGGTGGTGACGGCGAGTTCGCGTTGCAGGCGCTTGAGGAAGGTGCGGGCTTCGAGGCGGAGCCGGGCGTCGAGGTTGGACAGTGGCTCGTCGAAGAGGAACGCGGTGGGGCGGCAGGCGATGGCGCGGGCGAGCGCGACGCGTTGCTGCTGGCCGCCGGACAGCTGGGCGGGGCGGCGGTGCAGGAGGTCGGGCAGGCTGAGGCGCCGGGCGACCTCGGCGGCTCTGGCGGCGCGTTCCGGGCGGGGGACCTTCTTGATGCGCAGGAGGGTGGTCTTGCCGCAGCCCGACGGGCCGAGCAGGGCGAAGAACTCGCCGTCGGCGATGGTGAGGTCGAGGCCGTCGAGGGCGCGTACTCCGCCGGGGAACACCTTGGTGAGGCCGTGCAGTGAGATCACCGTTTGATCCCTCCGTGGAAGCGGAAGCCGTACCGCTGGGAGACGAACAGGTACATCGCCACCACCGGGAGCGAGTAGAGCAGCGAGAAGGTGGAGATGAGCTCGAGTCTGGGTGAGCCGCCCTCGGTGTAGAGGGTGTAGAGGATGACCGAGCCGGGGGCCTTGTCGGGGTCGCGCAGCAGGATGAACTGGAACAGGAATCCGCCCCACACGCTGGCCAGCGCCCAGACGGCGATGGTGGCCAGGCCGGGCCGTACGAGGGGGATCACGATGTGCCGCAGGATCTGCAGGGATGAGGCGCCGAAGACGCGTGCCGACTCCTCGTAGGTGGTCGGCGTCTCGTCCATGAAGTCCTTGAGGATGAAGATGGCGGCGGGCAGCAGGCCGCCGGAGACGACGAGGATGACGCCGAGGTGGGTGTCGATGAGGTCGAGCCTGGTGGCGAGTTCGAAGATGGGCACCATGGCGGCGGTGCCGGTGACGACGGACGACAACAGCAGGAGCAGATAGAGCAGCACGTCGCGGCCGGGGACGCGGACCCTGGACAGGGCGTAGGCGGCGAGTGCGGCCAGGACGACGACGAGCGCGGCGGCGCCGCCGCCCTGGATGAGGGAGTTGCGGATGGAGCCGAGCGCGTAGGGGTTGTCCAGGATGGCGGCGAAGTTGCGCAGGGTGAAGTCCGGGATGGAGGTGGTGATCGCCGGGCTGGCGTCGAAGGGGGCGCTGGCCAGCCAGAGCATGGGCAGCGCGAAGAAGGCCAGGACGACGGCGATGAACACGGTGGCGGCGAGCCGTCCGATGGTGTGGCGGATCATGCCGGTGGCCTTCCCGCCGCGCGGCGCCGGCCGCGCAGCAGCCGCAGGTACGCCAGGGCGAAGAGGAGGTTGATGAGCAGGATGAGGAAGGACACGGCGGCGCCCACGCCGAGTTCGCCGCCTTTGAGGGCGATGTTGTAGACGTAGACGGGCAGGATCTCCGAGCGTCCTTCCGGCCCGCCGCCGGTCAGGACGAACGGGGTGAAGTCGTTGAAGGTCCAGAGGCTGATCAGCAGCAGGTTCGTCAGCACGTGCCGGCGGATGAGCGGGAAGACCACGTCGCGCAGTTGCTGCGGCACGGAGGCGCCGGCCAGGCGGGCGGTCTCCAGCTGCGAGGGTGGCACGTTCTCCAGCGCGGCGGCGTACAGCATCATCGAGAAGGCGGTGCCGCGCCAGACGTTGAAGACGATGATGGACGGCAGCGGGTAGTCCAGCAGCCAGCCCAGGCCGGGCGTGCGCAGGAGCGCGTTGAGTGTGCCGTCGTCGCGGTCCAGCAGGGCGAACCAGAGGAAGCCGACGACCGTGCTGGGCAGGATCCACGACAGCAGCACGACGCCTTCGACGGCCCGTCGTAGCGGCCCGCGGCGGGTGCGCAGCAGCCAGGCGAGGGTGAAGCCGAGCCCGGCCTGGCCGAGGACGGCCGAGCCGCCGACGTAGACGACGGTGAGCCACAGCGAGCTGAGGAAGCGCGGGTCGGTCAGCGTGGTGGTGTAGTTGTCCAGGCCGACGACCTGGGGGTCGGCGGCGGCCAGGCCGGTGAGGCGATAGTCGGTGAGCCCGAGGTAGATCGTCCAGAGGGCGGGGAATACGAGGAAGACGCCGATGAGGACGAGAGCGGGCAGGACGAACCCGGCCGCTCCGGCCTTTCCCAGCCCCGCCGCGTCAGTATTCATGGCGATCCTTCGGATCGCGGTTCGGTCGCTGGGATCCTGTGCCTTCCCTCGTCTCTCCGGTCGCTTCGCTCCCTGCGTTCCTCGGTCCAGGCGCAGGCGCTCCCTCACGGTTCATGGCGCCCTCACCCGGCGACGTGGTCGGCGCCGCCTACCAGTCCTTCCAGCTTGGCCTGGTAGGTGGCCGCCGCCTCGTCGGCGGTCTTGCCGCTGACGATCGCCGCGGTGGCCTCCTGGAGGGCGACGGAGACCTGGGGGTAGACGGCGAGGCCGGGGCGGTAGGCGGTGATGGGCAGCACCTTGTCGGCGATGTACTTCAGCATCGGGTCGGCAGTGAGGACCTCGCTGTTGACGTCGCCGCGGGAGCTGATCCGGGCCTGTCCGGCCAGCTGCGACTTGGTGGCCGCCGCGGAGTGCATGAAGGCGAGCAGTTCCCAGGCCAGCTTGGGGTTCTTGGAGAAGGGGTTCAGCACGCGTACGGCGCCGCCCGACATGCTGGCGAAGTCCTGGCCGCGGATGGCGCCGCCGGGGTTCTTGGCGGGGATCTCGGCGTAGCCGACGGCCGAGTCGCGGTCGGCCATGGGGGCCACCCCGGCCTTCGGCTCGATGACGGAGCGCCAGAAGTAGTCGCTCTCGACCAGGATGCCGATCTTGCCGGCGGCGAACTGGGCGAAGGACTTGTCGCGGCCCTTGGCCTCCTGCTGCAGCTTGGGGTCGCTGAGCCCGGAGGCGTAGAGCCGCTGGTAGAAGCCGAGGACGTCCTTCATGGCCCGGCTGGCGCCGGTCCACTTGCCGTCGGCGTAGATCTCGGACCCGGCGGCGGCGAGGAGGGGGAGCACGCCCTGCATGGTGGTGGCCTCGCCCATCGCGGTGCCGGCGTTGATCTGGATGGGGGTGGGCACGCCCGCGGCCTTCAGCCTGCCGCCGGTCGTCAGGATGTCCTCCCAGTTCGCCGGCTGCCATGGGTCGGGCAGTCCGGCCTTCTTGAACAGGGTCTTGTTGTAGAACAGGACGCGGCCGTCGGTGCCCTGGGGCAGGCCGTACTTCTTGCCGTCGAAGACGCCGAGCCCCTGTACGGCCTGCGGGATCTGTGACCAGCCCTCCCAGGAGTCGACGGCGGGCCCGCCCACCTCGGTGAGCGGCTTGATGTAGCCGGCCTGGGCGAACTCGCCGACCCAGATGCCGTCGAGGTCGATGACGTCGGCTCCGGCCTTGGACTTGAGGTCGAGCGCGATCTTGGTCTTGTACTGCTCGTCGTCGACGCCGCTGGGCTGGAAGAGCACCTTGACGTTGTGGTGGGTCTGCTCGAATCCGGGGATCACCCATCGCTTGATCCAGTCGGCGGACTCGGAGTTCTTGCCGCCGGAGATGGAGTTGGCGGTGATGACGAGGGTGATGCCCTCCCCTGCGGCGGGCGCGCCGGTCCCGCAGGAGCTGAGGGCCACGATGGCGAGAGCCGCGATCACCGCAGGTCGGCTGGGGAGTAGCATGTCGGCCTCCTGTTCAGGACGTGCAGACATACCGACAATCGCATGGCCTCTACTGGGCGTAAAGAAACGATCTGGTGACCGGTTCGCCGTGGGCTGATCGTGGGAAGTGCAGACAGCGACGCAACATGAGTAGGGTCCCCTCTAGGGACAGTGACGTTTGGGAGGGAGTCGCGTGGCATCGCACAGGGATCTGCCCGTCGGCTTGATGGACCAGCTTTTCCACAACACCGGAAGTTCCTCGTTCACCGAGTTCGTCGGTTCGCGCGCGCCAGGGCTGCTTCCGGTGCGTGGTGAGATTCTGGCCACGCCGATCGGCGACCAGGTTCCGCACGCGACCACGATCGTCGCCGCCACGTTCGCGGGTGGCGTGGTCATGGCGGGCGACCGGCGGGCGACGTCGGGCAACATCATTTCTCAGCGTGACGTGGAGAAGGTGTTCAGGACCGACGATTATTCGTGCATGGGCATCGCCGGCACGGCCAGCACGGGCATCGAGATGGCCAGGCTCTACCGGGTCGAGCTGGAGCACTACGAGAAGCTGGAGGGCCGCACGCTATCGGTCAACGGCAAGGCCAACCGGCTGGCCGCGATGATTCGCGGCAATCTCGGTATGGCGATGCAGGGGCTGGTGGTGGTGCCGTTGTTCGCCGCCTATGACGCGGAGCGGGACGGCGGGCGGATCTTCAGCTACGACGTGGCGGGCGGCCCCTACGAGCGTGACCGGTTCGACGCGATCGGTTCCGGTTCGATCTTCGCGCGGGGGGCGTTGAAGAAGCTCTACCGCGATGGGATGTCGGCGGACGACACGGTGATGGCGTTGATCCAGGCGCTGTACGACGCGGCGGACGACGATTCGGCCACCGGCGGGCCCGATGTGACGCGGAAGATCTGGCCGATCGTCTCGGTGATCGACGCCGACGGCTTCCGCCGGTTGTCGGACGACGAGGTGGCCGGCTACGTCGAGCAGATGCTCGAACTGCGCCTCATCTCCCCTGACGGCCCCATCGCCCCGCTGCGCTAGAAAGGACCCCTTCCGTGTCCATGCCTTTTGGATATGCGTCCCCTGAGCAGATCATGCGGGACAAGGCCGACTACGCGCGCAAAGGCATCGCGCGGGGCCGCAGCGTCGTCGTGCTGCAGTACGAGGACGGCATCCTGTTCGTCGCGCCCAACCCGTCGCGGGCGCTGCACAAGGTCAGTGAGATCTACGACCGCATCGGGTTCGCGGCGGTGGGTCGTTACAACGAGTTCGAGGAGCTCCGGCTGGGCGGCATCCGCTACGCCGACATCAACGGCTACACCTATGACCGCTCCGATGTGACGGGTCGTGGGCTGGCCAACCTCTACGCGTCCAACCTGGGCCGCATCTTCACCGAGTCGATCAAGTCGCTCGAGGTGGAGGTCGTGGTGGCCGAGGTGGGTGACGCGCCGGAGGGTGACGCGATCTACCGGCTGACCTTCGACGGGTCGGTCTTCGACGAGCACGGCTTCGCGGCGATGGGCGGTCAGGCGGAGGCGGTGGCGACGCGGCTGAAGGAGGGCTACCGGGAGGGCATGCCGCTGGCCGCCGCGCTGGAGGTGGCGCTGACGGCGCTCACGGAGCCCGGTGGGGAGCGTCCGCCGGTGGGGCAGCTGGAGGTGGCGGTGCTGGACCGCAACCGTGAGCACCGCAAGTTCCAGCGGCTCGCGGGGCCGCGCCTGGAGCGTCTCCTCGCCGCCGCTCCGCCCGCTGCCACTCCGCCCGCTGCCACTCCGCCCGCCGCCGGCGGCTCTCCGCTCGAATCCGACGCCGGCCCCGACACCCCGCCTCCGACCGGTCCCGAGGGCGACGTCGACGACGGCTCGCCGCCGCTCTAGGCGCTGCCTCCGAGCCTGCGTGGCCGGGCATGGCCACCGCTCCGGGTGTGCGCGGCTCGGGTGTTCTGATCTCGTCCTGCTCGGACGGGCGATCTTCGCCCGTCCGAGCTTTTTGTCGTACAGGGCCGGCGTCCGCCTGGCTGGACAGGGGCTCGGGCGCCGTCACGAGACGGCCTGCGAGCCCTGGGGGAGTGTGACCTGGTTCACACGTATTTGGGCGAACCGCCGAGCGGGGACGAGGATCTCAGAAGGCGTGAAGAACCCAATGCGTATCCTCCTCGCCGGCGCCGCCGCCGCGACCGTCGTCCTTACGGCCGCCACCGCCGCGAACGCCGCCACCACGGGCCTGCCCAAGTTCAAGGCGCCCAAGACCTTCGGCACGACCTTCCAGGCCGACCCGAAGCACGACTTCACCAAGCACATCTCCTCCCGCCACGACGGCATCCTGCGTGGCCAGATCACGCACCTCAGCGGTGACACCGCCGAGTACACGCCGGTCAAGTGGAAGAAGGGCACCATGACGGAGGGGCAGTTCGTCACCCCGCCCGAGGGTGAGTCGATGGCCTACTCCTCGCGGATCGCCAAGAACGTGGTGTTCCTGTCGGCGTTCGGCTGCAAGGTGGCCGAGGGCGACCTCACGGTCGGCAAGAAGGACGCTCTCGGCAGCAAGCGCTGCTCGCGGTCGGTCCTGATCAAGCGGCACAAGAGCAACGCCCACCCGTCGCTGATCACGGTCTACAAGGGCGAGATCGTCCAGGTCCAGGAGATCTACACCCCCTGATGCCCCAAGCGGCCGTACAAGCGGAGAATGACGCCGCTATGACCATCCGGCGGGGCCGCCTCGCGAGACGGACGCAAGCGCGTGAGGGAAACACGGGGAAGATCTCTCCCGCTTGACGATCCGTGGGCATAGTGTGAGGTGATGGATCGTCGCATCTTCGGGCTGGAGAACGAGTACGGCGTGACCTGCACGTTCAGGGGACAGCGCAGGCTGTCCCCCGACGAGGTCGCGCGCTACCTGTTCCGGCGGGTCGTGTCCTGGGGCCGATCGAGCAACGTCTTCCTCCGCAACGGCGCACGTCTGTACCTCGACGTGGGCAGCCATCCTGAATACGCAACACCCGAGTGTGACAACGTCATCGAACTCGTCACCCACGACAAGGCCGGCGAACGCATCCTCGAGGGACTCCTCGTCGACGCCGAGAAGCGGCTGCGCGAAGAGGGCATCGCCGGTGACATCTACCTCTTCAAGAACAACACCGACTCCGCGGGAAACTCCTACGGCTGTCACGAGAACTACCTGGTCGGCAGGCACGGCGAGTTCGGCCGGCTGGCCGATGTGCTGATCCCGTTCCTGGTCACCCGGCAGATCATCTGCGGCGCGGGCAAGGTGCTGCAGACGCCGCGCGGCGCGGTCTACTGCGTGTCGCAGCGCGCCGAGCACATCTGGGAGGGTGTCTCCTCGGCGACGACCCGGTCCAGGCCGATCATCAACACGCGCGACGAGCCGCACGCCGACGCCGAGCGGTTCCGCCGCCTGCACGTCATCGTCGGCGACTCGAACATGAGCGAGGCCACCATGCTGCTCAAGGTCGGCGCCACCGACCTGGTGCTGCGCATGATCGAGGCGGGCACGGTGATGCGCGACCTGTCGCTGGAGAACCCGATCAGGGCCATCCGCGAGGTGTCGCACGACATGACCGGGCGGCGGCGGGTGCGGCTGGCCAACGGCCGTGAGGCGTCGAGCCTGGAGATCCAGCAGGAATACCTGTCCAAGGCCAAGGACTTCGTCGACCGGCGGGGCGGTGACCCGATCGCGCGCCGGGTGCTGGAGCTGTGGGAGCGGACCCTGCACGCGGTCGAGACCGGCAACCTCGACCTGGTGGCGCGCGAGATCGACTGGGTGACGAAATACCAGCTCATCGAGCGTTACCGCAAGAAGTACGACCTGCCGCTGTCGTCGCCGAGGGTGGCGCAGCTCGACCTGGCCTACCACGACGTGCACCGCAAGCGCGGCCTGTTCTACTTGCTGCAGAAGCGCGGCTCGGTGGAGCGGGTGGCGTCCGACCTGAAGATCTTCGAGGCCAAGTCGGTGCCGCCGCAGACGACCAGGGCGCGGTTGCGGGGTGAGTTCATCCGGAAGGCGCAGGAGAAGCGGCGCGACTTCACCGTCGACTGGGTGCACCTGAAGCTGAACGACCAGGCGCAGCGCACGGTGCTGTGCAAGGACCCGTTCCGCAGCGTCGACGAGCGGGTGGACAAGCTCATCGCCGGAATGTAGCGACTGGTTTACCCCGGCCCTACTTCGATGTCGGATAGGGTGACGCGAATCTGACGTCTTTCCGAGGGAAATCCATGCGCCGCGCTCTGGCCGCTCTGGCCGCCGTGCCTTTGATCTTCTTCGCCGCCGCGTGCGGCGGCTCCGACTCGGGTGCCAACGGGGCCGCCGCCACCGCGAGCAGCGCTCCGGGCAAGGTGCAGGTCACCGGCAATGTGGGTGCCAAGCCCACGGTGACCTTCCCCGCCGGCTCGCCCGCCACCAAGTCCTCCTACGAGGTGCTGACCCCTGGCACGGGCCCGCAGGTGAAGAGCGGCGACAAGATCATCATCAACCTGACCGTCTACAACTGGGACGGCAAGCAGAACGCCTTCCAAGGCTCCTCCTACGACTCCAAGGCGCCGGAGACCATCGCGGTCGACCAGCAGCTGCCGCAGGTGCTGCAGGACGGCTTCTCCAAGGTCAAGCACGGCGGCCGGGTGCTGGCCGTGCTGGCCGCCGACGCCGCTCAGCAGCAGCAGGGCCAGCAGCCGCAGCCGACGAAGGTGTTCGTCGTGGACGTGGTCGGGGCGCCGCCCGCGGCGCTGAAGGCGGCCACCGGCAAGGAGGTCGGCGAGAGCATCAAGGGCGTCAAGGTCGTCAACCCGGGCGGTGACAAGGCGCCCGAGCTGACCACCAAGACCAAGGACAAGCCGTCCAAGGACCTCGTGGTCAAGACCGTGATCCAGGGCACCGGCGCGAAGGTCAAGGAAGGCCAGACCGTGGTCGCCCACTACACGGGCAAGATCTGGGGCACCGACAAGGTGTTCGACTCCAGCTGGACCAAGGGTGAGCCGGCCTCGTTCCCGCTCGCGAACGTGATCAAGGGCTGGCAGCAGGGCCTGGCCGGGGTTCCGGTCGGCAGCCGGGTCGTGATGAGCATCCCGCCGGACCTCGGTTACGGCAAGCAGGAGCAGAACGGCATCCCGGCCAACAGCACGCTGGTGTTCGTGGTGGACGTACTGTCGGCTTACTGACGGGTGATCTGACAACGCGGTAGCATCTCCGGGCCCGGCGACGACACCGTCGCCGGGCCCGCCCGCTCGGGAGGGGTCCGATGCGCCGCCGTACCGCCGTGCTGCTGTTACCGCTGGCCCTGCTGACGGCCTGCACCGGCACCGAGGCGGGCGATCCCGAGCTGAAGGTGGGCGGCCGGTTCGGCGCCAAGCCCACGATCGTCTTCCCGGCCGGCAAGCCGGCGGCGGGGCTGCAGGTGGACCAGCTCGCCGAGGGCAAGGGCGCGCCACTGGGCAAGGACGACGTGGCGATCGTCCAGTACACCGCGCACGTCTGGGACGGCGGGGAGAACCGGCTCGTCGACTCCAGCTTCAACCGAGGCGCCCCCGCCGCCTTCCCGGTCGGCCGGCTGATGCCCGGCCTGGACCTGGCGTTGCGGGGCCGCAAGGTGGGCAGCAGGGTGATCGCCGCCATCCCGCCGGCCGACGGCTTCGGCGCGAACCCGCCGCAGGGGGTCGGCTCGGGCGACGACCTGTTCTACGTGATCGACATCCTCGGCGCGCACCCGAAGAACGCCTCGGTCAAGGGGCGGGCCGGGTCGATGGCGGGCGTGCGGGTGACCGGCGGCGCCCGGCCGGGGCTCTCGGTGCCCGCGACCGCGCCGCCCCGCCGGTTCGCCGCCAAGGTGCTGGCCAAGGGGACGGGCCGCCGGACGCGGGCGGGGCAACTGCTGGTCACCCAGTACGAGGGGGCCATCTGGGGGCAGCGGCGGATCTTCGACGCCACCTGGAGCACCGGGCAGCCGAAGGCGTTCACGATCGGCGACGGCAGTGTGATCAAGGGCTGGGACCGGGCGTTGGTGGGCGTCCCGGTCGGCAGCCGCGTGCTGATGATCGTCCCGCCCGCCTACGGCTATGGGCCCACGGGGCAGCCCGCCTTCGGCATCCGCGCCGCAGACACGCTGGTCTTCGTGGTGGACGTCCTGGCCGCCTACTGAGACGTCTTGGCGGTCCGCTGAGACGTCCTCGCGGTCTGCCGAGACGTCCTGGCGGCTTGCTGTGACGGTCCTTGTCGTGTGCTGGAGCGAGCGAGCGGGACGGGGTCAGGGCGTCCAGACGTACGGCGTGGTCGTGGTCACCGTGTGGAAGCCCAGGCGTCCCAGGATCGGCCGGCTGTCGTCCGAGGCGTCCACCTGGAGATGGTCCACCCCGGCCGCCACGGCGAGCTGGGCGCGCCGGGCGACCAGCGCGCGGTAGATGCCGCGGCCCCGCCACTCCGGCAGCGTGGAGCCGCCCCAGAGCCCGGCGAAGCCGGTGCCGGGCATGTGCACCAGCCAGGCGGCCGAGACGACCCGGCCGTCCGCCTCGGCCACCAGTACGGCGATGCCGCCGGGATCGGCCTTGACCCGCTGGATCAGGTCCTCGCCCAGCCAGCTCCAGTCCTCGCCCCAGACGACCGACTCCATGGCGGCGATGGCCCGCAGGTCGGCGTCGGCGGTCACCTGCCGGATGGTCACGCCGGCGGCCAGGGGCGGTGCGTCCAGCATCTCCTTGGCGACGCCGACCAGCACCGTCTCCCGCTCCTCCGGCGCGAAGCCCGCGCGGACGAGCCGGTCCGGCAGGTCGGCGGGCAGGTCGTGGGCGCGGGTCTTCCACTCCACGGCCTCACCGCGGGCCGCGAAGTGGTCGCGCTGGCGGGCGATCAGCGCGTCCAGCCGGTCGCCTTCGACACCGAGCACGGGCGGGCCCTCGACGAAGCCGCGGAACCTGCCGGTGACGCGCAGCAGCGGGCCGTCCATCTCGTACACGAGCCCGTCGGCGGGGTGCTCGGGGACACGCAGCCTGGTGCGGTCGTAGGCGGCGAGAAGGGGGGAGGGTTCGCTCACGGGGAGAAGCCTAGGGGGTGCGGCCCGCGCCGGGAGATGGCGGTACGGCCGCCGGCGGGAGATGGCGGGTGCGGTCCGCGGTGGAGAGGGGCGCCTAGACTCCCGCTGTGAGCGATGACGACCTCGAGGCCCTGGCGCTGCTGCACGATCCGGTGCGGCGCAGCCTGTACGAGGCCGTGGCGGGCAGCGGCGGCGACCTGGGCCGGGGAGAGGCGGCCGAGCTCACCGGGGTGTCCAGGACGCTGGCCGGGCACCACCTGGACAAGCTCGTCGACGCCGGGCTGCTGGAGAGCGCCTTCAGGCAGCAGGAGAAGAAGGGGCCCGGCAGCGGGCGGCCCGCGAAGGTCTACCGCAGGGCCGGGGGAGAGCGGTCGGTGAGTCTGCCGCCGCGTGACTACGTGGCGCTGGCCTCGGTGCTGGCCGAGGTCGTCGACTCCCTCGGCGCCGAGGAGGCGGCCGAGAAGGCGGCGCGCGCGGCGGGGGAGCGGCTGGGCCGGGGGCGGAGTGAGCCCGTCGAGGCGGTGCTGCGCGAGCGGGGTTACGAGCCCTACGCCGAAGGCGGCACGCTGCGGATGCGCAACTGCCCTTTCCACGTGCTGAGCCACGAGCAGCCGCTGCTCGTGTGCTCCATGAACCTGGCTCTGTGCCAGGGGGTGCTCGAAGGGCTCGGCGACGATCCAGGGCGGGCCCGGCTGGATCCGCGGCCCGGCGAGTGCTGCGTGGCTCTTTCTAAAACAAAAGAAGATTGACATAGAAGAGCGAAGGGTGGTGTGCTGAGCGTCATGCATCTAGCCGAGCTGAACATCGCCCACATGCGCGCCCCGATCGACAGCCCCGAGCTGGCCGAGTTCGTCGCCGCGCTGGAGCCCATCAACACCCTCGCCGACGGCTATCCCGGATTCGTGTGGCGGATGAAGGAGAGCGACGAGGATCCGACCGCGACCCTCACCCACGAGTACGGCGACCACCTGCTGCTCAACTTCTCGGTGTGGGAGTCGCTCGACTCACTGTGGAACTACGTCTACCGCAGCGCCCATCTGGACGTGCTGCGCCGCCGCAGGGAGTGGTTCCTGCGGATGGCCGAGCCGTACATGGTGATGTGGTGGATCCCCGAGGGTCACATCCCGACCCTCGCCGAGGGCATGGCGCGCCTGGAACGCCTCAAGGCCGAGGGACCCAGCCCCGAGGCGTTCACCTACAAGGACTCCTACGACAGCAGCGAGGCCGCGCACCTGCCCGCCGCGGCCGAGGCCAGGAAGTAGGCCAGGTCCTCTTCCAGGGACCGGCCCATCGTCGAGAGCCTGACCGGCGAGTCGCGCAGCGCCTCGTGCAGGCCGCCGACCGGCACGGGCACCAGTTCGTGCCGGACGGCCAGCAGCTCGGACTGGTCCCTGACCCGCTCCCCGAACTCACCGGGCAGCAGCGGCACCGCCACCCGCGCCGGAGCCAGCGCCACGCGGCCGTAGGCGGTCAGCGAGTGGTGCGAGACGCCGAGGTGGCGCTCGCGCAGGTCGCCCTCGCTCACCCGCAGCGCCGCCACCGGCTGGCCGCGCAGCACCGCGGCGGCGTTGACCGCCTCGCCCGCCGAGACGCCCGAGAAGCCCCACCGCGTGCCCGTGCCGAGGTTGCCGGGTCCCTGCGTGACGATCGCCACGTCGGCCTCCAGCACGTGCCTGGCGGCCAGCAGGCCGGTATGGACGGTCACCGCCTCGACGTCGCCGCCGAACGCCTGTCCCACCGTCACCACCCCGGCCAGCCAGTCGATCTCCCGCAACTTCGCGCAGGCCATCGAGAACCAGGCGGGCAGCGCGCCGCCGTCCTGCATCACGTAGGCGACGCGTACGCCCGGGCGCGCCTCGTACAGGCCGCACAGGATCGGCGCCAGGGCCGAGTGCAGGTCGGCGACCACCACCGGCATGCCGTCGACCGAGTCGGCCTCGCGCAGGACCTCGTGGAAGGGCGAGTCCTGCTCGTCGGCGCCGAGCACGGTGGCCTGCAACGGGGTGTAGCGGGCCTTCACCAGGTGCCCGGGTCCCTGCGGATCTTCCGGTAAACGGTTCGGGACTGCCACCACCATGGCGTAACCTCCCGTACCGAGACCCATCGCGAGTGCCGTCGTGTTGAGCAGGACCTCGTCGCCGGGTTCCGGACGGCCCACCAGGAGCGGATAGGCCAGTGCCCGGTATGTCCCGCCGGGTTCGAGGCCCGGCTGGTGGTCCCCTCCGGAGACGGCGACGTCCAGTTCCATGGCTCCCGGCCACTCGCGCCGGATCCGCACGACCTCGCCCTTGCGCCATCTGATCACTCGGGCAGGGTAGCGTCGTTGAAGGAGGAGTGAGGCAGGATGTCGCGCCGCAAGACCGAGCGATTGCTGAACCTGGTGATCTGCCTGCTCGCCACCCGCCGCCCTTTGTCGGCCGAGCAGATCCGCCAGGCCGTTCCCGGTTATGACCGGGATGGCGACGAGGCGTTCCAGCGGATGTTCGAGCGCGACAAGAACGAGCTGCGCGAGATCGGCATCCCCATCGACGTGGTGCGCGACCCGTGGGAGGACGAGCCCGGCTACCGCATCGAGCGCCAGTCCTACGAGCTGCCGGAGATCACCCTGGAGGCCGACGAGGCCGCCGTGCTCGGCCTGGCCGCGCAGGTGTGGCAGCGCGCCAGCCTCGCCGAGGCCGCCTCCGGGGCGCTGCTCAAGCTGCGCGCGGGCGGCGTGGCCACCGACGAGACCATCGGGGCAGGGGCGCTGGAGCTGCGCCTGGACACCCGCGACCCGGCCTTCCCCGCGCTGTGGGACGCCGTACGCGACCGGCGCCTGGTGCGCTTCGACTACCGCAGCGCCGGCAGCGAGAGCGTGCGCAGCCGCACCGTCGAGCCCTGGGGCGTGGTCAGCCGCCGGGGCCGCTGGTACCTCGCCGGGTTCGACCGCGGCCGCGACGCGCCGCGCGCCTTTCGGCTCAGCCGCATCACCGGGCAGGTCGCCACTGTCGGCCGGCCTGGCTCGGTCGAGGTGCCGCCCGGCGTCGACCTGCGGGCCATGGTCGGCTTCCCCGAGGAGCCGGTCGAAGGGCGCACGGCCGTCATCCGCGTACGAGAGGGCGCCTGCGAGGGGCTGCGGCAGCTGTCCACGGCCGTGCGGGCGGGTGCCGACGGGTGGGACGAGGTCGAGCTGGGCTTCACCGATCCCGAACGGCTGGCCGGCTGGATGGCCAGCCTGGGCGCCGACGTCGAGGTGGTCGGGCCGCCCGACGCCCGCGAGGCCGTCATCCGCCGACTGAAGGGAGCGCTGGCGTGAGTGGATCCGCCGACCGGCTGCCGAGGCTGCTCGCGCTGGTGCCGTACCTGATGTCGCACCCGGGCGCGCAGCTCGGCGAGGTGGCCGGGGTGTTCGGGCTGAGCGAGAAGCAGCTCATCGACGACCTGCAACTGGTGTGGATGTGCGGGCTGCCCGGGCACACGCCCGGCGACCTGATCGACGTGTCGTGGGACGGCGGCGAGATCCTCATCGACAACGCCGACACCATCGCCCGGCCGCTGCGGCTGGGCATCGACGAGGCCAGCGCGCTGCTGGTCGCGCTGCGCATGCTCGCCGCCATGCCGGAACTGGCCGAGGTGCCCGGCGACGCGCTGCCCCGGGTGGTCGCCAAGCTGGAGCGGGCCGCCGGGGAGGGCGCGGCGGCCGTCAGCAGCCAGGTCGCGGTCGACGTCGACGCCACCCCCGACGCGCTGCTGCGCGTGCGCGAGGGGCTGACCAGGCGGCGCCGCCTGTCGCTGCGCTACTACGTGCCGGGCCGCGACGAGGTGACGCCGCGCGAGGTCGACCCCATGCGGCTGGTCGTCGTCGACGGCCGCACCTACCTGGAGTGCTGGTGCTACCGGGCCGAGGCGATGCGGCTGTTCCGGCTGGACCGGATGCTCGGCGTCGAGGTGCTCGAGGTGGCCGCCGACCCGCCCGCCGAGGCCGAGCCGATCGACGTGGCGCAGGGCGTGTTCCGGCCCTCGCCCACCGACGAGCTGGTCGAGCTTGAGGTGAGCGCCGCCGGGCGCTGGGTGGCCGAGTACTACCCGTGCGAGGAGGTCACCGAGCTGGGCGAGGGGCGGCTGCGGGTGGCGCTGCGGGCCCGCGACGAGGACTGGCTGCTCAAGCTGGCGCTGCGCCTGGGCGACACCGGCAGGGTGCTCTCGCCGCCCGCGATGGCCGAGCGGGTGCGGCAGGAGGCCGAGCGGGCCCTGAGCCGCTACGCTCACCGGACATGACCTGGATCTTCGTGGCGGCCGGGCTCGGCGTCGCCGGGCTGGCCGCGCTTGGGGTCGTGGGTGTACGACTCCTGTCCGCCGCGCGTAGTCTGAGCAGTGAAGTAGCCGAGGCGCGGGCCCAGCTCGAGCCGCGGCAGGCCAGATTGAGGCACCGGGGGGATGAGACCAACCCTCCGGCAGCGTACGATCGTGGCTGAAACAGCACTCGCTCAAAAAGGACGTTTCATGGGAAACCTCGGACCCACTGAGCTTCTGATCATTGCCGGCGTGCTCGTCCTGCTGTTCGGTGCTAAGAAGCTGCCGGAGATGGCCAGGGGCCTCGGCAGGTCGATGCGCATCTTCAAGTCGGAGACGGCCAAGCTGCGCGAAGACGACTACGACGACCGGCCGGCCACGGTCGAGACGGCGACGCAGACGCCCGCCCAGCCGCAGCCCGCGCCTCCGCAGCCCATCCACGCGGCGCCCGCGCTGTCGGTGGAGGAGCAGGCTCGCCAACTGGAGGAGCAGGCCGCCAAGCTGCGCGCCAGCGCCGACAAGAAAGCCTGACCCTGCCCCTCCTCGCACTCCTGGGACTGCTAGATGGCGCTGCTCAAGAAGTCGAGCGGAGAAGGTTCGGCCCGCGATCCCGAGGGCCGCATGCCGCTCATGGATCACCTGCGGGAGCTGCGTAACCGGCTGCTCATCGCGACGATCGCGGTGGTCGTCGGCATCGTCATCGGCTGGATCTTCTTCGACCCCGTGTGGGCGATCCTCAAGGCCCCCTACTGCGACACCATCCAGTCGCAGCAACTCGTCAAGGGCCACTGCAGCCTGACCTACAGCGGCATCTTCCAGTCGTTCTTCATCACGCTGAAGGTGTCGGCGATGGTCGGCCTGGTGCTGGCCTCGCCGGTCTGGCTCCACCAGATCTGGGCGTTCGTCACGCCCGCGCTCTATCGCGCCGAGAAGCGCTACACGGTCGTGTTCCTGCTCCTGGCGATCCCGCTGTTCGCCCTGGGCGCGGTGCTGGCCTACATCATCATGCACACCAGCCTGGGCTTCCTGCTGGGCTTCTCGCTCGACGACACGGTCGCCACCATCGGGATCGACGACTATCTCGACTACGTCCTGATCATGATCGCCATCTTCGGGATATCGTTCGAGCTGCCGCTCTTCCTGGTGTTCCTCAATGTCATCGGGGCGTTGTCGCACGCGACGGTGGCCAAGCACCGGCGCATGGTCATCTTCATCATGTTCGTGTTCGGCGCGGTGATCACGCCGGGTGGCGATCCCTTCGCGATGATGGCCCTGGCCGCACCCATGATCGTGCTGTTCGCGGCGGCCGAGTTGTTCATGTACCTGCGCGAGCGGCGACTGCCCGCCGGCGAGAACTTCTCCCACCTGTCCGACGACGAGGCATCACCCCTGGAACAGGATTCCGATGCGGACCGATAGGCGATAAGTTCCGGGCGTGGCCCCTCAACTCGTCCTGCTCGTCAACCCCGCCGCCCGAGGCGGCCGGACGGTGCGCCTGCTCGGACCCGTGGCCCGGCGCCTGCGCGCGGGCGGCGCCGAGGTGTCGGTGATCGTCGGTGACAGCGCGGCCGACGCGCTGGAGCGCGCCTGCGCCGCCGTGGCCGAGCGCCCCGACGCCCTGGTGGCCTTCGGCGGCGACGGCCTGGTCCACCTGGCCGTGCAGGCCGTCGCCGGGACGGACGTGCCGCTCGGCATCATCCCCGCGGGCACCGGCAACGACATCGCCACCGCCCTGGGCGTGCCGCGCAAGGATCCGATCGCGGCGGCCCGTACGGTGCTGCGCGGCCGCTCCCGCCTGGTCGACGCCGCCCGCGTCCGCGCGGGCCGGGCCGATGAGCTGTTCGCCGGGGTGGTGTGCTGCGGGTTCGACTCCCGGGTGAACGAGCGGGCCAACGGGCTCACCTGGCCGCCGGGGATGGCCAGATACCTGCTGGCCACCGTCCAGGAGTTGCGGCGCTTCCGGCCCATACCCTTCCGCGTCACCTTCGACGACGGTGAACCGATCGAGCGGGAGGCCATGCTGGTCGCGGTGGGCAACACCTCCTCCTACGGCGCCGGGATGCGGGTCTGCCCCGACGCCCGGCCCGACGACGGGCTGCTCGACGTGGTGATCCTGGAGGCGGTGTCCACGGCCGAGTTCGTCAGGGTGTTCCCGAGCGTCTACCGGGGCTCGCACGTCTCTCACCCGGCTGTGTCCGTCAGGCGGGTGCGCAGCGTCCGGCTGGAGGCGCCCGACGTGGTGGCCTATGCCGACGGGGAGCGGATCGGGCCGACCCCCGTCACGTGCGAGATCCAGCCGGGAGCGCTGCGGGTCATCACCTGAGATCTACAATGTAAAGGCGCGTGGGCCGTACCGGAGATCAGACCCCGACCCGTTGCGGGGCGGGCGGGTCGGCGGGCAGCGCGGGGCTGGTCCTGAGGAAGGCGGCGAGCAGTACGGCGAGGGCCATCACGCCCGCCGCCGACAGGAACACCACGTGCACACCCGACAGCAGCGCGTCCACCACCCGCTCACGAGCCTCCGGCGGCATCGCCCTCGCCAGGCTCCCGGCCCGGGTTCCGGGCGGCAGGTGCGACTCGGTGGCCCGGTTCAGCACGATGCCGAAGATGGCCGTGCCCAGCGCCGAGCCGAGCACCTGGACGAAGCGGATCGACGTGGTGGCCACGCCGAGCTGGGAGCGCGGTGCCGAGTTCTGCACGAGCATGACGACGATGCCCAGCACCATGCCGAACCCGACGCCCATCACGAACAGGTCCAAGCGCAGCGTCCAGGCGGACGTGTCCGTCTCCAGGCGGCTCAGCAGCACCATCGCGCCCGTCACGCAGGCCATGCCCGCGATCAGGAACGGCTTGGTGTCGCGACCGCGCCCGATGAGCAGGCCGGAGATCGTGCCCGACACGACCATGCCGATCGCCATCGGGATGAGGTACAGCCCCGAATCGGTGGCTTTGACGCCGGCCACCGCCTGCAGGTAGATGACCGTGTAGAAGATGCCGCCCGCCATGCCGAGGCCGGTCAGGAGCTGCAGCGGCAGGGCGATCCTGAGCGTCGGGTGGCGGAACATGGAGAAGGGCAGGATCGGCTCCGCCGCGGTGAGCTGGCGCCAGGCGAAAGCGGCGAACAGCACCACGTCCAGGCCGGTGAGCGACAGCATCGTGGCCGAGTCCCAGGCGTAGGTCTTGCCGCCCCACTCGACGACCAGCAGCAGCAGGCAGGCCGCCGCCGCGATCAGCGCCGCTCCCGGATAGTCGATGCGGTGGCGCAGCCCGCCGTCGCCGAGCCTGATGGCGATGGCGGCCGACACCAGGACGAACAGGCCGATCGGCAGGTTGAGGTAGAAGATCCAGCGCCAGGTGGCGTGGTCGGTGAACACACCACCCAGCAGCGGGCCCGCCACCAGGCCGAGTCCGGCGATGAGGCCGCCCGCGCCGCCCGCCGAGGCCCGCTGCTGGGGCGGGGTGAGGTGAGCGGCGACGATCATGGTGACGCTCATCAGGCCGCCGCCGCCGAGTCCCTGCACCGCGCGGAAGGCGATCAGCTGCCCCATGTCCTGAGCCAGCGCGCACAGCGCGGACCCGGCCAGGAACAGGCCCACAGCGCCCAGATAGACGTGCTTGGCGCCGTAGACGTCGCACAACTTGCCGTACAGGGGCAGGGCGGCGGTGGCGGCCAGGGAGTAGGCGGTCACCAGCCAGGGCAGCCGCTCCAGACCGTGGACGGGGTCGAGCTCGCGGACGATCGACCAGGACGCGGTCGCGACGATGTTCTGGTCCAGTACGGCCAGGATGAGCGTGAGGAGGACGCCGACCATGGCGATCCGTTTCTGCGCTTCGGTCATATTCTTAGACTGGGTCAAAATTTAGACCTAGTCAACTCCGTTAGGATGGGCGCTGTGGAAGAGGGGTTGCGCGAGCGCAAGAAACGGGAGACCCGGCAGAAGATCCACAACACGGCGATGGAGCTGTTCACCCAGCGTGGATTCGCCGAGGTGTCGGTTCTGGAGATCGCCGAGCGCGCGGGGGTCTCCAAGATGACCGTCTTCAACTACTTCCCCACGAAAGAGGACATCGTCCTCGACGTGATGGGGGAGGGCTTCAACGACATCGCCCAGATGGTGAGCGGCCGGCGGCCGGGTGAGTCACTGGTCGAGGGGGCACGCCGCGAGTTCCTGGAGCGGCTGGCCCGCCACGCCCCCGAGACCGGGCTCGACGACGCTCCGGCATACACGGCGCAGCTGCAGTTGTTCAGGAAGACGCCCTCGCTGGCGGCCAGGTTGCTGATGTTCCACATCGCGGCCGAGAGGGCGATGACCGAGGCCATCGAGCGGGAGCGGCCCGGCGACCCGCGCGCGCCGTTCGCCGCCGGGCAGCTCTACGCGCTGCTGCGCACCCTGCAGGTGCAGAACAGCCGGCGCATCTACCTCGGGCAGAGCGCCGAGGAGGCATACCCCGACGCGGTCGCCGCGGCCAACGCCGGTTTCGACCTGCTGCGTGGGGGCCTGGGCGACTATCTGGCGGGCTAGCCGGGACGGACCGGAATAGCGATTTCGGTAGGGTGACGGGTATGACGAGTCCAGCGGAGCGGTACGCGGCCTTCCGCGAGAAATACGGGGACGACGGAGCCGCTCTCGGATCGTTCCGGGGCCTCTACGACTTCGAGCTCGACGACTTCCAGGTCGACGGCTGCCGCGCTCTGGAAGCGGGCGACGGGGTGCTGGTGGCCGCCCCCACCGGCTCCGGCAAGACGGTGGTCGGCGAGTTCGCCGTCCACCTGGCCCTGGAGCAGGGGCGCAAGTGCTTCTACACCACTCCGATCAAGGCGCTGTCCAACCAGAAGTACAACGACCTGGTCAAGCGCTACGGCACGGCCAAGGTCGGGCTGCTGACCGGCGACAACAGCGTCAACGGTGAGGCCCCGATCGTCGTCATGACGACCGAGGTGCTGCGCAACATGCTCTACGCCGGCTCGGCCACGCTGGGCGGGCTGGGCTACGTGGTCATGGACGAGGTCCACTACCTGGCCGACCGCTTCCGCGGCGCCGTCTGGGAAGAGGTCATCATCCACCTGCCCGAGTCGGTCCGGCTGGCGGCGCTGTCGGCGACGGTCAGCAACGCCGAGGAGTTCGGCGAGTGGCTGGGCGAGGTGCGCGGCGACACCACGGTCATCGTCGACGAGCACCGGCCGGTGCCGCTGTGGCAGCACATGATGATCGGCAACCGCATCTACGACCTGTTCATGGCCGACGACCTGACGCCGCGCATCAACCCCACGCTCATGCGGGTGACGCGCGACACCGAGCGGCTGACCGCCGGGCGCGGCCGGCGCGGCTACGGCCGGCCGCAGCGTTCGCGCCCGCCGGACCGCGCCCAGGTGATCGAGAAGCTCGACTCCGAGGCGCTGCTGCCCGCGATCACCTTCATCTTCTCCCGCGCCGGCTGTGACGCGGCCGTCCTGCAGTGCCTGCACGCCGGCATCCGGCTCACCGACGAGCGGGAGCGGCACGAGATCCGGCAGCTCGTCGACGAGCGCACCGCGCACCTGCCCGACGAGGACCTGTCCGTGCTCGGCTACCTGGAGTGGCGCGACTGCCTGGAGCGCGGCCTGGCCGCCCACCACGCGGGCATGCTGCCGGCCTTCAAGGAGGTCGTCGAGGAGCTGTTCACCCGCGGCCTGGTCAAGGCGGTCTTCGCCACCGAGACGCTGGCGCTCGGCATCAACATGCCCGCCCGCAGCGTGGTCATCGAGAAGCTCGACAAGTGGAACGGCGAGACGCACGCCGACCTCACCCCCGGCGAATACACCCAGCTCACCGGCCGGGCCGGGCGGCGGGGCATCGACGTCGAAGGCCACGCCGTGGTGCTCTGGCAGCCCGGCATGGATCCGTTGTCGGTCGCCGGGCTCGCGGGGACCCGCACCTATCCGCTGCGCTCCAGCTTCCAGCCTTCGTACAACATGGCCGTCAACCTGGTCGGCCAGTTCGGCCGCGAGCGCGCCCGCACGCTGCTGGAGGAGTCCTTCGCCCAGTTCCAGGCCGACCGGGCGGTCGTCGGGCTGGCCAAGCAGCTGCGCAAGCACGAGGAGGCGCTGGAGGGCTACCAGGAGGCGATGACCTGCCACCTGGGTGACTTCCCCGAATACGCGGCGCTGCGCCGCCGCCTGACCGACCGCGAGGCCGAGCTGTCCAAGCAGCGCGGCGCCGCGCGCCGGGCCGCGGCCGTCAAGTCGCTGGAGGCGCTACAGCCCGGCGACGTCATCCGCGTGCCGGGCGGGCGCCGGGCCGGGCTGGCGATCGTGCTCGACCCGGGGCGCAACCCACGCGGCACCGGCCCCAGCCCGCTGGTCCTGACGATCGGCAAGCAGGTCAAGAAGCTCGACCCGGCCGACTTCCCCGTCCCGGTCGAGCCGATCGAGAAGCTGCGCATCCCGAAGAACTTCAACGGCCGCTCGCCGAAGGAGCGCGCCAACCTCGTCTCCACCCTGCTGGCCAAGATCGGCGACCGCGACCTGGGCAAGCCGACCAGGGCCCGCGACCACGCCGTCGAGGACGAGGAGATCAACGAGCTGCGCCGGCGGATCCGCCGGCACCCGTGCCACGGCTGCGACGAGCGGGAGGACCACGCCCGCTGGGCCGAGCGCTACCACAAGCTGCAGCGCGAGACCGAAGGGCTGCGGCGGCGCGTCGAGGGCCGCTCGCACGTCATCTCCCGCACCTTCGACCGGATCTGCTCGGTGCTGGAGCAGCTCGGCTACCTGCACGACGAGGCCGTCACCGACGAGGGCCGCCGCCTGGGCCGCCTCTACACCGAGCTCGACCTGCTCACCGCCGAGTGCCTGCGCAGCGGGCTGTGGGAGCAGCTGGAGCCGGCGGAGCTGGCGGCGTGCGTGTCGGCGCTCGTCTTCGAGTCGCGCAACGCCGACGACGCCCGCCGCCCCAAGATCCCCGCCGGGCGGGCGCAGGACGCGCTGACGGCCATGATGCGGCTCTGGGGCGAGCTGGAGGGCATCGAGTCCGACCACGGGCTGTCCACGATCCGCGAGCCCGACCTGGGGTTCGCGTGGGCGGCGTTCCGCTGGACCAAGGGGCACAGCCTCGACGCGGTGCTCATGGACGGCATCAACGGCAACGAGCTGGCGGCCGGTGACTTCGTGCGCTGGGTGAAGCAGCTGATGGACTTGCTCGGCCAGTTGGGGCACGCCGCTCCGCAGGGGAGCAAGATCAAGCAGACCGCCGCCAAAGCCATGGACGCCATGCGCCGGGGGGTGGTGGCGTATTCGTCGCTGTCCTGATCTGATGCGGTTGCTTCTGCGGGCGTAAAGGCTCTTTTTTCCTGCTTTACGGCAGAGCGCGGTGGGCCCCACCCGCCATACGGGGCCGGCCCCCGTCCAGGGGCACGCTCCTGCGGTTTACGGGGCTGGGCGCCGTTACGTGCGCCCTGTTGACCAGGGCCTTCCTGTCCGACTGACCGTCCGGTCAAGGTGATGTAGTGGGCTGTATACGCAACGTCACCATGAGGTCAGTTTCCGGGCGATTCGGTATGGAAATGCCCAGGTCGAAGCGGGTTTCGACAAGCCGGAGGTCGCCATGTTCGCTCTCATCGCCGCGGTGCTGTTCCTGCTCGCGCTGATCTTCGAGATCGCCAACGTGGCCGTGGGCGGCGTGCTCACGGCCACCACCCTCAGCACCGCCGGGCTGCTCTGCGTCGCGCTACACCTCATGGGGGTGGGGGCGGCCTGGAAGCCTTTCAAGTAGTCCGGAACTCATGGAGCCGCGTGCGGGGTCTCCCGTGCGCGGCTCAGTCACGCGAGGGCGAAGCGGACCTCGCGGGTGGCCGGGTCGGCCTGGGTCAGGCGTACCGAGACCTGCTCGCCCAGGGGGAGCGGGCCGTCGCAGCGGGCGATAACCGCCGGGTCGGCGATCTGGACCTGGCCGCTCTCGCGGCGTTCGTCGACGTCGATCACCATCGCGTCGAACGCCTGGCCCACGCGGTCGCGCAGCAGGAACGCCTCCACCAGGTCCACGCAGGCGCGCTCCACCGCGCCCGCGCGGCGGCCGGTCCCGGACATGATCTCCGGCAGGCCCGTCAGCGCCTCCGTCACGTCCTGCGGCACCGGCTCGCCCGCGGCGATCGCCAGGCAGACCTCCGTCGCGTAGCGGTCGACCAGGCGCCGCAGCGGCGCCGTGACGTGCGCGTACGGCGCGGCCACCGCGGCGTGCTCGGCCAGCTTCGGCGGCTCGCCGTTGAAGGCCACGTAGCCGGCGCCGCGCAGCAGCACCCTCGACTCGTGCAGGAACGCCGCCTGCTGCGGGTTCTTCGGATCCAGGTCGTGGACCACGTCGCCGTAGGAGGCGCCGCCGGGCCACGGGACGCCCAGCGCGTCGGCCACCCGGCGTACCTTGTCCAGGTCGCCGGAGCGCGGCGCCGGTAGCACGCGCAGCACGCCGATCTCCGCGTCGAGCATCATCGAGGCCGCCGCCATGCCGGTGAGCAGGGAGATCTGCGCGTTCCACGCCTCGGCGGGCAGCGGCAGCCGGTATTCGAGGCGGTAGCCGTCGCTGTCGGGCACCACCTCCTGCTCCGGGGTGGGCAGGGTGACGCCGCCGCGCTCGCGTTCGAGCTCCAGCCGCAGCCTGCCGATCTCGGCCAGCAGACCGAGCGCGCCGCCCGCGGTGTCGGTGTCGATGGCCGCCTGCACGTAGGCGTAGTCGAGCCGCTCGCGGCTGCGTACCAGGGCTCGTTGTACGTCGGCGCCGACCGTGCGGCCCTCCGCGTCCAGGTCGATCCGCCACACCGCGGCCGGGCGGGTCACGCCGGGCAGCAGGCTGGCCGCGTCCTCCGACAGCACCTTCGGGTGCAGCGGCACCTTGCTCGTGGGCAGGTAGACGGTCTCGCCCCGGGTGCGCGCCTCGGCGTCGATCGCGCCGCCCGGCCGTACGAACGCGCCGACGTCGGCGATCGCGTACCAGACGCGGTAGCCGCCGCGCAGCCGCTCCAGGTGGACGGCCTGGTCGAGGTCCATCGAGCCGAGCGGGTCGATGGTGACGAACGGCAGCTCCGTCATGTCCTTGCCGCCGAACCTGGGCACCGACGCCACCCAGTCGGCCTCGTCCAGCACGGCTCTCGGGAACTCGCCGGGCAGCCGCTGCTCCCGCCGGATCCGCTCGAACCCGTCGTCTAGGCGGGCGGGGACGTCGCTGGGTACCCGGATGTTCGTCACAAGAGCAACCTATCGTCACAAGCTCCTCGGCCTGCTCCGCAGGAACTCCTCGGCGTGGCCGTGGTGGCCTGACGCGCGGTCATGCCTGGCCGAGTGTCTCCAGCAGGCGGTTGAGCGGGCTGTCGAGGCCGTACTGGTCGGCCAGCCGTACGAGGGAGTCGGGGTCGCGGGGCTTCTGCGGGAGCGTCAGGTCGGCCTCGGGCAGTGGCGCGTCCGAGGCGACCGCCACCACGGCGGGGGCGACCCGCAGGTAGTCGCGGGCGGCGGCCAGCTTGGTGCGGCTGCCCGCCGGGAAGCCGTCCGTGGCGCCCGCGTCGAGGGCATCGAGCAGCGCGCCGAGCGAGCCGAACCGGGTGATGAGCGCGGCCGCCGTCTTCTCGCCGACGCCCGCCACGCCCGGCAGGCCATCGCTCGGGTCGCCGCGCAGGGTCGCGAAGTCGGCATAGGTACGGCCGGGAATGCCGTACTTGTCCGTCACAAATGCCTCGTCGACCGTCTGCAGGTTGCGGATGCCCCGCACGGTGTAGAGGACGCGCACCGGTCGGGCGTCGTCGACCAGCTGGAACAGGTCGCGGTCGCCCGTCACGATGTCGACCGCCCCGCCGGCGCGGTGGGTCAGCGTGCCGATCACGTCGTCGGCCTCGTAGCCGGGCGCCTCCAGCCGGGCGATGCCGAGCGCGTCGAGCACCTGCTCGATGACCGCGATCTGCGGCACCAGCGCGTCAGGCACCTCCTCGACGTCGCCGTGGGCGACCCGGTGCGCCTTGTACGTCGGGATGGCGGCCACCCGGAAGGCGGGGCGCCAGTCGGCGTCCATCGTGGCGACCAGCTCGGTGGGGGAGTGGTGGCGCACCAGGGTGGCGATCATGTCGATGAGGCCGCGCACCGCGTTCACCGGTGAGCCGTCGGGCGCGGTGATCGACTCCGGGATGCCGTAGAAGGCGCGGAAGTACAGCGACGGGGTGTCGAGAAGCATCAGCACCCGCCTATGGTCGCACCTCCGCAGGTCGGCCGCCCACTCTCAGCCCGGACTCCCGGCTCCGCTCAGCTCTCGCCCAGCCCTCCGCCCAGCCCCACCGCGAGGAGGCAGGCGTCGTCCTCCGGGTTCGGGCCGCCGATGCCGGCCAGTAGCCGGTCCAGCCCGGCGTCCAGGTCGCGGCCCGGCAGCTCGCAGGCGGCCGCCGTGGCCAGCGCCAGGCCCTCGTCGATGTCGCGGGTGCGCCGCTCCACCAGCCCGTCCGTGAACAGCAGCAGTACGTCGCCGTCGCGCAGCCGCGTGGTGGCCAGGCCGTACGGCTGGTCGGTGGCGCCGAGCAGGACGCCCTTCGGCTGGCCCAGCGGGCCCGCCACGCCGTCGCGGACCAGGATCGGCGCCAGGTTGCCCGCCTGGCTCCAGGTGAAGACCCGGCTCGCGGTGTCGAGGTGGCCGATCACCGCGGTCGCCGTGGTCTCGTGCAGCCGGTGCATGACCAGCTCGTTCAGCCAGGCCAGCAGCCGGTTCGGTGGCTCGCCGGTCATCGTCAGGCCGATGAGGGCGTGGCGGAGCTGCGCCATGTGCGCGATGGCGGGCAGGCCGTGGCCCGAGACGTCGCCGATCGCCAGCAGCACCCGGCCGTCGGGCAGCGCGGCGGCCTCGAACCAGTCGCCGCCCAGGTTCGAGGTCTTCTCGGCCGGTACGTAACGGACCGCGATCCGGGTGCACAGCAGATCGAGGCAGCCGACCGGCTCGGGCAGGATCGCCTCGCGCAGCGCCAGCATCACGTGGCGCTCCTCGGCCGCCTTCTCGCGGGCCTCCAGCAACTGGCGGCGCGACTCCGACATGATGCGCTCGGCGCGGCGGCGGCCGGTGATGTCCTGGACCACGCCGTGCACGCCCTCAGGCCCGCCGGGCGCCATCAGCGGCTCCAGCACGACGCGTATGTTGCGCAGCTCGCCGCCCCGCCGGATGCGGAACTCCGCCTGCACCGGCTCCACGCCCTGCACGACGCTCCACAGGAGCTGGTCGAGCGCGCCCAGGTCGCCGGGCTCGACGTGCGCCGCCAGGTCGGGCAGGCGGATCGGACCGTCCTCCCGGTCCCGCCCGAAGATCAGGTAGACGTGGTCGGACCAGGTGGCCGTCCCGGTGTGGAGGTTCCATTCGGCCCAGCCCATGTTGCCGAGGCGTTCGGCGTGCGCCAGGCGTACGGCGAGTATCTCGGCGTCGCGCTCGGCCGCGGGCGGCTCCGCGAGCTGCCGGACCACGTCGGCCGCACTCATCGGGCGGCGCTGGTGGCTACCCCAGACGTCGACCATGAGCCTCTCTCTCGGAACGCGGGTGGAAGGGGACAATTGACACCACATTACGTGACCGTTCGTGGGCGGAGTGTAGCCATGGCTTCCCGCGTTGTGAGAGCTTTTCGCGGATTTTAGGAGGAGCGGTCCGAGTAGATTGTGCCTGTGACGTCCTCAGACTTGTATCCCGTGTCCCGGCTGGCCGCCGTCCAGGAGGCCACCGCGAAGTCCGGCCTCGACGCCGTTTTGCTCACCCCGGGCCCCGACCTGCGCTACGTGAGCGGCTACGACGCCAAGTCGACCGAACGGCTGACCTGCCTGGTGGTTCCCGCCGCCGGCGAGCCCTACATGATGGTGCCCCGGCTCGAACTGCCCGCCGCGCAGGCCTCGCCCGCCTCCCGGCTCGGCCTGGACTTCGTGGCGTGGGACGAGACCGACGACCCCTACCGCGTCGCCGCCGCGCGGCTCGGCCGGGTGGCCAAGGTGGGGCTGGCCGACCGGATGTGGGCGATGGCGTCGCTGCGCTTCCGCGAGGTCATGCCGGAGGCCGAGCAGGTGCTGGCCGGGAGCGTGCTGCGCGAGCTGCGGATGCGCAAGTCCCCGGCCGAGGTGGCGGCGCTGCGCGAGGCGGGGGAGGCGATCGACTCGGTGCACCGGCGGGTGCCGGAGTTCCTGCGGGCCGGGCGCACCGAGCGTGAGGTCGGCCGGGACATCGCCGAGGCGATCTTGGCCGCCGGGCACGAGACGGTCGACTTCGTCATCGTCGCCTCGGGCCCCAACGGCGCCAGCCCGCACCACGAGGTGTCGGACCGGGTCATCCAGACGGGCGAGCCGGTCGTGGTGGACATCGGCGGGCAGTTCCACAGCGGCTACTGCTCCGACTCCACCCGCACGTACTCCGTCGGCGCCCCGCCGGCCGAGTTCGCCGAGTACTACGAGGTGCTGCGCCGCGCCCAGGACGCCGCCTGCGCCGCCGTACGGCCGGGAGTGCCGTGCGAGTCGATCGACGCGGCGGCCCGCGACCTGATCGCCGAGGCGGGCTACGGCGACTACTTCATCCACCGCACCGGGCACGGGATCGGCGTGGAGACGCACGAGGAGCCGTACATCGTGTCCGGCAACGCCGAGCCGATGGAGCCGGGCTTCGCCTTCTCCGTCGAGCCGGGCATCTACCTGCCCGGCCGGCATGGGGCGCGCATCGAGGACATCGTGGTGTGCACCGAGACCGGGGGAGAGCGGCTGAACGTCACCTCCCGCGAACTGGTGATCGTCTGACGGTCCCGTGACGTCCGCTCACCGGCCCGGTGAGCGGACGTCACTTTTCAGGCGATGGTGAAGAATTCCAGCAGTTCCGGGGCGAGAGACTCAGGGGCCACGTTGTGGGTCTGGCCCTCGAGGATTCTGTGGACCGTACGGGGTACGGTCTCGGCGACCGCTCTTCCCGCCTCGGCCATCCACCGAGGGCTGTCCCCACCCGTCAGTACGAGCACCGGTTGCGCGATCGAGGCCAGAACCTCGGCGGGCAGGGCGTTCCCCGGCCCCAGGACGGCGGCCTCGTACGCCAAGGTGTGGGCGATCTCCTCCAGCCGCGGCCAGGAGGGCTGGACACGCATCGCGGCCACCGCCTCGACGGGGACCTCGGCGGCCACGACCATGAACAGCTCGATCGCCTCCGCGCGCCGACCCCGCTTGACCAGGTCTTCCAGCTGAGACGCGAAGTCGTACGGCAGGCTCGGCGCGCTGTCGTCGACGTGGTACGGCGGCTCCCACACGGCGAGTTTCGCGATGGCCAGCTTCGGAGCGGCGGCCAGCGCCAGAGCGGCACCCGAGGAGCCGCCGAACACCATGGCCGGCCCGCCCGCCGTCTCGATGAGGGCGGCCAGGTCCTCGATCTCACGCTCGACGGCATAGGGCTGGGTGTCGCCGCTTTCGCCACGTCCGCGACGGTCGTAGTTGAACACGGTGAACCACGACCCCAGCGCCTCGGCCACACCGCGCAGAGTGGGGTGAGTCCGATCGGTGAACGCGCCGTGGACCAGGATGACGGCCGGTCCGGTCCCGGACCGGCCGAAGACGATCGGCGTGCCGTCGGCCGAGGTGACCTTGCCGGTCACGGGATGGCTCATGGCAGGGCCCCTCAGCCCTCAGGGGTCGCCAGGCACAGAGCAGCCCAGTGGTGACCGTCGAGGTCGGCGAAGCCCCGCTGGTAGCGGCCCGCGACGTTCAGCGGCTCACCGACGGCGGTCGCACCCGCCGCCAGCGCCTTGTCGACCATCTCGTCGACCTGCGCGGGGTTGTCGAGGCCCAGAACCATGATCACCTGTGTGCTCTTGGTCGGGTCGGCGACCTCCGTCCTGGCGTAGGAGGCGAACGTCGGCTCCGTCAGGAGCATGACCTGGGTCTGCTCACTGATCACCACGGACGCCATGTCATCGGTCGCCCCGAAGAAGGGGAAGCCGAGCTCGCCGAAGAACGTCTTCGACCGGTCCAGGTCCTTGACCGGCAGATTGACGAACAGAGTGGTGGACATCGCTGGGTCCTTTCCTCAGCACCGCGTCTTGCGAACAACTTCAGTCTGCTGATCAGGAGCCCGCGCCGCTTGCACCCTGGCGCCGTCCGATTGACTTTCCGTGCCAGGGCTTTCAGCCACCCTGTGTGAGGCACGTGCGGCGATACTCGGCGGGCGGCAGCCCGTACGTGTGCCGGAACAAGCGGCTGAAGTGGGCCGAGTCAGGCAGCCCCCATCTGGCCGCGATCACGCTCACCGAGGTGTCCCGGAGGGCGGTGTCGGCCAGGTCCTTGCGGCACCGCTCAAGCCGCCGATGCCTGATCCAGGCGGCCACCGTGGTGTCCCGCGTCTCGAACAGCCGGTGCAGCTGCCGCACGGACACATGGTGCGCGGCCGCGATGGTGGCGGGGTCGAGGTCGGGCTCGCCCAGGTGCTGTTCGATGAAGGTGTGGACGCGTAGCAGCAGCGTTCGTGATCGCGACTCCACCGGCAGCGTGTCGTTCTGGTCGGCGCGTTCGGCGACGGCCGTGGTGACCAAATCCGTCACCACGGTGGACAGCCGCGCCGCGCTGGCCGGCTGATAGGTCTCCAGTTCAAGCGCCACCCTGCGCAGCAGCGGTGCGGCGAGGGCACCCGTTCCGCCGTCCGTGGTGATCGGAACGGCCGTGAGCCTCGCGATGGAATCGACGGGCAGCGCCAGCATGTCCCGGGAGAAACTGAACACCGCCAGATGCACCGCCGAGTCATAGGCCAGCTCGTACGGCCGCGCGAAGTCGTAGATCGCGAACTCGCCCCGCTGGAGCTGCGCCTCCCGGCCGTCCTGCGCCAGAAGCGGCCGGCCCGACATGGCCAGCACCACCCGATAGAGCTCGGGGCTGTCGCGGCGGATCATGCCAGGCGTCCGGTGAACGCTGTGCGGCGTCGAGGTCTGGACGACGCCGACACCCACCGGACCGAGCTGACCCGCGTCGATCGCGCCGCGCAGCGGCACGTCCGGATCCATCCGCATGTCGAGGGGGCCGAGCGTGTCACAGACGATGCTCCGCCACTCCTCGTATCTGCGCGCGGCCGGCACGTCACGGGTACGAATCAGGACAGCCATCCCCACCGCCCTCTCCGTCGGCCAAACCCCGCCAATGCTAATGATGCCTTTCGGCGGCGGACAAAGCTGACTGGTGCGCACATCGGGCGACCGGAAAGCGGTTACCGCCACTTCGCTGCGGGTTTGCGATGAAAAGAGGTGTATCAGAAGTCTCCGCGCGTGCTCTGGGAAGTCGAGGGGCGACGGAGGGGAGAGGGGATGTTCGTCGGGAGAGCATTCGTGGGGAGAGCTTTCGCGGGAAGAGCTTTCGTGGGGAGAGCTTTCGTGGGGAGAGCAACGGAGCTCGCCCTGGTGCGCGGGGAATTGCGTGCCGCGAGCAAGGGCGCCGTGCGGCGGATGGTCATAGAGGGGCCCGAGGGTATCGGGAAGACGGCGCTGCTCCGCCAGGTACTCGGTGGAGAGGCGAACGTGCGGGTGCTGGCGGCGAGCGGGGACGAGGCAGAGCGGCACCTGCGGTACGGGATCGTCCGCCAGCTCGCCGACCAGCCGTGGTCCGTCCTGGACGGCACCGGGCCGGCGAGCACAGGAGCCGGTGGGTCCGGACCGGGCGGGACCGGCCTGGCGAGCACAGGATCGACAGAGACCGGACCAAGGGGGGCCGGATCGAGGGGGATCGGGCTGGGGAAGGCCGGACTGCGGGAGAGCGGATTACGGGAGGCCGGACTGCGGGAGAGCGGATTACGGGAGGCCGGACTGCGGGGGATCGGGCTACCGGGGACCGGGCTGAGGAGCGCCAGGCTGAGGCGGAGCGGCTTGGCGGGTGCGGCGACCAGGAGTGGGGCGACCAGGAGTGCGGCGACCAGGAGTGCGGCGGCGCGGGACCTGTGGTCCGTGGGGGAGGCGCTGTACGAGCTGGTCGGGCGTCTGCAGGCCGACGGGCCCGTAGTCGTGCTCGTGGACGACGCCCAGTGGGCCGACAGGGCGTCACTGCGGGCGCTCGGCTACCTGCTGCGCCGCCTGCGCACCGGCCGCGTCCTCGTGGTCGTCAGCTGTCGCGGCACCGCCGCCGCATGGCTGCCGGACGGATTGCGGCGGCTGCTGACCGGGGAGGGCGGGCTCCGTCTCGTCCTCGACGGCCTGTCCGCCGCCGACCTGGCCGGGCTGACCCCGGACCCGCTGACCGAGCGCACCGCCCGGCGGCTGCGTGAGCACACCTCGGGCAACCCGCTGTACGCCCGCGAGCTGCTCGCCACCGTCGCGCCGACGACGCTGGCCGACCCGGGCGCCCGGCTGCCCGCTCCCGACGCCTACGCCCGGCCGTTCACCCGCCGCCTGCGCGCGTGCGGTGCCGAGACGCGCGCGCTCGTCGCCGCCTGCGCCGTGCTCGGCGAGCCTCATCCCCTGCACGTGGTCGCCTCCGTGGCCGGGATCGTCGGCGACCCGCTGGCCGCGCTCGAGGAGGCGGTCGACGCCGGGCTGCTCGACGAGCGCCCAGGACGCTTCGTCGCCTTCCCCGACCCGCTCGCCGGGGCCACCGTCTACGGCTCGCTCGGCGCGGGCACCCGCGCACGTCTGCACCTGGCCGCCGCCCGGCTCGTCGAGCACACCGGTACGGCCCTGCGCCACCGCGCCGCCGCGGCCGGTGGACCGGACGAGCAACTTGCCGAGGAGCTGGCCAGGTACGCCGCCAAGGAGGCCCAGCACGGCCTCTGGCTCGACGCCGCCACCCATCTGGAGCTGGCCGCCGGGCTCTGCGAGTCCGCGGCCCGGCGCGACGAGCTGCGTACCGCGGCGCTGAGGCACCTGCTGCTGGGCGGCGACGCCGTCCGCGCCGCCGAGCTGGCCGCCGTGCCCAACGCCGATCCGCGGCCCGTGCGCCGCTACATCCTGGGCCGGCTCGCACTGGCCGCCGGCCGGCTCGACGAGGCCGCCGACCTGCTCGCCGCCGCGTGGCGGAACCGCTCACCCCGCTTGGCCGCCGACACGGCCGAGCAGCTGGCCTGGCTGCACCTGGTCAGGGGGAATCGCGCCGCCGCGGCGACCTGGGCCCGCCTGGCGGCCGAACAGCCGATCCAGAGCACGACCGGCCGGCCGTACGACGTGCTGGCTCTCAGTACGACGGGTCGGCCGTTCGACGCGCTGGCTCCGGGCATGAGCGGCCGACCGTATGACGTGCCAGCTGAGAGCACGAGCCATCGGCCGCACGGCGTCCTGGCCCCGAGCACGGCCGGCCAGTTCGACGTACCGGCCCTGGGCGCGGCCGGCCAGCCATTCGACGTACCGGTGTCGAGCACGGGTGCCCTCGGTGGCGGACCTGCGGCAGAGGGCATCCCGGCGGCCGTCGGGTTCCTGCGGGAGGGCGAGGCGGGCGCGGCGGTCAGCGTGCTGGTCAGGGCCGTCGCGGCGCGGGATGAGGTGGGGCTGCCGCACCACCGCCTGGTCGGCGGCGCGTTGCTGGCCGTGGCCGAGCACTGTGAGGGGCGCTGGGCGGACGCGGTGACCAGGGCGGAGCGGGCGCTGGCCGAGGCGGAGGGGCTCGGCCAGCGCTGGCTGCTGCCCACCCTGCACGTCGTCTGCGTCGCCCCGCTGGCCGCGCTCGGGGAGCACGAACGGGCCCTCGCCCACGCAACCGCCGCCAGGGCCATCGCGCGCTGCCAGCGCAACGTGATGGGCGAGAGCCAGGCGGACCTGGCGCTGGGCCTGCTCGGCGCCGGCGCCGGCGCCGACGCCGGTGCGGGAGCCGGAGCCACGCCGGCGGGCGCCGACGACCCGTTCGTCCCCGACCATCGGCCGCAGCTGATCGAGACCCTGGTCGCGGAGGGACGCTTGGACGAGGCCGAGGCCGAGCTCGCCACCCTGCCCGGCGACGGCGCGCGGGCGCGGGCGCGGCGGGCTCGGCTCTCCGGGCTGCTCTTGGCGGCCAGGAACGTTCCAACAGAGGCCGAGGAGAGCTTCACCGCCGCCCTGAGCTTGCTGGAGGGCACCGGCTGCCCGCTGGAGGAGGCCCGCGTCCTGCTGGACCTGGGCCGGTTATTGCGGCGTACCGGAAGGCGCAGGGCGGCCGCCGCCCGCCTGCGAGCCGCCGAGGCCGTCTTCACCCGGCTGGGAGCCCGCCCACTCGTGGCCGGCTGCGCCCAGGAGCTGGAGGCGTGCGGCCTGGAACAGCAGGGCACCGTACGGCTGGGACTGACGCCTCAGGAGTACAGCACGGCCAGGCTCGTCTCCGACGGCCTGACCAACCGGCAGATCGCCCGGGAACTGCTGATCAGCGTCAAGACCGTCGAATATCACCTGGGCAAGATCTACACCAAGCTCGGCATCGGCTCCCGGGTCGCGCTCGCCGCCAAGCTGGCCACCCTGGAGGAGAGCGCCTGATGCCCCGGGCTGAGGGGATCACGACGCCGGAGGGAATCACGACGCCGGAGGGAATCACGACGCTTGACGGGATCACGACGCCAGAGGATCACGACGCCTGGGGAGGCCACGACGCCTGAGGGGATCGCGACGCCAGAGGATCGCGACGCCAGAGGAGGCCAAGACGCCGCGCCGGAGGAGGGGACCGGCGCGGCGTCGTACATCCGGTGATATGCGTTTATATGCGCGTCCATGAGGTGACGATCGGCGCGCCTCCGTCGGGCGTGACGCGAAGGCGGAGCGGGCCGCGGACCAGACCGTCGGCGGTGAAGCGGCCCAGCTCGTCGGAGCGTACGAGAAGCACCTCGTCGGGCCGCTGGAGGCCGATCTCCGCGGGCCCCTCCGGCGACAGCCGCCCCACCAGGCGGGCCGCGGAGACCTCCAGCTCCACCGCCACCCCGCCCGCCTCGAACGTGAGCAGCCGCGACTGCCCCGCGCCCCTGACGACCCTGGCCGAGGGCTCCTCGTCCCAGGAGTCGAAGGTGAGCGCGGCCAGCTCGGCGTCGAGCGTCCGCAGCGTGAACGCCTGCATGGCGTCCTCCAGCAACGCGGGAGGCACGGGGTCGAGCAGCTCGGCGATCTCCCGAAGCTCGCCCTCCAGCTCGCCTTCCGGATCGCCTTCCAGGTCGGCTTCCAGGTCGGCTTCCAGCTGGTCTTCCAGGTCGAAGCTCTCATCGTTCATTCAGCTCACCTGCGTATTCCGGTCACTCCGCGCTCCGCCACCAGCGTGCGGAGCCGCTGGAGGCAGCGGGCCCTGATCGGGCCGATGCTGCCCACCGCGATGCCCAATCCTGACGCGATCTCCTGATAGGTGGGGCGCGGAGAGGCGATCAGCAGCCGCAGCAGGCGGCGGCAGCGATCCGGCATCTCCTCGAAGGCGGCCCACACCACCAGCGCGCGCTCGGCCTCGGCGACGGCCTCCTCCGCCTCCAGCATCAAATGCTCGGGGGAGCGCTCGTCGATGTCCGCCCCCAGCAGCCCCATGTCGCTGATCGGCGTGGCCCGCCCGCTCGCGCGGATCACCCGCAGCGCCTCGTGCCGGGCCGTACTGGCCAGCCAGGCACCCACCTTGTCCGGGTCCCTGAGCCTGGTCAGGTTCTCCGCCAGCCGGAACCACGTCGTCTGGCAGACGTCCTGCGCGTCGGACGCGTTGACGAGATAGGCGCGCGCCACCGCCCACACCAGGCCGTTGTGGCGCTGGTAGAGCTCCTTCCAGGCACCGGAGTCCCCTTCCGCGGCTGCTCTGACGAGGGCTGCGGTCTCGTCCACGGCGGTCCTTCCCTGTCCTGGAACATCCTGGAGCATGATATTTCGTGAGACGCTCCAGAACAGGGAGTGGTTGAGTCATCGCAGAAAACCACTGAGATCGGGTATCGCCAGCTGTCCCGCGATGAGCTGCCCGGCCGCCTGCCGCGACGTCACCCCGGCCTCCGACATGCGCGCCGCGATGAGCCCGGCGATGAACGGCGTGGCGAACGACGTGCCGCTCCATTGCGCGATCCCGCTGAACTTGACCACGTCCCCCTCCGACAGCGGCGCGACGCAGGTGCAGCCCGGATACAGCGGGACGACCGGGTGGAAGCGGCAGGTGGTGTTGTGCGGGTAGTCGTACTCGTAGTCGCCCGAGGTGTAGGCGTTGATCAGGCGCTCGCCCGGCGCGTACACCGTCACCCAGTCGCCGTGATTGCTGAAGCACGCCCGGCCGAGCCCGTCCTCGCGCAGCGCGCCCACCGAAAGGATCACGTCGCCGGTGGCGTTCACCGCCTCCGCGGCGAACGCGGCCGGCCAGAACGGCACGGTGTCGCCGTCATTGCCGGCCGCGGCCACCAGCAGTGTCTCGGGGTGCGTGGCCAGCTCGTCGATGAAGTCGGTCAGGCCGAGCAGCGCCTGGGCGTCGTTCGTCCTGGTGCCCGCCGACAGTGACAGCACGTCGGGCCAGCCGTGGGTGTCGAGCGTCTGCAGCAGGAGCAGGCCCAGCTGGTCTTCCTCGACCGCGCCGCCGTACGGGAAGCCGTTGAGGACGCGTACGTCCGTACTGGGCGCCACGCAGCGCAGCACGCCCGCGATGAAGGTGCCATGGCCGACGTACGGCTTGATGAAACCGTCGGTGTCCACCTCTTCGGCCAGGGTGGTGACGTCGCCGTCGACCATCGGGATGTTCGGCTGGCCGGAACTCTGCGCCAACCACTGGTGGTCGAGATAGTCGTGCACCAGCCCGGTGTCGATCACCGTGACGTGCGCGTTCTCACCCCTGTCGCGGCCCGCGATCGGCGGCTTGAGCGGCTCGCCGCTGGGCACCGGCTCGTCGCCCGGGCACAGGTTGACGCCCGAGACCGTGACGAAGTGGACCAGGGTGCCGGGGATCTTGGCCTGCCTGAGTACGGCGAGGACGCGGAAGACGTCCCGCGTTCCGATGGACAGCCGGCGTACCGTCACCCGCCGCGCGTCCTGGTCCGGCGGCCAGACCACGCGGACCGGCTCCGCCGACGGGAGACTCGCCTGAATGCCCTGGATGGCACGTTCCACGTCAGGCGCGCGTACCAGGACATGCTCGGCGAGATAGGCGAACTCCGGCAGAACATCGGAGTCCGGGGTCGCGCCCTGCGGCCCGGCCACCGCCACCCTGCCCGCCGGCAGCGAGTCGTTGAGGATCTCGAGCTGTTCCCAGAAACGCATGTCGCGTCCGTTGCGTGGTGTGCTCATCTTTCGGGACCTCCTCGATGGGTGACTGCGGGCCTGCCATGTATGAGTGGCGCACCCCCTTCCTGATACACGTGCCGCGTGGACGCTCGGATGACCCGCATCTACCATCGACTCCGTGTCTGGGGAAACGGCGAGGGATTCCCGGATTCCGGATGATCCGCACGATGTGCTGGCCATGGTGTTCGCGCGTCCGCGACAGGCCATGACGGCCGCCACCGCCATGCTCGCCGACGGCCGCGGGCCGTACGAGAGCTCGATAGCGCGTCAGGCGATCGGCATCCTGCGCCGCGAGTTCGGCGACCTCGACGCGGCGATCCGCGAGCTGCGGCAGGCGGTACGGCTGGCACGGCGCTCCGGCTCGGCCGACCGCGAGGCCGACGTACTGGCCACGCTCGGCATCGCGCTCCTCCAGCACGGCCGCACCAGGCCCGGCCTGTCCGCACTCGACACGGCCGCCGCCCTCTCCCACGGCACCACCCGGGCGCGGGTACTGTTCCGGCGGGCCGGCGCCCGCTGGATCCTCGGCCGGCACGGTGAGGCGCTCGACGACCTCGAGATCGCCGCCCCGGCGCTGCTCGGCGCGGGCGACACCGTCTGGGCGGCCCGCGCGCTCACCCTGCGCGGGCACGTCCGGCTCGCGCGCGGCTCGGTAGCCCTGGCGGAGGAGGACTTCCGGGTCGCGCAGCGGATGTTCGCGACCACCAGCCAGGAACACGACTCGGTCGTCGCCGTCCAGAACCGCGGCGTCGTCGCCTTCCGCGCGGGTGACCTGCCGCTCGCGCTGGACCTCCTCGACGAGGCCGACCGGGGCTTCCGGGCGCTCGGCACGCCCATGTTCGACCTGGCCGCCGACCGGTGCGCGGTGCTGCTGGCCGCCGGGCTCGCGCGCGACGCCCTGGCGCAGGCCGACGCGGCGCTGCGGCACCTGGCCCGGCTGCGCGGGCAGGCGACCATGCGGGCCGAACTGCTGCTCCTGGCCGCCAGGGCGGCGCTGCTGTCCGGCGATCCGGGTACGGCCCGCGCGCGGGCGGGGGAGGCGCGCACCCTGTTCGCCGGGCAGCGGCGCGCCTGGTGGGCCGCGCACGCCCGGCTCATCCTGGTCCAGGCGGCCCTCGCGGAAGACACGGCCTTGGCCGGGGCCGAGACGCCTTCCGGCCCTGCGGCCGGGGGCGCGGTGCCTTCGGGGCCTGTAGTCGAGCGGGCGGTGTCTTCTGGTCCTGCGGTGGGTGGTGCGGTGCCCGCCAGGCCGCTGGCGGAGGCCAGGCGGGTGGCGGAGAGGAGACGGTTGGCGGAGGCGCGGCGGCTGGCCGTCAAGCTGGCGGAGCTCGGGTCGCCGGAGGTGTGGCAGGCGCACCTGCTCGCGGGCCGTACGGCGCTGGCGCTCGGCAGACGGCGGGCGGCCGATCAGCACCTGACGCAGGCGGCGCGGGCCCGCCACCGCGGCTCCGCGACGGCCAGGGCGGGCGGCTGGCTGGCCGAGGCGCTGCGCGCGGAGGCGGCCGACCGGCCCCGGCGGCTGCTGCACGCCTGCCGGGCCGGGCTGGCGCTGATCGAGGAGCACCGCCTCGCGTTCGGTTCGCCGGAGCTGCGGGCCCTGGCGACCGCCCACGGCGCCGAGCTGGTCACGCTCGCCCAGCGGCACTGGCTGCGCGCGGGGCGGCCCCGGCGGTTGCTCGACTGGACCGAACGATGGCGGGCGACCTCGCTGGCCGTGCCACCCGTACGGCCGCCCGACGACCACTGGCTGCTCGCCCAGCTCGCCGCGCTGCGCGAGACCGACCACCTGCTCGGCCGGGCACGGTCCGAGGGCGACTCGTCGGCGGCCACCCTGGAACGCGACCGGGACCGGCTGGAGGCGCGGGTACGCGCCGCGACCCTGCGCGTGCGCGGCGCCGACGGCCGGGCTGACGGCCGGGCTGACGGCCGCGCTGACGGCCGCGCTGACGGCCGCGCTGACGGCCGTGACGACGGTTGCGCTGACGGCCGTGACGATGGCCCGGCCCCAGGCGGCGGGCGGCTCCTGATGGCGGTCGGCGGTGGAGAGCTGCTGGCGGCGATCGGTGGCGGCCGGTTGGTCGAGCTGGTGATCGTAGACGGTGTGTTGCACGCGCTGCTGTGCGGCGACGGGCGGGTACGCCGGTTCACGGTGGGATCGGCCGCGACGGCCGTCACGGAGATCGAGTTCGCCCGCTCGAGACTGCGACGGCTCGCCTACCAGAGCCGCACCAACCCACGCGAACTCGCCCGCCTCGGCGACCGCCTGGAACGCGCCCTCCTGGGCCCGGTAGCGGCCCGCCTGAGCGACGGACGCTCCGGCGGCGAACTGTCAGCCCTCGGGCGGTCGGATGGTCGGTCATCGGTCCTGGGGTGGCCGGATGGCGAACGGTCAGTCCTGGGGCGGTCTGATACTGAACGGTCAGTCCTTGGGCGGTCAGGCGGCAGACGGTCAGTCTTGGGACGGCCAGATGGCCAGTCGTCAGATCATGCGCGGTTGTCAGGCCATGGGCGGCCCGGTGGTGGATCGGCCTCTGCCGGGCCGCGAGCCTGTGAGCCGCTGGTCGTGGTGCCGCCGGCGACGTTGCACGGGGCGCCGTGGGGGTTGCTGCCCGCGTTGCGGCGTCGGGCCTTCAGCGTGGCGCCGTCGGCGGCGGCCTGGTTGCGCGCCAGGTCGGTCGTCCCGCCCGCTGACGGGGGCGTGGTGCTCGTACGCGGCCCCGGCGTGGCGAACGCCGACGGCGAGGTGCGCTCCATCGCCGAGCTGTACGCCGAAGCCGCTGACCCAGCCACCGGACCGGCCGCCGGGTCTGCCACTGTGTCCGCCGTCGGCTCCTCCACCGGGTCCGCCGGGCCGGTCACTGTGCTGGCCGATGGTTCGGCGACGGCTCATGGGGTGCTGGGGGCCATCGATGGGTGTCATCTCGCGCATCTGGCGGCGCACGGGACGTTCCGGGCCGACAGCCCCTCCTTCTCCTCGCTGCTGCTGGACGACGGCCCCCTCACCGTGTCCGACCTCGAACGGCTTCGCCGCGCCCCCTACCGGCTCGTGCTGTCGAGCTGCGACTCCGGGCAGGTGGCCGCGGTGGGGGCCGACGAGGTGCTCGGGCCGGCCACCGCGCTGCTCCACCTCGGTACGGCCGGCATCGTCGCGAGTGTCGTCCCGGTGAACGACGCGGCGGCCGTGCCCGTCATGGTGGCTCTGCACGACGGTCTACGGCGCGGGCTCGGCCTGGCGGAGGCGCTCAGCGAGGCCCGCGGCGACGACGTCTCGTTCATCGCGATCGGGGCGGGTTGAGGCCCGGACTGAGGGACGGGTCGAGGGGGACCGAGGAGCGGGCCCACAAGTGGCGGAAAGGATGGCTGACAGAGCGGCCCGAACGGTGGATGCTGAACACGGTGGATGACATGGGGGTGACAGTGCGCGGTGACTGTGGGGGGTGATGCGGCCGTGTCCCTGCCTTGATCAAATGTGGGTGATCATGTGAAAATTCGCCAGTAGCGGCAGAAATGCCGGTTTGGGGGGTCGTCGCCCATGATCCGCATGCCGATCGAGCGGCTCTAGGATGCCGGACGACGAGTTGAACGAAGCGTACGAGCTGGGCATGGCGTGCGCGCTCGCCGCGGAGTGCGGCCGGGATCTACGTCGTTGCGCCCAGATGTACGGTGGGCTGTTCCCACGGGCGGCCTTCGACGCCGACTTCTACACCGCGCTGGCGCTGACCGGCGCCTTCAGCGCCCCCTGGGCCACGTCCGAAGCGCTCAAGATCGTCAACCGGACGTCGCTCTGGGTGTCAGCCGTCGACCGCCTGGTGGACCACACGACGACGACGCGGTCCCAGGTGGAGGCCCTGATTCGCGACTGTCTGGCCGTGGCCGACGGCGCGGCGCCACGGGCCGCGGTCACCCGCTTCCTGGCCGACCTGCGCGACGAGCTGGCGACGGTCAAGGACTTCGAGGACCTGCACCCGCTCTGGCGCGACCAGCTGGCCGGCATGTTCGACGCGATGGCCAGGGCGTGGGTGTGGCGCGACACCCGGGCCGTCCCCACCTTCGCCCGCTACCTGGACAACGCCGACAGCCGGGGGTCCTGCTTCGTGGACCTGTCGCACTGGATCTACGCCGGCGACGAGTGGGCCAGGCGTCATCTGGAGGAACTGCGGGCCGTCAGCGCGCACGTGCAGCGCTATCTGCACCTGCTGGGCGACCTCGCCTCCTATCGCAAGGACGTCAGCTGGGGCGGCCTGAACGTGCTGATGCTCGGCGTCAGCCGTACCGAGGTCACGGACGCGATGGGGGAGCTGGCGCGCGAGGCGCTGGAATTGCTCAAGCCGGTACGCGAACGCAGTCCGCGCACGGCCGCCTACCTGCGGCGACAGATCGGATTCAACGCCGGTTTGTACAGTATTTCCGGCTAGGCCCTCTGAAGCCGTTACGGTCCCGCAACCTCCCATGACAGGGGCCTTTACCCTTGGGTGAACGGGGTGCGAATAACTGGTCTAGACACGACAAACCGTGACATATTGATTCCTGAGGATGATTGTGGCTTGAGTGGAATATGTGGCGTTGCTAGGGTGTCTCGATGCCAGGCACGTGGCTCGACCTTTTCTCTGCGCCTTGACAGGTTCCACTGACCACGGCTCCTCAGGGCGGATTTGTGCATGCGCGGCACGGCCGCGGAGGGATGTACAGGCGGTGCTGGATGGACTTCGGTCGCTCTGATCGATGGCGGTTGCCGACCGCGATCAAGATTCTGATCGCGGGCGGGTTCGGCGTGGGCAAGACCACCATGGTGGGCGCGGTCTCCGAGACCCGTCCCCTGCGTACGGAAGAAGCGCTCACGCATATCGGCGTGGACATCGACGACCTGTCGGGCGTCGAGGCCAAGCCGACCACCACCGTGGCGATGGACTTCGGCCGGATCACGATCCGCGACGACTACATGCTGTACCTGTTCGGCACGCCCGGCCAGGAACGCTTCTGGTTCGTCTGGGACGAACTGGCGATGGGCGCGCTCGGGGCGGTGGTGCTGGCCGACACGCGCCGGCTGGCCGACTCCTTCCCGGCCATCGACTACTTCGAGCGGCGCGGGCAGCCGTTCGTGGTGGCGCTCAACTGCTTCGACGGCGCGCGACCCTTTACGGTCGGCGAGGTGCGGTCGGCGCTCGGCCTCGAACCGGAGATCCCCATCGTGCTCTGCGACGCCCGCAGGAAGGACTCCGGCCGGGAAGTGCTCATCACGCTGGTCGAGCACGCCATGCGCCAGGGAGCCACCCCGGTCGGGACCATGTCGTGACCATCACCGGCTACCTTTGACCGATGGAGGAGATCGACCGCCAGATCGTCACGCTGCTCGCCAGGGACGGCCGGATGAGCTTCACCGATCTGGCCAGGGAGACCGGGCTCTCGGTCTCGGCGGTGCACCAGCGGGTGCGCCGGCTGGAGAAGCGCGGAGTCGTGCGCGGCTATGCCGCGATCATCGACTATGACGCGATCGGGCTGCCGATGACCGCGTTCGTGTCCATCAAGCCGATCGACCCCGCCGCCCCCGACGACGCGCCCGAGCGGCTGGCCCACCTGGCCGAGATCGAGGCGTGCCACAGCGTGGCGGGCGACGAGAGCTACATCCTCAAGGTGCGCGTCGCCACGCCGCTGGCGCTGGAGGAGCTGTTGCAGCACATCCGCGCGTCGGCGAACGTCTCCACGCGCACCACCGTCGTGCTGAGCACCCCCTACGAGCACCGGCCGCCCGAAGTGGCGGGCGACGGCGCCGATGGGCCGACGCCCGCTCCCTCTGCCTGACGACGGGCCGGCGCCGACTCCAGCTCCCCCTGCCTGACGACGGCCCCGCCCCGGATGTGCTCGCCCTGTCCGGCGACGGGCCACCGCCGTAGCGTGGCGAGATCTGTTCGGCATTACCGAACTGCGCTACGGTGTGGGGCGTGGGAGAGACCATCCAGTCCGTCGAACGGGCCGCCGGCATTCTGAGGCTGCTCGCCTCCGGCCCGCGCGAGCTGGGCGTGGCCGAGCTGGCCCGCGCGATGGGCCTGCCCAAAGGCACTCTGCACGGCATCCTGCGCACGCTCGTCCATGTCGGCTTCGTCGAGCAGGACGAAGCAACGGGCCGTTACCGGCTCGGCGGCACGCTGCTGCACCTGGGCAGCAGCTACCTCGACGTCAACGTGCTGCGCACCCGCTCGCTCAACTGGGCCGACGCGCTGGCCGGGCGCAGCAGGGAGAGCGTGTGGATCGGCACCGCGCACGAGGGCGGCGTCCTGGTGGTCCACCATGTGTTCAGGCCCGACGACAGCATGCAGGTCCTGCAGGTCGGCACGCTGCTGCCCGCGCACGCGACCGCGCTGGGCAAGGTCCTCCTGGCGTACGACCCGTACGGCGACGCGGACGCGGCATTCCACGCGCCGTCGGCCCCAGAACCGGAGGCATCGCCCGCTACGGCGTCCACCACAGCGCCGCCCGGCACAACGCTTGGCACGTCGTCAGCCACAGCGCCCGGCGCGGCGGCAGGCGGCGAGCCCGTCGTCGAGGGGTTGGCCGCCTTCACGCCCAGGACCCTCACCCGCGCCGACGACCTGGCCAAGGAGCTGGAGCTGGTGCGCGGCCGTGGATGGGCCTGCGACGTGGAGGAGCTGGTCGAGGGCGAGGTCTCCATAGCCGCTCCCATCCGGGACGCGCGCGGCGTCACCGTCGGTGCCATCGGCGTCAGAGGCGCGGTCGAGCGGCTGGCCGAAGGCGGCGAGCCGAGCATCACGATCGTCTCCTACGTCCGCGACGCCGCCCGCGCCATCACCCGCGACCTGAGCCGGTGACGTGTTGACACGCCCGCCCAGACCGCAGCTAGGATTTGGCAACCGTTCGGTAATGCCGAACACGTCGAAGTGAGGAAGCCGTGCCTGGACCGCATTACGTCGCCGCCATCGACCAGGGCACCACGTCGAGCAGGTGCATGGTGTTCGACCAGGCCGGCCGGATCGTCTCGGTGGCGCAGCGGGAGCACCGGCAGATCTTCCCCCGGCCCGGCTGGGTCGAGCACGACGCCGCCGAGATCTGGGAGGCCGTCCAGGGCGTGGTGGCCGAGGCCGTCACCGGCAGCGGCATCGACTTCGGCCAGCTCGTGGCCCTCGGCATCACCAACCAGCGCGAGACCACCGTCCTGTGGGACCGCGACACCGGGCGGCCCGTGGCCAACGCGATCGTCTGGCAGGACACCCGTACCGACGCCCTGGTCCGGTCCCTGTCCGAGCACGAGCAGCTCTTTCGCGAGCGGGCCGGGCTGCCGCTGGCCACCTACTTCGCCGGGCCGAAGATCCGGTGGCTGCTCGACGAGACCCCCGGGCTGCGGGAGCGGGCCGAGCGCGGCGACGTGCTGTTCGGCACCGTCGACAGCTGGCTGATCTGGCGGCTCACCGGTCGCCACGTCACCGACGTCACCAACGCCAGCCGTACGATGCTGATGAACCTCCGCACCCTCAGCTGGGACGACGAGCTGCTCGCCGCGCTCGGCGTGCCGCGCGCGATGCTGCCGGAGATCCGCCCCTCCGCCGAGGTCTACGGCACCACCGGCGACGGCGTGCCGGTGGCGGCGGCGCTGGGGGACCAGCAGGCGGCGCTGTTCGGCCAGACGTGCTTCGGGCCGGGCGAGACCAAGAGCACCTACGGCTCCGGCAGCTTCCTGCTGATGAACACCGGCACCGAGCCCGTCGCCTCCAAGCACGGGCTGCTCACCACCGTCGGCTACCAGATCGGCGACGCCCCCGCAACGTACGCGCTGGAGGGCTCGATCGCCGTCACCGGCTCGCTCGTGCAGTGGCTGCGCGACAACCTCGGCCTGATCTCCAGCGCCGCCGAGATCGAGACCCTCGCGGGCACCGTCGAGGACAACGGCGGCTGCTACTTCGTCCCGGCGTTCTCCGGCCTGTTCGCCCCGCACTGGCGCTCCGACGCGCGCGGGGTCATCGCCGGGCTGACCGGGTTCGTCACCAAGGGGCACATCGCGCGGGCCGTGCTGGAGGCGACCGCCTGGCAGACGCGCGAAGTGGTCGACGCGATGAACGCCGACGCCGGGCTCGCGCTCACCTCACTGCGCGCCGACGGCGGCATGACCGCCAACAACCTGCTCATGCAGATCCTGGCCGATGTGCTCGCGGTGCCGGTCGTACGCCCGATGGTGTCGGAGACCACCTGCCTGGGCGCCGCCTACGCGGCCGGGCTGGCCACCGGCTACTGGCCCGATACCGACAGCCTGCGGGCCAACTGGCACAAGGCGGCCGAATGGCGGCCGAAGATCGGCCAGGACGTCCGCGACCGCGAATACCGCAACTGGCGCAAGGCCATCGACCGAAGCCTCGACTGGAGCACGCCATGACCACGACCGCCTCCCGCGCCGAGACCCGCGAGGAGCTGTCCAGGGGCACCTACGACCTGCTGGTCATCGGCGGCGGCATCCTCGGGACCTCCGTCACCTGGATGGCCGCCCAGGCGGGCCTGCGGGTCGCCATGGTCGACGGCGGCGACTTCGCCGGGGCCACCTCCAGCGCCTCCTCCAAACTCGTCCACGGCGGCCTGCGCTACCTGCAGACGGGCAACGTCAAACTGGTCGCCGAGAACCACCGCGAACGCCGGGCGCTGGCCGGCGACATCGCCCCCCACCTGGTCAAGCCGCTCTCCTTCGTGGTGCCGGTCTACCGGGGCGGCCCGCACGGCGCCGCCAAGCTGGGCGCGGGGGTGTTCCTCTACTCGGCGCTGTCGGTGTTCGGCGACGGGCTCGGCCGGGTCATCACCCCGCACCAGGCGCTGGCCAGGGTGCCCGCGCTCCGCTCCGAAGGGCTGCGCGCCGCCGCCGTCTACGGCGACCATCAGATGAACGACAGCCGCGTCGCGGTGATGACCGTGCGCGCGGCCGTCGACGCGGGCGCGGTCGTGCTCAACCACGCCGAGGTCGTCGGCCTGCGCGAGAGCGGCGGCACGGTCTCGGGGGCGGAGCTGCGCGACCGGCTCGACGGTACGGAGTTCGGCGTCGGGGCGGGCCTCGTACTGAACGCCACCGGCCCGTGGGTGGACCACCTGCGGCGCATGGAGGACCCCGGCGCCGCGCCGAGCATCCGCCTGTCGAAGGGCGCCCACCTGGTCATGCGCCGCCACGAGCCGTGGAAGGCGGCCCTGACCACCCCGATCGACAAATACCGGGTGTCCTTCGCCATCCCGTGGGAGGACCACCTGCTGCTCGGCACCACCGACGAGGCCTACGAGGGCGACCCGGCCGACGTGCGCGCCACCGACGCCGACGTGGCCCAGATCCTCGACGAGGCCGGGCACGCCGTACGCGAGTCGCAACTGCGGCGCGAGGACATCACCTACGCCTTCGCCGGGCTGCGGGTGCTGCCGGGCGGCCCCGGCGGCGTGTCGTCGGCCAAGCGGGAGACGGTGCTCAGCCGGGGCAAGGGCGGCATGCTGTCGGTGGCGGGCGGCAAGTGGACCACCTACCGGCACATCGGCAAGCTCGTCCTCGACATGCTCGCCCACCTGCCGGGTCACCCGCTCGGCGACGACCTCGCGGCCATCCTGCCCGCCATGCCGCTGCCCGGCCTGGCCAGCCCGGACGCGGTCGCGATGCGCCTGTGGACCGACCGCGAGCCGGGCACCCGGATGGACCCGCTGGTGGCCCGCCACCTCGCCTCCCACTACGGCTCGATCGCCTTCGACCTGGCCAGGCTCATCCGCGACACGCCCGCGCTGGGCGAGCGGATCCATCCGGACGGGCCGGACATCTGGGCGCAGGCTGTCTACGCGCGCGACCACGAGTGGGCGGCGACGGTCGACGACGTCGTACGGCGCCGCACCACCCTCACGGTCCGCGGCCTCGACACCCCGGAGGTCCGCACCCGTGTCGAGACGCTCCTCACGGGCGGCCCGGTTCCCGCGTCCTGACCATCGCCAGGGTCCGTCACCGCGAGGGTCCGTCACCCCCAAGGCCCGCACCCAAGGGCCGGACCCAAAGCCCGCCCCCCAGGCGCCCACCGAAGGCCCGTCAGGTCTGTTCGTAGCGGGCGCGCAGGCGGGTCTTGGCCAGGTCCGTCGCGCCCAGGTGCTCCAGGCCGTCGAGAGCGGCCCCGACGATCGGCGGGACGTCGGCGACCACCAGCTTGGCCCGCGGCGCCCTGGCGGCGAAGGAGGCGTCCAGGAGGGCCGTGAGGAGCGGGTCGCGGGCCCGGAGGATGCCGCCGCCCAGCACCACCTCCGTGGGCGTCTCCAGCAGGTCCAGGCGGCGCAGGCAGACCTCGGCCAGCACGGTGATCTCCTCCGCCTGGCGTTCCACCAGCGATCTGGCGATCGGGTCGCCCGCCGCGGCCGTGGCGAAGACGCCCGGCGTGAGCTCGTGCAGGCGGCCTTCGTCCAGACGGCCGAAGTGGAGCTCCAGGATCAGCTCCTCGACCGTGCGTACGCCGAAGTGCCGCGCGCACAGCTCCGCCAGCGCGGTAGCCGGACCGCGACCGTCTTCGGCGCGGGCGGCGTGCCACAGTGCCTCCTCGGCGACGCCCTGGCCGCCGCCCCAGTCGCCGCTGAGGCGCCCGAGGGCGGGGAAGCGGGCCACCTGGCCGGTGGGGGAGACGCCGACCGCGTTGATGCCCGCACCGCACACCACGGCCACGCCCCAGGAGTTCGAGGCGCCCGCCCGGAGTAGGGCGAAGGTGTCGTTGCGGACGGAGATGTCCGGGCCGAAGCCCCGGCGGGCGAACTCGCGCGCCAGTGCCTCCTCCTCGACCGGCAGATCGGCCCCCGCCAGATAGGCCGCCACATGATCGAACCGGCCCACGATCACGGGCCGGTCGGGGGAGGGGTCCGGCGAGCGCTCAGAGGAACGGTCCGGGGAGCGGCCAGAGGAGCGGTCCGGCGTGCCGTCCGGGCCGGGGGCGCCGTCCGGTGGCAGTTGCGCGAGCGCCTGCCGTACCGCCTCCTCCACCGCGTCCAGCGCGGCCGGAACCCCGTCGCTCTGCGGCGCGAACGGCCCCGCGCGGCCGGTGGCGAGCACGTCGCCGTCCTCCGTGACCAGCGCCACGTCGGTCTTGCTGTTGCCGCCGTCGACCGCGAGGACGAGCCTGCGGTGCTCCACTACCTCACCTGGCCATAGCGAGTCGTCCATGGCAGGTAGGCGTGGTTGGCCTCCAGCAGCAGGCCGGTCAGCTCCTCGGCGGTCGCGTCCTGCCCGATCAAGGGATGGGCCAGCAGGGCATTGCGTACGCGGTCCGCGCCGCCATGCAGGGCCGCCTCGAGGGCGAGCGTCTCATAGGCGGACACGTGCGCGATCAGCCCCGCGTACAGCGGCTCGACCGGCGGCACCGGCAGCGGCGCGGCCCCGTCGGCGGTGACGTGCGCGGGCACCTCGATCACCGTCTCGTCGGCCAGGAAGGGCAGGGTGCCGTGGTTGCGGACGTTCACCACATGGGTGCCGGGGCGGTCGCCGAGCAGCGAGGCGATCAGCGCGACCGCCGCCTCGGAGTAGTAGGCGCCGCCGCGCTCGCCCAGCAGCGCCGGCTTCTCGACGACCGACGGGTCGGTGTACATCTCCAGCAGCTTCGTCTCCATCGCCGCGACCTCGGCCGCGCGCGACGGCTTGGCCCGCTGTTCCTCCACCACCGCGTCATGATCGTAGAAATAGCGTAGATAGTACGACGGCACCACGCCGAGTCGGCGGAGCAGTTCGGGGCGCCCCAGGCCGTCGGCCAGCGACTCCGCGTGCTCGGCGAGCAGCGACGGCAGCACGTCCTCGCCGTCCAGGTACACGGCCCGTTCCCAGGTCAGGTGGTTGAGCCCCACGTGGCCGAGCGAGATCCGCGACGGCGGCACGCCCAGCAGGTCGGCGACGTGACGCTGGAAGCCGATCGCCACGTTGCACAGCCCGATCGCCCGGTGCCCGGCGTCCAGGAGCGCGCGGGTGACGATGCCGACCGGGTTGGTGAAGTCGACGATCCACGCATCCGGCGCGTGCGTACGCACCTTCTCGGCGATCTCCAGCACGACCGGCACCGTGCGCAGCGCCTTGGCCAGCCCGCCCGCGCCGGTCGTCTCCTGCCCCACGCAGCCGCAGCGCAGCGGCAGCGTCTCGTCCACGTCGCGCGCCGCCTGCCCGCCCACGCGCAGCTGGAACAGGACGACCTGGGCCCCCGAGACCCCCTCCTCGACGGACGAGGTGGCCAGCACCCGGGCCGGATGCCCGGCATGTGCCAGCATGCGGCGCGCCATCCCAGAAACCACCTCAAGTCGCGATAAATCGGGATCTATGAGTGCGATTTCCGAGACCGGTAGCTCGTCGCGGAGCCGCGCGAACCCGTCGATCAGCTCGGGCGTGTACGTCGAGCCGCCCCCCACCACGGCCAGTTTCAACCCTTCACTCCCGTCAATGTCACGCCCTCGATGAAGACCTTCTGGGCGAAGAAGAACACGATGATCACCGGTGCCATGACGAGCAGCGTCGCCGCCATGGTCAGATTCCACTGCACGCTGTGCAGCGCCTTGAAGGAGGCCAGCCCCACCGACAGGGTCCAGCTGTCGAGGTTGGTGGAGGCGTACAGCAGCGGCCCGTAGTAATCGTTCCAGCAATAGAAGAACTGGAACAGCGCCACCGCCGCGATGCCCGGCCGGGCCATCGGCAGGATCACCCGGATGAGCGTCCTGAAGTCGGTGCAGCCGTCCACCCGCGCCGCGTCGGTGTACTCGCGCGGGATGGAGAGCAGGAACTGCCGCAGCAGGAAGATCGAGAACGCGTCGCCGAGCAGCATCGGCAGGATCAGCGGCAGCAGCGTCCCGGTCAGGTCCAGCCGGGCCCAGATCAGGTAGATCGGCACCGCGACCACCTGGGGCGGCAGCATCATCATGGTGATGACCAGCAGGAACGCCAGCCTGCGCCCGGGAAAGCGGAACCGGGCCAGCGCGTAGGCCACCGGGATCGACGACACCAGCGTGAACAGCGTGCCGGTCACCGCGTAGATCATCGTGTTGCGCAGCCACAGCAGGATCGGCGACCTGGCGAACACCTCGCCGAAGTTGCCCCAGTTCCAGCTGTGCGGCCACAGCTCGTCGGTGAGCGTCTGGTTGTCGCTCATCACCGCCGTCAGCAGGACGAAGACCAGCGGCCCGATGAACGCGATCCCCAGCGCGAGGGCCGTCGCGTGCGTGGCGATCCAGTACAGCGCCCTCCTGCCACGGCCACGCCGGGCCCGGGCGCGCCGCCCGGCGGCCCGCGTGGGGGGCGCCACCAGCGTGGCGGTCATTCGGCCACCTCCTCGAACCCGCGGAACTGGCGCAGCAGGATCAGCGTGAACACCATCGACGCCGCGAACAGCACCAGCGCCAGCACGCAGGCGTAGCCCATCGCGTAGTCGCGGAAGCCCGTCTGGAACAGCCACTGCGGCAGCGTCAGCGTCGACATCTCCGGATAGCCGGGCACGAACGAGGTGCCCGGCGCGTCGGTGACACCCGCCGCGACCCGGGAGGCGATCATCGCCTGGGTGAAGTACTGCAGCGTGTAGATGACGCCGGTCACCGCCGAGAACATCAGCACGGGCCGGATCGTCGGCAGCGTGATGCTGCGGAACTGCCGCCACGCCCCGGCCCCGTCGATGGCCGCCGCCTCGTACAGGTGCTTGGGCACGTCCAGCAGCGCCGCCAGGAAGATCACCATGACGTTGCCGACGCCCCACATGGCCAGCAATGTCAGCCCCGGCTTCGACCAGTCCTTGTCGCCGAACCAGTCGGGCCCGGAGATCCCCACCAGCGCGAGGATCCGGTTGACCGGCCCGGTGGCCGGATTCAGCAGGAAGACGAACGCCACCGTCCCCGCCGTCACCGGCACCAGCGACGGCAGGTAGAACAGCGTGCGGAAGAACCCCACGCCCGACTTCAGCTTGGTGACCAGCTGCGCCACGCCCAGCGCGAACAGCACCTGGGCGGGCACCATGACGACCACCAGCCAGGCCGTGTTCCCGATCGAGATCCAGGCCCGCTCGTCCTGCAGGAAGTAGCGGTAGTTGGCCAGGCCGTTGAACTTCAGCGAGAACAGGTCGTAGTTGAAGAAGGAGAAGTAGACGGTCGCCAGCAGCGGATAGGCGAAGAACACCCCGAAGCCCACCAGCCACGGCGACAGCCACAGCAGGGCACGGAACCCCTCCCGGCGCCTGAGCGGTACGCCCGCCACCTCAGCCGCCCGACAGCTTGAACTTGGCGTCGATGGTCTTGTCCACGCCCTTCAGCCCCGCGTCCAGATCCTTGACCGAACCCTTCTCCCACGAGGTGACGAACCCCTGCAGCGCCTCCTGGTTGAACACGCTGTTGACGTGCGCCGGGATCGTGCTCGTCTTCGGGTTGGCGAAGATGTCGAGGAAGGTCTGGAAGTGCTCATCCTTCTTCAGCGCGGGCGACTCCAGCGCGGCCTTGGTGGTCGGCACGTTGCGGATCGCGTTGGCCAGCGTGACCAGCGCGTCGGTGTCGGTGGTCAGGTACTTCACCAGCGCCCAGGCGGCCTCGGGGTTCTTGGCGCCCTTCGGCACGCCGATCACGGTGCCCGCGGTGAAGCCGCTGCCGTACAGGTCGGGCTTGGCGTCGTCGACCGGCATGGGGGCGGTGCCGTAGTCGAGCTTCGGCGCCTCGTTGGCGATCATGGCCACCCGCCACTCGCCGTCGATGCCCATGGCGACCTTGCCCTGGTAGAAGGGGTGCTTGCCGGAGAACTCGTCGCCCAGGCTCTTGCGGAACTTGTCCAGGTTGGCGTAGCCGTACCAGTCGACGAGCTCCTTCTGCCAGTTCAGCAGTGTCTTCCAGGCGGGGTCGGAGCCGATCGCCGAGGTGCCGTCGGGATTGGTCCACTTGGCGCCGACCATGGCGCTCCAGTGACCCGCGGTGTTCTCGTAGTACTGCCCGCTCGGGATGAACCCGGCGACCTTGATGGTGCCGTCGGGATTCCGGACCGTGAGCTCCTTGGCCAGCTTGGTCAGCTCCGACAGCGTCTTGGGCGGCTGGTTGCCCTTCATCAGGGCCTTGTTGTAGTAGAGGCCGTACGCGTCGGTCAGCAGCGGCATCACGCACCGCTTGCCCTCGTACTGGGTGTAGTCGTTCACGACCGGCGGCAGGCCCGACAGGTCGACGCCGTCCTGCTTGATCACCGGGTTGAGGTCCTGGAAGACGCCGCTCTTGCACCAGGTCGCCACCGAGTCGGTGGTGAAGGACGAGGCCACGTCCGGCGGGCGGCCACCGCGTACGGCCTGGGTGATCTGCTCGTCCTGTACGCCCTTGACCAGCTTGACCTTGATCTGCGGATACTTCTTGTTGAACCCGGCGATGGCGTCGGTGAACGCCTTCACCTCCGAGTCCGCCGAGAACCCGTGCCACAGCTCGATGGAGGCGGCCGGCAGCGCGGTCGGCGCGGTGCCGCTGGGCTTGGACTGGGAGCCGAGAGCGGGACCGCCCTCTTTGCCCGCGGTACACGCGGCCAGAGTCAGGACGGCGAGCCCTGCGGCCGCCAAGGGGACGAAGCGCACGGGGGGTGCCTCCTCATGGCGTTACTCATGTCGTTGAACACTCATGTCGTTGAACACTCATGTGGTTGTGGAGCTCAGGGAGTCGGGACCGTGGAGCCGAAGACCTCGTCGCGGACGAGGTCGAGGGCGAGGTCGAGCGCGCCGGCGAGGACGGGGTTGCCTTCGACGGACGACAGGCGCAGCCGGGGCCGCGGGATGGTCAGCGCGTGCAGCTCGTGCTCGACCAGCTCGCGCAGGGGTTCGCCGCCCGACAGCACCACGCCGCCGGTCAGCACGATGAGCCCGGGATCGATGACGGAGGTGATGGCGGCCAGGCCCACCGCCAGCCGCGCGGCGATGTCGCGCAGCCCCGCCCTCGCGTCGTCGGCCTTTTGGCCCGTCTGGTGCTCGTCCGCCGCGCGCACCGCGTTCACGATGGCCTGGCGGAAGTCCGTGCCGCGCACGCCGTACGAGCGCAGCAGCTTCAGCACGGCCGGGCCGCCGGTGAGCGCCTGGTAGCCGTGGTTGGCGTAGCGTCCCGCCTCGCGGGCCGTCGGCGCGCCCGGGGTCGGCATGTAGCCGACCTCGCCCGCGCCGCCGGTGGCGCCCCTGTGCATCCGCCCGCCCAGCACGATGGCAGAGCCGATGCCTTCGTCGGCCCACAGCAGCACGAAGTCGGAGTCGCCGCGGGCGGCCCCGTGCGCCATCTCGGCCAGCGCGACCAGGTTGACGTTGTTCTCCACCGACACCGGCACGCCGAGCCCCTTGGCGAGCGTCGGCACCAGGTCGCCGATCTGCCAGCCCGGCATGTCCTTGGCGGTGGCGTAGCCGAGCCGGCCGGTGGACGGGTCGATCGCCGCCTGCACGCCGATCACCACCCGGCGCAGCGGGCCGGGGGAGCCCGCGCCGTCGAGCGCCGCGCGCAGCCTGGCGACCAGCTCGCCGCCCGGCCGGCGCGGGGTGGGCAGCGTGTACGAGCCCACGGTCGTGCCGGTGATGTCGGCGACCCTGGCCTCGATCCGGGCGGGGGTGACGTCCAGCGCGCCCACGTAGGCCGCCGCCGGGTTGATCCGGTAGACCTCCGCGGTACGGCCGGGCAGCCCCTCCCTGATGCCGTCCAGCACCACCAGACCCGCCTCCTGGAGGCGGGACAGCAGCTGCGAGGCCGTCGGCTTCGACAGGCCGGTCAGGGTGCCGATCTCGGGGCGGGTCAGCGGGCCGCGCTCCAGGAGGGCCTGCAACGCCGCGCGATCATTGATGGCGCGGAGCAGACTGGGAGTACCTGGTACCGGACCGCTCAACTTCCACCCCTTGACCCGAAGTTAGGAAACTTTCCTAACTTGATGCGAACCTAAGAGGCCCGGAGGGTTTCGGTCAAGGGGTGAAACCAAGCCGTGACCGGATGCGGGCCGGGATGTCACGCGGGAAGATGGGAGTGCCTCAACAGGCATGCTAATGTCGTCGTTTGTTGTAACAACAAGCAGAATGGCCCGGAGTGTCCCATTAACAACAATAATGGTCAGGCGGCAACTCGTCAAACAGAGCTCGCAAGGGAGCAGGAGTACGTCGCCCGCCTCTATGCCCGCCTCGACGCGTTGCGTGAACGCACCCAGAGCCAGCTGAAGGAGGTGCTCGGCACCGGCGCCGTCGGAACGCTGCAGAACAGGTCGGAGCGCGACACGTTCGCTGGCATGTACGCCTCCAGGCTGGCCCGGCTCTGGGCGGTGGAGCGCGGGCTGGTGTTCGGCCGGCTCGATCACGTCGACGAGGGCAGGCTCTACATCGGCAAGCTCGGCATCACCGACGACGAGCAGGAGCGGCTGCTCATCGACTGGCGCGCGCCCGTGGCCCAGCCGTTCTACCGCGCCACCCCGGCCGCGCCCATGGGCCTCACCAGGAGGCGGCACCTGCAGACCAAGGGCCGCGCGGTCATCGGCGTCGACGACGACCTGCTCGACTTCGACTCGCTGACCGACGAGGACCGTGCCACGCTCAACGGCGAGGCCGCGCTGCTGGCCGCACTCGACGAGCGGCGTACCGGCCGGATGCGCGACATCGTCGCCACCATCCAGGCCGAGCAGGACCGCGTCATCCGCGCCGACCTCAACGGCGTGCTGGTCGTCCAGGGCGGTCCCGGCACCGGTAAGACCGTCGTGGCCCTGCACCGCGCCGCGTACCTCCTCTACACCCACAGGGAGCGCCTTGAGCGTCGCGGGGTGCTGATCCTCGGTCCCAATCTCACCTTCCTGCGCTATATCGAGCAGGTGCTGCCCTCGCTCGGTGAGACCGACGTGCTGCTGTCGACGGTCGGCGAGCTCTACCCGGGCCTGACGGCCACCGCCAGGGACCGGCCGGAGGTGGCCGCGATCAAGGGCGACCTGCGCATGGCCGAGGTGATCGAGCGGGCCGTACGCGACCGGCAGCGGGTGCCCCGCAAGCCCATCGAGCTGAACCTGGGCCGCTACACCCTCACCATCGACCGCAACATGCTCGAATCGGCCAAGAACAAGGCCACCCGCTCGCGCCGGGCGCACAACCAGGCGCGCGCGGTGTTCGTCAGGTCGCTGCTCAACGCCCTGGCCAGGCAAGCGGCCAAGAAGCTCGGCAAGGGCCTCATCGACGACGACGAGCTGGCCGACCTGCGTGAGGAGCTGCGCACCGAGCAGCCGGTCAAGACCGCCCTGAACAGGCTGTGGCCGTACCTGACCCCGCAGCGCCTGCTCCTCGGCCTGTACGGCGCGCCGGAGCGGCTCGACTACGCCGCCGCGGACCTGACGCCGCAGGAGCGCGTGCTGCTGCGGCGTGAGGGAGGGGAGTGGACCGAGTCCGACGTGCCGCTGCTCGACGAGGCGGCCGAACTGCTCGGCGAGATCGACGAGCAGGTGCTGCGCGCCAGCGCCCTGCAGGCCGAGGAGGAGCTCGCCGCGGCCCGGCAGGCGGCCGAGCACGAGCGCGAGGCCGAGCTCGCCTACGCCCGCGAGGTGCTCGAACTGACGGGCCTGTCCGACGTCATGGAGGCCGAGCGCCTGGCCGAACGCCAGCGCGGCGAGGGTCCCTACCTCACCACCGCCGAGCGGGCCGCCGCCGACCGCGCCTGGGCCTACGGTCACGTGATCGTGGACGAGGCGCAGGAACTGTCGTCCATGGCCTGGCGGGTGATCATGCGTCGGGTGCCCACCCGGTCGATGACGATCGTCGGCGACATCGCGCAGACCGGCTCGATGGCCGGGGCCCGCTCGTGGAACCGGGTGCTCGACCCCTACGTGGCGGGGCGCTGGCGCCAGGAGCGGCTCACCGTCAACTACCGCACGCCGGTGGAGCTCATGGAGGTGGCCGCCCGCGTGCTGGCCACCATCGACCCGGCGCTCGAGGCGCCCGCCTCGGTCCGCGACACCGGTGCCGAGCCCTGGTCGGCGCCGCTGTCGCAGTTGCCGGAGCTGGTCAAGGCCGAGGTCGGCGAGGGTGGCAAGGTCGCCGTGGTGGTCCCCGACGCGCTGCTCGGCCAGCTCGGCAAGGTGATCTCCGACACGGTGGAGGGGGCCGCCGTGGTCTCCTCACGCGCCACCCGGGGCACCGCGGCGCTCGACGCCCCCGTGGCCGTGCTCGGGGTGACCGATGCGAAGGGGCTGGAGTTCGATTCGGTCATCGTGGCCGAGCCGGACCTGATAGCCTCGCAGTCGCCGCGCGGCCTGAGTGACCTATATGTCGCTCTCACCCGGGCCACTCAGCGGCTCGGCGTCGTCCACGAGCGGCCGCTGTCAGCCCTCCTTTCGGGGGCGCTGGGCGGCTTGCCAAGCCGCGCGTCCGGGCCGACAAATGGGCATTAGATCGCTTTAATGCGACAACGCAAGCATGTCCTACCTGCGGAAACTTGATGTTTCTGCTGATCGGGACACGGTTGACATCTGAGGTGGAGTCGGTAGTTTGCTGCGCAGTCCAGCACGGGACTTGGCCGGTTGGCCGTCTCTGACATCGTCGGATCCTGCGTCCGTGACGGAGCGTGACTTCGTCCACACAGCCAGGTGCAGGGCCGTCGGTCCGTCGAGTCGGGGCACCCCAACCGGGCGGGGGGTTGGACCCGGGACGGGCCCGGGAGCCCAGTAGACAACGGAATTCCGCGCTCGCCGCCGACGAGACGGGTCCGGTCCGAAGGGTTTCCGGGCCCTCTTCCCTCTCGTGCGCAGGATCGCCATCAGCGCCGGGTGGTCCCGTCAGGTCACGGGATCACCCTGCCGCTCTTTTCGCCGCCGCTCTTTTCGCCGCGGCTCCTTTCACCGCGGCTCCTTTCACCGCCGCTCTTTTCGCCGCCGCTCCTCGCCCGTTCTCGCCGACCCCTATCCTGGGTCGTCCAGCGCCTGGGACCCCTATTTGCGGATCACCGGGTGCCGCGAGGGCCGAATCGCCGCCCGGGGGCGGTAGCGTTTTCGCAAGCAGGCGTGCGAACGGCGAGGAGAAACCCGCGTGGTGCAGGACAAGACGGGCCCATCGCCCACTGGCGGCGGAACCCCGCACACCCCTGACCCGCCCACGCCCGAATCCCGCCCGCCCCTTCCGCCCGCGCCTCCGTCCGGTGCCTCCGCTTCCGGCGGGCCCGCTCTCGTGGGACGGGAGTCCGGGCGGGTGCTGCTGGCCCGGGTGGCTGCCGCCGTGGCCGGTGGGGGACTGCTGTTTCTCGCTTTCCCGCCCATCGACTGGTGGCCGGCCGCGCCGCTCGGCGTCGCGTTGATCGTCGCCGCCCTCTACGGCACGCGCCCCCGGCGCGCCGCCTGGCTCGGCTACCTGGCCGCCGCCGTGTTCCTGTTCCCGACCCTGGCCTGGGTGCGCACGATCGGCGACGACGTCTGGGTGATGCTGGTCGGCGTCGAGAGCCTGTTCTACGCCGTGATGGCCGCCCTGGCCGCGCTGGTGTTCCGCCTGCGGCTGTGGCCGCTGTGGTTCGGCGGGCTCTGGGTGGCCATGGAGTGGGCGCGCGGACTGTTCCCCATCGGCGGCTTCCCCTGGGCGCGGCTGGCGTTCAGCCAGGGCGAGTCGCTGTTCACCGAGTACGCCGCGCTGGGCGGGGCGCCACTCGTGTCGTTCGCCGTCGCGCTGTGCGGGGCCCTGCTCGCCTGCACGCTGCTGCGGCGGCCTCCGGCCGCCCGGCGCGTCACCGGGCGGCTCGTCCCGCTCGCGCTCGCTCTGGTCGTGCCCCTGCTGACCCTGGCCGTGCCGAGGCCGGGCGACGAGGGGCGCACGGTCAACATCGGCATCGTGCAGGGCAATGTGCCGGGCCGCGGCATGTACGTCCTGGGCGACGAGCCCGCCGTTGTCCTGAAAAATCATGCAAACGAGACCAAAAAGCTGGCGCAGGCCGTACGAGACGGGAAACTCGCCAAGCCCGACATCGTGATCCTCCCCGAGAACTCCACCGACATCGACCCCTACCGGGACGCGACCGCCCGCCAGATCATCGACGACTCCGTGAAGGACGTCGGGGTGCCCACGCTGGTCGGCGCGGTCGTGGCGATCGGTGAGGAGAACCGCGCGACCCGCAGCCTGGTCTGGGACCCGGTGACCGGGCCCGGCGCCTACTACGACAAGCAGCAGCTGGTGCCGTTCGGCGAGTACACACCCTTCAAGGAGCTCGTGCTGGCCCTGTGGGAGCGGGCCGGTCTGGTGGGCAGGCAGTCGGTCCCGGGCACCAAGCCGGGCGACCTGAAGATGGGCCCGGTGACGATCGGCGCGGTCAACTGCTACGAGGTGGCCTACGACGGCACCGTGCGCGGGACCGTCAAGACCGGGGCCACGCCGCTGGTGGTGCAGACCAACAACGCCACCTACGCCGAGTCCAACCTGCCGCCGCAGCAGCTGGCCATGTCGAAGCTGCGGGCCGTCGAGCACAACAGGGCGGTCGTGACGGCGGCCACCACCGGCATCTCGGCGTACGTCACACCTGACGGTAAGGTCTCCTGGCAGACCCGCGAGCTCGTGGCGGACATGAACGTGGTGAAGGTGCCCGTGCGCACCCAGGCGACGGTCGCGACCCAGATCGGCGCGTTGCCAGAGTGGGCGCTGGCGTTGATGGGAGTGGCGGCCGCCGGGGTCGCCGCGTGGCGTGTCAGGCGCAAGGCGACCGGTGAGGAATGACTGATCATGGAGACTCTTGGCCGGATACTCATCGTCATACCGACCTACAACGAGCGCGACAACCTGCCGCTGATCACCGAGCGGGTGCGCACCGCCCTGCCGGACGCCCACGTGCTGGTGGTCGACGACAACAGCCCCGACGGCACCGGTGAGATCGCCGACAAGCTGGCCGACAAGGACGACCACGTCCACGTCCTGCACCGGGCGGGCAAGGAAGGGCTGGGCGCCGCCTACATCGCCGCGTTCCGCTGGGGCCTGGACGAGGGCTACAACGTGCTGGTGGAGATGGACGCCGACGGCTCGCACCAGCCCGAGGAGCTGCACAAGCTGCTGGAGGCGGTCTCCGACGGCGCCGACCTGTCGATCGGGTCGCGCTGGGTGCCCGGCGGCAAGGTGGTCAACTGGCCCGTCTCCCGCGAGCTCCTGTCCAGGGGTGCCAACATCTACACGCGGCTCATGCTCGGCATGTCCGTGCGCGACGCGACCGCCGGGTTCCGCGTCTATCGCGCCGCGACGCTGGAGAAGATCGGGCTGGCCGACGTCGAGTCGCAGGGCTACTGCTTCCAGGTCGACCTGACCCTGCGGACGACCAGGCACGGCCTGCGGGTGGTCGAGGTGCCGATCACGTTCGTGGAGCGGACCGTCGGCACGAGCAAGATGAGCAGCCGCGTCATGGCCGAGTCGTTCTGGCGCATCGCCGTCTGGGGGCTGTCCGGCCTGCCCGCCCGGCTGCGCGGCAAGCGCGGCTGAGAACCTGTGGCCACCCTCAGGTAGTGGCGGAACGGTTCGGGCCCGCCGGGCGTTGTCGTTGTGTACGCGGTCCTTTAAGTACGTCGTGTGCGCGGTCCTTTGGGTACGCCTTCAGATACGTCGCGTAGAGATACCTCGCGGGTGCGGATTGGGGAAGACGATGCGGCTCCTGCTTTTCCTGGCCTTCCTGATCGTCCCGGTGCTGGAGATCTGGCTGCTGATCCAGGTCGGCTCGGTGATCGGTGGCTGGACGACCGTGGCCCTGCTCATCGCCGACAGCCTCCTGGGCGCGTGGCTGGTACGGCGTGAGGGGCGCAGGGCCTGGCGGGCGCTGCAGGACGCGCTGCAGTCCGGCCGGATGCCCGACAAAGAGCTCGCCGACGGCGGCCTGATCCTGGTGGGCGGCGCGCTGCTGCTGACGCCCGGGCTCCTGAGCGACATCCTCGGGTTCCTGTGCGTGCTGCCGGTCACGCGGCCGGCGATGCGGCGCCTGGTGTCCTGGTTCTTCGACCGCCGGGTCAAGAGGATGGCGGCGGCCTCGCCGTACGCGCACCTCTTCTCGGCGCCGGGCGGCGGGCCCGTCGACGGACACGTCAACGGGCGCGGCGCCGGTGTGGTGCACGGCGAAGTGATCAGAGAAGACCGCGAGCCGTCCTGACCGCGAGCCGCCCTACGGCGGCCGGTGAGGCTCGCTGACCGGCGAGCCCTACTGGCCGCGAGACGGGCCCTGAGCGAACGAGACGGGCCCTGAGCAATGCGAAGCCCCCGGACAAGGTGTCCGGGGGCTTTCACCGTGAGAAGGTGTCAGGCGCTCTTTCGACGCTGGGCCCGCAGGACCGCCAGCCTCTCGTTGAGCACCTCTTCCAGGTCCTCGATGGACCGTCGCTCCAGGAGCATGTCCCAGTGCGTCCGCGGGGGCTTCGTCTTCTTCGACTCCGGCTGCTCGCCGTCGACCCGAACCGCGGTAGCGCCGCACATGCGGCACTCCCAGGTCGCGGGAATCTCGGCCTCGGCGGCAAGCGGAACCTCGAAGCGATGGCCCTTGGGACAGGTGTAGGACACGTCCTGGCGCGGGGCCAGATCCGTGTTACGGTCGTTCTCGTAGCTGGTTGCCCCGAGCCGGGTGCCACGAAGCGCGCGCTCGCCCATGTTTAAATGCCTCCTACAGGGCCCCCATCGTGAGGGGTCTGTCTCCCACGGTGTGTAACGCTTGGTACCGTGATGGGATTCCCCCCTGCGGGGTGATCCAATCGCTCTCTTCCCGAGGAGTTGCCCGCAACCGGGCTTCCGTCGGCGTTTTGGAGCTCCGGGCCACGTGAGGGCCATGGTGGTTCCTGAGACAGTTCGCGAATCGGTCTGACCGCAAGGCGGCCTTTGCTCGCTCCCTGTCATCCGGGACGGGAGCGCCGGACGGTGGTAGCGGGACGGTAGCGCCTGACGATGGCCAAGGGACGCGGCCGACAAGACCACCCCGCCGGGGACGAGCGCCCACCGGCGGGGGACAGCGGGTCTAGCGCACGCCGTACAAGTGCTCGATGGCGAGCTGGTCCAGGTGCTCGAACGCGGCGCCGCGGGCGGCCAGCGCGTCGATGTCGGGGGTGAAGGAGCGCACGTCGCGCCAGCTCTCCCCGTCGGCGAGCGTCGGCACGGCCAGCTCGTCGAGCCGGGCCGCCGCCAGCGCCTGCCGCACCTCGGGGTCGGCGCGGAAGGCCCGCACCTTCTCCCGCAGAATCAGGTAGTTGCGCATGCACGCCGCCGCCGACACCCACACGCCCTCGTCGTCCTCGGTGCGAGGCGGCTTGAAGTCGAAGTGGATGGGACCGGAGAAGCCGTTGGACTCCAGGACGTCGACGGTCCAGAAGGCGCCCCGGGCGTTGCCGGCGCCGAAACGGAAGTCCTGGTCGTAGCGCGGGCCGTTCTGCCCGTTCAGGTCGATGTGGAACAGCTTGCCGTGCCACAGCGCCTGCGCGATGCCGTGCGCGTAGTTGAGCCCGGCCATCTCCTCGTGGCCCACCTCGGGGTTGAGCCCGACCAGCTCCGGGTGCTCCAGCTCGTTGATGAACGCCAGCGCGTGGCCGATGGTGGGCAGCAGGATGTCGCCCCTCGGCTCGTTGGGCTTGGGCTCGATCGCGAACTTGAGGTCGTAGTTGTGGTCCAGCACGTACGAGCCGAGCACGTCGAAGGCTTCCTTGTAGCGGTCGAGCGCCGCCTGGACGTCCTTGGCCGCGCCGCTCTCCGCGCCTTCCCTGCCTCCCCAGCACACGTACACCTGCGCGCCCAGCTCGGCGGCCAGGTCGATGTTGTCCATCACCTTGCGCAGCGCGAAGCGGCGCACGTCGCGGTCGTTGGAGGTGAAGGCGCCGTCCTTGAAGATCGGGTGCGAGAACAGGTTGGTGGTCGCCGTGGTGACCACTAGTCCGGTCTCCTCCAGCGCCTTGCGGAACGCGCCGACCCGCTCGTCGCGGTCATGGCCGTCGAAGTCGAACACGTCGTTGTCGTGGAAGTTCACTCCGTACGCGCCGATCTCGGCGAGCTTGCGCACGGCCCGGTCGGCGGGCATGGGCGCCCTGGTCGCCGGTCCGAACACATCGACTCCCGCCCAGCCGACGGTCCAGATGCCGAAGGAGAAACGGTCCTCGGGGGTGGGCGTGTAGGGGTCTACGCTCATGATCGATCCTCTCGGTGGTGCTGCCAGCCGGCCGTACGGTCGCGCAGCTCGGCGTACTGGTCACGGACATGGGGAGTGGGCGGCCCGTCGTACTCCTGGACCGGCTGGGCCGTCCAGACGGGCGGTTCGGGGGTGCCGGCCAGCGCCCAGGCGGCTTGGCGGGCCGCGCCGAGTGCCACGTATTCGGCCGGTTCGGGGACGGCGACGGGCTTGCCGAAGATCTGGGGGGCGATGCGGCGCACCGCCTCGGACTTCGCGCCGCCGCCGATCAGCAGCACGCGGCGCGGTCGTACGCCCTGCGCGGTCAGGTGGTCGATGGCGTCGGCGAGGGAGGACAGCAGTCCCTCGACCGCCGCCCGCGCCAGGTTCTCGCGCGTGGCGTTGCGCGTGGTCAGGCCGGTGAGCGTGCCCGAGGCGTCCGGCCGGTTCGGGGTGCGCTCGCCGTCGAGGTAGGGCAGCAGCGTCAGGCCGCCGGCGCCCGGCGGGGCGGCCAGCGCGAGCTCCGACAGCTCCGCCAGCGAGCAGCCGATCATCGAGGCCGCCGAGGAGAGGATCCTGGCCGCGTTGAGCGTGGCCAGCAGCGGCATGAAGCGCCCGGTCGCGTCCGCGAACCCGGCGACCATCCCCGACTCGTCGGCGGCGGGTACCTCGCTCACCGCGAAGACCGTGCCCGAGGTCCCGATGGACACCGCGACGTCGCCGGGCCGCAGCCCGAGCCCGAGCGCCGCGCCCATGTTGTCGCCGGTGCCGGGCCCGATCGCGGCGCCGCTCGGCAGGTGCCCGACGACCTCGTTCGGCGCGGCCACGCGGGGCAGCTCGACCTCGTGCCCGATCGCGGCCGAGACGAACTCGGGCAGATACTCGCCCGTCGCCGGGGACCAGTATCCGGTGCCCGAGGCGTCGCCCCGGTCGGTCGTGAAGGCGCGGCGCTGGCCCAGCCGCCAGGTCAGCCAGTCATGGGGCAGCAGTACGGCCGCGGTGCGGGCGGCCGGCTCCGGCTCGTGCTCGGCCAGCCAGCGGAGCTTGGTGACCGTGAACGAGGCCACGGGCACGCTGCCGGTCAGCTCGGCCCACCGGGCCGGTCCGCCCAGTTCGGCGGTCAGCCGGGTGGCCTGCGGCGCCGACCGCGTGTCGTTCCACAGCAGGGCGGGCCGCACCACCTCGCCGGAACCGTCGAGCGCGACCATGCCGTGCTGCTGGGCCGCCACCGCGACGGCCGCGGCCCGCTCCAGCAGGTGCCGCCCCTTGTCGAGCGCGCTCTCCCAATGATGGGGATGGCACTCCGTGCCGTCGGGATGCGGGGCCGCGAACTCGTCGACCACTGTGCCGTCACCGGCCCGGCACAGCACGATCTTCGTCGACTGAGTCGAGGAGTCGACCCCGGCCACCAGTGCCTCTGTCACCAGGACTCCATATTAGTCAACAGTATGGATTAAATAGCGTAACAGACCAGCGAATCGCCAGGAAGACCCATTAGTCTTAGATTGTGACAAAACCCAGGGAAGGGCCGCTCAGGCACGCCACCATGCGCGAACGCAATCTCGCCGTGGTGCTGGAGCAGGTCGTACGCTGCCAGCCGGTCACCCGTGCCCGGCTCGCCGAGCAGACCGGGTTCACCAAGACCACCGTCTCCAACCTGCTGGCGGTGCTCGAAGGCGCCGGGCTGGTCCAGGACGGCGCGCTGGTCCAGGGCGGCGAGCGCGGCCGGCCCGGAATCGCCGTCTCGGTCAACGGCGACGGCGCCGCCGCGCTCGGGCTGGAGATCAACGTCGACTACCTCGCCGCGTGCGTACTGGACCTGGGCCGGCGCACCCGCTATCACCAGCTCGTGACCTTCGACAACCGGGGGCGTGCGCCCGAGGCGGTGATCTCCTCGCTGGGCCGGCTGGCCGCCGAAGCCGTCGCCGCGGCCGCCGGGCAGGGCCTGGCGGTGGCGGGCGCGACAGTCGCCGTCCCCGGCCTGCTCGACCGGGAGAACGGCCTGGTCCGCCGCGCCCCGAACCTCGGCTGGACCGACGTCCCGGTCAGCGCCCTGCTCCGCGACGCGCTGCCCGACCTGCCGATCCCCGCCGCCCACGACAATGAGGCCAACCTGGCGGCGCTGGCGGAGCTGTGGTTCGGCGACGGCGCGCGGCACGGCGGCTTCATCCACGTCTCGGGCGAGATCGGGATCGGCGCCGGCATCGTCATGGACGGTCAGGTGCTGCGCGGCACGCACGGGTTCGCCGGCGAGCTCGGCCACCTCGTCGTGGAGCCGGGCGGCACGCCGTGCACCTGCGGCGGGCGCGGCTGCCTGGAGCAGATCGCCGGCCAGGACGCCATCCTGCGCGCCGCCGGGCTGCCCGCCGTCACGGCCACCACGGCGGCCAAGCCGGACGGCCCGATCAGGGAGCTCATCGACCTGCTGGAACGCTCGGACCAGCGGGCGCTGGCCGCGCTCGACGGGGCAGGCCGGGCACTCGGCGCCACCCTGGCCTCGGCCGTCAACCTGGTCGACCCCGGCGCGATCGTCCTCGGCGGCATCTTCTCGCCGCTGGCCTCATGGATCGGCCCGGCGGTGGAGGCCGCGCTGGAGGAGGGGAGCGGCTCGCTGCGTACCGCCGTACCGCCGGTGGTCGCCTCGGAGCTGGCGGGGAACGCCGCGGTGCTCGGCGCGGCCGGCGTGGTGATCGAACGCGTCATCGGCCACCCGGCGCTCCTGCTGTCCTCCTAACCCCTTCACCGGCGTAGCGCCCTTCGCCGAGGAGCGCTCACGCCGATGTCGCGCTCTATCGCCGATGGGCGGCCGCAGGTGTGCGGGCAGGGGAGCTCGGCGACGTGGATCGTGCGCGCCACAGCGCGACGGCCAGCCAGAGGCCGCCGACGGCGAGCAGCGCGCCGTGCGCGATCCGCAGCGAGTACGGCCCGAAGAACTGCGGGATGAACAGCGCGAACCCCACCGCGAACGGCACCCCGCTCCACCTGGCCAGTGTCCCGGACCGCCACACGGCCACCGCCGCCATGACCGCCCCCACGCCCAGCAGCGCGAGCCCGGCGGCGAACATGGTCACCGCCACCGGCCCGAACCGGAACTCCGCGGCCAGCTCCATCAGCGCCGGAGCCTGGTCGCGCAGCGACCGGCGGGCGATGGCGTTCAGCCCGAAGTCCTCGGCGCCGTAGTAGGGCAGGGTGAGGCCCGCGCCGATCCACGTCACCGCCGCCGCCCGCAGCGACAGCCGGTCGCCCAGCACCTGGTGCAGTCCCAGGACGGCCAGCCCGGTGAGGATGAAGCCGATCATGGCCGCCAGGTGACCGTACACCCACGCGTTCGACGCCATCGCAGCCGCGTCGTCGCCGGACGGCCGCACAGCCGGGTAGATGAAAAACAGCACACCGCCGGCGGCGATAGCCGCAGAGGTCAGCCGGGCTTTCATGGTCACTCCAAAGGGGAAGAGCATTGCTCTCTTGTGTGAGCAATGCTCTCTCTTTGGAGCGTTGATGTCAAGAGCGGTGCTCTCGCTTGGCGAGCAGGGGTACGAGGGTGCGGTCGCCGAGGCGGGTCATCGCGGCCAGCGGCTTCGTGGCCGCGCCGACCAGCAGCGGCAGGCCCGGCTTGCCCGTCGCCCTGGCCAGGGCGGGGCCGAGGGCGGCCATCATGGCCGTCAGGCCCGGCAGCGGCCTGATCCACATGGTGATCTCCTTGATCAGGCCCTGGTCGTCGAGGTGCAGCAGGGCCGACTCCTCGATCTCCTGGCGGCCCAGGCGGGCGGTGGCGGCGAGCACGCGGGTTCGCTCGTCGCCCACGTCCGTGTGGTAGCGCAGGTCGGACAGGGCGCCCATCGCCGCGGTGAACAGCTCGCGTACCTGCTCCTGGCCGCGGAAGGTCGCCGTGGCGCTGAGGGGGGAGTGGAAGACCACGTCCGGCGCCAGGGTGGACATGATCGCGTTGACGTTCTTCGCCTCACCGGCTTCGCGGTAGGCGCGGGCTGGTGAGTCCTGAATGTGAACTGTCATGAGTTCACTTTATCAACCCACTATGCTGGGGTCGTGAACAGGTTCGGGGAGATGCACTGCTCCATCGCTCAGGCCGTCGGCGTGGTCGCCGAGCCGTGGACGCCGTTGATCCTTCGGGATCTGTTCCTGGGGGTGTGCCGGTTCGACGACCTCGCGGAGGATCTGGGCATCTCGCGCAACCTGCTGACGCGGAGGCTGGAGCGCCTGGTGGAGGCGGGGGTGGTGGAGCGGCGGCCCTATCAGGAACGGCCGGTGCGCTTCACGTACACGCTGACCGAGGCGGGCCGTGACATCGTGCCCGCGCTGTTCACGCTGATGGCGTGGGGGGACCGCTGGGCGACCCCGCCCGGCGGGCCGCCCGCGCTGCTGGTGCACTCCTGCGGCGAGCAGTTCACGCCGGTCGTGACGTGCCCGCACTGCGGAGGGCGGGCCGACGCGGACACGGTGCGGGCCGTAGGCGGCCCCGGCGCCGCTCAGGGACCCGGCACGATGGTCCTCGCCGCCCCCGGCAGACGCGACGAGGCCGTCCCCGGCAGACGCGACGAGCTCGCCCCTGACAGACACGACGAGGCCGCCCCGTAAAGACGACGAGGCGGCCCCGAAAGACAGGCGTCAGATTCGCGCCGGCACCTCGTTGCCCGCGTCGCGGATGGCCTTCGGCAGGTTGACCATGGCCAGCAGGACGAAGCCGATCACGAAGAAAATGATCATCGAGATGATGGCGATCCGGTAGCTGTTGGTGAGCTGGATCGCGATCGTCACCGTCAGGGAGCCGATGAACGCCGACCCCTTGTCGCTGATCTGCAGCAGGCTGAAGTATTCGGCCTCCCGCCCCTTCGGGATCACCAGCGAGAACAGCGAGCGCGACAGCGCCTGGGTGCCGCCCAGCACGATCGAGATGGCGAACGCGAGCAGGTAGAACTGCAGGGCGGCCTTCTCCTGCAGGAAGTACGCGGCCAGGACGATCACCGTCCACACCACCAGGCTGCCCAGCACCGTGTGCTTGGTGCCGAACCGGCGGGCCAGCCAGCCCATCAGCAGCGCGCCGAAGAACGCCACGAACTGCACCATGAGGATCGCGCTGATCTGCGTCTCCTTGCTCAGCTTGAGCGCCTCGGAGGCGAAGGCCGAGCTGTTGCCGATGACGGTCTGCACGCCATCGTTGTAGACGAGGTAGGCCACCAGGAACAGCATCGTCAGCGGATATTGGCGCAGCTCGCTCAGCGTACGGCCGAGCTGCTTGAAGCTACCGCCGACAGAGCGCAACGCCGTGCTCTCGTGGGCCGCGACCGGCCGGTTGCGCAGCCTCAGCAGGGGGACGACCGTGAAGATCGCCCACCACAGGCCCGCCGACATCATGCTGATCCGCACTGACATGCCCTCGTTCAGCCCGAAGCTCTCGTGCTTGAGGTAGAGGACCAGGTTGAGCGCGAGCAGCACGCCGCCGCCCAGGTAGCCGATCGCCCAGCCGCGCGAGGAGACGCGGTCGCGTTCCTCGGCGGTGGAGATCTGCGGCAGGAAGGAGTCGTAGACCACCACGGACGAGCCGTAGGCCAGGTTGGCCAGGATGAACAGCACCCCGCCCAGCATGTAGCGGTCGCCCTCGAGGAAGTACAGGCCCACGGTGGCCAGCGCGCCCACGTAGGCGAAGCCGCCGAGCATCTCCTTCTTGCGGCCGGTGTGGTCGGCCAGCGCGCCCACGACCGGCAGGCAGAGGATCTGCAGCAGCACGGCCACGGTCAGCGTCAGCCCGAAGAACGCGGCCGGTCTGATGTCGGCGCCCAGCACGTCCACGTAGCCCAGGCCCGGGTTGGCCTCGGCCAGCTTGTCGAAGTCGGTCGAGCAGGTGGCGGCCGCGACCGAGGGGAAGTCCTTGGCGCAGGCCGCGGTCCTGGCGACCGAGATGAGGTACGGGCTGAGGAAGACCGAGATGATCGTGGTGTAGAAGGCGGAGTTGGCCCAGTCGTAGACGTACCAGCCGCGTTGTTCGCGCCTGCGTGCCGACGGGGAGTCGGCGGTGTCGTCGGGAGCCGCGGGGGGTGCGGGTACGGGCATGTGTCGTGTCGCTCCTATGCGGCCATGCGGCCCGGATGCCACAGGCCGCGACGCTCCAGCACGTCACGCAGGCCGGTGACGTTGTCGGTCATGACACCGTCGACGCCGAGGTCGAGCAGGTGCTCCATGCGGGCGGGCTCGTTGATCGTCCATACGTGCACCTGCATGCCGATGGCGTGCGCCGTACGGATGAGACGGCCGGTGGTGACGCGCAGGCCACGGAAGCCCACCGGCACCTGCGCGCAGGGCACGCCCGCGCGCTTGAGCCGGGTCAGCAGCCGGCCGTAGCCGGAGGTGGACGCGGCGGCGCGCAGCGCGGCGACGCCGCGCGGGCCGAGCGCCGAGCAGACCTCCCGGCCGAGCGCGGCCCTGGCCAGCACCAGGCGCTCGTCGGAGAAGGAGGTCAGGCAGATCCGGTCGTAGGCCCCGGTGCGCCGGACCGCCTCGGCGAGCGGCGCGATCGCGGCGGCCTCCTTCACGTCGATGTTGAAGCGGATCTCCGGCCAGCCGCCGAGCAGATCCTCCAGCAGCGGGATCTCGTGCACACCCCCGATGCGCGCCTGCCTGACCGTGCTGTAGGGCAGCTCCGAGATGCGGCCGCGCCGGTCGGTGACCCGGTCGAGGGTGTGGTCGTGGAAGGCGAGCAGCACGCCGTCGGCCGTGGCGTGCGCGTCGGTCTCCAGATAGCGATAGCCCAGCCGGACGGCCTGCTCGAAGGCCGCGACGGAGTTCTCGGCGCCCTCGGCGGCGCCCCCGCGATGCGCGAAGGCCAGCGGGCCCGGATGATCGAGAAACGCGAAGCGGCGGCTCAGCACGTCCTGAAGTATGCCTTCCGTGGGTGAAAAATAAGGTTACGAATCAGGGAGATTCTGCCATTCCTGGCGCCGGGCCTCGGCCAGCGCGATGGCGGCGGCCACCGAGACGTTGAACGAGCCGACCCGCCCGACCTGCGGGATGTAGCAGACCCCGTCGACGGCGTCGAGCAGGGCCGGTGAGCAGCCGTGGTCCTCACTGCCGACCACCAGGCACACGTCGCGGCCCAGGTCGGCCTGGTGCAGCGGCACGGCCTCGGCGGTCAGCTCGATGGCCAGCACGGAGTAGCCGTCCTCGCGGGCGGCCTTCACCGCGTCGACGGCGGGGACCGGCTCGTGCCAGGTGACCAGCCGCTCGGTGCCGAGTGCCGTCTTGCCCGCCTTCGGGTTGGTCGGCGGGGTGGCGTTGCCCGCGAGCCAGATCTGGTCGACGCCGAACGCGGCGGCGCTGCGGAAGATCGAGCCGACGTTGAACGGGCCGGTGACCGACTCGAGGATCAGCGACAGCCGGTTCGAGGTGTTTCTGCGCCAGGTGCGGTTGAGCCGCTTGACGTCGGTGGGGCGCAGCTGCCTTCTCATCGGGTTACCTTCAGGATTCGGTAGGCGGCGCGGGAGGCCGCGCGGTCGGCCTGCCAGCCCTGCTCGCCGAGCCAGCGCTGCAGCGAGTCGGAGCCGAGGTGCTTCTGTACGACCAGGTAGGCGACGCCGTCGGGTGTCAGCCGGGTGAGCCAGCGGGTGAGCATCTCGTGCAGGGCGGGCTTGCCAATACGGATAGCGGGATTAGACCAGATAGCCCGAAATTTCACGTCATCGGGTACCTCGTCGATATGCACAGACCTTACTTTGTCAAGGCGCGCGGCCTGGGCGTTGCGCGCCGTGAGCTCCACGCTGCGCCGGTTCACGTCGACGGCCCAGACGCTCGCGTCGGGCGCCCGCGAGGCCATGGTCAGCGCGATCGGGCCGTAGCCGCAGCCCAGGTCGAGCAGGTCGCCCTCCTGTGGCGGCGGCGGCACGCTCTCCAGCAGCACGCGGGTGCCGAGATCGACCCGCTCGGGCGAGAACACCCCCCGGTCGGTCTCCAATCGCAGGTGCAGGTCGGGCAGCACCAGGTCGACGGAGCCCGGCCGGCTCGCGGTCCGCGGCTGTTCGGAGAAGTAGTGGGCCACGTGCCAAAACGTTACGGGATCCGGGCACCGAACAGGACCGCGGCACCCGCCACCAGCAGCCCGGCCACCATGGCGGCCACGATGAACCACTGGGTGACCTCCTGGTCCACCAGCTTGAAGCCGAGAGAGGTGCCGATCTGCTCGTAGACGTCACGCAGCTCGCTGCCGGACTCCGCGGCGTAGGCCCGGCCGCTGGTGCCGTCGGACAGTGACTGCAGGGTCTGCTTGTTGACCGGCACGTTCACCGGCCGGCCGTCGATGGAGACGGTGCCCTCCTGCGTGCCGTACGCGATCGTGGAGACCGGCACCCGTGCCTGCTGGGCGGCGTCGATGGCCTCGTTGACGCCCCGGCCCGAGGTGTTGTCGCCGTCGGACAGCAGCACGATCGCGGCCGGTGGCGGGTCGGTGGCGGCCTGCTGGTCGAAGGATCGTACGGAGTCGAGCGAGTTGAACACCGCCTCGCCGATCGCGGTGCCCGGCCGGGTGGTCAGGTTGCCGATCGCGGTCACGACGGCCTGGTGGTCGGTGGTGGGGGCGATGACCACGTTGGCCGAGCGGGCGAAGGAGACCACGCCCACGTTGAAGCGGTCGGGCAGCTCCCTGGCGAAGGCCTGGGCGGCGGCCTTGGCGGCGCTGATCCGGTTGGGCTGGACGTCGTCGGCGTCCATCGACAGCGACACGTCCAGCGCGATCATGATGGTGGCCCGGTCGCGCGGCACCTTCACCTGGTCGGCCGGCTTGGCCGCGCCGATGACCAGGAGCGACATCATGGCCAGGAACAGCAGCGGCGCCACGTGCCGCCGCCAGCCGGGGCCCGCGGGCGCGACCAGGTCGAGCAGCGCGAGGTTGGTGAAGCGCACGGTGTAGCGGCGCCTGGCGAACTGCGCCACGACGTATCCGACCACGAGCAGTGCCACCACCGCGAACAGCCACAACCACGCCGGCGACAGAAAGGTCACCCTGCCTCCTTCTTTCGGCCTGCCTCCTTCGGCATAGGCCCATTGTCGCGCTGTTCGATGGCGGTCCCGCTACGCACGTGCCCTCCGATGGGCGAGATGGGTCATGCGCCGCTGGCGGAGGACGAACTGCGCGATGTCGAACACCCAGTCCCTGTCGGTCCGCAGCACCAGGTGCGCCACACCGGCGCGGCGCAGTGCGGCCTTGGTGCCTTCGCGTTGCAGTGCTGCCGCTTCGGCATAGTCTCGGCGTACTTTAGGGGAAAGGTGCACTTCGCGTACGTGCCCGCTCTCGGGGTCGGCGAACGCGACCCGGCCCACATCGGGGAGTTCGAGCTCGCGCGGATCGATGATCTCCACGGCCAGCACCTGGTGGCGGGCCGACAATCGCTTGATCGGCCGCTCCCAGGGCCGCTCGGCGCCGGGGTCGAGCTCGGGCTTGGCGTCGAGGAAATCCGACACGATCAGCCGCATGCCGCGCCGCCTGCGGGTGGCGGCCAGCACGTCGATGCCCTCCGCCAGGTCGGGCGCGTCGGGTACGGCCTGCCCGCGCGGCGCGTCCATCAGCGAGTGCAGCAGCCCGTACAGGGCGGGCCGCCCGGTGCGCGCCGGCATCCGGTGCACGAACTCGTCGTGCAGCACCAGCGCCCCGAACCGGTCGCCCATCCGGCTGGACAGGAACCCGATCGCGCCCACCGCGGCCACCACCAGGTCGCGCTTGTCGCTCTCGGCGGTGCCGAAGTCCATGCTGGGCGACAGATCGGCCAGCGCCCAGGTCTCCAGCTCGCGGTCGGCGATCAGGTCGCGGACGTGCGGCACGGTCGTGCGGGCGGTGACCGCCCAGTCCATCCGGCGCACGTCGTCCTCGCCGGGCACGTAGACGCGGCTGTCGCCCGCCTCGCTGCCCGTCCCCGGCAGCAGCCCCAGGTGAGCGCCGTGCAGCAGCCCGTCGAGCCGCCGGGTCACCGTCAGCTCCAGCCGCCGCAGCGCCTGCTCGGCCGTCCTCATCAGCCGCGCTCCGTCCGCGTCATCGGTGCTGCTTCCGTTCCCGTCATCGGTTCTGGTTCCACACGACGAGGGGCGGCGGTACGGCGTGCAGGATCTGCCGGACGACCTGTTCGGGATCGACGCCGTCGGCCAGCGCGTCGAAGGTGAGCATCAGCCGGTGCGACATCACGTCGACGGCCACGTCCCGTACATCGTCGGGCAGCAGGTAGTCACGGCCCCGCAGCAGGGCCAGCGCGCGCCCGGCGGAGACCAGGCCGAGCGTGGCGCGCGGGCTGACGCCGATCTCGATGGTCTCGGCCAGCTGGCCCAGCCCGTACTCGGCGGGCGAGCGGGTGGACATGACCAGCCGTACGACATAGTCGGCGACGAGCTGGTGGACCGAGATCTGCTCGGCCGCCTCCTGCAGCGCCATCAGCCGCGCGGGGTCCAGCACGCGCTCGGGCGTCGGCGGGGTGACGCTCATGCGGTGCAGGATCTCCAGCTCCTCGTGCGCGCTCGGGTGCGGCACCCGTACGCGGAACAGGAACCGGTCGCGCTGCACCTCGGGCAGCGGGTAGACGCCTTCGGACTCGATCGGATTCTGTGTGGCCAGCACGATGAACGGCTTGGGCAGCTGGTGCGTGACCCCGGCCAGCGTGACCTGGCGCTCGGCCATCACCTCCAGCAGCGCCGACTGAACCTTGGCGGGCGCCCGGTTGATCTCGTCGGCGAGCAGGAAGTTGACGAACACCGGACCCAGTTCGACGTCGAACTTCTCGTTGGAGGGATGGAACACGCGGGTGCCGACGATGTCGCTCGGCACCAGGTCCGGAGTGAACTGGATCCGGGCGAACGTGCCGCCCACCACCGTGGCCAAGGTGGCGGCGGCGAGGGTCTTGGCGACGCCTGGCACGCCTTCCAGCAGGCAGTGACCGCGGGCCAGCAACGCGACGACCAGCCTCTCGACCATGTGGTCCTGGCCGACGATCACCCGCCGGACCTCGTCAAGGGTCTGACGCAGCACGGCCGCATCGGTTTCGTCTGGCAAATCTTCGGCGACGCTCATGACGCCATTCCACCAAACGTCCCGCAAACGTGCACGGCGCCGGTCTGTGCTTTCATGGCAAACGTGGCCAGTCCGCTGCAGTACGGAGATCCGCCCCGGCTCGGGCCGTTCGTGGTGCAGGCCCGCCTGCACTCGGCGCCGGCCGGTTTCGTCTACCTCGGGCAGGGGGCGGACGGGCGCGCCGTCTCCCTGGCCGTGCTGACCCGGGGCGCCGCCTTCGACGCCGCCGCGCGCGAACGGTTCGTGACCGTGATGCGCGAGGCCGCGCCCGCCGGCATGCGCGGCTGGCTCGGCCGGGCCACCAAGACGCGCGCCGCGGTGCTGGAGGGCGCGCCGGAGGTGCTGGCGATGGAGACCGGTACGGCGCCCTGGGTAGCGGTGCCGTACACGCCGGGCCGGCCGGGGGCCGAGTGGTTCCTGGAGCCGGTGATGGTCGGCGGCACCCTCATCGGCCAGGCGCACGGCCCGGACTTCGTGCCGTACTGGCTGACCGACCGCGCCCCCGCCCTGCCCGGCCAACCGCGCGGCCGCCGCCCGCTCACCGAGACGCGCCGGCGGGTGCTAATGGCCGCGCTGGCGCTGGCCGTGCTGTTGCTGCTCGGTACGGTGATCGCGTTGCTGCTGATCATGGGCAGGGAGGACACCGAGCCGCTGCCCAGGCCCCTGCCGCCGACGAACTTCCAACCGACGGCGCCCCCGACGCCGGCCACGCCGGAGCCGCAGCAGCCGACGCCCAGCCAGACGCCGGGGCCGAGCAAGAGCGGCCAGGGCACGCCGGGGCCGTCGCCCGGCGAGGACACGGGAGACGGCTCGCCGCTCTGATCTCCCGGCCCGTCGTCATGGTGCCTTCCGGGAACTGCTTTGCGGCGCGCGGGCTCGCGGGTCGCGGGTTTTCGGTTTGAGTCTCACGATGCGTGAGGTTCTAGCGTCCGTGGACATGGAGTTCATCTAAATGGTGGCGCGGAGACCCGGTCCGTCAGGGCCGGGAGGAAGCGCCACCTCTCCTTTCGAAAACAGTATGGAAAGACTCGGTCACGTTCGGTAATGTGTGCGGTGGGTGAGGACGCTGTGACAGGAGGTGCGCGATGGCGATCCGCCGCTCCGCCACCAAACGCCACGGCCTGCCCTCGATCGTGCAGCTCCGGCTCACGCCCGCCCCGGCCCAGGCCGACGCCCTGGCCGCGGCGGTGCTGTTGTGCAATCAGGCGGCCACCGTCATCTCCCGGCTGGCCTTCCAGCATCGCGTCTTCACCGTGCTGGAGTTGCATCGGCTGGCCTACTACGAGGTGCGCGGGCAGGTGGCCGGGCTGGGCGCGCAAGCGGCCGTGCGGGCGATCGCCAGGGTCGCCGGCGCCTACGCCAACCGGCGCGCCAGCAAGAAACGCGCCCACATCTTCCGCCCGCACGGTGCTATCCCCTATGACGCCCGGCTGATGAGCTTCAACCGTGATGCCCGGACGGTGTCGCTGTGGACTCCCACCGGCCGCGTCACCGTCGCCTACACCGGCCGGCCGGAAGACCTCAAAGCCATCGAGGCACTGCCGCTCGGTGAGGCCGATCTGATCTGCCGGCGCGGCGTGTGGCTGTTGCAGGTCGCGCTCACCCTGCCTGCACCGGTGGTGCGTGAGCCGGTTCACGGATTTGTGGGGGTGGATCAAGGGGTGGCGAACCTGGCGGTCACCTCCGACGGCGCGGTGCTGCCCGGCCCCGCACTGCCCGGGCCGGTCGGCGGCAACGGCCACGTCCGCACCCTGCGACAGCGGCGGCACCGGCAACGCCGACGGCTGCAGAAGAAGGGCACTGCTTCGGCGCGGCGGGTGCTGCGCCGCCTGTCCGGTCGTGAGCACCTAATGATGACGGACCTCAACCACCAAATCTCGACGTTTGTGGTGCGTGAAGCCGAACGCACCGGCCGTGGTGTCGCCTTGGAGGATCTGCAGGGCATTCGCGGGCGGGTAAGGGCTCATCGGTTCCAGCGGCGCACCCTGCACAACTGGACGTTCGCCCAGCAGATCACCTTCACCCGCTACAAGACCGCCCGCGCCGGGATCGCCTTCCTACTGGTCGACCCCGCCTACACCTCGCAGACGTGTCCCGAATGCGGGTACGTGTCCAGGGCGAACCGGCCGGCGCGGGGCCGGTTCGTCTGCCAAAGGTGTGGCCTCGCTGGGCACGCCGACCACATCGCGGCCCGCAACATCGCCACACGCGGCATAGCGGGCTGGGCTGCCATCAACCAGCCACACGCTACCGGCCTCCCTTCCGCCAGACGGGACCGCGAGAGCAAACCACCGGATTCACCCGGTGGTAGTTGATCGTTCAAGACACGCACGCGCCCATGGCCGAGTTGCAGGAGTAGCCGCAGCTCTCCTAGCCTGCTGTACCTGCTCGGCTGGCCGTCGGAGGAGATCATCGGCAGGATCGCGCACTGCGCCGTCCACGAGCTCCACCACCAGGCGCGCTACACCAACGTGCCGTGGCATCCGACGGTGGGGGAGCACGTGATCTCCGAAGGGCTGGCGGAGGCGTTCGTACGGGAGCTGTCGGGGGCCGAGGCCATGGGGCCGTGGTCGTCAATGGTCAGCGGCGAGGAGCTGGAGCGGGCCTACGAGAAGATCATGGCCGACTTCGATCTGGAGGGGATGCACCTCACGTCCGCGTACGTGCTGGGGGACACCACCGTGGCGCGATTCGGGCAGGAGCCTCGCGGCATTCCCGACATGGCCGGATATGCGGTTGGGTTGCGGCTGGTGGACGCGCACCTGGCCGTCACCGGGATGACGGTCGCGGAGAGCACGGCACTGCCGCTGTCGCAGCTCGTACGGCGGGGCGAGGCTTGATCGAGCTGAGGCTTTGGTCTCAGCGGGGTGAGACGAAGCCCGACTCGTAAGCGGCGATCACGGCCTGGGTGCGGTCTCGCGCGCCCAGCTTCGTGAGCACGTTGCCGACATGCGTCTTGACGGTCTCCTGGCTGACGACCAGCTCGGCGGCGATCTCGCCGTTGGACAGCCCCCTGGTCATCAGCCGCAGCACGTCACCCTCGCGGCCCGTCAGCCGCCCGATGCCAGGCACCGAGGCGGGCCGGGCGGCGGGGGACTGACGGCCGGCCAGCGTCCGGATCGCCGCCGGGAACAGCAGCGACTCCCCGGCCGCCACCAGCTTGATCGCGTGGACCAGCTCGTCGGGCCTGGTCCGCTTGAGCAGGAACCCGCTGGCGCCCGCCCGCAACGCCTCGTAGACGTAGTCGTCGTTCTCGAACGTGGTGACCACCAGCACCTTGGGCGCCTCGTCCATGGCCATCAGGCGCCGGGTGGCCTGGATGCCGTCGACGGCGGGCATGCGTACGTCCATCAGGACCACGTCGGGCCGCTCGCGGCGCACCACGGGCACCACCGCGGCACCGTCACCGGCCTCGCCGACCACACTCAGCCCCGGCTCGGCGTCGATGATGACGCGCAGACCGGCCCGGATGAGGTCCTCGTCGTCGGCGATCACGACCTTGAGCGTCATGAACTCGACCGCCTGGGCGTCGACCGTAGCGGTGCCGACCATGGGGGTGTCGCGGAACCGACCGTGGATGTCATGAAGCCGACCGTAGCGGCAGCCGGACGGACACGCGCCAGCCGCCCTCCACCGGTCCCGCCTCCAGGTCGCCGCGCAGCAGGCGGACACGCTCCCCCATACCGGTCACACCGCGACCACCCGACCGGCCGCCGGGTTCTGCGTCGGGCCCGGTGGCTGTCCGGCCGTCCGGTTCGACGCCTGGCCGCTTGGGCTGCGCGCTTGACTGGTGGGTCTGTTTGGTCTGTGCGTCTGGCCGGCCACCCGACCGGGCGCCGTTCGCGGCGGTCCTGTTGGTGATCTCCAGTCTCAGGTCGTCGTCCTGTACGGCGACGGCCAGGCGTACCGGCCCCTGACCGTGTTTGATGGCGTTGGTCAGCGCCTCCTGGACGATCCGGTAGGCCTCCCTGGAGACCACGGCGGGCACGCCGGTCAGGTCGCCCACCTCGGGGCGCACGTCGGCGCCGGTGGCGGTGGCGAGGTCGCCGAGATCGGCCAGCGTCGCCTGCGGCGGCCCGGCCTCCGGGGGCGGGGAGCCCTCGCGCAGGACGCCGAGGACGTGGTCGAGGTCGTCCAGGGCGGCGCGGGCCGACTGCTCGATGGCCGCCAGGGCCGTCCTGGCCGTCTCCGGGTCGCGGTCGAGCACCCGCCCGGCCGCGGCGGCCTGGAGGGTGACGACGCTCAGGGCGTGGCCGACGGAGTCGTGCAGTTCGCGCGCCAGGCGGTTGCGCTCGGCCAGCGTACGGGCCTGACGCTCGGCCGCGGCCAGTCGTTCGCCCGGGGTGGGGCCGAGCAGCGCGGGGGCCAGCCGGGCCAGCAGAGCGCCCCCACCGGCCGCCACCAGCACCACCGCGCCCAGCACGGCCAGCCCGAGCAGGGGCCAGCCCAGTGCTGCCCAGCCCGGCTCGACGTCGAACCCCAGCAGGCGCGCGGGCCCGCCGGCGAACGGCACCGCGAAGGTGAAGACCGTGAACGGAATCCCGGCCAGCGTGAACCCGCTCGCCACGCCGCCGACTCCCAGATGAAGGGTGTACCAGGCGGTCGTGCGCCACCGTTCCTCCCACGAGCGGCGCGCCTGCCTGGGCGGCGTCTCCACGCCGACGCCGAGCAGCCCTTGAGCGGCGCTCACCTCCAGCGCCCGTACCGGCAGGAACAGCCCGGTCAGCGCCACCACCGGCAGCACCGCCACGAACACCCCGAGCTGGGCGGGCAGGTAAATATTGGCCGACTGGCCCTGGAGCAGGCCCGACGTCAGGACCCCGGCCATCATGTACGGCATCAGCAGCGCGCCGCCGAGGATCAGGCACGCCCATCGCCGGGGCAGGTTCCATCTCACACTCGCGATTGTATGTCGATGGTTATTCGCTCTCGGTGGAATGCGCCTTTAGAGAAATGCGCCCCCAGCGAAAAGGAGCTGGAATTCCGGCGGTCCGGGTCTAGCGTCGTTGAATAGTTCGAGAGAAAGGCGATTCCATGACGGAGACCCAGCGCGCGGCCTGGCCTGACCAGGTGAGCCAGCGCCTGCTGAAGGAGCGCATACTTGTTCTCGGCCAGGAGGTCGACGACGAGATATGCAATCGGCTGTGCGGCGAGCTTCTTTTGCTGGCGGCTGAGGACCCGAATCGGGACATAACGCTTTACATCAATTCGCCCGGCGGATCGGTGACCGCGGGTATGGCTCTTTACGACATGATGCAGTTCGTCCCGTGCGACGTCGCGACGGTCGCGATGGGCTTCGCCGCCTCCATGGGGCAGCTGCTGCTGTGCGCCGGCGCCCCCGGCAAGCGCTACGCGCTGCCCAACGCGCGGATCGTCATGCACCAGCCGCTCGGCGGCATCGGCGGCTCGGCCGCCGACATCCAGATCCAGGCGGAGAGCCTGCTCTACACCAAGCGCAGGCTGGCCGAGATCATCGCCCAGCACACCGGCCGGCCGCTGGAGCAGATCCAGGCCGACTCCGACCGCGACCGCTGGTTCACCGCGCAGGAGGCGCTCGAATACGGATTCGTCGACCACCTGGCCGAGGGGATGAACTGACATGAGCGGACGTTACGTGCTGCCCTCGTTCACCGAGCGCACCTCTTACGGCATGAAGGAGATGAACCCGTACAACAAGCTGTTCGAGGATCGGGTCATCTTCGTGGGCACGCCGATCGACGACACCAGCGCCAACGACGTGATGGCGCAATTGCTGACGCTGGAGTCGCTCGACCCCGACCAGGACATCAACATGTACATCAACTCGCCGGGCGGCTCTTTCACCGCCATGACGGCGATCTACGACACGATGCAGTTCGTCCGGCCGGAGATCCACACCGTCTGCATCGGCGAGGCCTCCTCGGCCGCCGCGGTCCTGCTGGCGGCGGGCACGCCCGGCAAGCGCGCCGCCCTGCCGCACGCCCGCATCCTGCTGCACCAGCCCGCCACCGAGGGCGGCCGGGGTCAGTCGAGCGACATGGAGATCCACGCCAGGGAGATCCTGCGCATGCGCGACCAGCAGGAGGCCATGCTGGCCCGGCACACGGGCAGGACGGAGCTGGAGATCAGGAAGGACATCGAGCGCGACCGGATCTTCACGGCCGAGCAGGCACGCTCCTATCAATTGATCGACGACATCTACGCCTCCCGGAAACGGACGCTGACCACCACCCGCTGAAGGGTGCAACCGGACGCTGGCAGCCACGCTCGCTGAAGCACGAAAGTGGCCGCCGGCCGCTGGCGGTTGCCTGCTGAAGTGCGGATGCGTGAAGTGCGGACGCGGCCACCGACGGTCTCTGGCTGAAGGGCGGAGGTGGCCGCTGTCAGCCGCGCCAGCTGTCAGCCGCGCCCGCTGAAGCGCGGACGCGGACGCTGAAGCGCGGACGCGGCCACCGACAAGCCGCTCGCCGGGCGCCCGGCGAGGGTGAGGGCGCCGGGTGAGGGCGCCGGGCGAGAGTGAGGGCGCCGGGTGAGGGCGAGGATATGCGGGGCGGCCTGCTTTGAGCCTGGTGTGTAGCGGCCGCCCCGAGCCCTTCGGGACCAAAGGGGCATCCCACCTGACTGACTGCGAAAGCAGGACATATACGCTTCTGGCGGTTCTCGGGGGAAATCGGGGGAGTGGCGTGCCGCTGGAGCATGTGGTGTTGGTGTTGGCGGCTGCCCTGTGCGCGGGCTGGGTCGACGCCGTCGTGGGCGGTGGCGGGCTGGTGCAGCTGCCCGCGGTGATGGTGACGGGTATACCGCCCGTACAAGCGATGGCCACCAACAAGCTCTCCTCCGTCTTCGGCACCGCCTCGGCCGCCGTGACCTACGCGCGCACCACGAAGCTGGATCGGGCGGTCGCGCTGCCCGGCGTGGGGCTGGCCGTGGTCAGCGCCGGGCTGGGCGCCATGGCCGCGGCCGCGATCTCGGCGGAGGTGCTGCGCCCCGCCGTGATGGTGGTGCTGATCGGCGTGGCCGCCTTCGTGACGCTGCGTCCGGCGATGGGCTCGGTGCCGCAGCCCCATTTGCGGACGAACGGCCGTGTCGTGGCGGCCGTGGTGATCGCGGGCGTGGGCATCGCCTTCTACGACGGCATCATGGGGCCGGGTACGGGGACGTTCCTGATCATCGCGTTCACCACGATCCTCGGCCTCGACTTCGTGTCGGCCTCCGCCTCGGCGAAGATCATCAATACCGGGACCAACCTGGGCGCGCTGTTCGTGTTCGGCTGGCAGGGGCACCTGCTGTGGGGGCTGGGCCTGGGGATGGCCGTCTGCAACGTGGCGGGCGCGCAGTTGGGCGCCCGCATGGCGCTCAAGCGCGGCACGGGCTTCGTCCGCGTCGTGCTCCTGTGCGTGGTGGTGGCCATGGTGATCAGGCTGGGCTGGCAGCAGTTCGGCTAGCCCCCGACCGGTCCCGGACCTCACGACCTCCGGGACCTCACGACCTCCGGGACCCCGGGACCTCACGACCTCCGGGACCCCGGGACCTCGGGGCCGCGAGACCTCCGATGCTCAGGAACCTCGGGGCCGCGAGACCTCCGAGACCTCCGGGCCTCCGGGACCTCCGGACCCCCCGGGAGTCCCGAGCGGTCCCGATCCGACCGGGCCCGGACCCCGGTTCCGACTCGACCCGGCCGGTTAGGACCTGTTAGAGCGTGTCCGGCTAGGACCCGACCGGCTCGGTCGTACGAGTGCGTAGCGCGGTCGCGGCCAGCGCCACGAACGCGGCCAGTAGCGCCGGCACGGCCAGCGCCCGCGGCAGCCCGGAGAGTTCGGCGATGCCCCCGATGAGCACCGGCCCGGACAGGAACCCCAGATAGCCGATGCTCGCCACCCTCGCCAGCGCTCGCCCCGCGAACGCCGGGTCACGATGCCCGGCGGCGGAGAACACCTGCGGCACGATGCACGACAATCCCGCCCCGAAGCACCCGAACCCGGCCACCGCCGCCACCGGATGCCCGATCGTCAGGGCCAGTCCTAGCCCGGCGGCGGCCAGCAGCCCGCACCCGCGCACCAGCGCCACCGGCCCGAAGCGGGCGGCCAGCCGGTCCCCGGCCAGGCGCCCGGCCGTCATCATGATGGAGAACGCCGCATATCCCGCCGCCGCGAACCCCGCGGACGCGGCCAGGTCCTCCCGCAGGTAGACCGAGCTCCAGTCGGCCGCCGCGCCCTCGCCCACCAGGCAGCAGAACGCCAGTACGCCGAGGAAGAGGATGCCCTTGGGCAGCCCCGGGCGTACCCCGTCGGCCGAGATCACCGGAGCGGGGCGGGAGCGTAGCGCCCAGGCCGCCGCCCACGCGGCCAGCAGCGCGATCACCGCCCCGACGGACAGGAACGTGACGGTGGGGGAGAGCGCCAGGTGCGCGAACAGCCCGCCGGCCGCGGCGCCGGCGAACCCGCCGATGCTGAACACCGCGTGGAAGGACGACATGATCGGCCGTCCCCAGGCGCGTTCCACCTCCACCGCGTTGGCGTTCATCGAGACGTCCAGCACCCCGTGCACCACGCCGAACCCGAACAGCGCCGCGGCCAGCGTGCCCAGGTTCGCGGCGTAGGCGGGCAGGACGAGCACGACTCCCTGGAGCAGCGCCGCCGGGATCATGACGCGGCTGCTGCCGTAGCGGTCGACGAGGCGGCCGACCGCCTGCATGCCCACCACCGCTCCGGCGGCGATGGCCAGCAGCGCCAGGCTCAGCCGCCCGTCGCTCAGCCCGAGGTTCTCCTTGATGGCCGGAATCCGGGCCGTCCAGGTGCCCACGGCGGCCCCGGCGAGAAAGAACAGCAAATAAACGGCGACCCGCGCGCGGCTCACGGCGACTCCTGAGCGAGACGGACGGTGACTCGGGCGCGGTTCAACGGCGACTCCTGAGCGAGACGAACGGCGACCCGGGAACGCTTCACTGGGACTCCTGGACGAGACGGACGGCGACCCCGGCGGCCGTCAGGGCGTCGTGCTGCTCGCGCGGAATGCCGTCGTCGGTCACCACCACGTCGAGCCGCGAGATAGGGCAGACCGCGCCGAACGCCGTCCTGGCGAACTTGCCCGAGTCGCACGCCACGATCACCCGTCTGGCGGCGGCGATGGCGGCCTGCTTGACGGCCACCTCGGGCAGGTCGTGGGCGGTCAGCCCGTGCTCGGCGGACAGGCCGCAGCAGCCGATCACCGCCGTGTCGAAGCGCAGGGCCTTGATGGAGGTCTCGGTCAGGGGGCCCATGAAGTTCAGCTCGCCCTGCCGTACCTCTCCGCCGGGCAGCACCAGACGTACGCGCGGCGCCGCGGCCAGCAGTGACACCGACTGGAGCGCCAGCGGCAGCACGGTGAGCCGGCGGTCCAGCAGCGCGCGCGCCACTTCCAGCGCGGTCGTGCCGCCATCGAGCAGCACCGCCTCGCCGTCGGCGATCAGCCCGGCCACCTCGGCGCCGATCCGCTGCTTGGTCTCGACCGCCTCGCGCTCCCGCACGCCGAACGGCGGCTCCTCGCCGCGCAGCAGCAGCGACAGAGCGCCGCCTCTGACTCGGCGGAGTACGCCCTGCTGGGCCAGCTCGTCCAGATCGCGGCGGATCGTCATCTCCGACACGCCGTGCTCGGCGGCCAGTTCGGCGACCGAGACGCTGTCGTGGGTGCGGAGAGCGTTCATGATGGACATCACACGTTCCATGTGTTCATACAAACACGAATAATGTGCGCAATACAATGGGGTCATGCGCGCCAGCCGTCTGCTCTCCCTCCTGCTGCTCTTGCAGGCGCGTGGCCGGATGACCGCCACCGACCTGGCCGCGGAGCTGGAGGTGTCGGTCAGGACCGTCTATCGCGACGTCGAGGCGCTGTCGGCCGCCGGGGTTCCGGTCTACGCCGATCGCGGCCCGGCGGGCGGCTACCAACTGCTCGACGGCTACCGCACCCGGCTGACCGGGCTGACGGCAGAGGAGGCGTCGTCGCTGTTCCTGGCCGGTCTTCCCGGGCCCGCGGCCGAGCTGGGGCTGTCGGAGGTGGTGGCGAGCGCGGAGCTGAAACTGCTGGCCGCGCTGCCGCCCGAGCCGCGCTCGCACGCCTCCCGGATGCGCGAGCGCTTCCTGATGGACGTACCCGGCTGGTACCGCGACGCCGACGACGTGCCGCACCTCAGCGAGGTGGCCGCGGCGGTCTGGGAGCAGCGGCGGCTGCGGATGACCTACCGGCGCTGGGGCCAACAGGACGTCGAGCGGGAGGTGAACCCCTATGGGCTCGTGCTCAAGGGCGGCTCCTGGTACCTGATCGCCGCCCCCGACGGGCAGACGCCGCGCACCTATCGGGTGGCGCGCATCCTGACGCTGGAGACCCTGCCCGGCGGGTTCGACCGGCACGAGGGCTTCGACCTAGGTGATTTCTGGCAGGACTATTCGCGCGAGTTCCGTGAGCGCATGTACACCGCCGAGGCCGTCATCAAGGTCGCTCCCGGCACAGACAGCCTGCTCGCGTACACGATGGGCAACGACGTCGTCACCGCCGCCTTGGCCGAGGGCGGCGAGCCCGACGCGGAGGGCTGGCGCACGCTCACCGTACCGATCGAGTCGCTCACGCACGCCCGCTGGCTGCTGCTGCGGCTCGGGGCGAGCGTCGAGGTGCTGGGACCCCCCGAACTGCGCGCGCTGATGGCCGAGGCGATCGCGGAGCTCGGAAAAATCTACGGCTGAATCCTGGCGATTCTGCCACGATGCCCCACATGTATCTCATCGCATTCGTTGGCGCGTGCATCTTGGTGGCGATGGTTCCCGGGGTCAGCACCGCGATCATTCTCAGACAGACCCTGCGGGCCGGGCGCGGCTCCGGCCTGGCCGCCACTCTCGGCAACGAGGCCGGCATCCTGATCTGGGGGCTGGCCGCCGCGTTCGGCCTGTCGGCGCTGGTGCTGGCCTCGCAGGTGGCCTACGACGTGATGCGCGTCGCGGGCGCGGTCCTGCTGGTCGTGATGGGCGCGCAGTCGCTCTGGCAGGCCCGCCGCAAGGACGCGCCGCCGGTCGAGGTGGACGCGGTCAGCGGGCGGCGCAGGTCGTTCCTGGCCGGATTCGGGACCTGTCTGGCCAATCCGAAGGCGGCGGTGTTCGCGATGTCGTTCCTGCCGCAGTTCGTGCCGCGCGGGCAGAACGTCCCGCTCACCCTGGTCACGCTCGCCGTCGTCTGGGTGCTCGTAGACCTGCTCTGGTACGGCCTGCTCATCTGGACCGTCGCCAAGGCCAAGGCGTTTCTGGGCCGCCCGGCGGTCAGGCGGCGGCTGGAGCAGATCTCCGGCGTCGTCCTCATCGGCCTCGGCCTGAGGCTCGTCCTGGATTCGCGATGACGGGCCGCAGGACGACGTTAAGGGGATTACGTTAAGGGAATGACGAACGACCTGGCGACGCTGATGCGACAGGCGCAGGACGAGGACCCACTGCTGGCACTGCAGGCCACCACCGCGTTGCGGCACGAACTCGAGCGCATGGAGGCGGTTCAGGTGCGCCGGGCCAGGGTGGCCGGGCTGCCATGGGCGCAGATCGCCAACGCGATCGGGGTGAGCAAGCAGGCCGTGCACAAGAAGTACGGCAGGGGCTAGCGTTCGGCTCTTCAGCGTGCGCGCCATTTGTCGAGGAGCTGGGGCAACTCCCGCTCCACGAACTCGAAGTAGTCGCGCATTCTGGCCAGGTTCGCGCCGGCCGCGGTGTCGTCGCCGCCGACCGCCTCGACCGCGGCCGACACCTCGCCGGTGATCTGCCGGAAGATCGGCATCTTGGTCAGCGTGAGCTCGTACCAGGCGTCGTCGGGCAGGCGGTAGACGTCGCGGCGGGATCCGGGCACCGGCTCGCGCACGACCAGGTGCATCTGCGTGAGCAGACGCACCGCGCCGGAGATGGCGGCCGGGCTGACGCCGAGCCGCTCGCCGAGCTCGGCGGCCGTCAGCGTCCGCTCCTCGGCCGCCATCATCGTGAACAGCACCCGCGCGGCCATGGGCGGCAAGCCCCAGTCGGAGAAGATCCGCGCCATCCGCTCGACCGTGTGGCGCACGGCCTCCTCGTCACGACTCACAGGCGGATTCTACGGGCTTCACAAACGGGCGAAGCTTCCGGCGAGGCGCGCGAGCGATCTGACGAGGTCGGGGACAGCGCTGTCGGCGTCAGGGCCGCACGATCGTCACCGCGGCCCGCGCGGGAGGGCACGGCGCTCAGTCGGGGACCTTCACGGTGGCGATGCCGAGCGTGCTGGTCATCGGGAGGATGCCCGCCTCGAAGACGGCTCCCAGAACCGGCTGGATGAGCTGAGCCAGCCGATCGGCGCGCTGCTCGCCCAGTTGCCGCCACGGGTCGGCGGCCAGGTCGTCGGTCATCCGCTCGACCTGGTCGCGCAGCGCCCGCCCCTGGTCGGTGGCCTGGCCCTCGGTGTCCACCAGGCCGCGCCCGGCCAGCCGGTCCTGGGCTGAGGCCCACTCGCTCTCGCTCCAGCCGCGCCCGGCGAAGTTGGCCACCGGGGCGCCGCCGATCGCGGCCAAGGTGACCAGCGACTCGCACGGGTCCAGCTCCGCCGCCTGCAGCGCCACCAGGTGGCCGTCGCCGCGGTGCTCGCGCAGCACGGTGGCGGCGTGCCAGAGCGCCAGGTGCGGCTCATCGGGCCAGGGCAGGTCCAGGTTGGCGGCGGCGAACGGCCGTCCGCCCACCGTCACGCTCTCAGCCACCCGCCGGGCCAGCTCGGCGGCCTCGCCGAGCGCCCCGATCCCGTCGCCGAGCAGGGTCCGATAGGTACGGTCCACGGCCCGATGGCGGGCGCGCAGCACCTCTGCGGGACCCGCGGTGTCCCAGACGGCCGGAACGTGTTCGGCGATCGTCCGCGGGCTGAAGCTGTAATAGGTGGCGAAGGCCAGGTTCGTGCCCGCGCGGCCCAACGGCGCGGTGCGGAAGGCGAAGTAGCTCGGCCAGCGCGACTCCACGTCGTAGCCGATCGCCGCCGCCTCCTCGAAGGCCTGGGGGGAGAAGTACAGCGCCGCGTGGATCGGCTCCAACTGGTGCCACATGCGCCGAGCGAGTCTGCCATCGATGGACATGCCGATTCCTCACTGCCTAGGTACGCTATGACAGTGACGATAGACTCCTGGCGCATCACTGGTCAATCGCAAATAGACAGTTATGTTGGCCGGTGGGTGGAGCTCGCCGTCCTCCTGGTGAACGTCCTGGCCGTGGGTGAGGCGCATGGGCGCGATCTTGAGCCGCCGGCCGGCGGAGCCGCGCGCCGTGCCGCCGTACTCGATGCCATGGCCCGCCTCGAACGGCCGCCCGCCGGGGCGCCGACCGCCGCCGACGCCGACCACCTGGCGGCGGTGGCCGCCGAGCTGCGGCCCGTCTTCGGCGGCGGTCCCGATTCCGTCGCGTCGCTCAACGCGCTGCTGGTACGGCACGCGGCCATCGCCCACCTGGGCGGAGAGCCGCCCATACTGGCCTTCCACCAGCCGGGGGCCTCACTGGTCGACGCCTGGGCCGCCGACATCGGCACCGCGCTAGCCATGGTGATCGGGGTGGGGCAGGGGGTGCGGCTCCGGTCGTGCGAGGCGGAGGGGTGCTCGCTGGTCTTCTTCGACGTGACGCGTAACGCCTCGCGGCGGTTCTGCGGGCTGTCGTGCCAGAACCGCGCCAAGGCCAGCGCGTATCGGGCCCGGCGGCGGGCCTAGCGAGGGCTGATCAGAGACGCTATCGGCGGTTGAGTGCGAGGGGTAGCACGACGTGGTCCACGAGTCGCCGGGCCAGCTCGCTGTCGACCGGCTCGCCGCTCACCAATGCCCGGAAGAACAGGACCGCCGGGCCCACCTGCCACAGCAGGTCGGTGTCGGCGCTGCGGGACAGCTCGCCCCTGGCCCAGGCCCGCTCGAACACCTCCAGCGTCAACCGGCGGCGCGTCGCGACGTAGTTCTGCTGCACCGCGCGGGCCAGGTCGGCGTTATGCAGGATCTCCCCGATCAGCCCGGCGACGATGTCGCCCAGCCGGGCCAGCTCGCCCACCAGCGACTCCATCAGCCCGAGCAGATCGGCCCGCAGCTCACCCGTGTCGGGCGCCACCGGCGTGGTGGAGACGGCGTTGACGAATGCCGCGACCACCAATTCCGCTTTGGACGGCCAGCGCCGGTAGACGGTGTGCTTGCCCGCCTTCGCGCGTGCGGCCACGGCGTCGATGGTCAGCCGGTCGTAGCCGGTTTCGCGCAGCACATCGAGCACGACGCCGAGTAACTCGGCCTCGCGCGCCGGCCCGCCCCGCAAGGGCGTCACGGACATGACTTCAAGAGTAGGCGTCAGCGCTGCCAGACTGTCAGGTCCATAGTGATGTAGTTGCTGTCACCCTCGCTGACCTTCGTCACCTTGACGAGACCGATCGTGCTCTGGCCGAAGACGCACACCAGTCTGCCTTTGGCCTGGTCGTCTTCATCTGAACGGTGGCGCGGAGACCTGGTCCTTCAGGGCCGGGAGGAAGCGCCACCCCTCCTTTCGAAAACAGTATGGAAAGACTCCGTTACGTTCGGCAATATGTGCGGTGGGTGAGGAAGCTGTGACAGGAGGTGCGCGATGGCGATCCGCCGCTCCACCACCAAACGCCACGGCCTGCCCACGACCGTGCAGCTCCGGCTCACACCCACCCCGGCCCAGGTCGACGCCTTGGCGGCGGCGGTGCTGTTGTGTAATCAGGCGGCCACCGTTGTCTCGCGGCTGGCCTGGCAGCACCGCACTTTCGCTGTGGTGGAGTTGCATCGGCTGGCCTACTACGAGGTGCGCGGGCAGGTGGCCGGGCTGGGCGCGCAAGCGGCCGTGCGGGCCATCGCCCGGGTCGCCGGCGCCTACGCCAACCGGCGCGCCAGCAAGAAACGCGCCCACATCTTCCGCCCGCACGGCGCCGTCCCTTACGACGTCCGGTTGATGAGCTTCAACCGGGACGCCCGGACGGTGTCGCTGTGGACTCCCACCGGCCGCGTCACCGTCCCCTACACCGGTCGGCCAGAAGACCTCAAAGCCGTGGACAGGCTGCTGCTCGGGGAGGCCGACCTGATCTGCCGGCGCGGGGTGTGGTTGCTGCAGGTCGCCCTGACTCTGCCCCAGCAGGTGGTGCGTGAGCCGGTCGGCGGCTTCGTGGGGGTGGATCAAGGGGTGGCGAACCTGGCGGTCACCTGCGACGGCGCGGTGCTGCCCGGCCCCGCCCTGCCGGGATCGGTCGGCGGCAACGGCCACGTCCGCACGCTGCGGGAACGGCGCCATCGCCAGCGCCGACGGCTGCAGAAGAAGGGCACTGCTTCGGCGCGGCGGGTGCTGCGCCGTCTGTCCGGGCGTGAGCACCGGATGATGACCGACCTCAACCACCAAATCAGCACATTCGTGGTGCGTGAAGCCGAACGCACCGGCCGCGGATGCCCTGGAAGACCTTCAGGGCATCCGCGGGCGGGTAAGGGCTCACCGGCTCCAGCGGCGCACCCTGCACAACTGGGCGTTCGCCCAGCAGATCACCTTCACCCGCTACAAAGCCGCCCGAGCCGGGATCGCCTTCGTCCTGATCGACCCCGCCTACACCTCCCAGACCTGCCCGGACTGCGGGCACGTCAGCCGGGCGAACCGGCCGGCACGGGGCCGGTTCGTCTGCAAAAGGTGTGGCCTCGCTGGGCACGCCGACCACATCGCGGCCCGCAACATCGCCACACGCGGCATAGCGGGCTGGGCTGCCATCAACCAGCCACACGCTACCGGCCTCCCCTCAGCCAGACGGGACCGTGAGAGCAAACCCCCGGCTTCAGCCGGTGGTAGTTGATGTACTTGGTGTTGTCGACGCACGCTTGGTAGATGCCGTTCTGTCCGGAGTCGAGCATCACCTTGACGGCCAGGCGCCTGCCGCTCTGGGTGCTGGCGAGGAAGACCTGCCCCATGCCACCGGCTCCCAGCCGCGCCACCAGGCGATAACCGCCGATCTCGGGAGGGTCTTCAGGGGCGAGGGGTGTGAAGGGGGGATTCACAATCCCACTTTACCGCGCCAGTAAATCTACAATGTAAAGGCCAGCGCCGTTCGCCGATGCCGCGCGAAAGACGGCCAGCGTGACCTGGCGCTCGGCCACGCGCCGGCCGCACTCGCGAGCGGCGTCGACGATGGAGCGCAGTGATTGCCAACATCTCTTCGCGAAGAACTCTTTGCGAAGAGATGTTGGCAATCTAGGGTGGGGGCATGACCTCAGTCGTAGTTCTCGATGCCAAGGGTCTGCGGGCCCTCGCTCATCCGGTGCGGGTGGAGTTGGTCCAGTTGCTGCGCAAGTACGGTCCTTCGACGGCCACCCGGCTGGCCGAGCGCCTCGGCGTCAACTCCGGTACGGCCAGCTACCACCTGCGCAGGCTGGCGGCAGCGGGCTTCGTCGAGGAGGACACCGAACGCGGGAACGCGCGGGAGCGGTGGTGGCGCGCGGTGCACGAGGTGACCCGGCTGACCTCCAGCGACGTGGCCAGGCAGGAGCCCGAGGCGCTGATGGCGTACCTGCGCTCCGTGGCCGCCGCGCACAGCCTGCTGACCCAGCGTGCGCTGAACGAACTGCAGACCATGCCCCGCCCCTGGTTCGACGCCTTCGACATCAGCCACTGGGCGCTCCGCCTCACGCCGGACGAGGCGGGGCGGATGCGCGAGGAGCTGCTGTCCGTGATCGACCGCTACCGGCGCGACGCGTCAGAGGAGATGGGCGAGGGTGCCGAACGCGTGTCCCTCGTCATGCACCTGCTACCGGAGCCGGACGGATCGGAGCCGGATCCGGCATGACTCCTCCTGCGACCGGACGGTCCTTACGCCCGCTGGCCGGTGTCCTGGCCGCCATGGCGATGTCGCTGACCGGAACCCGGGTCTCGGCCATCGCGCTGCCGTGGTTCGTGCTCGTCACGACCGGCAGCGCCGCCATGACCGGGCTCGTGGCCTTCTGCGAGATGGCGCCGTACGTCCTGGTCAAGCTGCTCGCGGGGCCGCTGGTCGATCACCTGGGCCCGCGCCGGGTCTCGTGGGTCGGCGACGTGGTGAGCGCCGCCGGAGCCGGGGCCGTGGCTCTGCTGCACGCGCTCGATCTGCTGGCCTTCCCGGCGTTGCTCGGGCTGGTGGCGCTGATCGGCGCGGCTCGCGGGCCCGGCGACCTGGCCAAGGAGGTCATGGTGCCGGAGGCGGCCGAACGTGGCCGGATACCGCTGGAGCGGGCCGCCGCACTGTCGGGTGTGACCGAACGGCTGGCCGCCACCTTGGGTCCGGCGATGGGCGGGGCACTGGTGGCGCTGGCCGGACCGCTGGTGGGGCTGGCGCTCAGCGGGGCCTGCTTCGCGCTCGGGTTCGTCGTCATCGTGTGGACGCTGCCACGCGCCCAGCCATCGGAGGCGGTCGCCCAGCCGGAAGACGATCAGGGCGGCTCGCTCTACGCCCAGACGAAAGACAATCAGGGCGCCGCTCCAGTGCCGGAGGCCGGCGGGCCGATCCCCGCACGGGAGCCTGGCGAGGGCCCGGTCCGTGATTCGGCGGCCGGTGAGGGGGAGCGGGCGACGGGCTACTGGCGGCGGTTCGCCGAGGGGGTCGCCTTTCTTCGCGCCGAGCCGATACTGCTGGCCCTCACCCTCATGGTCGCCGTGACGAATCTGCTGGACGCCGCGTTCGCCCAGGTACTCGTGCCGGTGTGGGCCCGGGAGTCCGGCCACGGCCCCGCCGTGATCGGGCTGAACAGCGGCGTCATGGGGTTGGCGGCGGTCGGCGGGAGTCTGGTGGCCGCCGCGGTGGCACACCGGATGCGGCGCCGGGTGGTGTTCTTCGTGGCCTTCCTGGTGGCGGGGCCGCCGAGGTACCTGGTCCTGGCGATGGACGCGCCGGTGTGGGTGATGCTGGTCGTGTTCGCGGTGAGTGGGCTCGGCGGAGGGCTCATCAACCCGATCCTGGGCGCGATCTTGTTCGAGCGGGTGCCGCGCCGGCTGCTGGGGCGGGTCAACGCGCTGGGAGACTCGCTGGCCTGGGCCGGGATTCCGCTGGGCGGGCTCATGGCCGGCGCGGCGGTGGCCGCCGCCGGACTGTCGCCGGTGCTGGTCGTGTGCGGGGCGGCCTACTTCCTCACCATCGGGCTGACCGGGTTGCGCCGTGAATGGCGGCAGATGGACCACTCTCGTGGCGTGGGCTCGCCCTCGGGACCAGCATCAGTGGAGAGCAGCCGCAGCCCATGACCATGCGGGGGATGCCAGCCCCGACGGCCTGCCCGGCGAGCACTAATCTGTGGACGTGTCCTCCTACCTCACTCTCAGCGCCGCCATCGAGCACGAGACGGAGGCCCGCCGCTCCCGCTTCGTCTGCGCGGTCGCCCCGGCGAGGACACTCGCGGAAGCCTCGGCCTTCATCGCCGAACGCCGCCACCTGCACCCGAGCGCCTCCCACAACTGCACGGCCTACGTGATCGGCGACGACCGGAAGGGCGACGACGACGGCGAACCAGGCGGCACTGCGGGCACCCCCATGCTCCAGGCCCTGACCGGCCGGGGCTTCAACGACGTGGTGGCGGTGGTGACCCGCTACTTCGGCGGCACCCTCCTGGGCGCCGGCGGCCTGGTCCGCGCCTACAGCTCCGCGGTGACGGAGACCCTGGACCAGGCGGTACCGATCCGCATGATCCCGGCGACGCTCATCGAGGTGACGGTGGCCCACGACCAGGCGGGCCGCATAGAGAACGACCTACGGGCGTCGAGACACCCCATCAGGGAGGTGTCCTACGGCAGCAAGGTCGTCTTCACGGTGGCGGTGGCGGACGACGAGACAGCCGCCTTCACGGACTGGCTGGCCACCCTGACAGCGGGCAGGGCTCAGGTGACACCGGGCAACAGAATCCACGTAGCCGGCTAAGAACGACGCCGTAACAGCAACCAGGAACGTCATCCCTCGAGGGCGTACTGCATGACGCGGAACTTCGCCTGCGCCTCGGCGAGTTCGGAGCTCGGGTCGGAGTCGCCCATGATGCCGGCGCCCGCGAACAGGCGCGCCCGGCGCCCCCGGACGATCCCCGAGCGCAGCGCGATCCCCCACTCCCCGTCCCCGTGCGCGTCGATCCATCCGACCGGACCCGCGTAGCCCGCGCGATCCATCCCCTCCAGCTCCCGGATCACCTTGATGGCGGTGTCGGTGGGCGTGCCGCCCACGGCCGCGGTCGGGTGCATGGCGGCGACCACGTCGAGCACCGACGCGCCGTCGGCCAGGCGCCCGGTGACGTGGCTGGCCAGGTGCTGGACGTTGGGCAGCATGAGCAGTTCAGGCTCGTCGGGCGTCTGCAGCGACGAGCACAGCGGGGCGAGCGTCTCGCGTACGGACGCGATCGCGCACTCGTGCTCGTGCCGGTCCTTGGCCGAGGCGAACAGCGCCGCGCCGCGCGACAGGTCGTCGGCCGGACCGGTGCCGCGCGGCGTGGTGCCGGCCAGGACCAGCGACTCGATCTCCTTGCCGGTGCGCCGGATCAGCAGCTCGGGGGTGGCGCCGACCAGGCCGGCGACGGAGAAGGTGTAGCAGTCGGGATAGCGCTGCGCGAGGCGGTCGAGCAGAAGGCGTACGTCGATCGGCCGCTCGGCCGTGGCGATCAGGTCGCGGGCCAGGACGACCTTCTCCAGCTCGCCCTCGCGGATGCGCCGGGTGGCCTGGGCGACGACATGCTCCCATTCGGGGGCGGACAGGCTGCCGTCGCCGTAGCTGATGCGGCCCGGATCGCCTACGGGCGTGAGGGGTTCGAGGCGCGCGTCGCCGATGGTGGTGAGCCAGGCGCGGCCGCCGCGCCGGGCGAGCACCGCCTGCGGCACGACGAGGACGGAGCCGGCGGCGTTCTCGTCGAAGGTGAATGAGCCGAAGGCGACGGGCCCGACGCCGGGCATCCCGCCGGGACCGTCGAAATAGCCGTCCATGTGGACGTCGCCGAACAGATCGGCGAGCCACCGGCTCGCCCAGGCGAACCGGTCGGGACCTGCGGGAACGGCCACCCGCGCGGCCTCACCCCAGCCGACGAGTCCTTCGCCGTGCCGGATCCAGGCATAGGGGGCGGCGGTCCGGGGCAGGGAGGCCAGCAGGTCACCGGGGTCACCTATGGGGGCGGTGCGAACCGGTAGCGGGCGGGTGGTTCCGAGCGCGACACTCACCCAGACACTCTATGCGGGAACTGAACACGTTCGACTGGGACCCCCGTGAATGACCGGTTACGGTCAATGAACCCAGATAAAGGGGGAACCCGCATGATATTCGGAGCATCCCCATCGGATCAGGACTGTCAAGCAGCGATATGAACACGGTCCCGAGATGGCAGATGTTGCCTTGACGACATAGTCGGCCTCCGCGCCCATCCCTACTTTGGGCCGCATGATCACTCGTCTCGCACCCCTCTTCGCCGCTGCCCTCGTTCTTCTCGGTTCCGGTACGGCACACGCGTCGTCCTCGGCGGAGCCCGTCCCGGAGGTCATGGCGGCGTTGGGAGACTCGGTCTCGGCGGGGTTCAACGCGTGCGGCTGGTACGTCTCGTGCACCTCCCGCTCCTGGTCGGCGGGGGACAACGCCGAGGTGACCAGCCATTACCTGCGGCTGGCCGGGCTGAGCCGGACGATCATGGGGCACAACCGCAACTTCGCGGTGCCCGGGTCGACGAGCGCGGACCTGATGGGTCAGGTGAAGCAGGCGATCACCGCCAAGGCGACATACGTCACAATCCTCATCGGCGCCCAGGACGCCTGCAAGCCGGCGGAGAAGGACATGACGCCCGTGCGGGTCTACCGGCAGCGGCTCGACGCGGCTCTGGCGGAGTTGCGGGCCGGGGTGCCGGGGGTCAGGGTGTTCTTCGCCAGCATTCCCGACCTGCGCCGGTTGTGGCAGGTCGGCAAGAGCAACGCGCTGGCGCGCACGTTCTGGACGCTCGGCCGGATCTGCCCCACGATGCTGGCCTCCCCTTCGTCGGCCAAGCCCGCGGACGTGGCGCGGCGGGCCAGGGTGCGGGCGCGCGTGATGGCCTACAACCACGAGGCCGCCGAGGCGTGCGCGACGCTGGGAACCGCGTGCCGTACGGACGGGGGCGCGGTGTTCGCCTATCCGTTCACGCTCGACCACATCAGCAAGTGGGACTACTTCCACCCCAACGCCCAGGGGCAGCGGGCCCTGGCCCAGCTGACGTTCAAGAACGGCTTCGAGTGGATCGACGTGCTCTGAGGGGCGCTGGTCATCTGAGCGGTGCTGGTCTTCTGAGTGGCGGTCAGCGGCACTGGGCGAGCATGGCGTTCTTGTCCGCGCGGGTGACGGGCAGGTCGTACTTGAGCGCGACCTGGGCGAAGCGGGTGACATAGGCGCAGCGGATACGGTGTTGCGGCGGCAGCCAGCCCGCCGGCCCCGAGGCGTCCTTCTGCTCGTTGGCGGCGCCGTAGACGGGCAGCAGGTTGAGCGGGTCGTTGGCGAAGTCCACGCGCTTGGACATCGACCAGCGCGGCGTGCCCATCCGCCAGCCATAGGCGAGCGGGATGACGTGGTCGACCTGGATCTCGTCGGCGTGGGCCTTGCGCCAGTCGATGGTCCGGCCGGTGTAGGGGTCGGTCAGGACGAGGGAGACGACCTCGCAGCGGGAGCCCTGGCGATATTTGACGTCATGGCCGTCGCGGGCGAGCAGGTCGTCGCGGGTACGGCAGCCGTTGCGGGCGTACGGGACGCCGGTGGCGGTGTCGGCCCAGTTGTCGCCGTACCTGGTCCGCTCGTAGCCGGTCTTGGGGCCGCGGCCCTTGACCCGGAGCCGCTTGATGAGGGAGCGGGCGCTGGCCCGGTCGGCGTCGGTGGCGATGGGGGCGAGTCCTGGGCGGGTTCCGCTGGTGTTGGTGAGGGGGCTGGCCGCGGTGGCCGGGCTGGTCTTGGTGCTGCCGACGAGGGAGACGACCAGGACGCCCCCCGCCAGAAGGGCGACCGTTTCCTTTGTGCTCAAGTACGCCTCCGGGGATTCTTGGGCACAGGTTCTCTAGAGATCAATTCCCGACATTGTGGTGTTTGACACAGTGAGAGGTTTGAGGCGGCAGAGAGAGGGGTGTGTGGCGCGCGGTCCTGTTGATCCGGATGTGGATCTTCATGGGTGGTGGCCGTTCTCTCAGTTGCAGAGTAATGATGTAAGCAACTGAGAAGGGTGTCGTCATGGATGATTACTCCCGCGTCGTCTCCTCGGTGGCGGCCGAGCTGCTGCCGAGGGTGGCCAGTGTTCGGGCGGACCGGGGCAGCGGGTCGGCGGTGGTCTTCACGGCCGACGGGTTCCTGCTGACGAACGCGCACGTGGTGGGCTCGTCGAGGGCGGGCACGGTGGCGTTCGCCGACGGGTCGTCGGGTGAGTTCCTGGTGGTGGGACGCGACCCGCTGTCGGATCTGGCGGTGATCAGGGCGCAGCAGCCCACGCCCGAGCCCGCCGTCCTGGGCGACAGCGACGAGCTGGTGGTGGGACAGCTCGTGGTGGCGGTGGGCAGCCCGCTGGGGCTGGCCGGTTCGGTGACGGCCGGCGTGGTGTCGGGACTGGGACGGTCGTTACCGGCCCGGAGCGGTCAGGCCGTACGCCTCATCGAGGATGTGATCCAGACCGACGCGGCCCTGAACCCCGGCAACTCGGGAGGAGCGCTGGCCGACTCGCGGGCGCGGGTGGTCGGCGTCAACACGGCCGTGGCCGGCGTCGGGGTGGGGCTGGCCGTGCCGGTCAACAGCACGACGCGGGCGATCATCGCCACGCTGATCAAGGACGGCCGGGTACGACGGGCCTACCTCGGGCTGGTGACCTCGCCGGCGCCGCTGAGCGAGCCGCTGCGGCGGCGGACCGGCCAGGACAGCGCGCTGCGGGTGGTGGAGGTGATGCCCGGATCGCCCGCAGACCGGGCCGGCCTGCGGGCGGGGGATCTGGTGCTGAGCGCGGACCGCCATCCGGTGGGCGACGCGCAGAGTTTGCAGCGGCTGATGTTCGCCGAGGCGATCGGGCGGCCCCTGCCGATCACGGTCCACCGCAACGGGGCGCTGGTGGACGTCATCGCGGAGCCGGTCGAGCTGACGAGCCGCGCTTAGTCGGCCGTCAGACTTAGTCGGCCGTCAGGAGGACCACGGAGTCTGCGCGGGCTCGGTCGGCGCCGGTGCGGATTCCGTGGGTGCCGGTGCCGGTGCCGGTGCCGGTGCCGGTTCGGCTGACGGCGATGCTGACGCCGGTTCCGCGGGCGGTGTCGGCTTGACGTAGGTGCCGTTGCGGCGGGCCAGGAGCTCCTCGAACAGGGCGTCCCACTGGGCGCCGATGACGTCCACGTCGTACGAGCGCGCCGTTTCCAGCGCCCCGGCCGCCAGGCGGCGGCGCAGCTCCTCGTCCTCGATGACGCGCAGGAGCGAGGTGGCGAGGTTGGCGTTGGTACGCGGCTTGACCAGCAGCCCGTCGACCTCGTCGGTGATCATTTCCTTCGGCCCGTGCGGGCTGTTGAAGCTGACGATGGCCAGCCCCTTGGCCATGGCCTCCAGGATGGTCATCGGGAAGCCCTCGTGGCGTGAGCTGAGCACGAAGACGGACGCCTTCTCCAGCTCGGCGCCGACGTCGGAGGTGGCGCCGGGCAGCTCGATCTGGCCTTCGAGACCCGCGTCGATCACCTGCTGGCGCAGGTTGTCCTCCTGGGGGCCAGCGCCGTAGATGCGCAGCTTCCAGTCGGGGTGGGTCTTGGCGACCTCCTCCCAGGCGACGATGAGCCGGTGGAAGCCCTTGAGGCGGGTCAGCCGGCCGACGGCGATGACGACCTTGGAGTCGAGCTTGGCCACGTCGCCGGTCATCGGCGGCACGGCGTTGGGGATGCGGATCAGCCGCTTCGGCTTCTTGGGCAGGGCGGCGCGGTAGTCGCGCAGGTCGGCCTTGGTGAGGGTGGCCAGCGCGTCGAAGCGGCGGTAGCGCCACTTGATCAGCTCCTGCACCGCCTCCGGCTGGGTGCGCAGCGCGACGTGCTCCTGGCCGATGGTGATGACGCTCGGCAGCGCTAACTGGGCCATCGCCAGGTTGAGGCCGGGCCTGGTGGAGATGAGGATCCCGGTGTCGAGCGAGCGGATGTAGCGGGCCAGCTTCAGGTCGGTCCACAGGTTGAAGCGGTGGAACGCCGACTCCTCCGGTGGGATGAGCTTGCTCGGCCGCTTCGACAGCATCGCGCGTACCGGATCCGGGCCGGGGTTCAGCCGGTCGTCCAGGAAGCGGAACTTGACCCGCGGGTCGATCGGGAAGAAGGGCTCCTCGGCCTCCTTCAGGATGCTGACGATCTCCACGTCGTGGTTCTCGGCCAGATAACTGGCGAGGTTGAAGACGGTCCTGATCGTGCCGCCCATGCCGTACGCGTGCAGGATCAGGATTCTGACCTTGTCCGTGGACGGCGGCGGCGCCTTGCGCACCTTGCGGCGGTTGTAGCCCTTGTACAGCCGGACCATCGCCGACTTGCCCTTGCGTGCCAGTGCGCGCACCTGAGAAGTCCCCCTTGAACCGAGAGTGTCACTACACAAGTGGCCAGTGGCGATCTGTGCGAATTCGCCACCGGCTTATTGTCCCGCTTCGGTGGAGTGTCCTGTCCATCCCCGAGGACTAACCCCACGCATGATCTATAGACGTTGCAAATCCTCTTAAGGTTGCATCCGTGGCCGATGTGTTGGATCCGGGGTGTGCGGGGGGTGTTCGGCCAGCAGCCCGAGTATCACGTCGATGGCCTTCTCGAGCTGGGTGTCCGTGCCCGCCGCGTAGTCCTGCGGGGTGATGTCGAGCTCGATGTCCGGGTCGGTGCCGTAGTTCTCGACCTGCCAGCCGACGTCGTCGAAGGCGAAGGAGAACTCTGGCTGTGTGGTGACAGTGCCGTCGGCCAGCCGGTGCCGCGGCCAGATGCCGATGACCCCGCCCCAGGTTCGCTTGCCGACGAGCGGGCCGAGGCCCCGCAGTTTGAAGGTGTGGCTGAAGATGTCGCCGTCGGAGCCGGCCCATTCGTTGGTGATGGCGACCAGCGGGCCGCGCGTCGACTCCGGCGGGTAGGGCTCGGGATCGCCCCAGCGGGGATAGTCGTAGCCGAGACGGCGACGGGCCAGCTTCTCCAGCAGCAGCGCCGAGACGTTGCCGCCGCCGTTGAAGCGGACGTCGACGATGAGGGCCTCACGGTCGTGCTCGGCCAGGAAGCCGCGGTGGAACTCGGCGAACCCGTCGGTGCCCATATCGGGAATGTGTAGGTATCCGACGCGGCCGTCCGAGCGCTGATGACAGCGGGCGCGGTTGAGGTTGACCCAGTCGCGGTAGCGGGCGGGCCCCTCGTCGGCGATGGCGCGGACGACGGCGGTGAAGACGCGCTCGTCGCGGCGCAGGGTGAGTTCGACCTCCTCGTCGGCCTGGTTGACCAGGCGTTCGTTGGGGGTGGCGGTCTCGCCGATGGGGGCGCCGTTGATGGCCAGGACCGCGTCGCCCGGCCGTATGTCCAGGCCGATCCGGTTGAGCGGCGAGGTGGCCTCGGGGTTCCACGCGTCGCCGGTGACGATGGCGCCGATGTGGTAAACGCCGTCGCGATAGTCCCAGTCGACGCCGAGTTTGCCCTGCGTGTAGTCCGGGCCTGGCCGGTACTCGCCGCCGCTCTCGTAGGCGTGGCTGGTGGCCAGCTCCCCGTGGAGCTCCCACAGCAGGTCGGAGAACTCGCCGCGGGTGCTGACGCGTTCGACGAGCGGCAGGTAGCGCTCGTAGACGGCGTGCCAGTCGACGCCGGCCATGTCCTCGGTCCAGAAGTTCTCGAGCTGCAGCCGCCACGCCTCACGGAACATCTGCCGCCATTCCGCCGCCGGGCAGACCGACACCTTGATCCGGGACAGGTCGATCCACCCGCTCTCGCGGCCCGGGGTGTCGCCGTCGTCGTCGGGCGTCTCGGTGGCCTTCAGCACGCGCAGCCGGTCGCCCGCCCGGTACAGGAGTGTTTTGTGATCGCGGCCCAGCTCGAAGTCGCTGACGCCGTGGGCGAAGGTCTCGCGCTCACCCTTGGTGAAGTCGTACAGGTCCAGGATGCTCTCACCCTGCAGCGGGCTGCTGAGAATGAGCGCCTTGCCCGGCAGCCCGGCGACGCGCTCGTAGCGGCCTTCCGGCAGGGGGAACGGGGTGACGCGGCGGGCCAGGCCGTCGAGGTCGACGCGCAGCGGCTCAGGCTCGCCCTCCTCCTCTTCCTCCTCATCGTCCTTCGCTCCCAGAGGGCGGGGGGTCGGGACGAACGGGTCGGGGACGTCCCGTCGCAGCGCGATGGCGTAGGGGCGGGTGCCGAGGGGGAAGCCGAGGTCGAACTGGAGCTGGTCGTAGACGGGGGAGAAGACCCGCTGGCCGATGAAGTAGAGATAGCGGCCGCGCGGGTCGAAGGCGGGGCGGGAGTCTTCGAGCAGGGGCTCGGTGGCGGCGACGGTCTGGCCGGTCGCTGGGTGGTGCAGCATGATCGCGGCGGTGTGGGCGTTCAGCGGGGTGGCGTACGCGAGCCAATGGCCGTCGTGCGACCAGGCGGGGTCCGCCGGCGGGCCGTGCGGGTTGGCCTCGACGAGTACGGCCCGCCCGGTGGCCAGATCGACGAGGTGCAGCTCGTGGCGGTGATTGGTCACGGCGACGCGGTCGTGGGCGGGATCGGGCACCAGCGCGGTGATCCGCCCGAGCCGGGCGATCTCCGGGGCCGCCGGGTCGCCGAGGATGACCAGCCGTTCCTCGTCACCGTCGTCGCTGGCGGCGGCGATGAGGCGGCGGCCGTCGTTGAGGAAGGTCAGGAAGCGGTAGCGGACGCCGTCGGGCTCGCCGTGCTGCCGGACCGGCCCTTCCCAACCGGCCATGGTGTACGCCTTGCCGCGCGCGGTGACGGCCAGGGCGCTGCCGTCGGGAGTGAGCGTGGCGCTTTCGAGGTAGTCGTCGGCCTCCACGAACCGGCGGTTGCGCTGGGTCCTGGAGCTGGCCAGCCGTACGTCGATCCGCTGGGGCGCGTCCTCGGGATCGAGCAGGTAGAGGTCGGCGCCCGCGTGGTAGACGAGGCGGTGGCCGTCCCCGGACAGATTGCGCGCGTAGTAGTCGTCGTGGTGGGTGTGCTTGCGCAGGTCGTCGCCGTCCGGAGTGCAGGAGTAGACGTTGCCGACGCCCTCGTGGTCGGACAGGAAGCAGACGCGGTCACCGCTCCAGCAGGGCGAGGCCAGATTGCCGGGCAGGCGGATGAGCCGGCGGAAGCGGCCTTCGCCGTCGGGGTCGATCCACAGGTCGCCGACGGTGCCGCCGCGGTACCTCTTCCAGCGCGCGGGATCGGCGGTGTTGCGGCCCAGGACGATCATGCCGCGGGGGCCGTGGGCGATGGAGTTCGCCGGCCCGTACGGCAGGCGGTGCGGCACGCCGCCCGGCGCGACCCGGTGCAGCCACTTGCGGCCCTCGAACGGCTGGCACTCGTCGCTGGCGTACAGGATGCGGCCCTCGGGGTCCCAGCCGGTCACGGTGCAGCGGGCTCCGTGATAGGTGACCCGCCGGGCCGCGCCCCCGTCGGCCGGCATGACGTACACCTCTTCCGGGCCCTCCTCTCGCCCGACGAAGGCGAGCTGGTCGCCGCGCGGCGAGATGCGCGGGTAACCGGCTTCGGCGAGCCCGGCGGTCAGACGGAAGGCGCGCCCCCCGAGGGCGGAGACCATCCACAGGTCGTCCTCGGCCGCGAAAACGACCACATCCTGGAAGATAGCGGGGAAGCGCAGGTAGGCGGACATGTGTGCTCCGTGATCAGGCAGCCGGGACTCCGGCCGCGGCTGCCTGATCCTTTCACCGCGTCAAGCCACGTCCGGCTTCCTGGGCTCCTTCTTGGCGTCCTTGACGTCCTTGTCCTGGCGGGCGGGCTTGATCGTCTGTTTCTTGGTCTTGCCGGACTTGGCGGCCGGCTTCTTGTTCGTCTGAGCCATTGGTTCCCCCTGAACGGATGATGTGGGATAAGTACATCAACCGCCTTAGTACCCATTTCCGGCAGAAAACCGACATGTGAAGTAACTGTCGGCGGACGAATGGTGACATATCGTTACCTACGGGCGGGACGATCACCGAAGGGCCGCGACCACCACACGCCCTCGCCATGCGACAGGCCGGGCAGCGCCAGCTCGAACTCACGCACCGCCACGGCCGGGATATCACCGCTGACCAGCCACACCGCCTCCCGCCGCACGGCATCGGCCACCACGGCGCCCAGCGCCGCCAGCCGTACGGTCGCCGCGCTCAGCGACTCCGGCGGCACCTCCAGCTCGAAGCGGTGGCACGGCTCGTACACCCGGGTGCCCGCCTGACGCAGCGCCCGCCGCAGCACGTTCGTCGTCCGCCCCCGGAAGTCGGCCGCCGTGGTGATCGGGCTGTCATAACCGGTTCTGGTCAGCGTGACCAGGAGGTCGGTGACCGGCCAGCCGTGCGGGCCCTCGGACAGCGTGTCGCGTACGGTGTCCTCGATCGCCCGGTGGAAGGCCAGCGGCAGCGACCCCAGATCCACACCCAGCCGATATCCGACACCGGACCCGATGGCGGCCGGCTCCACCCGCAGGCCGACGGTGGCGACGAAGTCGTTGCGGCCGTGGCGGGCGATCTCCTCGACGACCTCCGCCCGGCGCGCGGGCCGTTCGAGATAGACGGGCCGGGTCGGCTCGAACACCGCCTCCACCCCGAACTCCCCGGCCAGCGTCTCGGCGATGACCTCCTTCTGCACCTCCCCGTAGAGCAGTACCGACGTCTGGCCGCCGGGCAGGGCGCGGGTGCCGATCAGCGGGTCCTGCTCGGCCAGGGCGGCGAGCGCGGCATGCAGCCGGCCCTCCTGTCCGGGAACCCGCGGCCTGACCACCGTCTCCAGACTGGGCGCCGGGAAGTGCCCGCCCTTGGGCGCGTCCTCTGGTGTGGTGCCGAGGTGGTCGCCGACCCGGACCTCGGGCACGCCCCACACCTTCGCGATGTCCCCGGCCACCGCCTGCGACTCCGCCGACCCGGCCACACGCACCGCGGTCGGCCGCCCACCGTACTCCTCCACCGTCCCGTCACGGCGGAGGCGATGGAAGGGCACCCGCTGCCGCGCCCGCAACACGCCGGACCGCATCCGCAGATAGGCGACCTTCTGTCCGGCGGCGCCCCGCTCGATCGCGAACACGGTCGCGTTGAGCGCCACACCCGACCCGGCCATGCCCGCTACGGCTGTGCTCGATCCGGGCGTGTCCGGCATGGCTGTGGCGGGTAGCAGCCGGAACCCGTCGAGCAGATCGCCGACACCCCGCCCGGTCATCGCCGACCCGAACAGCACCGGATGCAGCACCCCCTCGGCGCACTGCCGGGCCATCGCCGCCCACACCTGCCGGCCGTTCGGCACCCGTCCCTCGACGAGCGACTCCAGGATGCCGTCGTCATGCTCGGCCAGCATCTCGGCCACCTCACCGCCGACCGCCTCACCGCCAAGGAGGGAATCGCCGGAACCATCCGCCTCGTCCGGGCCGATGACGCGGCGCGTGCGGGCATCCCGACCGCCGATCTTCTCGACAGTGTTCAAGGCGACGGTGTACGGCGAGAGCCACCGCCGGATGTCGTCCAGCAGCTCCCGCTCCCGGGCCCCGGCCCGGTCGATCTTGTTGACGAAGATCAGCGTAGGCACCCGCAGCCTGCGCAGCGTCTTCATCAGCAGCCGCGAGTGCGGCTGAACCCCTTCGACGGCCGACAGCACCAGCACGGCGCCGTCGAGCACGCCGAGCGCGCGCTCGACCTCGGCCACGAAGTCGGCGTGGCCGGGTGTGTCGATGAGGTTGACCCGTATATCGCCCACGGTGAAGGAGGCGACGGCGGTGCGGATGGTGATGCCGCGGCGCCGCTCGATGGCCCCGCTGTCGGTCTGTGTGCTGCCGTCGTCGACGCTGCCCAGCCGGTCGATCGCGCCGGTCTGGAACAGCAGCCGCTCGGTCAGGCTGGTCTTACCCGCGTCTACATGCGCGAGGATGCCGATGTTGAGGATGTACATGCGTGGTCGAAGCCTCGAGAACTCTCGTGCCAATGGGGCGCTGGGAGACTCGAAGGCACCGCATTACATCTCCTGCTGGTCGGCGTCAGAAACGGCCTCATGATCTCACCCGCGTTGGCCGCGCTGCCAGCGATTTATTCGCGGCTCACTCGTCCGCCGGCCCGGACAGGCCGGAGAGGCCGCGCCGTCACGGGCCGGAGAGCCTGAGTTGGTCGCGCCTCACGGGCCGGAGAGATTGAGCCGGCCCGCCGCCGCAGGCCGGAGCGGCTGGCCCGCCGCGCCGTCACAGGCCATGGAGGGCGACCTGCCGCACCGTCACAGGCCGGGGAGGCTGAGTTGCCGCGCCGTCGGGGCGGGCCGGGCCTGTGGAGCGGGCTCGGGGTGGGCCGATGGCGCGAGCTCGGCGCGTGGCGGGAGGCGGCGAGCTGAAGCCGCGGTCGCTCGGCCGACACCGTGGCGTCGGGCCAGCTCCTTGACCTGGTCGGTGATCCGCTGCTGATAGGCCTGCGGAGCGTAGGCGCCCCGTCCGTACAGCTCCAGATAGCGCGGCACGAGCCGAGGATGCTCGCGCGACAGCCACCCCAGCCACCACTCGCGCGCCCCGGGCCGCAGGTGCAGGACGATGGGCGCGAGGTGCGTGGCGCCCGCCTGGGCGATCTCCTTGACCGTGCGTTCGAGCTGGTCGGGGGAGTCGGTGAGGTACGGCAGGATCGGCGCCATCAGCACACCGCAGGGGATGCCGTGGTCGTTGAGCGTGGCGCAGACCTCCAGCCGTCGGTGGGGGGCGGGGGTGCCTGGCTCGACGGAGCGCCACAGATCGGGGTCGACGAAGCCGACCGACACGCTGGCGCTCACCTGAGTGACCTCGGCGGCCTCAGTCAGCAGGTCGAGATCGCGCAGAATGAGCGTGCCCTTGGTGAGGATCGAGAACGGATTCGCGGCGTCGCGCAGGGCGGCCAGGACGCCCCTCATCAGCCGGTAACGGCCCTCGGCCCTCTGGTAACAGTCGACGTTCGTGCCCATGGCGATGGGGCCGCCGTGCCAGCGCGGCGCCGCCAGCTCCTTGCGGGCCAGCTCGGCGGCGTTGACCTTGACCACGATCTTCGAGTCGAAATCGGCGCCGGCGTCGAGGTCGAGATATTGGTGGGTCTTGCGCGCGAAGCAGTAGACGCAGCGGTGGCCGCAGCCCCGATAGGGATTGATGGTGTGCTCGAACGGGACCCGGCTGGCCGCCGGCACCCGGTTGATGATCGAGCGGGCTTGGATCTCGTAGAAGGTCATCCCCTTGAACTCGGGAGTGTCGAACGTGCGGGTGACCGCGCCGCGGGCGAACAGCGGCACGGCCGGATCGTCCCGGCCGGAGTCGGCCAGGCGCAGGTTGTCCCAGCGCATCCCATGATTAGAACAAAGGTTCGACGAAGATCGCAAATGAAAAGAGGTGGCAATTACCTGCTTGGGCGGGGGCTAATGATCTTCATGGTTGGGCAGAAACCCGGCACAGAGCTTGCGTTCCGGAGGTGCACCCATGGCCTGGTCGCAGGACGAGGAGCGGATGCTGGCGCAGATCGAGCAGCACCTCGTCGACGACGATCCGCGACTCGTGGCGAGGTTGGAGTCGTTCAACGAGCGGGCTCGTCGCAGCGAGGAGAAGGCCGACGGGCAGTCCGGCCGCCGGCGCAGGCCGCGCCGCTCGACGGTCATCATCCTGATCAGCTGGCTGCTGATCGCCACTCTGGTCGCCACGCTGCTGATCATGGTCCTGCAGCACGAGGCCGCGACGGCCCTGGCGCTGGCCGCCTCGCTCTAACGCATCTCCCGAAATATCCGGCGTTTTGTGACGCCCGTGCGCCGTGCGCCAGATGCCTCAGGCTGCGCGTCGTGCGCCGCGTCGTGCGCCGCGCGTGAGACGCCGTGCCCGAGACGCCAGACGCCTGACGCAGTGCGTCGAATGCCAGACACGGAGTGCCGTACCCGCAGGCCGTGATCTCGGCCCACTGGAGACACAAGCCCTATTGCTCCAGGAATACTCGCATGCGTATAGTCGCCCACGAATATTCGTCTACGAGGATGGTGTGGGTGGCGCAACGACGCCGGGTGGCCAATCTGCTGGCCCTCGCCGTGCTCACGGTGGTCGCGGAACGGCCGATGCATCCGTACGAGATGGCATCCGTCCTGCGGGCCCGTGGTAAAGACCGCGAGACGCCCATCAAGTGGGGCTCCTTCTACACAGTGGTACGCAATCTGGAGAAGCATGGTTTGATCAAGGCCACCCAGAGCGCCCGGCAAGGGGGCCGGCCCGAGCGGACCGTCTACCGCATCACCGCCGACGGTCGCGAGGAGGCCGAGGACTGGACGCGCGAGCTCCTGGGGACTCCTGAGCGGGAGCCGACGGGGTTCGAGGCCGGGCTGTCGGTGATGGGCGGGCTCGACCCCGACGAGGTCACCGCACTGCTCCGGCGACGGCTCGCGTTGCTCCGCGACCGGATCGCCGTCCAGCGCGAGACCCTGGAGGTCGAGCGCGGCGAGATCCCGCGGCTGTTCCTCATCGAGTCCGAATACGCCCTGGCCATGAGCATGGCCGAGGAGGCGTGGACCGGGGCGCTGCTGGCGGAGCTGACGATCGGCACGTTCCCCGGCATCGACCAGTGGCGGGTCTACCACGAGAACACCCGTCCCGTGCCGGTCACGACGGGCCTCGCGACAAGGGGTCACGCGGACGAGACCGGCACCGCGGAAAGAGCCCGCCTGGACAGAGGCGGCCTGGCGGGCTGATCGGGTCAGAGGAATGTGACCCGATGCCCAGGAGGTCACAGAGGAACGTGATCCGATGCCCAAGCGGTCACAGAGGAATGTGACCGCCCGGGCAGAGGCGTGCTGATCGGGTCACAGATGGCGCAGGAAGGTGGCCGCCACCGGAGCCGCCACCTTGCCCCCGGTGCCGCCGCCCTCCACCACCACGGCGAAGGCCACGTCACCCTTGAACCCCATGAACCAGGCATGAGTCTGGAGCTTGTCGCCGGTGCCGTACTCCGCCGTGCCCGTCTTGCCGTTCGTGCCCGAGGGCAGCCCGGACGCCTTGGCGGTGCCCTTGGAGACGACGGCGGCCATCATGGCGTGCAGGTTCGTCTTGACGCCCTCGGGCAGCGGCTGTTCGGCCGCCTTCTGCTTCAGGTCGGGCACCAGTGTGGGCGGCCGCCAGGTGCCGTCGGCGATGGCCGCCGCGACCGAGGCCATCGACAGCGGGCTGGCCGTGATCCTGGCCTGCCCGAACGATTCGGCGGCCAGCTCGGCGTCCGACTCCGGCTTGGGGAAGCTCGCCTTGGTGGCCGACACCCCGATGTTCAGCGGCTGGTTGAATCCGACGTCCTCGGCCGCCTTGAGCAGCTTGTCGGCGCCCAGGCGCGTCTCGGCGAGCGGCGCGAACGTGGTGTTGCACGAGTGCGCGAAGGAATCGAGGAACGACAGCGACCCGAACTCCTCCTTCTCCGAGTTGCGGATCTTCAACCCGCCCACCGTCGCGTACATCGGGCAGGTCACCTTGTCCTCCGGCGACATCCCGGCCGCCAGCAGCCCGATCGCGGTGACGGCCTTGAACGTCGAGCCCGGCGGGTAGCGGCCGTCGAGCGCCCGGTTGAAGCCGCCCTGGTTGTTGACCACGGCCAGGATCTCGCCGGTGCTCGGCTTGATCGCGACCATCGAGGTGGGCTTCTTGACGTCCTTGACGGCGGCGACGGCGGCGGCCTGCGCGCGCGGGTCGAGTGTCGTCTTCACGTCCTCGCCGTCGCTGCCCTCGATCGTCTGCAGCGTCTTGTCGCCGACCTTGATCTCGGTCGCCGGGGTGCCGGCCAGCTGCTTCTGGAACGTCTCCTGCAGCCCGCCCCGGCCGACGGCCTGCCCGACCTGGTAGGCGGAGCCGAGCTTGGCCACGTCCTTCTTGGTCGCCTTGTCGAGGTAGCCGACGAGCTGCTGCACCGACCCGCCGGCCGACCCGTCGTCGATACGGCCGTCGTCGGCGTCGGTGATCTTCGCCCGGTCGGGCCAGCGCGTCTTGAGCGCGAACGCGGCGCCGGCGGTCAGCGACGGATGCAGGGTCTTGGGCGTCCAGTCGACCTTCCAGGCGCGATCGGCCACCTTCAGGTCGATCTGTCCCTCGTAGGTCCAGTCGCCGATGTTCTTCAGCTTCAAGGTCGTGGTGTACGGCACGCGGGCCCGGTCGTCGCCGGACTTGGTGACGGTGCCGAGCTTGACCGAGGTCGACTCGACCGCCAGGCCGGTGCGCATCTGGTCGTACGCCGTCAGTTGCTGCGGCGCGGCCAGTGTGGCGCTCATGGCCGCCTTGTCGCCCGACTGCCAGGCGGCGGCGAAGAGCCGCGCCGTCTCGGCGGGTGTGCCTCTCGTATGAAGCACGTAGTACGCGCCACCGGCAGCGGCCCCCGCCGCCAGCACGGTGACACAGGACACGATCGCGATGGTGCGGCCACGCGCCACTGGTCAGCCCCCAGGTCATCGACAGGTTGCAGAGCTTAGCGACAAATTAGGACATATTGCTGGCAGCTTTGAAGCTCGACGCATAGGTCGGCACGTATTCCTGGCCGGACAGCTCCCGGATCGCGGCCATGATCTCGTCGGTCACCCGGCGGCGGTCGCGGGCCTTGCTGTGGTCGCCCTCGAACCGCATCGGCGCGCCGATCGTGATGCCGATCCTGGCCGGGCGCGGCACCTTGGCGCCGACGGGCAGCACGCGTTCGGTGCCGCTGAGGGCCACCGGCAGCACGGGCGCACCCGTCTTGAGCGCCAGCCAGGCCACGCCGATCTTGCCGCGGTAGAGGCGGCCGTCGGGGGAGCGGGTGCCCTCGGGGTGGATTCCGAACAGCTCGCCGCGGTCCAGCAGGTCAGCGGCGGCGTCGAGCATCTCCTGCGCGGCGTGCGCGCTGTCGCGGTCGGTGGGCAGGCTGCCGCCCAGGCGCATGAACCAGCCGGAGACCGGGTTGCCGGAGAAGTATTCCTTCTTGGCGGCGAACGTCACGTGCCGCGGCAGCAGCGCGGGCAGCAGGTAGGAGTCGAGCACCGACAAGTGGTTGGCGGCGAGAATCGCCGGTCCCGTCCTCGGCACGTGCGCCGCGCCGGAGATGTGCGGGCGGCACATCGCATGGGCGATCGGCGTAGCGGCGAACTTGACCACTTCATATAGCAACGGGCTCTCCTGGATGATCGGCGGTCCGGCCACCCACCCTAGAGCAGGCGCCCCGGCCGGAACCGGGGCGCCTGAAAAGCCTAAGGCCGATGTGGCGGTCGCCTCCTCGGCGAGATGCACAACACGGCTCCAGCCGAACGGTATTCCGTGAAGGCGGTAATTTGCGGCCCGGGGGACACAGACCACATCGGCCATTCGATGCTAACGGACATCCGGCGGCACGTATTCCACCGGGCCAAAAGAAACGGTCAGGTTCTGGTCCAGTGTGGCTGTGCGACGTCGAAGACCCGCAGCTCACGGCCACGCAGAGCGACCTCCGCGAACTGCCACAAAATCGCCCCCGTCGGCGCGTGGACGACGATAGAGGGCCCCAGCGGCATCTGCAGCAGCCCGCCGCGCCAGCGCGGCACCCCCGGCGCCAGGAACCGCTCCAGCGGCACCGCGTGCACCGAGGCCACCTCGTGCGCGTCGGCGACCGGCCGCTGCTCCCCGCCGAAGGCCACCACCGGAGTGATGACGAACCCCGAATCGGTGACGAAGTCGTCGAGCAGCCCCGCCACCTCGACACCGGTGACGGCCGTCTCCTCGGCCAGTTCCCGCAGCGCCGCCTCGACCGGCTGCTCGCCGTCGTCGAGCCGCCCGCCCGGCAGCGCCCACTGCCCGGGATTGCGCCCGCGCGGCGCCCGCCTGATGAGGATCGTGTACGGCAGGTCGGCCGGGTCCCTGAGCACGCACACCGTCACGGCGGCCCGGCGTACCCCCTCGGCCGGCGGCACCTCCCGGCGGTCGAAGGCGGTCAGGCGGGTGGTGACCAGCTCACGCAACTCGTCGATCGGAGGAAGCACCAGCACAGGATCTCACGCCCGCCATATACATCTATGTCGGTCGAGCCTGCGCTTGCCGGGCGTACAGAAGGTGTCAGTCGAGCCTGCGCTTGCCGGGCGTACAGAAGGTGTCAGTCGAGACCGCGCTTGCCTGGGGTCCAGAAGGGCTTCGTCCGGACGTCCCCGCGCTGCCAGCCCCGTTCGCGTACGAGATGCGCGCGGACGGCCTGGATCGTCCGGGCCTCCCCGGCGAGGTAGGCCACTCCGGGCTCGTCCGGCAGGTCGAGTTTCCTGACGGCCTCCACCAGCAACTCGGAGCTCGCGGCGGACGCTCCGTCGCGGCAGACCCGGGTGAGCTCGCGCGGCAGGTCCAGATGGTCGCCGGGCCCATCGGCCTCCACGGCCCCGAACACCGTCTCACCCAGCGGCAACGCGCGCAGCATCGCGCCGAACGCGACCGACGCCGTCTCCTCCCCGGCGAACAGATGGTAGGGCGCGGGGCGTACCACGAGGCTGCCCTCCGGCTTGGTGAAGGCGATCTCCTGGCCGGGCCGGGCATTCCTGATCCAGGTCGTGCCCGGTCCGTCGCCGCCGTGGTCGAAGCCGATCAGCTCGATGGTCTGCCAGCTGGGGTCGTGGTGCCAGATCGAGTACGTCCGCAGCGCGTCGGTGATCTCGCCCCGTAACCACGTACGGGCCGCGAAGATGTCGTTGACCGCCAGCCGGACGTGCTGTCCCGGGATCCACTTCAGCCCGCTCAGGGCCTCGCCGCCGATCCTGACCTTCCGCATGCGCGGCGTCACCTGCTCGGTCTCCAGCACCTCCCCGACGACGAACAGCCGGTCGCGCAGAGCGCGGGTGATGGTCGTCTTCATTTTCATCTGAATGGTGGCGCGGAGACCCGGTCCTTCAGGGCCGGGAGGAAGCGCCACCCCTCCTTTCGAAAACAGTATGGAAAGAATCGGTCACGTTCGGTAATGTGTGCGGTGAGTGAGGCCGCTGTGACAGGAGGTGCACGATGGCGATCCGCCGCTCCACCACCAAACGACACGGCCTGCCCACGATCGTGCAATTGCGGCTCACACCCACCCCGGCCCAGACCGACGCCCTGGCGGTAGCGGTGCAGGTGTGCAACCAGGCGGCCACCCTCGTCTCCCGGCTGGCCTGGCAGCACCGCGTCTTCGCCTTGGTGGAGCTGCGCCGGCTGGCCTACTACGAGGTGCGCGGGCAGGTGGCCGGGCTGGGCGCGCAGGCGGCGGTGCGGGCCATCGCCCGGGTCGCCGGCGCCTACGCCAACCGGCGCGCCAGCAAGAAACGCGCCCACATCTTCCGCCCGCACGGTGCTATCCCCTATGACGTCCGGTTGATGAGCTTCAACCGGGACGCCCGGACGGTGTCGCTGTGGACTCCCACCGGCCGCGTCACCATCCCCTACACCGGCCGACCAGAAGACCTCAAAGCCATCGACACGCTGCCGCTCGGCGAGGCAGACCTGATCTACCGGCGCGGCGTGTGGCTGCTGCAGGTCGCCGTCACCCTGCCCAAGCCGGTGGTGCGTGAGCCGGTTCACGGCTTTGTGGGGGTTGATCAAGGGGTGGCGAACCTGGCGGTCACCTCCGACTGGGTGGTGTTGCCCGGCCCGGCGCTGCCCGGCCCGGCGCTGCCGGGGCCGGTCGGTGGCAACGGCCACGTCCGCACCCTGCGGGAGCGGCGCCATCGCCAACGCCGACGGTTGCAGGCGAAGGGCACGTCGGCGGCGCGGCGGGTGCTGCGCCGTCTGTCGGGGCGTGAGCATCGGATGATGACCGATCTCAACCACCAGATCTCGACGTTTGTGGTGCGTGAAGCCGAACGCACCGGCCGCGGGGTCGCCCTGGAGGATCTGCAGGGCATCCGCGGGCGGGTAAGGGCTCATCGGTTCCAGCGGCGCACCCTGCACGGCTGGGCGTTCGCCCAGCAGATCGCCTTCACCCGCTACAAGGCCGCCCGGGCCGGGATCGCCTTCGTCCTGGTCGACCCCGCCTACACCTCGCAGGCGTGTCCGGAGTGCGGGTGTGTGTCCAGGGCGAATCGGCCGGCGCGGGGCCGGTTCGTCTGCAAACGGTGTGGCCTCGCTGGGCACGCCGACCACATCGCGGCCCGCAACATCGCCACACGCGGCGCTGCGGGCTGGGCTGTCATCAACCAGCCACACGCTACCGGCCTCCCTTCTGCCAGACGGGACCGTGAGAGCAAACCTCCGGCTTCAGCTGGTGGTAGTTGATCTCCTTGCTGAGTGCGTACGGGCTGTGTGCGGGCGGGCTGAGCGAGAACATGCGGACGGGCTTGTGTGCGGACCCATGTATGGGTTGAGCGCGGACCTGTGGAGCTGAGCACGGATGGTCAGCGGCGACGGGGGTCCAGCTGCTCGATCCGGTGGCGGGCCTCGATGAAGATCGTCTGGATCTCGTCGACCACCCGGGGGTCGCCGTGCGTGTGGGCGAGCGTCTTGACCGCGGCCTTCACCAGACGCAGGGCCGGGCCGATGATCTCGGCCGCCTCCGGCTCGCGGAACATCCCCCACTCGCCCCGGCTGGCCGCCCGCGCCCAGAGCCGGTCGATCTCCTCGGCCTGCTCGCCGACCACGCTCTGGCCCGCCTCGGTGATGTGGTGCACCTTGCGGCCCTCGGCCGCCTCGACCCGGACGAGACCCTCGTCCTCCAGCATCTGCAGCGTCGGGTAGATGGAGCCCGCGCTGGGCTCGTACGTCCCGTTGAACCGGTCGGCGAGGCGGTTCATCACCTGATAGCCGTGGCCGGGCTGCTCGGCGACCAGGGCCAGGATCGCCAGGCGCAGCTCACCGGGCCCGAAGAAGCGCCCCGTCGGCCCGAGACCGCCTCCGCCGGGCGCGCGGCGTGCGTTCATCATGGATCGGATGCTATATCGAACGATATAACGAAGTAAACCTCAGCTCCGCGCGAAGTCCGGCCCGATGCGTCGTGGCGGGCGGTGAGGGTCACGCCGCTGTGGTCGCAGGGGACCGCGTAGACCTCAGCTCCGGGTGAAGGTCAGCTCTCGCGTGTCGTGGTGGGCGGTGAGGGTCACGTCGCTGTGGTCGCAGCGGACCGACTGCCGCAGGGGAGTGTTGGAAAGGACAGTGACACCGGGGTCCGCGCAGCGCGCGGCCGTGGCCGCCGCGTCCGCGCCGGGCAGGACCAGGCACGCGTACGTGGCGCCGGACGGCCGCGGGCCGTGGTCGAAGCCGACGGTGAACACCTCGGCGGTCAGCGTCGCGGTGGAGCCGGTCGCGGTGATGTCCGCCCAACTGCCGCTCCGGCGCTCCACCCGCGCCAACAGCGACTCCCGGTCGGACAGCGGCAGGTAACCGATCTGCCCCTGATGCACGAAGGAACCGGTCGTCCCCCGCCCGGTAGTCAGCGGCCCGGTCGTCCTCGGCCTGGTGGTCAATGGCATGGTGATCGGCGGGCCGGTCGTCAGCGGGCCGGTGGACCACGGCTCGGTCGTCCCCGGCCCGGTGGCCAACGGGCCAGTCGTCCCCGGCCCGGTGGCCAACGGGCCAGTCGTCAACGGTCCGGTCGCCAGGCGCTGGTCGATCGTCGTCACCACCGGGTGCACGGCCGACGGCGCGGTGATCCCGGCGCCGAGCGCGACGTAGACGTCGTCGAAGCAGAACCACGCCTTCCAGCCGTCCGCGATCCGGTCGGTCCCCGCCAGGCGCATCACGGCCATGCCGTGGCGGCCGTCCGTCCAGCCGCCGACGTCCGGCGACGCGCCGTGCCGGTCGTTGGGGCGCGGGAAGAGCGCCGCCGGGTCCGGGGGTTGCTCGGCGGTCACACCGGGCAGCCGCGCCCAGTCCCAGAGCGGGATGACGGCGCGGTAGCCGTCCTCCGGCCCGTCGCCGACCCGGATGGAGGCGACGCCGTCGCCGAGGTGGCGGCCACGCAGGTTCTCGCCGTTCATGCTCTCGGTGGGCGCGGTACGGGTGGATGACATACGCACCGACATCGACCAGCCGGGCCGCCGGTGCGCGAGGTAGTCGGAACGTGGGTAATAACGACACCCGACGGGCCCGTCAGCGGGTCGTGCGGCCTCGGTCCTGGTAGCGGGCTGTACGCCTTCGGTCCCGGTAGGGAGCCGTGATGCGTTGGACCCGGCACTGATCCAGGGAGCGGGTCCTGCAGTGGCCCTGGGATTGGCCCCGGGAGCGGTCCCGGCAGAGGACCCCGCAGCGGCCCCAGGAGTGGAGCTGGGGGCGGGGCCTGTGGCGGACCCAAGAGCGGTCTCGGGAGTGGAGCCGGAAGAGGGCCCTGTGGCGGCCCCGAGAGCGGCCTCGGAAGCAGGCCCGGCGGCGGACCTGGCAGCGGTCCCAACGGCGAGTCCCGCAGCGGTCCCGGCAGTGCGGTCCGCGGTCGGCTGTTCGGCCTCGGACAGGCGTTGTTCGAACGCCGCCAGCTCGGCCTGCCGGGGCGCGCCGGACGCGCGCAGGCGGCGGATCGCGGTTCGCAGGTCGGGGGTGGGTCGGTGGGCGTCCGCTCGGGTGATGTTGCGGCCCATGGTGGTGAAGTCGAAGGCGCCCCCGTGTATCGCCCACTGCAGGCCCTCCAGCAGGAAGTCGGTGAAGAAGCCCACCTCGGCGCCGCCGAACGCCCACGGCGTGCCGTACACCACATAGATCCACAAACCTAGGTCGGCGGCCAGCGCGAAGCCGTAGCCGCCGGAGTAGAGCTGCGCGCCGTGCTGATGGAAGCTGAAGTCGTCCTGGATCCCCTCGCCGCAGGTCGGTCGTAGGGTCGTCGCCATCCGTGCGACCGCCGAGGAGACCAGGTCGGCGTCGTTCACCAGCAGGCCGTGGCGCAGGACGACCGCCTGGGTCCAGACGAGGTTCTGGCCGGTCATCTCCCCAGAGCCCGCGCAGCCCGCGAGCCAGGCGCCCCAGGCCGTGCGCTCGGCCGGGTCGAGCCGGTCGGTGAGCAGCAGGAGGGCGTCTCCGGCCAGTTGGGGTGCGGCGATCTCGTTGTACCACCAGTTGGCGCTGCGCGGTTTGCGGCGGCGCCAGGCGTCCAGGGCGGTGAGCGCGCTGGGGCGGTGTTGTGGGGAGAGCGCCAGGGAGAGGGTCCTGGACAGGTGTTCCAGCGGTGCCCAGTTCCGGCCATCGCCATGGTCGGCGTAGTCGAGGTCCGGCCAAGTGCCATCAGCGCCGAGCCGGTCCACCAGAGGATTGGGCCCGTCGGCGCCGGGACCGGTCGGCGGGCCGGGGACAGGGCCGGTCGGGAGGTCGGGGACAGGGCCGGGCGGCGGGTCGGAGATGGGGCCGGTCGGGAGGTCGGGGACAGAGCCGGGCAGCGGGCCGGGGACAGGGCCGGTCAGAAGGCCCGGGTCGGCCAGGCCGGTGGCCGCGCCGACGGCGGTGGTGCCGGAGGCGGTGTCCAGCAGTTCGTGCCGCAGCCGGCGCCTGGCCGTTTCGAGGGCCGTTTCGAGGTCTGGCATGTCGCTCCTCAATCGTGACGCAGCAGGGCGAAGGCGCGGTCGGCGCGGCGTACGGCCTCCGGCTCGACCTCCGCCAGCGCGCTCCCGTCGGCCAGGGCCTGCCAGTTGTACTTGGCCAGCACCCGATGCGCGGCCAGCACCTGCGCCGCCAGCAGCGAGGCGGTGAGGGCGTCGGGGATCTCCGGGGCCTCCGCGAGCGCGGCGGTCAGGGCGTCCTCATCCATCGACATGTAGTGCAGCAGGCGGACGGCGAGGCTGGGCGTGCCGAACACCATGCGGCGAAAGGCGATCACCTCCGGCTGGTCGTTCAGCCCGGTGACCGGGTCGTGCCGGGCCAGGGCGTCGAGGAAGTGCCGGTGCAGCGCCGTCAGCGGATGCTCACCGGCTGTGCGCTGCCGCACCACCCGCGCGAACTCGCCCTGGTGGTCGCTGATGCGGTGCAGGACGAGGTCCTCCTTGGCCGGGAAGTACTTGAACAGCGTCGGCTTCGACACCCGCGCGGCGGCGGCGATCTCGGTGACGGGGACCTCGTCGAAACCACGCGCCAGGAAGAGCGAGATGGCCGCCGTGGAGATGGCCTCGCGCACGTGTTCCCGCTGCAACTGCCGAAGTCCTGTCATGAGGCCACTCTACCAAAGTGTTAACCTGGTAAAAGTATTAACCGAGTTAACAACGGAGGTAGGATGGCCACGCTCGACGAGGAGAGGCGATACGTCGAACAGTGCGGAGCCGGGCTGCGCAGGATGCTCGACGCGGCACGGGACAACGTGATCGTCGGCGAGAGCGTGGCGGGCGACCGCTACAGCGCCGAACGGCTCGGCCGCCACCTCAAGAGCCTGGCCAAGGAGCTGAGCGAGGAGCCCGAGGGTCCGCCGTTCTTCGGACGGCTCGACTTCGGCGGCGATTCCGCCGAGCACCGGGGGCGCAGCTACCACATCGGCCGGCGGCACATCACCGGCGAGCACGGTGGCCCGCCGGTGGTCATCGACTGGCGGGCGCCCGTCTCGCGGGCGTTCTACCGGGCCAGCGCCCGCGATCCGCTGGGCGTCGAGGTGCGCCGCCGATTCGGCTGGGCCGGCACCACATTGACGTCCTTCGAGGACGAACGGCTCGCCCAGGGCCAGGAGACCGACAGCCGGATCCTGGCCGACGAGATCGAACGGCCCCGCGTCGGCCCGATGCGCGACATCGTCGCCACCATCCAGCCCGAGCAGGACGACCTGGTCCGTGCCGGGCTGCAGGAGTCGATCTGCGTGCAGGGCGCTCCCGGCACCGGCAAGACGGCCGTCGGGCTGCACCGGGCGGCGTTCCTGCTGTACGCGCACCGGCAGCGGCTGGAGCGCTCGGGGGTGCTGGTGCTGGGCCCCAACCGGGCCTTTCTCGGATATATCTCGGCGGTGCTGCCCGCGCTGGGCGAGGTCGACGTCGAGCAGACCACGCTGGAGCGGCTGCTGGGCACGGTCGCGGTCACGGCCACCGACAGCCCGGCCGCCGCGCTGGTCAAGCACGACGCGCGGATGGCCGAGGTCCTGCGCAAGGCCCTGTACGGGCGTATCGGCAAGCCGGTCGAGCCCGTCTCCGTCGCCGACGGCTCCTACCGGTGGCGGGTCGGCGAGGACGAGCTGCGCCGCATCGTCGACGACACGCGGCGCGAGGCCATGCCGTACGCGATCGGGCGTGAACGGGTGCGCGCCCGGATCATCGAGCTGATGCGGCGCCAGGCCGAGCTGCGTGGTCACACGGGCAACGCCGTCTGGACGCGCAAGATCGGCAAGGCGCTCACGCTGTTCCTGGACGAGATCTGGCCGGCCGTACGCCCTGAGGAGCTGCTGTGCACGCTGCTGAGCGACCCGGAACCGGCCGCCCCGATCCTGACGGCCGATGAGCGGGCGGCCATCACCTGGGCCCGGCCGCCGCGCGGCTACAAGAGCGCCAAGTGGTCCGAGGCCGACCTGGTGCTGCTCGACGAGATCGCCGGGCTGCTGGAACGGCCGCGCGGCTACGGCCACGTCATCGTGGACGAGGCACAGGACCTGTCGCCGATGCAGTGCAGGGCGGTGGCCAGGCGCAGCGAGCACGGCTCGATCACCGTGCTCGGCGACCTGGCTCAGGGCACCACGCCATGGGCGGCCGCGTCCTGGCCGCGGCACCTGGAACTGCTCGGCAAGCCGGAGGCCGGGATCGTCGCGCTGACGACGGGGTTCCGGGTGCCCGCGGTGGTGGTCGGCCCGGCCAACCGGCTGCTGGCGGCGCTCGACGTGGACGTGCCCGCCACCACGTCGTACCGCACCGACGGCAGGCTGCTCGTCACCGAGGTGACCGAGTTGGAGAAAGGGGTCGTCACGGCCGCGCGTGAGGCGCTGGTCTTCGAGGGGTCGATCGGCGTGATCGCGGCCGACGCCGACGCCGGCCCGCTCACCGACGCCCTGTGGAACGGCGGCCTCGACATCGGTGAGCGGCTGAGCGTGGTGCCCGCCTCGATGGCCAAGGGCATGGAGTACGACCATGTGGTGCTGGCCGAGCCCGCGGCCATCGTCGAGGCTGAGGCACGCGGCCTCAACCGCCTGTACGTCGCGCTCACCCGCGCGGTCTCCCGGCTGGATGTGGTGCACTCCCGGCCGCTACCTCTCGATGTCTTTACAGCCGCCGAAATCGCCTGAGTCACCAGATGTCGTAGCCTGATCCGCTCGACAGGACGACCGACACGGTGTGTGATGGCCTCACGTCAGGAACGGGCCGCCGACTTGGTTGTGTTCTCGAGAGGAGCCCAGATCGTGACCTCCCCCCAGGATCCGCCCCCGGGCGACGATCCATCCCGCAGTGAGGCCCAGTGGGCGCAGCAGCCGCCCCCCGGGCCGCCGCCTCCGCCCCCCTATGAGCAGGCGCCGTACGCGCAGCCCGGCCAGAAGTCGGCAGGGCAGTTGCTGTCGATCATCGCGTTCGTCTGCGCGGCGATATCCCTGCTGTTCATACCTATTCTGTTCGGCCTGGCCGGGATCGGGCTGGGCATCGCGGGCCACACGCGCGGCGAGACGCTGGGCAAGTGGGCCGCGGTCACTTCGGGTGTGGCGATGATCCTCGGCATGGTCTTCGGCTACATCGTGGTGTCCAACATGAACACCTGATCGCGCCGTCCCCTGCCTGCCGCCCGGCCAGGACGGTGGGCAGGGACAGCACCCGGAAGGTTCAGCGGAGCGGCCGTGCGGCGGGCAGGCGGAGCCGGTCGACGGCCTCGCGGCGGGTCTTCTCCGGGCGGCGGTCGTAGCGGGCCGTGGTGGCCGGTGACGAGTGGCCGACCAGCGCCTGGGCGGTGGCCAGGTCGACGCCCGCGTCCAGCAACTCGCCGATGAAGGTGCGCCGGAAGTCGTGCGCCGTACGCCGGGACGCCCCCGCCTCGCCCAGCCGCCTGGCCAGGATGTCGGCGATGCCCTGCCCGGTCAGCCCGACGGGGCGGCCCTCGCGCATCCGCACGCGGCCCATCCTGCTGATCGGGCTGAACAACGCGCCCGCCTCATCGCCCCGCACCGCCAGCCACCGCTCGACCAGCCCGATCGCGTCGGTCGTCAGGTAGACCATCCGCTCCTTGTCGCGCTTGCCGCGGACCCGGAGCGAGCGGGCGCCCGGGTCGTAGTCGGACAGCGACAGCCCGCCGATCTCGGCGCGGCGGCAGCCGGTGGAGTAGAGCACCGCGATCAGCGCCGCGTCGCGGATCCCGGCGGGCGAGTCGTCGCACGCCGACAGGGCCGCCCCCACGACCTCCGGCGGCACGTGGTGACCGGTGGGCAGGCGGCTCTGGCGCACCGGAGCCAGGTCGGAGGCGCGCGCGTAGTCCTCCGCGCTGCTCTGCCCGAGCCGCCACGCCTCCTTCAGCACCCGGCGCAGCGCCACCAGGTGCTTGTTGACGTAGGCCGCCGACCATCCCTGATCGGTCAGCAGGGTGCGAATGCGTACCGTGTGCTCGTAACGCAGCAGATGCCACGGCTGGCCCGCGCCGCTGGCCGCCTCGTCGCCGGTGAGCAGGCGGGCCAGCCGGTCGAGGCAGCCGCGCATCGTGCGGCGCGACTCGGGGCTGGTCAGCGAGTCGAGATAGACGTGATAGGGGTCGCGGGCCGGCTCGACGAGCGTGGTCGGCAGGCCCGGTACGGCGGGCAGGCTCACCCGGCGATCTTAGCCCCGCTCACTCCTGGAGGCGGGTCACGTGCTCACTCCTCCAGGCGGGTCACGGCCTTCAGCAGGCGGTCGACGTCCGAATGGTCGTTGTAGTGCACCAGCCCGACCCGCACCGCGCCGCCGGAGTCGCGGATGCCCAGCGCGCCGGTCAGCTCCCAGGCGTAGTTGTGCCCGTTCCACACGTTCACCCGGCGCGCGGCCAGCGCCTCCGCGACCTCGCGAGGGGTGCGCCCGGCGACGGTGAAGTAGGCGGTCGCCGAACGCCTGGCGGGCTTGCCGTACAACGTGACGTGCGGCATCGCCTCCAGGCCCGCGATCAGCACGGCGAACAGCTCCTGCTCGTACGCCTCGGCCGCGGACAGCGAGGTGAGCAGCCGCTCCCTGCGCGTCCCGGTGCCGGGGACCATGGTGGCCAGGTGGTTCACCGCGGCCGTCACACCGGCCAGGTCGGCGAAGGGGGACGTGCCCCACTCGAAGCGATCCGGCACCGTGTCGGGGGAGGAGGCCAGCTTGTCCGGTCTGATCGTCTCCAGCAGTGCCGGATCGGCGATGACCGCGCCGATGTGCGGGCCCGACCACTTGTAGGCGCTGGTGGCGTAGAAGTCGGCGCCCAGCTCCGCGATGTCCACCGCGCCGTGCGCGGTGGCGTGCACGCCGTCCACATAGGTCAGCGCCCCCGCCGCGTGCGCCAGCGCGGTGATCGCGGCCACGTCCGGGCGGGTGCCCAGCACGTTGCTCGCGGCGGTCACCGCCACCAGCCTGGTGCGCTCGCCGATCAGGTTCGCGTACTGCTCCACCGGCAGCTCCCCGGTCGCCGGGTCCACCTCGGCCCACCGGATCGTCGCCCCGGCGCGCGTGGCGAGCTGTATCCAGGGCCGGACGTTGGCGTCGTGGTCGAGCCGCGAGACCACCACCTCGTCGCCGGGGCCCCAGCCCAGGGCCAGCGCGCCGGCCAGGCGATAGGTCAGCGTCGTCATGTTCGGTCCGAGGATCACCCCGTCCGGCAGGCCGCCGACCAGGTCGGCCACGGCCGCGCGGCAGGCCGCCACGATCTCGTCGGCGCGGTGACTGGCCTCGAAGGCGCCGCCCGCGTTGCCGATGCCCGTACGGTAGGCGCTCACGATGGCGTCGATCACCGACTGCGGGACCTGAGTGCCCGCCGCGCCGTCGAGATAGGCGTGGCCGTCGTCCAGCGCGGGATAGGTAGCGCGCACCGATTGAACTGGGAATTTAGTGACAAAGGGCATGATGTGTTCATGCTCACCCTGAGAGAGCTCAACCGGGCCACCTTGGCGCGGCAGCATCTTCTTCGCCGCCACCAGGGCGGCGTGGCCGCCGTCGTGCACCGCCTGGCCGGGCTGCAGGCGCAGGAGCCGCGCCCACCGTACCTGGGACTGTGGACCCGGCTCGACGGGTTCGCCCGCGCCGACCTGCACGCGGCGCTGCGCGCGCGGACGCTCGTGCGCGCCACGATGATGCGCGCCACCCTGCACCTGGTGACCGCGGCGGACTTCGCCGAGTTCCGGCCCCTGTTACAGCCGCTGCTCGCCGCCGCGGCGCGCCGTTTCCCGGAGGTCGACTTCGCCGCCGTCGCGGGAGCCGCGGAGCGGTTGCTGGCTGAGGGGCCGCACACCTTCAACGAGCTGCGGCCGAGGCTGGAGCGGGAGTTCCCGGGCGCCTACGACCGGGCGCTCGGCTACGCGGTGCGCATGATGGTCCCGTTGATCATGGTGCCGACCGAGGATCGGTGGAGCTTCCCGCGCGATTCCGCCTTCGCCCTGCCGGGCATCGAGCTCGCCGCGGAGCCGGACATCGAGACGCTCGTCGAGCGGTACCTGGCCGCGTTCGGGCCGGCCACCGCCGCCGACATGCAGACGTGGTCAGGGCTGAGCGGGCTCAAGGCCGTGCTGAACGGCATGCGCGACCGGCTGGAGGTGCTGGTGGACGAGCGCGGCCGGGAGCTGTTCGACCTGCCCGAGGCGCCCAGGCCGGAGGGGGACGTGCCGACGCCGGTCAGGTTCCTGCCCGACTTCGACAACCTGCTGCTCGGCCACGCCGACCGTACCCGCGTGCTGGCCGAGGAGCATCGCGGCGAGGTCGTCACCAAGAACCTGCGCGTCCGCGCCACCTACCTGGTCGACGGCTTCGTGGCCGGGACCTGGCAGATCAGGCGTACGGGTAAGAAGGCCAAGCTGCTCCTCACGCCCTTCACCCCGGTGGCGACCGAGGCGCTGGAGGAGGAGGCGATGGCCCTGCTGGCCTTCGCCGAGCCGGACGCGGCTGCCCGCTCACTTGAAGTAATAGGCTGAGTCTGATTTGTTCGGGGCGGAGGTGTGAGCCATGCCGCAGCTGACCGCCCTGGATGCCCAGTTTCTCCATTTCGAGACGGCGACGAACATCGCCAACATCGCCGGTCTGGCCATCCTGGACGGCGATCTCCACCGCGCCGACCTCCAGGCTCTGCTGGAACGGCGCCTGCCGTACGTGCCCGCGTTGCGGCGCAAGCTCGCGTTCGTGCCCCTCGGCCTCGACCACCCCTACTGGGTGCAGGAGGACGATCTCGACCTCGACTATCACGTACGGGAGATCGGCCTGCCGCCACCCGGTGACGACCGGCAACTGGCCGACCAGGTGTCCCGGCTGCACGCCCGCCGCCTGGACCGCCGCCGGCCGCTGTGGGAGATCTACCTGATCCACGGCCTGTCCGGCGGCCGCATGGGGCTCTACACCAAGATCCATCACGCGGCCGTGGACGGCATCGGCGGCGCCGACGTACTGGCCGCGCTCCTCGACGTGGGCCCCATACCCGCGCCGGCGCCCGCGGTCGCGCCCGAGCGTGACTCGGAGCCGCCGGGAGCGGCCGAGATGGTCCTGCGCGGGCTCGCCAGGCTGGCCGGCAATCCGGCGCAGGCGGTGCGGTTCGCCGCCCGGGCGATGCCGCACCTGGACGAGATCCCCGTGGTGTCGTCGCTGCCGGGCAGCCGGATGGTGTCGGGGCTGGCCCGCCGGGTCGCCGGCGCCGGGCAGGCCCCGGAGCTGCCGTCGCTGCCCGCGCCCAAGACGCCGTTCAGCGGGCCGGTCTCCGAGCACCGGCGCTTCGCGTTCGTCTCGCTGCCGCTGGAGGAGATCAAGCAGGTGCGCAAGGCGTTCGGGGTGACGGTGAACGACGTGGTGATGGCCGTGTGCGCGGGCGCGCTGCGCCAGTGGCTGGCCGCGCACGGCGGCGTCCCGCACCAGCCGCTGATCGCCGGGGTGCCGTTCTCGCTGCGGGAGGCGGGGACGGGCGGCAACCAGGTGACGTTCATGACCGCGCCGCTGGCCGTCCACCTCGAGGATCCCGTGGCGCGGCTGCAGCAGGTGCGGCTCGCCATGCAGCGGATCAAGGACAGGTTCTCGCTGGCGCCCGCGCGGTGGCTGCGCGAGCTGAGCGAGTCGATGCCCGCCGCCCTCATGGGGCTGGCGTCCAGATCGGCGTTCGGCCTGCTCGGGCAGACCGCGCCGCCCATCAACGTGGCCATCTCGAACGTACCTGGGCCGCAGTTCCCCCTGTACGTGTGCGGCGCCCGGTTGCTCACCCACTACCCGGTCTCGGTGATCACCGACGTGAGCGGCGGGGTGAACATCACCGCCTTCTCCTACGACGGCTCCCTGGACATCGGCGTGGTCACCGACCGGGAGATGGTGCCCGACGCGTGGGAGCTCGCCGACGATCTGCGCGGGGCGCTGGACGAACTCCTCAACGCGGAACGGAACCTGCCGCAATAGCGCACGCTGCCCCGTTTTCCACCGGCGGCTTTCACCGGTCGCCGGGCAGGCGCCGAGCATGGCCGGGCAGCGGGTAGCGTGGAAGACGATGGTGGGACTGAGGCCGGACACGCGTCTCGTCGCCTTAACGAGTATGGCGGCGAGTTCACTCTCGCCCTGCCCCGCGCGGCCACGGCGAACCTCATACGACGGACAGGTGCCGAACCACCCGCGCGCGGGAAGTAACCGATGATGGCCATCTTCGCCCCCCGGGCCGCGGTCGTCCAGCCGGACCCGCGCATCAGGAGCAGCCGGACAGCGTGGTCGGCGACCCGCCCCGTCTCCCGCTTCCTCGCCCCCGAGGGACTTCTTGGTCCGAGATCGATATTCGCCAGTCGAACGACCCGAGCGAGGAGAGTGTCTTGTCCCAAGCAGCAGAGGTTCTCGAGCTAGACGAAAACATCGCCGACGGCGCACCCGTCGCCGGCGCTGACTCGGTCAAGGCGTACCTGAAGGAGATCGGGCGGGTGCCGCTGCTCAACGCCGAGCAGGAGATCGACCTCGCCAAGCGGATCGAGGCCGGACTGTTCGCCGCCGAGCGCCTCAGCACGGAGCCCGATCTGCCCGGTCAGCTCCGCGCCGACCTCGAATGGATCGCCTGCGACGGCCTGCGGGCCAAGGAACGCATGCTGGAGGCCAACCTGCGCCTGGTGGTGTCGATCGCCAAGCGCTACACCGGCCGCGGCATGCTCTTCCTCGACCTGATCCAGGAGGGCAACCTCGGGCTGATCCGTACGATCGAGAAGTTCGACTACCGGCTCGGGTTCAAGTTCTCCACCTACGCCACGTGGTGGATCAAGCAGGCCATCACCCGCGCGATGGCCGACCAGGCACGGACGATCCGCATCCCGGTCCACATGGTCGAGATGATCAACAAGGTGGCGCGGGCGCAGCGGCGGCTGTCGGGCGAGCTCGGCCGCGAGCCCACGCCCGAGGAGATCGCCGTCGAGACCGAGCTGCCCATCGACCGGGTCGCCGAGGTGCAGGGCTACGGCCGCGAGCCGATCTCCCTGCACACGCCGCTGGGCGAGGAGGGCGACAGCGAGTTCGGCGACCTCATCGAGGACACCGAGGCCGTCTCCCCGGCCGACGCGGTCTCGTTCACCCTGCTCCAGCAGCAACTGCGGGCCCTGCTCGACGAGCTGTCCGAGCGTGAGGCGGGCGTCATCTCCATGCGGTACGGCCTGAACGACGGCAAGCCGATGACCCTCGACGAGATCGGCAGGATCTACGGCGTGACCCGTGAGCGGATCCGGCAGATCGAGGCCAAGACCATGTCCAAGCTCCGCCACCCGTCGAGGGCTCTGGCGCTGCGCGAATACCTCAGCTAGGGCGGGCATACCACAGCCAGGACGGGGGCTCAGCTGGGGGCGGGCGGCTCAGCTGGGGCGGGCGGTCAGCCATGTCCGGTCGGGGGTCAGGAAGCGGTCCACGACCAGCCCGGACTCGGCCAGAGCCGTGGTGAGCTGGTCGTCGCTGAGCGGCCGTTCGACGATCGACTGGGTCCAGAGGCGGCCGTCGGTCTCGTACCTCAGGGTGAGATTCACCAGATCCCGCCCTGACGGGGCGAACTCCGTGATCGTGGTGGTGAACCCGGACCGCCCGAAGGTCGTCCCCACTGACCAGGTGGCCCGTACGTCCAGCGGAATCCACTGGATCACCACCACGCCGTCGTCACGCACGTGGCGGCGGCAGCAGTCGAGGAAGCGCCGCCTGGTCGAGACCAGCGGCACATGAATGAGCAGCGAGGCCAGCAGCACGGCGTCGAAGCGGCGCTCGAGCGCGCCCAGCTCGAGGATCGACCCGCCTGCGGGCACACCCCGCTGAATGATCTCCGGTTCGCCCGCGGCGTCGATCGCGGCATAGAACTCCACCGGTGAGCCGTCGGAGGTGAACACCCCCGGTCCAGTGCCCGTGTTCATATGCGCACTGTAGATCGGAAAGGCGGCCCGCTGGGGTAATTCCCATTTCCGCTTCATCCTGTGGAATTCCTGTGAACTCCGTGACGCCGGATGCAATTGACGAAAAACATCGGTTGGTTCATGCTGGGCGGTGTTGGCGGCCAACGGCCCCGGGATTCCGCGGCCGACCTGCTATTCAGTGACGAAGCTGCCACGTCCTGTGCTGTTCTCTTTACCATGCGCTTTGTCCGGAGGTGTAATGGAAATCGAGGGCACCATAAAGAAGATTCTGGCGACCGAATTGTTCGTCGAGACGCCGGCCGAGGAAATCAGCGACCACGAGAGCCTGCGCGACATCTACGGGCTCGATTCTCTGGGATTCACCGAACTCCGCGTGCAATGTGAGGACATCTTCGATGTCCGCGTCTCCGACGAGGACTTCGTACCCGAGAACTTCCGTACCATCGCCGCCCTCGCCGCGCTCATCCGGCGGCTGCAGGGCGGCGGGACGTGAGCCACGCGGGCCTGACCGCCGCGTCGCCGTCCCACAGCCTGCACCTGGATCACTACGGTGGCGGCCGGCTTCCGTTCGTCTCGGTCGGTGGCCGGGGCGTGCGGCTGCGGCTGGCCGAGCGCGGCGGCACCGGGGAACCGTTCGAGGTCATCGACGCCTCCGGCGGGTACGCCAGCGCCTGCCTCGGGGCCGGGCACCCGGCCGTGCTGCGCGCGTTGACGCGCGGGGCCACGGATCTCGGGTACGCGACGGACGAGATCGAGGTCGCCGAACGCACCCGCCTCCTCACCGCGACGCTCGGCCCCGGCGGGCTGTGGTGCGACCACTTCCCACCGGGCGAATACCACGCATCCGGCCGCAACTCCGGCTCCGAGGGCATGGAACTGGCCCTGCGGCTGGTCCTGGAGTCGAGATACGACCACCGGCGGACGCGGCCCGACCCGGAGCGGGGCGGCCGCGATCTCGTGCTCGCCTTCCAGGGCGCGTGGCACGGATGGACGGGCGCGCTCACGCCGCTGCTCAACCGGCGCCACTTCCGCGTCGGGCTCCCGGGGATGGCCGCCGACGGCCCGTACGGGCTGACGGCGGAGCACCTTCCGTTCGGTGTCCCGGAGCCGTTGCGCGAGTTCTTCGCCCGCCACGGAGAGCGGCTGCTGGCCGTCGTCGTCGAGCCGGTCCAGGGTGACGCGGGCCTGCTGGTCCCCCCGCCCGGCTACCTGCGGACCCTGGCCGCGCTCGCCGTCGAGCACGGGGCGTTGCTGGTGGCCGACGAGGTGCTCACCTTCGCCAAGACCGGCCGGTTCTTCGCCATGGCGGACGAGGACGGCCCGATCCCCACCGATATCACCGTCATCGGCAAAAGCCTCGGCATGGGCGTGCTGTCCACCTCGATGGTGATCGCCAGGCGGTCGCTGTCCGTACGGCCGTCCGGCGCCGTGGCCACCTCAGACCTGCGCCCGCTGACCTGCGCGGTGATCCACGACGGCCTGCGGCTGATCGAGGATGACAAGCTGCTCGAACGCTCGGCCGAGCTCGGCGCGCGGCTGACCGCGCTCCTCGGCCGGGAGGTGCTCGACCGCTTCCCCGAGACCTATCGCGGGCTGCGGGGTACGGGGCTGCTGCAAGGGCTGGAGCTCACGGAGGACGCCGCGGACCGGCTGCGCGAGCTGCGGGCGCACATCATCAGGGCGGGCTGCTACATCGAGTTCATGGCCGGGGCGGGGCGCCGCTCCCACGGCCTGCCGTACGTCTTCCCCACCATGCGCGTGGCGCCGCCCCTGGTCACCAGCCCAGCCGAGGTGGAGGAGCTGGTCGCCGCGATTCGGCGGGGAACGGCGACGTTCCTCGGTACGGCGGCTCAGTGAGCGGGCCGACGAGTCGGCCGCTTCGCCGTCGGGTCGAGCACGTGGACACCGACGCCGCGGGGGTGGTCCACTTCACCCGCTACGCCTCGCTCATCGAGACCGCGCTGCTGGAGGACCTGGAGGCGATGGGCGTCGGCACCCGCCTGATGAGCGAGCACCAGCTGCAGCCGGCCGTGACCGAACTACGCATGCGCTACGGAGCCGCCGCCCGTTTCCCCGACCGGATCGAGGTACGCGCCGACGTCGACCATGTGGGCGGGGCCTCCTGGCGGGTCTCCGGCACGGTACGCCGCCTGCCCGATCTCCATGACCATGTCGTCGTCGGCCTGGTCCAGCAGGTGGACCTCCAGGTCGAAGCGGGTGGCGGGCTGCGAGACGTCCCGGCCCCAGAGCCGGGAGCCGAGGTCGCCCCAGCGCGTCTCGGTGCCGTAGGCCGGAGTGACCAGCATCTGGAAGATCACCTGGACCAGCGGGATGTACGAGGGGTCGCGCCGCAGGGACAGCCGGTCGACCAGGACGTCGAAGGGCAGCAGGTCGTTGTCGTAGGCGTCGAACAGCGCCTCGCGGGCCGCGGCGAGTACCGCGAGGAAGCTCGGATCCCCGGACAGATCCATCCGTACCGGCAGCGTGCCCACGAAGAAGCCCACCGTCCCGGCGAACTCCGGCCGCGAACGCCCGGCCACGACCACGCCGATCACCAGGTCGCGAGCGCGGGCGTAGCGGGCGAGCAGGACGGCGAAGGCGGCGTAGGCGACGGTGTACGGCGTGACCCGGTGCGCCACGGCGAAAGATCGCAGCGTGGCGGTCACGTCCACCGGCACGGGCGTGACGAGCAGGCCGCCGCGGAAGTCCTGGATCCTCGGCCGCGGCCGGTCGGCGGGCAGTGTGACGAGTTCGGGCGCGCCCGCCAGCCGCCGCCGCCAGTACGCGAGCACCCGCTCGGCCGCGGGGGAACCGGCCAGTTCCTGCTGCCGGCGGGCGTACTCGAGGTAGCCGGCCGGCGGCGGGCCGAGGGGCCGGTTCGCGTACAGCAGCCCGAGCTCCTCGTCGATGATCGGCACCGACCAGCCGTCGATCACGATGTGATGGACGCACAGCAGGAGCACGTGGAGATCGGGCGTGACGCGCAGGAGGTGGGCCCGGATCAGGTCGTCCCGCGCGAGGTCGAACGGCCGCGCCGTCCACAGCCGGGCGAACTCCGTCGCCGCCGCGTCCCAACCAGGCTCTCCCGCGAGATCAGTGGCCGTCGGCTCCGAGCCGAGATCGGTGCTGGGCAGCTCGACGTCGAAGGGGGTGCCGCTCACCACCACGCGGGCCACCCCGCCGTCGGCGGGGAACCTCATGCGTAACGCGACGTGCCGGTCGGCCAGCGCACCGAGGGCCCGGCGCAACGCCGCCACGTCCAGCGGCCCGCGCAGCTCGTAGCCCCGGAAGACGTTGTACTGCGGCGAATCGGGCGCGAGCTGCTGGAGAAACCACAGCCGTTGCTGTGCGGGCGACGGCATCGGCTCGTGTTCTTCCGGCATCGTCTCCTCACCTGTGAGAGAGGCGAAGTGGCTGGTGTACCGGAGATCTCTGCAAGGAGGCTCTATCAGCGCTCCGGGCTTGTCAAGCGGCCGGTCGGCGCAGCCCCTCCAGGCAGATCTGGATGATCGGCTCGGCCAGCTCCGCCGCCGGCAGCCGGGGATCCACCAGGCACTGCAGCAGGCAGCCCTCGATGGTCCCCACGATGACGGTCGCGTGGCGCTCGTCCAGGCCCTCACGCAGCACGCCTTCCTTCGCGGCCTGGCGCAGGAGCTCGGTGATCACGGCCCGCGCGTCGCCGTAGACGGCCGCCATGTCCACCAGCGAGCCCTCCGAGTCACGGGAGGCCGCCCACAGGTCGACCATGATCCGGGCGGGCTCGCGCCGCGCGGTCAGCACGCCGAGCACCTCGCGTACCATCTCGGCCAGCCGCTCCAGCGCGGGCCCGCGCCCGTTGATCGCCCGGTCGAAGATGGCGGCCGACATGGTCCGGTAGCCTTCGAAGGCGGCTTCCAGCAGCGCGTCCCTGCTGTCGTAGTAGAGATAGACGCTGCCCTTGGCGATGCCCGCCTCGGCGGCGATGTCGTCGATGCGGGTGGCGGCGAAGCCCTTGCGGGCGAACACCCGCACCGCCGCGGTGAGGATCTCTTTGCGTCGCGCGGCCTTGTCGACCGTCCTGGGGGACATATGATCATTATGACTGACCGGTCAGTCAATATCCAAATCGAGATGCGGTCTGTCCGTTTCCCTGGCTAGGGTGCTGACAGTGAGAGATGTACGGCTGCTGCCCAAAGCCCACCTGCACGTTCACCTGGAGAGCACGGTACGCCCCGAGACCTCGCGCGAGTTCGGCGGGCCGTCCGGGCGGGGCGGGCCGTTCGCCACGTTCCGGGAGTTCGCCGACCATCGGGCGCTGGTGCGCGGGCGGCTGCTCACAGCCGAGCACTTCCGGCGGGTGGCGCTGGAGTTCTGCGAGGACGAGGCGGCCCAGGGCACCCGCTACGCGGAGGTGTCCTTCACCGCGGCCTCGCACGGCGAGCGGCTAGGCGCGCCGGAGATGCCGCTGGAGGCGGTGCTGGACGGGCTGGCCGAGGGGTCGCGCCGCTACGGGATCGAGTGCCGGGTACTGCTCGACCACTCCCGGCGGCGCTCCGTCGAACGGCTCTGGGAGACATTGCGGCTGGCCACCCGTTACGAGGCGGTCGTCGGCATCGGGCTGGCGGGCGACGAGAGCCACCCGGTGGCGCCGTTCGCGGAGGTGCTCGACGCGGCCCGCGACGCCGGAGTGCGCCTGGTGCACCACGCGGGGGAGTTCGGCGGGCCGGACAGCATCCGCGAGGCGCTCGCCATCGGGCACGCCGAGCGGATCGGGCACGGCGTACGCGTCCTGGAGGACGAGGCGGTGGTCGCCGAGGTGCGGGAGCGGGGGGTGCCGCTGGAGGTCTGTCCCACGTCGAACGTCCTGCTCGGCGTCGTGCCCAGCCTGGCCGAGCACCCGCTGCGGCGGCTGAGCGCGGCGGGGCTGGCGGTCACGCTCAACACCGACGGCGAAACCGACCTGGCCGGCGAGTACGCGCTGGCGCGGGAGGTCTTCGGGTACGACGACGCGGAGCTGGCCGGGTTCGCCCGGGCCTCGATCGACGCCTCGTTCGCCGAGGAGGAGCTCAAGGCGGGGTTGCGGGCGGGGGTGGACGCCTGGCTGGCGGACTCGGGCTCGGCTTCGGCGTCGGCCTCGGGCTCTGGATCGGCCTCGGACTCGGGTCGATGACCCGCCGCGCTCGCTGACGCTGAGGAGGGGCGCGCTGACCGTCGGGGGCGCGGTCAGCGCTCGGCGTCCCCGATCAGTCCGAGTGGCTGTCCTTGGTCACCGCGCCGTCGGTCGCGTCCACCGTCATGTCCTGCTTGGACCCGTTCGGCGGAACCACGTCCACCTCCCAGACGATCTTGTCCCGGTGGCTGTCCAGGTTGATCTCGGTGATGCGGCCCCCCGGCACGGCCGCCAGGACCTTGGCCGCCGCCTGCGCGTAGTCGAGCTTGGCGGCCTTGACGCGGTCGAGGTATCGGGCCTTGTCGCCGGCGTTCTCGTCGTCCTCCGCCCGTGGGCCGCTGACGACCTTGGTGGTGCCGGATTCGACGTCCATCTGGTGTTCGACGCCCTTGTCGTCGACGACCTGTACCTCCCAGAGGCCGCCGTTCTCCTCGGTCTCCATCGAGACGAGCGTCGAGCCGGGCACGGCCTTCATCGCGGCCTGCCCCACCTCCTCCAGCTTCTTCATTGAGCGCTTCTGCGAATCGGCTTGTGCGCCGTACTTGGGCGTCTCGGTGGCGGCGATGTACGGCGTGGGAGGAGCGCCGAACGGCTCGGTCATTTGACGGGCGTCGCCCCCGCAGGCGGTCGCCGTAAGCAGCGCCGCGCCGGCCAGAGCGCCCCCGATGATCGTTTTAGTCATATGGCGACACTTATCATTTCCGCAGGTCGAACGGTGTGAACGACATGACCGACGCCGCGCCGCGGACTTGGCTGTTTGGTCCGCAGTATCCGATAGTGGACGCCATGGCTCCTTCCTTGATCGTCGCCGTCGTGGGCGACTTCGACCCGACATTCCCTACGCACGCGGCCACGAACGACGCGCTACGTCACGCCGCGGCCGAGCTGGGGATCGAGATCGAGATCCAGTGGCAGGCGACCGAGCCGCTGGAACGGGATCTGTCGGCCGTACGCGCCGCCGACGCCTTGCTGTGCGCGCCCGGCAGCCCGTACCGCAGCCTGACCGGGGCCGTGGCCGCCCTGCGTCACGGCCGCGAGCGGGGCGTCTCGACGCTGGGCACCTGCGGCGGCTTCCAGCACATGGTGATCGAGTACGCCCGCCACGTGCTCGGGTTCGAGGACGCCCAGCACGGCGAGTACGACCCGTACGCCTCGGAGCTGTTCGTCTCCGCGCTGACCTGCTCGCTCGCCGGCAAGACCATGCCCGTCAGCCTCGTGGCGGGCTCACAAGCGGCCGAGTTGTACGGCCTCACGGAGGTCGAGGAGCAGTACTACTGCAACTTCGGCCTGGAGCCCGGCCATCGGCGAACCCTGCACGACGGAGGGTTCCGGGTGACGGGCGTCGATGGGGAGCAGGAGGCGCGGGTGCTGGAGCTCCCGGGACATCCCTTCTACGTGGCGACCCTGTTCGTGCCCCAGGCCCGATCGACGCCGGAGCAGCCGCATCCGCTGCTCAGCGGGCTGCTGCGGGCGGCTCTTCGGAACAGGGGCTGAGGCAGGACCTACCCGACCGTGTGATGTGCGAGCGCGTGCGGTCCGACCAGCATGGAGGAGATCGCGGGCCCGTACCCGGAGGGAAGGAACCGTCAGATGACCGAGGAGCGACCCGAGCTGCCGCGCGAGGAATGGCGCCAGTTCTTCGACAACCTGTCAAGGCAGTACGAGGGCTCGGACGTGACCGTCGAGGTGCTGAGCCGGACGTTCGGCGATCTCATGCAGGCCGAGAAGCTCCCGCTCGCCTATCTCGAGTACGACGACAAGGACGACATCTTCACCGTGGCGATAGGCGGGCGGGACGGGCGGTATCCGGTGGTGCTCGCTCACCTCATCCAGCGGCCGCAGACGATATTCGCCGATACCGTATTCGCCGATACCGGCGCGCCCGACATGCCCCGGGCCTTCGACATCGTGGACGCGGAAGGCACGCAGACGATCATCATGCTCCACGATCCCGCGGTGTGGAGCGGCGCGCCGACCCTGCGACCTCAGACCCGTCGCCCCGCCGACCCTGTGACCTCAGACCCGGCGCGCCCGGCGGGTCCACCCTGACCGCCCTGGTCAGCGGCCTGATGCCGACGTCCGGCGGGTCGCTTCGGCGGCGACGCGCCGCATGATTGCGGCGATGGCGGCGGGGTGCGTGAGGTGCGGGTGGTGGCCGGCGCCGGGGATGGTCGTGACGGTGGCCGGTCCTGGGTCGGCGATCAGCGGATCCAGCTGCCCGGCAGCGAGGCGGACCGGGACCGAGACCGTCTCGCTGAGCAGGGCTTGGAGAGCGGCGCGTTCGGCGGGCTGGTTCGCGTCCCTGAGCAGGCGGGCCGTACGGCGGGCGACGCCGGGCCGGTGCAACTGGGCGGCGGCGCTCGCCACGGCCCGGCGGGCTTCGTCCGAGGAAGTGCCGTCGCCGAGGAGCGAGGTCGCGAGACGGTCGGCGGAGATTCTCTTGAGGAGCTGCGTGGCGAGCGCCGGTGTGCGGAGCGGTCTCGGGGCCGCCTCCTGGAGGAAATAGGGGGAGACGAGGACCAGGGCGCTGAGGCGATCGGGATGGGCGGCGGCGTAGCGGAGCGCCGGGGCGGCCGCCGCGGAGTGGGCGACGATCACGGGCCGGGTTCGTACGGGCGCCAGCAGATCGGTGAGCCAGGCCGGCGGGGTGGCCGAGGTGGGGGCCGAGCGGCCGAGTCCCGGCAGGTCGGCGACGAGGGCGGCTGCTCCGTCGAGTTCACCGAGCACGCCCTGCCAGGACTCGCCGTCGAGGGGGAGTCCGTGCAGGAGTACGAAGCCGGGCGAGGTCCTGTCCCCGGCGACATAGGTACGGGATCCGCCGACGTCATGGAAGCCGCCGGGAAGCACGGCCGGAGCCGTCCCGAACCGGTCCGCCACCAGCCGATCGGCCCAGCGGCGCAGCGCGGTCTCGACGGGCGGCTGCCGGAGCCCGGCGGCCGCGGCGACCCGCTCGGCTGAGGCGGTGTCGTAACGGTCCTCGGTGAGGAAGGCCAGGGTCTCGGGGTTGGCTCCGGTCAGCGCGGCCGGGAGGCGGCGGATCAGGGACACGGGCACGAGTGTTCTCGGCGCGCGTACGCCCAGGTGGGCCGCGAGCAGGCGCACCAGTTCGGGCAGGCTCGGGGTGTTCTCGTCGAGCACCCAGTGCAGGCCGCCGGGCTTCGGGTCGTGCTCGGGGATCGCGGCCATGAACGACGTGAAATGATCCACGGTCTCCACGGGTACGAACGTACGGGCGGTTCCCGGCAGCGCCGGAAGGCGGCCGTTCCACAGGTCGCGGACGACTTCGGCCAGGCCGATGTACTGCCCGGCCTCGCCCGTGGTCGAGTGGCCGATCACGGTGCTCGGGTTCACCACGGTCAGCGGGACCCCCAACTGCTCCGCGACGACCCGTACGGCGGCGTCCGCCTCGGTCTTGGAGCCCTCATAGGCCCCTTGGCCTCGGTACAGCTCCGTCAGCTCGGCCTCCGAGAGGGGATACCGCTCTCGCGGGCCCAGCCCGACCCGGTAGCCCGACACGTGGATCAGCCTGCGCAGGCCGGGCCGCGTCGCCGCCCAGCGCAGCACGTTGAGGGCGCCCTCGACGTTGACCGTCCTGGCCTCCTCGCGCCCCAGCCCGAACCGGTAGATGGCGGCGGCGTTGACGACATCCCGTACTCCGGCCAGCCGCTCGTCGTCCGCCGCACTCAGCCCCAGACCCGGACCGCCCGTGAGATCACCGGCCACGACCGTGAACCGCTCAGCGTCCGCGCCATGACCCTGCAGCCAGGCCCGCAGCTCGCCCCCGCCACCCGCGCCCGTGCGGTCCCGAGCCGCTGGAGCGTCCGCGTTCGTGCGACCCTGAGCCGCTGGGGCGTCCGCACCCGTACGGCCCTGAGTCGGGTTGCGGATGACGGCCGCGACCGTGCGGCCCTGTTCCAGCAGCCGCAGCACCATCCACCTGCCGATGAAGCCGGTCGCCCCGAACACCACGACGTCCGGCGCGCTCCGCGAAGTCTCGTCCATCTGATTCGCCTCTCTAGACCGATCTACATATTCCGGGGACAACAAAAACGCCCGACCCCCAGCGAAAAGGATCAGGCGGTGCCGAGCAGCTTGGCGATGCGTCGGCTGGTCTGCTCGATGGGAGTCCGGCTACGACCGGCACGGGCCAGCACGAGCGCGCCCTCGATCAGGGCGAGCACCGTCGCCGCGAGCTCATCCGCCTCGGCCGCGTCATGACCGTCGGCCCGGAGGGCATCGGCCAGCGCCCGCTGCCAGCCCGCGTAGATGTCCCCGCAGATCGGCTGCAGGACGTCGTTGGTCGCGGCGACCTCCAGGGCCACGGTCGCCACCGGGCATCCCTTGGCGTAGTCGGCGGCCACCATCCTGTCGGCCAGCGCCGCCATCAGCGCCCTGACAAGATCGCGGGAAGTGGGCGCCGTCGAGGCCAGCTCGACCACGATGCCGTCGACCTCGCGCCCGGCGGCGACGAGGGCCTCGCTGACCAGCTGGTCCTTGCCGCCGGGGAAGTGGTGATAGAGCGACCCCCGAGGTGCTCCCGCCACCGCGAGCACCTCGTTGAGCCCGGTGCCGTGGTAGCCCTTCGCCTCCACCAGCGTCCGAGCCGCCTCGATCAGCCGCGCCCGCGTCTCATCACCCTTGACCGCCACGCCCCCGAGAATAGACCGATCTGCATAATTCGCAAATCATCCCCTGCCGACAATGGTCTTCACGATGTCGCGCGGCGGGTCGGCCAGCCCACGTGCCACGGCCTGGGACAGCGGTACGGTCTGCGTGGGCAGCCGATCGACCCGGATCTGCCCGCCGTGCAGCAGGGCGACCGCGGCCAGTAGATCGGTGTCCCACCGGTGGGAGGCCGACCCCACGATCCGCTTCTCGCCCAGCACCACGTCCAGGGTGGGAAAGGCGGCCGGCTCCGGCGACACGCCGAGCAGGACCACGCTCCCGCCGCGCCGGCACAGCGACAGCGCGCTCTCCACCGCGGCCGCCGGCCCCGCGCTCTCCACCACCGCGTCGGCGCCGCGCCCATCGGTCAGCTCGCGTACGGCTTCGAGGGCGGCGTCCGGCGCCACGCCGACCAGTCCGAACGACCGGGCCAGCGCGCGGCGGCCCGGATCCGGGTCGACCGCGACGACCGTCGCCGCGCCCCGGCACCTGGCCACCTCGGCGACCAGCAGGCCGACGGCCCCGGCGCCGACGATCGCGACCACGGCCCCGGACACGTCGCCGGCCTTGTCCAGTGCGCGGACGGCGACCGCCGCCGGCTCGGCGAAGACGGCGACGGCGGCGGGCAGGCCATCGGGCAGCGGGACACAGCGCGCGGCCGGTGCCACCAGGTATTCGGCCAGGCCGCCGTCGTCCTGCAACCCGAGCGCCGCGCCACGCTCGCACAGCGGGTAGTCGCCGCGGGCGCACCACCAGCAGTGGCCGCAGCCCAGCACGACGTCCGGCACGACCGCGGTGCCGGGGGCGAGGCGCACGCCGGGGCCGGCCTCCGCCACCACGCCGACGACCTCGTGCCCCAGGGTGAGCGGCGCGGTCCGGCCGGTCAGCGGGTGCGGTTCGACCGGCACCACGACCGGCCCGAACCGGTACTCCTCGATGTCGCTGCCGCACAGGCCGCACAGCGTGACCGCGATCAGGACCTGGCCGGGACCCGGCGCGGGTACCTCGGTCTCGACCAGCCGCACGTCGCCGCGCCCGTACCAGCGCAGCGCCGCCATCCGGCCCCTGCTCACGGCCGGATCCCCGACCACGCTCACGGCCGGGTCCCGGACAGGCGGGTGGTGACGTCGGCGCGTTCGGTGAGGCCGGGGACGAGCTCCACCCCCAGCCCCGGTCGTCCCTCCAGGCTCACCCAGCCATCCTCCACCAGCGGCAGGCCGGTCGCCAGCTCCTGGTACCAGGTGTGCTGGAAGGCCCGCACGCTCTCCTGGATCAGCGTGTTGGGCTGGCTCAGGGCGAGGTGGACGCACGCCGCGAAGGAGATCGGGCCGGTGCAGTCGTGCGGCGCGAAGGGGATGTCGTACGAGTCGGCCAGCGCGGCGATCTTGCGAGCCTCCGTGAGCCCGCCCGACCAGCCCATGTCGATGATCGCGACCCGGATCGCCGACCGCTCCAGCAGCGCGCGGAAGGACCGCTGCCCGGTCAGCGTCTCGCCGGTGGCCAGCGGCGCGGACGTCGACGCCTGCAGCGTCGCGTAGGAGCCGTGGCTGTCGGACCGCAACGGATCCTCCACCCACAACGGGGCGAACCGCTCCAGCTCGCGCACCAGCCCGACGGCCGCGTACAGGCTCCACAGCCCGTGCAACTCGACCATGACCTCCATCTCGGGCACGGCGTTCTTGATCTCGTCGAGCACCCGCAGGCCGGCGCGCAGGTCCGCCCGGTCCAGCCGCATGCCGCCGGTACGCTCGGCCGCCTGGTCGAAGGGCCACACCTTCATGGCGCGGAAACCCTCCTCCCACAGGGACTTGGCCAGCTCAGCCGGCCGCTCCAGGAAGCCCCGCAGATCGTCGTACGCCGACGCCGCCGCCAGCCCCCAGTTGGACACGGCTTGGCGTGGCTCGTTCTTGATGTAAGAGGAGCCGGCGCAGGTGTTGTAGACCGGGAGGCGGTCGTGGAAAGGCCCGCCGAGCAGGGTGGACACCGGCTGCCCCGTGGTCTTGCCCAGCAGGTCCCACACGGCGAGGTCGACCGCGCCGTTGCCGCGCGTCTCCACGCCGCTGCCCTGGAAGCCGACATGGCCGGTGAGCAGCCGGCGCAGCCGCTCCGGGCCGGGCACCGGCGCGCCGACGAGGAGCGGTGCGACGGTCTCGTGCAGGTAGGCCTCGACCGACTCGGCCCCGAAGAACGACTCGCCGAGGCCGGCGTGCCCGTCGTCGGTGTGCAGCCGCACCAGCAGCACGTTGGGCTGAATCGAACAGCGGATGGTCTCCAGTCCGCTCACGACGGCTCGGGTACTCATGATTCCAGGACCGTATCTGGTAAGACCAGTAATTCGCAAGAAACACATCACCCTTGACAGTGGCGCCACTGCCAGCAAAGCTCTAGCAATCTGGTAAGACCACAGTCCGGACGGATGTTGAGAACTATGACGTTGACCGGCAGACCTCTGGCGATCACCATGTGGGACTTCTCCTGGCTCGAACGGCGCTGGGACGGCGCCGGGTATGAAGACTGGGACCGCGCGCTGGACGAGCTCGTCGAGCGCGGCTACGACGCGGTGCGCATCGACGCCTTCCCTCACCTGGTGGCGGCCGATCCGGGGCGGACCTGGCGCCTGCTGCCCGTCTGGCACTTCGAGCAGTGGGGCGCGAGCGAGCCGGTGTCCGTACGAGTGCTGCCCGAGCTGCTGGAGTTCATCCAGGCGTGCGCGAGCAGGGGCCTGCGGGTGGCGCTGTCCTCCTGGTTCCGCCGGGACGAGCTCGACACCCGATCCCGGATCCGGACCGCCGCCGACCTGGCCGCCGTCTGGGACGTCACGCTGACGGCCATCGAGGAAGCCGGTCTCGCGGACGCGATCTACTTCGTCGACCTGGTGAACGAGTGGCCGCTGGCGATGTGGGCGCCGTTCCTGTACGGCAACGACGCGGACGCCGCCGCGCTGTCCCGAGCGGACGAGCGAGTACGAAGCTGGACGCGCGAGGCGATCGCCACCCTGCGCGCCAAGCATCCGCGCCACCGCTACACGCTGTCCATCGCCACCGAGACCACCGGCGCCGACGGTGAGGACCTCACCGAGCTGGACCTGCTCGAACCACACGTGTGGATGACGCCGCAGGCCACCGGCTTCTACGACGAGATCGGCTACGACCTGGAGCACTCTCAGTTCGACCCGCGCGCCTACGAGCCGCTGTCCGGCCCGGCCGAACGCCTGTACCGGGCCGAGCCGGAGCGGTGGGCCGGCGGCCTCACCGATCACATCCAGCGCGTCGCCGAGTGGTCGCGGTCGGCCGGCAAGCCGCTGGTGACGACCGAGTGCTGGGCCATCGTCAATTACAAGGACGGGCCGGGCCGGGACTGGGGCTGGATCAAGGAGCTGTGCGAGGTCGGGGTACGCGCCGCGCTGGCCACCGGCCGCTGGGAAGCACTGTCGACCAGCAACTTCTGCGGGCCGCAGTTCGCCGGTATGTGGCGTGACGTGGCCTGGCACCGCGGCATGACCGACGCCATACACGCGGGGGCAACCGAATTCACCGCCGTTCCCTGAGCGGCCTTCTCCCTGAGTGGCCTTCTCCCTGAGCGGCCCCTTCCCTGAGCGGCCTCACCCCCCAACGGCTCGTGTCCTGAGAGGAACGAACACATGAGTGCCATCCCCCGTCGAGACCTCCTGCGCGGCGCCGCCCTGCTCACGCTCGGTGGCGCGGCCAGCCAGCTCACCCTGACCGGGTGCGGGTCGTCCGAGCCGCAGGCCGGCTCCAGCAAGACCGGGCCACAGGGCCAGGTCGTCGTCTGGATGCACGAGGAGCCCGCCAACACCAAGTACTTCAACGCCAAGATCGCCGAGTACCAGAAGCAGTTCCCGAAGGTGTCGATCAAGCCGCTGTACGTCCCGATCGCCAACCTCGACACCAAGCTCTCCACGGCGTTCACCACGGGCGCGCCGCCCGACCTGATCAAGGTCGGCGCCTGGACCCTCGCCGAGCGGGCCTCGAAGCAGCAGCTCGCGCCGTTGCCGTCGGCGGAGTTCGGCGCCGCGTCCATCGACGCGCTCAAGGGCAGGTTCGAGACCAACGCCTTCGCCGCGCTGACCTACGAGCAGCAGGTCTACGGCACGCCGATCGACTTCAACTCGGTCCACCTGTGGTACCGGCGCGACCGCTTCGAGAAGGCCGGGCTCGACCCCGACAAGCCCCCCACCACCTGGGAGGAGGTCGCCGAGTTCAGTAAGAAGCTCACCAACGCCGACGCCTCCCAGGTCGGGCTCCAGTGGCAGCTCGCCGACAACATCTGGGCGATGCTGAACTTCATCCCGCTGATCCGCGGACTGGGCGGGCAGATCATCGACGAGAGTTCCCGGCGCGGCATGCTGAGCACGCCGGAGGGCATCAAGGCGCTCGAATACTACGGCAGCCTCGGCAACCCGAAGCTGAGCGACCCGGTCGGCGCGTTCGGTCTGTTCGCCAAGGGCACCTCGGCCATGCTGATGTCCGGCCGGTTCACCTCGAGCCTCATCCCGGCCATCAACCCCAACGCCAAGCTCGGCCAGACCTTCGACAGCGCCCTCGTGCCCAGCTGGGAGGGGAAGGAGAAGGTGGCCGCCGGCTACTCGTGGGGATGGTTTGTCGCCAAAAAGGCGAAAAATCCGTACACAGCGTGGCATTTCATTAACTGGTTGCTCAACGGGGACAACGTCAACCAGCAGCTGGCCGCCACCGGCCTGGTCACGCCGACGGCCGGCTGGCAGAAGCTGCCCGCCGCGAGTGACAAGGCCAGCCAGCAGCTGGAGCAGCAGATCCCGTACACCGACTTCGGCCCGGTGCTCCCGCAGTGGACCGAGACGATCAAGGCGCTGCTCGACGCGCTCGAATCGGTGATCCACAAGCAGGCGCCCGCCCAGCAGGCCGCGACCGCCTTCGACACCGCGGTGGGACGGATCCTCAAGTGACAGATCCTCAAGTGATCGGCAGCAAGGCCCGCACCATGGGCGCGGTCGAGGCCCGCGCCGGCGCGGGCCTCGCCGCCCCGGCGATCGTGTACTTCGTGCTGTTCTGGGCGCTGCCCGCGCTCGCCGCCCTGTACCTGAGCTTCACCTCGTACGACCTCTCCGGCACCCCGCAGTGGGTCGGGCTCGACAACTACCGCGAGATGGTGACGAGCGACGAGTTCTGGAGCAGCGTGTGGGTGACGCTGCTGTACACGGTCTTCGCGGTCGGCCCGACGATCGTGATCGCGCTGGTCGTGGCCGTGCCGCTGGCCAAACCCGGCAGGTTCCGGGCCTGGCTGCGCGGGCTGGTCTTCATCCCGGCGGTGATGCCGCTGGTCGGCGCCACCGTACTGTGGCAGGTGATCTACTCGACCGGCGGCCTGGCCGACGCGCTCGCCGGCGCGGCCGGGGTCGGCCCCCGTCCCTGGCTCACCGACTCCGACTACGCCATCTGGGCGCTGCTCGTGATGGTCATCTGGAAGTACGTGGGCCTGTACGTGATCATCTTCGTGGCCGGGCTGCAGGCCCTGCCGGTCAACGTCTTCGAGGCAGCGGCCATCGACGGCGCCCGCACGCTGCGTACCTTCTTCCTGGTCACCGTGCCGCTGCTGCGCCGGACCTTCACCTTCGTGATCGTCGTGGCGGTCACCGGGGCCATGCAGTCCTTCGTGCCCGCCTACCTGCTCACCAAGGGCGGCCCGGTCAACGCCACCCAGGTGCTGCCCCTGTACCTCTACAACAACGCGTTCTCCTTCTCCCGCTTCGGCTACGCCTCCGCGATCGCGATCGTCCTGCTGGTCGTGCTGCTGGTGTTCGCGTTCACCCAGTTCACGTTGGTCAGGAGTGACGAGGAATGAGCGGACGAATGAGAATCGGCCGGTCGCTCACCGTGGTGGCCCTGATCGGCTTCGTGGCGCTGATGCTGCTCCCGCTCTACTCCATGATCGTGCTCGCGTCAGCGCCGGACGACACCGACCTGTCCGGGCTGCGGTTCACCGGTTTCGCGCTGTTCGACAACATCGGCGAGATCATGTCCGACGGCCGGTTCCCGCGCTACCTGATGAACAGCGTCCTGATCGCGTCGGCCGTCTCCGTGCTCGACGTGGCGATCTCGGCCGCCGCCGGGTACGCGCTGGCCCGGCTGCGCTTCCCCGGCCGGGCCGCCCTGCTCAACCTGGTGGTCGTCGCGCTGTCCCTGACCCCGGCGGTCGTCATGATCCCGGTGTTCGTCATGCTCAGCGAGATCGGCTGGCTCAACAGCTACCAGGGGCTGATCGCGCCGTTCGCCGCCAGCGCGCTGGGCGTCTTCCTGGTGCGGCAGTTCGCGCTGGGCATCCCCGTGCAGATGCTGCACGCCGCGCGGGTGGACGGCGCCAGTGAGCTGCGCATCTTCCTCCGCATCGCGGTACCGCTGCTGCGGCCGGCGCTGCTCACCGTGCTGCTGCTGCAGTTCCTCGCCCAGTGGGACAACCTGATCTGGCCCTTGATCGCGGCCAGCGAGCAGGACCTGTGGACGCTGCCGCTGGCGTTGTCGTCCTTCGAGGGGGAACACGGGATCGTCTACCACCTCCAGACCGCGGCGGCGCTCATCTCGATCCTGCCCCCGCTCGTCCTGTTCTCCTTCCTGCAGCGTTACTACGTCTCAGGTCTCACCCTCGGAGGGGTCAAACGATGACCGACGGCATCCGCGTCGAGCGGGTCACCAAGCGCTACGGCAACCAGGTGCTGTTCGCCGACATCGACCTGCACGTACGGGACGGGGAGTTCCTGGTGATCGTCGGCCCGTCCGGCTGCGGGAAGTCCACGCTCATGCGCATCGTCGCCGGCATCGAGCCGGTCAGCGCCGGCCGGGTCACGGTGGGCGGGCGGGATGTCACCCACGCCCACCCCGGCGACCGCGGGATCGGCATGGTCTTCCAGGACTACGCCCTCTACCCGCATCTGAGCGTCGAAGGCAACCTGGCGTTCGGGCTGCGCGCCCACCACGTGCCGAAGGAGGTCATCCGCCAGCGGGTGGCCGACACCGGCCAGGCCCTCGGGCTCACCGACCAGCTCAAGAAGAAGCCCGGACAGCTCTCCGGCGGCCAGCGGCAGCGGGTCGCGCTCGGCCGCGCCATGATCAGGGAACCGGCCGCCTACCTGATGGACGAGCCGCTGTCCAACCTGGACGCCGCGTTGCGGGTGCAGATGCGGGCCGAGCTGATCGAGTTCCACCGCCGCACCCGGGGCACTGTCCTGTACGTGACGCACGACCAGGTCGAGGCCATGACCATGGGAGATCGGGTCGCGGTACTCAACGAGGGCGAGTTCGCGCAGATCGGCACCCCGGCCGAGATCTACGAGAAGCCGGCCAGCGTGTTCGTCGCCACGTTCCTCGGCAGCCCCCGGATGAACCTGCTCGACGCCACCGTACGGGCGGCCGACACGCACGTGGAGCTGACCAGCGGTGAGCTGAGCTGGCGGCTGCCGCGCGAGGCGTTGCCCGCGGACCTGCCCGAGTCGGTGCAGATCGGTTTCCGGCCGGAGTCGGTCCGGTTGCCCGTCGACACCGGTACTCCCGCCTATGAGCTGGCGGCGACCGTGTCGTACCGGGAGAACCTCGGCAACGAGAGCATCTTCCACCTGCGCGACAGCACCGGACGGACCATCATCGCCCGGCTGCCGCCCCGCAGCGGGCCGCGCGACGGCGAACACGCGACCTTCCAGGTGCCGCTCGCCGATCTTCATCTCTTCGGCCCTGATGGGCGGGCGTGCTGGCACGGCACCGAACTCGCCGACGACGGCCAGCCGCTACCGTGGTCGGCATGACCGCTGGGCGGGGGAAAAAACCGTCGACGACGAACCTCGGCACACTCATCGCCGTACTCGAGAACCGGATCCTGACCGGACAATGGGCACCCGGTGCCCGGCTGCCGTCCGAACGCGATCTGGCGACCGAGTTCACCGTCAGCCGCCCCGTCATCCGGGAGACGCTGAAGGCCCTGCAGGAGCGCGGGCTGGTGGAGGTCTCGCCGCAGCGCGGCAGCTTCGTCCGCCAGTACACGGCCGAGAACCTGATGCGGCCGATGAACCTCGCGGCCCGCGCGGCGGGCGTCACAGCCCGGCAGCTCATGCGGGCCCGCGTCATGCTGGAGACCGAGGCCGCCGGCCTGGCCGCGACCAACGCCACCAAGCAGGACCGGACCGACCTGCTGCGCATCCACCAGCTGTTCGCCCAGCCGGGCAACGTACACGCCAGGGCACGCGTCGACCTCACCTTCCACGAGACCATCGCGCGGGCCTCCGGCAACCCGGTGATCCACATGATGTTCACCGCGATCCAGGACCTCACCTACGGCCTGATGCTGCGCAGCCTCAGCGACCGCGAGGTACGCGCCGCCGGCGAGCCGCTGCACACCGTGATCCTGGAGCACATCCTCGACCGCGATCCGGACGGGGCGCGCGAGGCGATGCGACGGCACCTCGACATCGCCGGGGACCTCTATGGGCCGGACATGGACACCAGCCTGGCCGAGGTCATCGAACACCAACTCGCGACACCCTCGGCCGAGCTTCTGGCCGACGACAACGTGCCGGCGGACTCCACACCTGCCTAGCGCGTCACCGTGGCATCCCACGGGCCAAGACGTGGAGGATCAAGACGTGGAGGATGCGGTCAGGCGTGGCCGCCCACGGTGATCGGGCCGAGCGTCAGCTGCGGTTCGCCCTCCAGGATCTGTCCGGTGAGCGCCACCTGCTCGTCGAGTTCGCGCAGCTGGGCGGGGGTGAGTTCACGCAGCGACTCCACCGTGACGGCCAACCGGCGGCCGGAGCGCCGCTGGTGCCACACCCCCGCCACCTGCCCGTCCACGAGCAGCACCGGGAAGTTGCCCGCCTGGCCGCCGTTCAGCGCCCGCCCGGCGGCCGGGCCCGGGTACAACACCTCGCGCGGCCTCCCGGCCACGACATAGGCATCGAAGTACGGCAGCAGCCGTACACCCCTCGGCGGCTCGTCCGGCACCGCGGTGTCACCGGCCGCCACCCAGGCCGGGACGCCCTCGAACAGCACCTGCTCCGGCTCGGCCGCCGCGAAGCCCCCGGCCGCCCACTTCACCGGCGCCCCGATCCACTTGGCGAACTGCTCGGGCGTGGCGGGACCGTACGCCCTCAGATAAGCGTTGACCAGCTCAACCAGACAGTCGTCGACCGGCTTGGCCGGGTGGCGATCCGCGGGCGGGGCGCTATAGGTGACCTTGCGCCCCCTCGCCGGGCCGAACACGAACGCCCCCCGGTGCGCCGCCGTCGCCATGGCCTGCCGCCAGCGCGGCCACATGGTCTGGAAGGCCGGCATGACGAGGTCTCCGGCCCACGGCCCCGTGGTGGCCACGACCGCGTCGCTCAACTCGTCGATCGTCAGGGCCGCTCCGGTCCCCAGCACATCGCGGATCGCCTCCACGACCTGATCGGTCTGCGCGGACGTCATGCGTACGTCCTGGGCGAAAACCGAGTGCGCGACCGGCAGCGTCGACAGGGCTCCCACCCACATCGGCAGGTCGCGGGCGGGCAGCAGGTGTACGGTGCCGCGCGGGCCGTGCGTCTTGACCAGGGTGCGCTCGCCCCACAGCGCCTCGCGCACCCCGGTGCGGGTGACGCCGTCGAGACGGAGGCCGATCGACAACTCGGCCGCCGACATCACCTGGGCATGGGCGCCGCACATGGCGGCGACCACGTCTGCCGGAGTGGCGTCCTTCGCGGGGGCGGCCAGGTCGTGCCGCGCCAAACGCCTGGCGCTGACCTGGGACCACGACATCTTCATCATGAAACTGACCCTAGGGAGCAATGCGGCAAAATTCGTTCCGCGTTTCGGGCGGTGTCGCAGGGGGGAGCCGAACCAATTGCACACCGCTTCACCCTCACCACCAAGATGACGCTGCGTGCCCGGCGAACAAGATCGCCCAGCCCGGAGCTGGCTACAATTCGCCGGATCGTCGGGAGTACGACATGAGCTGCTCGGCCGTGATGCGTTCGAGTTGCTTGTGCCGAGTCTCCGGGCCGAAGGCGATGAGGGCGATCATGGCCAGGGCCATCGGGATGACGCCGACAGCGGCGGTCACTCGTACGGAAGGGATCGCGACGGCGGTGACCACCAGGGCCAGGATCAGCACGCCACCGGCCTTGGTCGCTCCAGCGGACAGACCGCTGGTGCGGGCGCGGATCACGGTCGGATAGATCTCCGCGGTGTAGGCGGCGAGCACGGCGTTAAGGATGCTGATTCCCCATACCGGCACAACGAGCAGGACGTACAGCAGAGTGCGGTTGGCGGCCACCTGATCGCCCAGCAACGCGAAGGTGGCGAGGGAGCCGCCCATCACCGCGGTCACGAGGATGATGGTCTTCTTGCTGCTCCAGAATCCGTACAGCAGCGCGATCGGCAGGCTGAACGGGAACCCGATGATCGCGGCGTTACGGAGGATCTCGCTCGCGTTCACCTCGGAGAAGCCGAGCCGCTGGAGGTTGGACGGCATTCACTGCTGGAACCGTACTGGGTGGTGCCGATGCTCAGGGCCAGCAGGACGACGACGACGGTCAGGCCGAGGAACGGCTTGCTGAACGCCAGCCGGGAGCCGCGTCCCAGGTTCTGTTCGACGGCGAGCTCGGACGGCGTCTCGACGATGGTGGCGCCGTATTTGCGCATGACGGTCTGGGCCTCCTCATCGCGGCCCTGCTTGATCAGGAAGCGCGGCGACTCCGGGATCCAGCGGTTCAGCAGCAGGATGAGACCGGTGGGAAGGCCGATCAGCCACAGCAGGCGCCAGCCGAGCTGGTCCGGCGCGGCCCAGGTGGAGGCCAGCCAGCTCACGATGAACTATTCGGGTGGGTGGACGAGGAGTCTCCGGAGCAAGGCGTGCGTTGAAGGGTGCGGGGCTCGAGGGGCTCCTGGGGGGCGGTCCTCTGATGGGGCGCAGGTGTTCGGGCGGGTCTGCTGGGTGGGCGTTTGCGAGGAGTCGTCGCCAGAAGGGGTGGGCGAGGAGTTTCCAGGTCAACCCGGACGATCCCCAACCCCTGGCATCGCGGACGAATTGAGGTAGTGCTGAGGCAGTCTTGAGGATTGCTGAATGTTTTAGTGCGAATTGTCGTTTTATGTGCTCTTCAACGAGGCTCGTGGGCACCTGGCGTGCGGGGTCGGGCGTACGTCGCGTCATGGTGGTGTACGGCACGCGGCCCGAGGCGATCAAGTTGGCTCCCCTGGTCATTGGCCTGACCGAGGCGGCGCTCTTCGAGCCGGTGGTGGTCGTGACAGGGCAGCATCGGGAAATGCTCGACCAGGTCCATGAGACGTTCGGCATCGAACCGGACGTCGATCTCGGGATCATGCGGCCGGGACAGACCCTCGCCGAGCTGACGAGCCGGGCGGTCTGCGGGCTGGATGGTCTCGTGGCCGCGTACCGTCCCGACGCGGTGGTCGTGCAGGGGGACACGACGACCACGCTGGCCGGAGCGCTAGCGGCCTTCTACCACCGGGTGCCGGTCGTGCATCTGGAGGCCGGGTTGCGCAGCGGCGACCTGTACTCGCCGTTCCCGGAGGAGGCGAACCGCAGCCTGACGAGCCGGATCGCCACCCTCCACCTGGCGCCGACCTCGGGCAGCGCGGACAACCTCCTTCGTGAGGGCGTGTCCGCCGAGTCGATCGTCGTCACCGGAAACACGGTGATCGACGCGCTCCTGCAGAGCACCTGTACGGGTCACGGGTACAGGGAACCGAGGCTGGCCGCGCTGGAGCAGGACGGCCGGCGCGTCATCGTGGTCACCGCGCATCGCCGGGAGTCCTGGGGGGACCGGATGGAGGGCATCGCCCGGGCCCTGTCCCGGCTGGCGGCGGCCGGTGAAAGGGACGTGCACCTCGTCTTCCCCATGCATCCGAACCCGGAGGTGAGGCGCGCCCTGCTCCCGCGTCTCGACCGGCATCCGAACATCACGGTCACCGAGCCGCTCCACTACGGCGACTTCGCCCGCCTGCTGCGCCGCTCGTACCTCGTGCTCACCGACAGCGGCGGGATCCAGGAGGAGGCGCCGAGCCTGAACAAGCCGGTGCTCGTGATGCGCGACACCACGGAACGGCCCGAGGCGCTCCGCACCGGGGCGGCACGGCTGGTGGGGACCGAGGAGGACGGCATCGTGGCCGGTGTCAGCGGCCTGCTCCACTCGCCCGAGGACTACCGGCGCATGGCGCGGGCGCGCAATCCCTACGGCGACGGGCGGGCCACTGAGCGGGTGCTGGCGGCGCTGGCCCACCTGTTCGGCCTCGGTCCGCGCCCCGTCCCGTTCGGAGCGCTGCCCGAACAGGACGTGCCCCAACAGGGCTACCGGGTCGTGGTCGAGGTCGAGGCGGCGAGCCATGGCGTGAGGCCGGTGATCGTGCGATGAGCGACGGCGAGCGCGCGGGCGGGCTCCGGCGGCACGCCGGGCTCAGGTGGCTGGCGGCTCTGCTGCTGAGCGCTCTCGTCGTGTCGGGCGCCAGCCTGGGGATCTTCTCCAGGAAGGAGCCGGTGACCTTGCCCGCGCCCCGTACGTGGCCGGCGTGCAGCACGAACGGCCCGGACGCGCCGGACGGACGGTCCGCGAACCCGGCGGCAGCACGCGCGGGCATGGACCAGAACGGCACGCACCATAACGGCAGGGACCAGAAGAGCACGCCTCAAAACGGCACGGACAAAGGCGGCACGAACGCGAACGCGACGCTGATCGCCGTCGACGACGCCGACGGGCCGGCCGCGTTCCAGGTGTACGCGGCCCGCGCCGCCAACCTGGTCTCGCACTTCGGGCCGGTACGGGTGATCCGGACGAGCGCCTACCGGGCCGGCATGCTGGCCGGCCACCGGGCCCTGGTGTACGTGGGCATGTCGAGCGCCCAGCGGCTTCCGGCGGCCCTGCGCGGCGACGTGCTCGCCGGCCGGCGCCCCGTTCTCTGGCTGGGCGGCAACATCGGCACGCTCACCACGGCGGACGACTTCGCGCGGCGCTACGGCTGGCGATGGGGCGGCGAGGGCCTGGCGCCCCGCCGGCCTCCGCGCCAGGGACCCGACGCCCAGCCGCCGATCCCGCAGTCCGGGCAGGTCGTCCAGCGCGGCGCGGGCCTGGAGCGCGTCACTGGCGTCCAGTACAAGGGGGTGCTGCTGAGCCGCGATCCCGCCCAGGGACCGATCAGCACGTTCGCCGCTCTCGACCCCAGCAGAGCCCGGGTGCTGGCCACGGCGGTCACGACGGATCGCCGGACGGGTCCCTGGGCCGTCAGGTCCGGGAACCTCACCTACGTCGCCGAGGTCGCGTTGAACATCGACGAGGACGACGACCGCTTCCTGGCCGTGTCCGACCTGCTGTTCGACCTGCTCGCTCCCGGAACGCCTGCCCGCCACCGCGCCCTGGTCCGCCTGGAGGACCTCGGACCGCAGGCCGATCCCGAGGCCATCCGCGCGGCGGGGGAGACGCTGTCCCGGCTCGGCGTCCCGTTCAGCTTCGGCGTCATCCCGGTCTACCGCGGCCCGCTGGAGGAGGGTCAGGAGCGGGCGACCATCCGCCTGCGGGACCGGCCGGAGCTGGTGCGGGCCCTGGTCTACCTTCTGGAGCACGGCGGCACGATGGTCCTGCACGGCTACACCCACCAGTCGGACGGCCCGCCCAATCCCACGAATGGGGAGAGCGGGCAGGACTTCGAGTTCTTCCGCACCCACTTCGACGCTCAGCGGCGGCTCATCTACGACGGAGCGATCCACGGCGACTCGGCCACCTGGATGGAACACCGTCTCGACCAGGCGGTGGCCGAGGTCCGCGCGGCCGGCCTGCCCGAGCCGCACGTCTTCGAGGTGCCGCACTACGCCGCCTCGCCGGACGACTACCGCGTCATCGCGCGCAGGTTCGCCGCCCGCTATGACCGCGGGGCCTACTTCACCCCCGGCTGGGAGGGCCACGCGCCGGTGTCGCCGTACATGGACGAGCAGTTCGCCCCGTACGTGATCCGCGACGTCTATGGCAGCGTCGTCGTCCCGGAGACCCTCGGCATGGTGGAGCGGGACCCGGTCATGGAGGACGAGGGGACCCCAGAGGCGATCGTGGAACACGCCCAGGCGCAGCTCGTGGTACGCGACAACGTCGCGGGGTTCTTCTACCACCCCTTCCTCGGCGCCGACCGACTGGAGGACATCGTCGGCCGGCTCAAGTCGATGGGATACCGCTTCGTGGCGCCCTGTCAGCTATGAGAGTGGCCCCCTTCAGCTAAGAGGGGCCCCCTGTCAGCTAGGAGAGAGGAAAGGCAAGCACCATGACTGAGCTCCTCGCGCGGGCCGTGGACGTCGGGGCGACGGCGTTCGGCGTGGCCCGCCTCGCCCTGGCGGTCGCCGGACTGCTGTTCGCGCTGTACGTCGTCGTCCTCGGCACGCTCGTGCTGGCCGCCCACAGGAGGCGCCGATGATCACCGTGCTGGTCCTGTGCGCGCTGTCGGCCGTGCTGCTGGGGTTCACCTACACGCTGGGGATGTACCTGGAATCGGCGGGCATCGCCGAGCACCCCGCCGGCGACGACGGCGACTTCTCCGTCGTCTTCCTGGTGCCCTGCCTGAACGAGGAGCGGGTCATCGCCGCCACCCTGAGCGCCCTGCACGGCGGCCAGGTCCTGGTCGTGGACGACGGCTCCGACGACGGGACGGCCGAAGTCGTCCGGCGGGTCGCCGGCCCGCTGGTCCGCCTGCTCAGGCGCGAGCCGCCGGACGCCCGCCAGGGCAAGGGCCGGGCGCTCAACCACGCCCTTCGCCACTTTCCGGAGGAACTGCTGGACGACGCCGACCGTGTCCTCGTCTGCCTGATGGACGCCGACGGCAGGCTCGACCCGCGGGCCCTGGACACGGCGCTGCCGTACTTCGCCGACCCCCGGGTCGGCGCCGTCCAGATGGGGGTGCGGATCGGCAACCGGACGCAGAGCCTCCTGACGCGGATGCAGGACATGGAGTTCGTCGTCTACACCTGGATGTTCCAGCGCACCCGCACCCGCATCGGCTCTGCGGGGCTCGGCGGCAACGGCCAGATCATGCGACTGAGCGCCCTCCTGGACCTGGGTGACGACCCGTGGTCGCCCAGCCTGACCGAAGACCTGGACCTGGGCGTGCGGATGGTGCTGTCCGGCTGGCGTACCGCCTGCGTCCCGGACGCGACCGTGAGCCAGCAGGGGCTCGTCAGCGTGCGCGCCCTGGCGCGGCAGCGCTCACGCTGGTTCCAGGGGCACCTTCAGGCGCTGCGGCTCGTGCCGTCGGTGGTCGGGCAGGCGTCCGGCCGGATGGCGACCGACCTGCTGAACGTGCTGCTCAGCCCGTTGCTGATCTTCGTGGGCGCCTTCATGACGATCTCGCTGGTCGCGTCCCTGGTGGGGGTGGCGTTCTCGCCGGTGGCGCGCGAGCAGCTCATCCAGCCGGTGCCGATCGCGTCGTGGTACGCGCTGACGTTCGGCGCGGCCTTCCTGCTGGGGCCGCTCTACGCGCGCATCAGCGGTGACATGGGGCGGTTGCGCGGGCTCTGCTACGGTCACCTGTTCATCGTCTACAACCTGGTCTGGCTCGTGGCGGCCTGCCGGGGGCTGTGGCGGGCGGCGCGCGGCCGGCGGGTCTGGATGAAGACCGAACGGCTGGCCGATCCGTCACCGGGACCCGCGTGAGAGCGCCCGCAGGCCCGGCGCTGGCCGCCGTCGCGCTGCTCGCCCTCCCGGTGGCGCCCGCCGCGCCCGCCCCGTGCGTCCCGTGGCCGGAGGGGACCGTCCGGGCGGGGCTGTTCCTGGCCTACGACGGGTACGGCAGGGCGTGCACGTACCAGGCCGGCGACCGGTGGGTGTGGCGGCTGTCACCGCGGCCCGCGCGAGCCCCGGCCGAGACGCACGCCGCGCTGGCCCTGACCACCGGCCGCTACACGGACGTCCGGATCCGCGTACGGGCCAGGACCCTGCACCAGCTACGGCGCCCCACGCCCAACGCCTGGGAGGTCGCCTGGGTCGTGTGGCACTACACGGACGACGACCACTTCTACTACCTCGTGCCCAAACCCAACGGCTGGGAGCTCGGCAAGGTCACCCCCGGCTACCCGGGCAACCAGCGTTACCTCGCCACGGGCGCCCGGTCCTACGCGCTCGGCGTGTGGCACACGATCGAGATCCACCAGGTGGGCGCCACGATCACGGCCAAGGTGGACGGCCGTCACCTGGTCCGCTTCCACGACCGTGAACGGCCCTATCGGGGCGGCCACGCCGGCCTCTACAACGAGGACGCCACGACCTGCTTCACCGACCTGCGCGTCGCATCTGCGGCACGGCGGTTTCGCGGCGGCTCGCTGCGGTAAGTGAGGCCTTGAACGGGGGAGGGATCGCCGGGTCACGGTCGTGCGACCGCGCCGCCACCGCGCTCGCCGGCGATCGGTGGCTGACTCGAGGTGATGGCGTGGTGGAACGGCCGGGGGCACTGGTCATCGAGGACACCGCAGAGATGCGCAGGCTGTTGTGCGAGGTCCTGCGGATGGCCGGTTTCGAGGTGTCGGAGGCGGCCACCGGGGCCGAGGGGCTGGACCTGGTCGCGCAGAGGCGGCCCGACCTGGTGACGCTCGACCTCATGCTGCCGGACATGGACGGCATCGAGGTGTGCCGGCGGCTGCGGGGGATGACGAGCGCGTACGTGATCATGGTGTCGGGCCGTACGGAGGAGGCCGACCGGCTCATCGGCCTGGAGGTGGGCGCCGACGACTACATGACCAAGCCGTTCTCGCCGCGGGAGCTGGCGGCGCGCGTCGCGGCGATGTTCCGGCGGCCCCGCCGCGAGCCGGAGAGCGCCTTCCCCGAACGGGCGGGGGTCCACGAGTTCGGCGACCTGGTCGTGGACGAGGAGAGCCGCGAGGTGCACCTGGCGGGCCGGCCCGTGCCGCTGACCCGCATCGAGTTCGACCTGCTGGCGCTGTTCGCCTCCAACCCGAGGCGGGTATGGCCTCGCGAGACGTTGACCCGGGCGATCTGGCACACCGACTGGCCGGGCAACGCCCACGTGATAGACGTCCACATCGCCAACCTGCGGCGCAAACTCGGTGACGACGCCCGGTCCGGCCACTGGGTGCGCACGGTGCACGGTGTGGGCTACAGGTTCGGAGACGGAGGGGACATGCGCGATGGTCCCGATTCACGTTCTGCTGTGCGGGAGCGGTGACGACACGGCGCCGCGCGACGCGCTCCGGCTGCTGCGCGAGGCCGGTCCGGACGCTCGCTGCCAGTGAGCGGGCGTTGGGCGCCGACCACCCCTTTGACGAGGTTGTGCGGGACAACCTGTCGACGGTCGGTGACCGTCCTGAGGTGTGACCGCTTCTACGCTAGTGATCTTTGATCGGATCCTGTGCCCTTCGGCGTACGACCGGGCACGCAACTCTCATCGAAGCGGTGTCGCCTGGTCGAAGGCCGCCGTGCGCGCGATCCTGCTCAACCCCCGCTACACGGGGATGCAGGTGTGGAACCGCCAGCACAAGGACGAGGTCCTCATCGACATCAACGATGTTGCGCTCGGCCACACCACGAAGCTCCGATGGAACGATCAGGAGAGCTGGATCTGGTCGGAGAACGCAACGCATGAGGCGCTCGTAAGCGATGAGGTCTATGCACAGGCTCAGGCCCTGCTGGTGGCATCTAGAACCGCCGCAGAAGGGCGCAAGCCTCGCCGGACACCACGTCCCTACATCTTCAGAGGCCTGCTCTTCTGCGGCATCCGTTCCGCTTTACGAGCAGGCTCAGGGCCGGTGGGCGCGGACGATGAGGTCGGCGGCTTCGGCGGCGATGGCGTGCCGTCGTGCGGGGGGCAGGGGCAGCATCCCGTACGCCGTCTCGACCCGCGCGTCAGTGATCACCAGGTGCAGGAACTGGCGAGCCGCCCTGGCCGGGTCCGGCACCCGCAGCCTGCCGTCACCGTCGCAGGCGCGCAGGTAGTCCACGACCTCGCTGTCCAGCGACGAGGAACTCGCCCGCCAGGTGCGCTGGAGCTCCGGATGGTGACCCACCTCCGCGATGGTCAGCCGGTGCAGCGCCGCCACCCGTGGCGACAGCGCGATGTCGAGCGTCCGCTCCCCGAGCACGGTCAGGTCAGCGCCTGGATCACCGGTGAAGGCGACGGCGGCCTGCGCCGACGCGTCGCGGCCCGTGGGGTTGTCGCTCGCGGACGCGCCACGGCGGGTGGGGCTGCCTCCCGTAGCACTGCCCGGTGCGCCTCCCACCACTGCCCTGGCTTCCTGGACGGCGGCGAGGAAGAGCTGTTGCTTGTCGCCGAAGTGGCCGTAGACGGTCTGTTTGCCCACCCCCGCCGCCGCGGCGATCGCGTCGACGCTCGCGCGGGCGTAGCCCAGGTCGGTGAAGACCTGGATGGCGGCGCCGAGGATGGCCCGGCGCTTGGCCGGTGAGCGTCGCGGGCCGTGGTCGGCCATGGCTTGTCCCCACTTTCTCCGAATGGGTATTAGTCTACGAGACTAGACGGTCTAGTCTAGTTTGGAGGGCGTATGGACGCCGATGTTGTGGTGGTCGGAGCCGGACCTGTGGGTTTGCTGCTCGCCGCCGAGTTACGGCTGGCCGGGGTCACGCCGCTGGTGCTGGACCGGCTCGCCCGGCCGACGAGCGAGCCGAAGGCGCGCGGGATCGGGCCGCTGGCCGCGGAGGCGCTGCGTCGCCGCGGGCTGGGGGACGACCTGGCGAAGTTCCAGGAGCAGGGTCTTGCCGACAAGGCGCGCGACCACGGAAGTGAGAAGGGGCACTTCGCCCAGATCCACAAGATCGACCCCGACCTCCAGGAGGAACCCGGGCGGACCGGCGCGCTGATCTGGCAGCCGGACCTGGAACGGATCCTGGCCGAGCACCTGGCCTCGCTCGGCGTCGCGGTCCGGCGCGAACACGAGGTGACGGCCCTGGCCCAGGACGATTCCGGCGTCACCTTGACCGTACGGACGCCGGAGGGGGAGCGGCGGGTCCGCGCGGCGTACGTGGCGGGCTGCGACGGCGGCCGATCGACGGTACGGAAGCTGGCCGGGTTCGACTTCCCCGGCACCGCCCCCACGAGTGTCGTACGACGCCTGATCGGCGACATTTCGGGCATGGAGCGGCTGCCCGCGCCGGGCTGGCAGCCGACAGGGATGTTCATGAGCGCGCCCGGCATGGTGGCGACGGTCGAGCACGACGGCTTCCCCGAGGACCGCGAGGCGCCGCTGACCGGGGAGGAGATGCGCGACAGCCTGCTCAGGGTGACGGGCGTGGAGGTCGAGGTGACAGCGGTCCGCGACACGCTGCGCTTCACCGACGTCGCCCGTCAGGCGGCCACCTACCTGCTCGGCCGCGTCCTGCTCGCGGGCGACGCCGCCCACGTCCACTCTCCCAACGGCGGCCAAGGGCTGAACCTGGGGCTGATGGACGCGGTCAACCTGGGCTGGAAGCTGGCCGCCACGGTCGCCGGGCACGCGCCGGACGGCCTGCTCGACACCTACACCGCCGAACGCCACCCCGTAGGCGCCGCCGTCCTGCACAACACCCGCGCCCAGTCGGCGCTGCTGAGACCCGGCGCGCACGCGGCGGCCATGCGCGACATCGTGTCGGACCTGCTCGACCTGCCGGAGGTCAACCGCTACTTCGGGCGGCTGCTGAACGGGCTCGGCACCCGCTACGACCTCCCGTATCCGGCAACCCACCCCCTGGCCGGCCGCCCCTGCCCCGACCTGCGGCTCACGCTGCCTTCCTGCGACACCCGGACCCTCGCCGAGCTTGCCACGTCGGGTCGGCCGCTGCTCGTCCACGCGCCGTCGCAGCCCGAGATCGCGCAGGCGGCGGCACCCTGGCGAGGCGTACTGGATATCGTCGAGGCGACCGTCGAGGACCGTGACGGCCTGTCGGCCGCCTTCGTCCGCCCCGACGGCACGGTCGCCTGGGCATCCGGCCCTGGCCCGGCCGACATCACCACCCTGACGGCGGCCTTCCACGCTTGGCTGCCGCCCGCCTGACGCTTCAAGAGGCGTGACGTCCTCCGCTCGGCGGTCGGCATGGTCGACCGCCGAGCAACCAGAATTTCTTGACAACAACTTTTTTCGGTGTCATCGTCTCACCATGTACGAAGTGGCGGTGATCGAAGACCCCGCGGCGGCCGAGGCGTCGCTCGACCCGATGCGGTCGAAGCTGCTGGCCGAGCTGGTCGAGCCCGGCTCGGCCACGTCGCTGGCGGCCAGGGTCGGCCTGGCCAGGCAGAAGGTCAACTACCATCTGCGCACGCTGGAGCGGCACGGGCTGGTCGAGCTGGTGGAGGAGCGCAAGAAGGGCAACGTCACCGAGCGGGTGATGCAGGCCACGGCCGCCTCCTTCGTGATCTCCCCGGTCGCGCTGGCCGCGGTGCAGCCCGATCCCGAGAAGGCGCCCGATCGGCTGTCGGCCCGCTGGCTGCTCGCCGTCGCCGCTCAACTCGTCCGCGACGTCGGGACGCTGATCACCGGCGCCACCGAGGCCCGCAAGCGGGTGGCGACGTTCGCGATCGACGGCGAGGTACGGTTCGCCTCGGCGGCCGACCGCGCGGCCTTCGCCGAGGAACTGGCCGACGCCGTGACCGCGCTGGTGAGCAAATACCACGACGAGACGGCCGAGAGCGGTCGCGACCACCGGTTGGTCGTCGCCGTGCACCCGTCGCTGAAGGAGCGGTGAAGTGGGACATTCCTTCGAGCTTCCCCAGGAGGCCGAGGTCGGGGCGACCCCCGAGGAGGTGTGGGCGGCCATCGCGACCGGCCCCGGCATCGACTCGTGGTTCATGGGCCGCAACGAGGTGGCCGACGGCGTGGTGCGCACCGCCTTCGGCCAGTACATGCCCGAATCCACCGTGACCGCCGAGGAGCCGCCCGCCCGGTTCGCGCACACCAGCGCGACGGCGGAGGACGGCCGGGTCGTCGCCTACGAGTTCCTCGTCGAAGGCCGTGACCAGGGCAGCACCACGTTGCGCATGGTGACCAGCGGCTTCCTGCCGGGCGACGACTGGGAGGCCGAGTTCGAGGCCATGTCCAGGGGGCTGGAGATGTTCTTCGCCACCCTGGTCGCCTACCTGACGCACTTCCGCGGCCGGACCGCCACGCCCGTCACCGAATTCGGGCCGCCCGTCGCCGACTGGCCGCGCGCCTGGGAGATCCTGTACGACGCGCTCGGCCTCCGGGCCATGCCAAGCCGGGCGACACCGTACGGTTCGCGCCCCCCGGGCTTGCCCCGATCGAAGGCGTCGTCTACTACGCCAACGCCCAGACGCTCGGTGTACGGACCCCGGACGCGCTCTACCGGTTCCTGCAGGGGTTCGGCGGCTCGATGGTCGCCGCGCACCACCTTTTCGCCGGCCCCGGCGACCAGGGTCCGGCCTGGCACGCCTGGCTCGATCATCTTTTCGCCGAGTGAAAGCCTGAACAAGGTCACGGCCCACGTATGGGACCTGCCGCCGGGCGCCGCATTGACCCTGCGCCCGGCGAGCGGAGTTCAGTCCATCTACTGCGCTCGCGTGGCGCTCAGTCCAGTGCGGCCACGTGCTCGCCCAGCGCGGCCGCCAGGCTCCGCTCGCAGGTGGCGGCGTCGTCGGCGGCCCAGCACGCGTAGCCGTCGGGCCGCAGCAGCAGGGCCGCCGCGCCCAGGTCGTCCGCGCACTTGGCCCGTACGAGATCGACCCGCGCGGGCAGCCGGAACTCGGCGGGGACGATCCCGGCCAGGTCGAGCAGGACCGCGTGCCCGGCGCCGAACAGCCCGGACAGCCGGGTCGACGTCGAGCCGACGAGCAGGTCGGCGTCCGGCACCCGCTGCCCGGCCAGCGGATGCTCGCCGCCGAGGTCGTAGGCCAGCGACAGGCCGGACATCAGGCCGGCCATGTGGCGGTTGGCGTCCGGCAGCCGCAGCAGGTCGCTGAAGATCTCGCGCAGCGCGGCCACGTCCGGGCTGGGCCGAGGCGCGCTCAGTACGCGCTGCGCGGACGTGTGGTGCAGCACCTGGGCGGCCACCGGATGCCGTTCGGCCTGGTAGCGGTCCAGGAGGCCCTCGGGTGCCCGGCCCTGGAGGGTCGCGGCCAGCCGCCAGCCGAGGTTGATCGCGTCCTGCACGCCGAGGTTCAGGCCCTGCCCGCCGAACGGCGGGTGGATGTGCGCGGCGTCGCCCGCGAACAGCACGCGGCCCGCCCGGTAGTCCGCCAGCTGCCGTGTCGCGTCGGTGAAGCGCGAGGAGTTGTCCACCGCGCGCAGCACGGTCTCCTCGCCATAGACGGCCCGTAGCGCGGTGGCGACCTCCTCCTCCGTGACCGGCGCGTCGCGGTCGAAGCCCGCCTGCTCCTCGCTGCCGAACGTCAGCCGGTAACGCTCGCCGCCGATGGGAACCAGCATGGACCAGTAGCCGCCACCCTCCCGGACCAGGCCGCTCATGTGGCCGAGCGCCCGGGGGACCGACGCCGAGGTGGCGGACAGCCGGACGTCGGCCAGCACCGCCACGAACGTCCCGTCCCGGCCGGGGAACGGCAGGCCCAGCAGCTTGCGTATGGTGCTCCGCCCGCCGTCGCACGCCACCAGGTAGTCGGCCCGGAACCGGCGCTCACCCACGCTCACCGTCACCCCGTCGGCGTCCTGCTCGACCGCGGTGACCCCGGCGTCGCGCAGGACGCGCGCGCCTTGGGCGGTCGCGGCCTCCTCCAGAACCTCCTCGATCTCCCACTGCGGAACCGCGATCGGGTACGGATGCCGGGTCCGCCACGGCTCGCAGTCCAGCGGCACCGGCAGAGCCGCGAAATGGCCGCCGACCGGTTCGCGTACCAGAGCCCGGCTCAGCAGCGGCTCCACCAGCCCGCGCAGCTCCAGCAGCTCCAGCGTGCGGGGCTGGACGGCGCCGCCCTTCATCTGCTCGATGCGCTGGGGCAGCTTCTCCAGCACCAGTGTGTCGACCCCGGCCAGCGCCAGCTCATACGCCAGCATCAGGCCGGTCGGTCCGGCACCCGCGATGACCACCTCGAAGTCCTTCATGACCCGCCCTCTTCCCATGGTTCGATCGTCTGAGTGCGAATATATACCCAGTGCAGAAAAAGTCCAAGTGCAGATTTCTGGTAAGGTGACGAGCGTGACGAACGAGCCCGGACTGCGCGAGCGTAAGAAGCAGCGGACACACGCCGCGATCTCCGAGGCGGCGATCGAGCTGTTCCTGCGGTACGGGTATGACCAGGTGTCGGTGGCCCAGGTGGCGGAGGCGGCCGAGGTGTCCAGGCGCACGCTGTTCGCGTACTTCCCGGCCAAGGAAGATCTCGTGGTGCAGCGGTTCGCCGACCACGAGACCGAAAGCGCCCGGGTGGTCGAGTCCCGCGCGGCGGACGTCACGCCGCTGGAGGCGCTGCGGGTGCACTACCTCGACGCGCTGGCCAGGCGTGATCCGGCCAGCGGGCTCAACGACATACCCGCGATCGTGGCGCTCTACCGGATGGTCTTCGAGACCTCGTCGCTGGCGGCCCGGATGCACCGCTTCCAGGCGGCGGCCGAGCACGCACTCGCCGGCGCGCTACGGGAGACGGCCGGCGTCGATGAGCTCAGCGCCCGCGTGGCGGCCGTCCAGATCCAGGCGGTCCACTGGACGCTGACGATTGACAACGCCATGCGGCTGGCGGGCGGCGAGAGCGCGGACGAGCGCTACCCGGGCGCGGTGAGCGACGCCGAGCGGGCATACGCCCTGCTGGCCAACGGGCTGGGCCACCTGGGCGCGCCGGACTCTCGGTGAATGGGGTGGCCGCTGTTCGGTGAACTGGGTGGCGGTGTGGGGGTGGCTGCCGTTCGATGAACGGCAGCCACCGTTGTTCGACTACGCCGTGAGGGCGTTCTCCAGGAGTGGCCGGTGGCGTAGCATCCACGCCGCCGCCCGCGCCTGCCAGGCCAGGGCCCACAGCGGGCCCGGGTCCGTACTCTCGGGCGTGATCCGCGACCTGACCGCCACGGACGCGCAGTCACGGATGGCGAACTCGATCATCCGCGTGACGAAGCCGTCGCGTTCGGCGGCGGACAGCCCGTAGCCGTCGAGGAAGCGGCGCAGCTGACCGGCGCGCGTCTCCGCGTCGGGCAGGCTCTGCCGTTCGGCGACGTCGTCGTCGTGCAACTGGGCGTTCCACCACGCGGCACCCGCCACGTCGTCCAGCCGGTCGATCGGACCGGCGGTGGTCCAGTCGATGTACGCGACTGGCAGGCCGTCGCGGGCCACGGTGTTCCACGGCCCCGTGTCCCGATGGCTGATGATCGCATCCGGCCCGGAACCCTCGAACGGCCACGGGTGCCACACCGCGTCCGGCGGCGGCCGGAACCCGGCCGTCGCGTCGTGCAGCTCGCGCAGCAGGCGGCCCGCCTGCCACACGCCCTCATCGGACCAGGCGTGCGGGTGGACGAAGTCGCCGTCGATGTAGGTCACGGCGTCTCGTCCCTCCTCGTCGTAACCGTCGCCGACCAGGCGTTGGCTCCCGGTGAAGCCCGCGTTCTCCAGATGCAGCAGCAGCGCGTGGACGCTGTCCGTCCACGGCCCGGACGGGCGCAGCACGACGTCGCCGTGCCGGACCACCTGCGTGGGATTGCCCTCGGCGCCCAGCAGGGGCTCGAAGGATGGTTGGGAAGACACTCTTGCTCCTCGTGATCGTGATGGAAGATCACTCCAACGCGAGGAGCCCGGTACGCGTCAGGCGACCTCTCGCGTCGAAGTGTGAGCCGAGTCTTCGCCGAGGACCTTGGTGGCCATGTGCCACACCTCCTACTGGATCGCGGGATACCGTCCCGGCCGACGCTGCCACAGCCCGGGAAGGCTGAGCAACGTATTTGTCCGCCGGTGGGGAGAAGCCCGGCGGGCGAGGCTTTTCGGGCCGTTACCGCTTTCGGGCCGTTGTCGCTTCCGGCTGGCATCAGGTTTTGGACCGGCATCGGGTTTTAGGCTGGTATTGGGTTTTGGGCCGGTATCGTCGTCAGGCGTCGGGCCGATGATCTAGGGGGATCCGTGACCGAGCCGAGCCTGCTGTGCGTGCACGCGCATCCTGACGACGAGGCGTTGTGGACCGGCGGAACGCTCGCCCGGTTCGCCGACGCGGGCGCCAGGACGGGCGTCGTCACCTGCACGTGGACCGAGGGCACGCGCCGGGTCGCCGAGCTGGCGCGCTCGCTGGAGATCCTCGGCGCGGGCGAGCCGCGCCTGCTCGGGTACGCCGACGGCAACGCCGGGCTGTCGGCGCCGGGCGCCGCCCGCTTCGTCGACGCCCCGCTGGACGAGGCGGTCGGGCGGCTGGTCGGGCACATCCGAGACTTCCGGCCCGATGTGGTGATCACCTATGACGGATACGGCGGTTACGGCCATCCGGATCATGTCCACACGCACCGGGTGACCCTGGCGGCCGTCGAAGCCGCCGGGTACGACCAGCTCTATCCCGCCGCCGGCCCGCCGTGGCGGCCGGGTGCGCTCTATCTGGTGACCCTGCCCCGGTCGATCGTACGGTCCGCCTGGCAGGACCTCTTCGGAGCCGCGCCCGGCGGCGACCAGACGCTCCCCGGCATACCCGACGACGAGGTCACCGCCACCGTGGACGTCCAGCCGTGGGTGGAGCGCAAGTGGGCGGCGGTGCGGGCGCACGAGTCGGAGATCGAGCGCGGCGCCTCGATGGGGCTGCTGACCGCACTGCCCGAGGCGACACGCGACCGGCTGCTCGCCACCGAGTGGTACACCGGCGGCGACCCGAAGCTGAGCCTGCTGGTCTGACGTCCGTGCGGCGGGGGCCTGACGCCGCCCGGGATGCCCGAGGTCAGCCTGCTGGTCTGACGGGCGCGCGGCGGATCAGACCCCGTCCGACCTCAGCTCGCTGGTCTGACGCCCGCCCGGCGGATCAGACCCCGCCCGGGGTCAGCCTGCCGGTCTGACGCCCGCCCGGTCGATGGCCGCCTCGATCCCGTCGAGGACCACGGCGAGTCCGGCGGCGAAGGCCGGTCGTGCCTTGTCTTCCAGGTATGTCGTGGCCTGCCCGGACTGCGGGGTTTCACGGGACGGCGGGGGAGGCGGGTCGTCGGTCTCGATCCAGGAGACCATCGGGAATCGTTCGGCGAAACCGGGGGCGACCTCTTCGAGCAGGGCCGATCGGGCGTACCACCACTCCTCGTCGGACACCCCGGTCGCCGCCGGCGCCTGCCGTGACTCCGCGACCGTCCTGGCCGCGCCCCGGACGAAGTCGGTCAGCAGCGAGACGACGCCCCGGAGCGGTCCGGCGCGCAGCCCGGTGGCGCGCAGGACGCCCACCATCGTCTCCATCATCACGAACTCGTTGGGCCCCAGCACCGGCCGCGCCTGCGACACCTGCAGCACCCACGGATGGCGTACGTAGAACGCCCGGACGTCCTCGGCCCAAGACGTCACGGCCGCCCGCCAGCCCGGTTCGAGGTCGTAGCCGGTGGGCAGTTCGGCCAGGGCGCGGTCGTGCATCAGGTCGATCAGCTCGCTCTTGCTGGGCACGTAAGTGTAGAGGGCCATCGCCGTACGGCCGAGGCGTTCGCCCACCGCGCGCATGGACAGGGCCGCCATGCCCTGCTCGTCGGCGACCGCGATCGCGGCGTCCACGATCATGTCCACGCTCAGCCCCGGCTTGGGGCCGGGACCGGTGCGCGGTCCTGGTCCCGTCGCCCGCCACAGCAGGGCCATCGAGCGGCGCGCGTCTCCCTGGCCGGCGAAGACCACCACCTGACAACCCCCTGCGGACGCGATAATCCCTAACGCCATAATCTCCTTACGCCATAAGGATATCAGTGGTGATCACCGAAGCGCGGGACGGTGCCCGATGGCCGCCGGGGCAGGCTGATCAGGCGCAGGCCGGCCGACACCATGGTCCAGCCGAGCGCCGTCCCGCCGGCCGCCCACCTGGGCGGGAGCTCGCGCCGGCAGTCTCGGAGCAGGCGCCACCTGGTGGCCTCGGCTCGCAACTCGGCGGCTCTGTGGCGTTCGGTGTAGAGGTGCATGTCGGCGTGCATGTGCCGACCTCCTGGAAGTCTCGGGGGCCATGACGCTCAGGCCCGGAACGGGAATCCGAAGAACTGCAGGGCGACGTGCTCGCGCCCCTCGGTGTCGCCCGCCGCCTCGGCGGCTTTGCCGCGCGCCCACCACTTCTCGACGACCGCGTCCATCTCCTGGCCGAGCAGTCGCAACTCCTCGGCGGTGAGCGAGGTCAGGTATTCGCTGGCGAACGCGGCGCCGCGCCACTCGGCGGGCCAGGCGGGCTGCTCATCGAGGTAGCGCTGGTACATCTCGCCCTGGATCCGGGAGGCCACACGGGACAGGGCGGTGCGCGCGGCGACGATCTCCGGGCCCTCCTCCGGGGACGGGGCCCTGGCGCTGACGTGGTGCGAGGCGACCTGCCACCAGCGCTCCCTACCGTCGCCGGTCTGTGGCGCGGCCTCCTCGATGAGGCCGTGCGCGGCGAGTTTGCGCAGGTGGTAGCTGACCAGGGAGACGGCCTCGTCGACCTGGTCGGCCAACTGGGAGGCGGTCGCCGTGTCCGCCACGATCAGCGCCCGGTAGAGCTTCAACCGCAGTGGGTGCGTGAACGCCTTGAGCTCGTCGAGATCGCTGAGGCGGCGGGTCTCATGCGTGGCCATGGCTCCACCATAGAAGCAAAAGAAAAATTGCGCAAATAAAATTGTGCATATCCAAGCCATCGCCCAGAGGGCCGTCGGCGGTTCGGGGGCCCACCGCACCGTGATTGGTTCGGGGGCCGACCATCGCGGGCCGAATAGGATCGAGCGCATGAACGGCGCGCCTGAAGAGCAGGCATCTGACCAGTCACGGGACGCGATCGACGTGATTCTGGAGCAGTGGCGCCGTGAGCGGCCCGACCTGGATCTGTCGGCCATGGCGGTGTTCGGCCGGATCGCGATGGTGGCGCGGGTCGCGGAGGCGGCGGTCGAGCAGGTGTTCGCGCGTCACGGGCTGCGCCAAGGGGAGTTCGACGTGCTGTCCGCACTGCGCAGGGGCGGGCCCCCGTACACCCTGATCCCGTCGGAGCTGTCGGCGACGCTGATGATGTCGCGGGCCGGCATGACCAACCGCCTCGACCGGCTGGAGGCGGCGGGAATGGTCGAGCGGAGTCTCGACCCGGCCGACCGGCGCAGCTTCCGCATCGCGCTCACCGAGGAGGGGCGGCGGGTCAGGGAGGAGTCCGCCGCCGCCCTGGCACCGCCGGAGCCGGATCCCTCGCCCGCCGTGGACGACACGCTCACACTCCTGCTGCTCTGCTGTCATCCCGCGCTCACCACGGTCTCCCAGGTGGCGCTGACACTGCGCGCCGTCGGCGGGCTGAGCACCGCCGAGATCGCCCGCGCGCTGCTGGTGCCCGAACCGACCGTGGCGCAGCGCATCAGCCGCGCCAAGCAGCGCATCAAGAGCGGCGGCGCCGAGTTCACGCTGCCCCCGGAGGCCGAGCAGGCCGAGCGGCTGGCCGCGGTGCTGCACGTGCTGTACCTGATCTTCAACGAGGGCTACACCGCCAGCTCCGGCGGTACGTTGCACCGCGTGGAGCTGTCCAGCGAGGCCATCCGCCTGACCCGGCAGCTCCACGACCGCCTGCCCGGCGACGGCGAGGTGGCCGCGCTCCTCGCCCTGATGCTGCTCACCGACGCCCGCCGTCCGGCCCGCACCCGGCCCGACGGCGGGCTGGTGCCGCTGGCCGAGCCGGACCGCGACAAATGGGACGCCGAGGCCATCGCCGAAGGCGTCCAGCTGATCACCGAGACGCTGGCCGCCGCGCCGCTCGGCCCCTACCAGGTGCAGGCGGCCATCGCGGCCGTGCACGACGAGGCGCCGCGGGCCGAGGACACCGACTGGCGGCAGATCCTCGCCCTGTACGACCTGCTCGACGGCATCGCGCCGGGGCCCATGGTCACGCTCAACCGGATCGTCGCCGTCGCCATGGTCCATGGGCCGCAGGCTGGGCTGGACGGGCTGGCGAAGGCGGAGACCGATCCGGCGCTCGCCGGGCACCACCGGGTGCTGGCCGTACGCGCGCATCTGCTGGACCTCGCGGGCGACCGGGAGGCGGCGCGCACCCAGTACGAGCTGGCCGCCCGCCGCACCCTCAGCCTCCCCGAGCAGCGCTACCTGGAGTCGCGCGCCGCCCAGCTCTGACCGACCTCGCCTCAGCCGTCGAGGTGGCGCAGGATGGCCAGCACCCGTCTGCTGTAGGCGGGGGTCACCGGCAGGTCGAGCTTGTCGAAGATGGCGTTGACGTGCTTCTCCACTGTGCTCAGGGAGACGTGCAGGTTCGTGGCGATCGCGGCGTTGGTGAAGCCCTCGGCGAGTTGCCGCAGCACCTGCGACTCGCGTTCGCTGAGCGTACGCAGCGGGTCCACGCGGGTGGTGCGGGCGAGGAGCTGCCTGACCACTTCGGGGTCGATGACGGTGCCGCCCGCGCGGATCCGCTCCAGGGAGCCCAGGAAGTCCGCCACCTCCGACACCCGGTCCTTCAGCAGGTAGCCCATGCCCTCGGTGGCCTCGGAGAGCAGTTTGGCCGCGTACGTCTTCTCCACGTACTGCGACAGGACCAGCACACCCACCGAAGGCCAGCGCGCGCGGATCTCCAGCGCCGCGCGCAGGCCCTCGTCGGAGTGGGTGGGCGGCATCCGCACGTCCACCACCGCGACCTCCGGCCGGTGCTCGGCCACCGCCTCGATCAGGGACTCCGCGTCGCCGATCGCGGCCACGACCTCGTGCCCGGCCTCCTCCAGCAGCCTGATCAGGCCCTCACGCAGCAGTACGGCGTCGTCGGCGAGGATCAGCCGCACGATGCTCCCTTCGGGAGGGTCGCGCAGACCCTGGTGCCGCCGCCGGGCGGACTGTCGACCTCGAACCGGCCGTCGAGCGCCATCACCCGCCTGGCCAGCCCCGACAGCCCGCCGCCCGCCGGGTCGGCGCCGCCCCGGCCGTCGTCGGAGATCACCACGCGTACCGCCCGCTCGTCCTCGCTCAGCACGACCAGGATGTCCCGCGCTCGCGCGTGCTTGACCGCGTTGGTGATCGCCTCCCTGGCCACGAAGTACAGGGCGGTCTCCACCTCCGAAACGGGCCGCCCGGCCAGGCCGTAGTCGACGGTCACCGGCACGCACGAACGTTCGGCGACACCCGCCAGCGCCGTGCGCAGGCCCAGCTCGTCGAGCGCGGTCGGGTAGATCCGCCACGCCACGCTGCGCAGCTCGTCGAGCAGTTGCCGGGACTCGGCGTACGCCTGGTCCACCAGCTCGGCCGCCCCGGCGGGGCTGTGCCGGGCCCGCCCGAGCAGCATGGCCAGCGCCACGCCGCGCTGCTGCACGCCGTCGTGCAGGTCCCGCTCGATCCGGCGCCGCTCGTCGTCGACCACCCGTACGATGCCGGACCGGCTGACGGTCAGCTCGGCGATGCGCCGCCGCATCAGCTCCTGCGGCCCGGGACCGAGGAAGCGTACGGCCAGCCGCCGCTCGGTCGCCACCAGCAGGCGGCACCAGAACGCGCCCAGGGCCAGCATCAGCACCCCGCAGGCCAGGCCGACCGCCCAGCTGTGCATCGACAGCTTGATGCCCGGCAGGTCCAGCGCCACCGGCGCGTAGTCGCCGGAGAACAGCACCCACATGCTGCCACCCAGGAACAGCAGGGCCAGGAACAGCAGCGCCAGAGCGAGATAGCCCCCGAACACGCCGACCAGGGCACGCAGCGCGAGATAGCCGTGACCGGACGCGGCCCCGTCGGTCTCCTGCCCGAACCAGGCGGCCAGCCGGGCCCGTTCGAGCGCCACCATTCCCGGGGCCCACCTGCTCCGGTACGGCCAGGCGAAGGTCCACAGGGCGAGGGCGGCGGCTCCGGTGACCAGCCCGGCCAGCACTCCGGTGAGCTGCCTGAAAACAATGCCTGCCACGGTCGCGCATTCTAGGCGCTGTACCGCTCGCCCGTGGGGGCGCCGGTCGTGTGCAGACTTGTCTGTGGAGCGCCGCTCACGTGTCGACTTGTCTGTGGAGCGCCGCTCACGTGTCGACTTGTCCGTGAGGTGCGGGTCATGTGTCGACGGGCAGGCGGCGGGCGGCCACGCCCGCCCAGCCGAGGCCCAGCGCGGTGATCAGGAGCACTCCCGCGGTCCCCGCGCCCGCCGCCACCAGCCCGGCCGCGCCCGGGATGAGGATCTGCCCGGTACGGTTGCCCGCGAGCCGGAGCGACATCGCCCGCCCCCGCAGACCGGGGGGCGTGGACTCGGCGAGCCACGACATGGTCATCGGCTGTCCCACCCCGAGCCCGAACCCCAGGACGAGCAGCACGCAGACCAGCAGCCACAGCGGCATCGGCAGCGGCGTGAGGGCCATGGCCAGGGCCGCCGCGACGGTGCCGGCGACCAGGAGGCGCCGTCTGCCGAAGGCGTGCGAGAGGCGGCCGAGGAAGAAGCGCGACCCCATGGAGGCCACGCCGCGGATCGCCAGCAGGACGCCCACCACGCCTGAGGCGAGCCCTTGCTCGGTGCCCAGCGCCGGCAGGTAGACGAGCGTGATGTCGACCGCGGCCAGCACCACGCAGCTGGTCACGAGCGCGTGCGCGAGACCCGGCAGCCGCAGTAGCGAGCGCACCCCCGTGGCTTGGCCGCCGGCCCGCGCGGTGGCCCGCGGACTGCCGGTCAGGAGCGCCGACAGCACGACGAGCGCGGCGGCGAGCCCGCAGGTCCACAGGTAGATCCGGCCGGTGTCCGGGATGGCGTGGGCGCCGCCGAACGCGATGATCAGGATCGGGCCCACAGCCTGCCCGAGCGAGGCGGCGAAGGTGTAGTGCCCGAAGGCGGTGTCGTGACGCCCGCGCTCGGTCACGTTGGCCACCAGCGCCTGCTGGGCGATGACACAGCCGAGATGCCCCGTGCCGAGCAGGACGCCGCCGGCGATCAGCCCGGGGATCGTGTGGCCGAAGGCGAGGAAGGCGGCGCAGGCGGTCGTGAGCAGGATCGCGCCCGCCACGGCCATGCGCCGCTCGCCGTACCGGTCGGCCGCCTGACCGGCGGGGATGGCCAGGAGGAGCGGCGCGACGGCGAAGCTGGCGCCCAGCACGCCCAGCCACGCCGCGGAGACGTGCAGCTCGATCGCCCCGTACGACATGGTCGGCCGCAGCACGAACGTCACCACCTGCGTTCCCACGGAGTGGGCCAGCAGCAGGGCCATCTGATGACGCCGATGCCAGGTGATCACGCACTCCAGCCGGTCGCGCGCCTTCTCCACGGCCACCTGTACGTCACGGCCTCAACCTATCGCAACAACCCCAGAAGGCGGGAAAGGGCGAAATATCGGCTAAAACGCCATCGGTGGGAACAGGCCTCCCGGTGGCCCTACCTATCGGAGACCGCCGGCCGGGCCGTGGTCCACCGCTACGTCAAGGGGCGGTTCATGAGGGAGGTCAGCTGGTGAATGTCGTGGCGGGCCCGCAGGGCCGCGATCGCCTCCTGATCGGGTGGCTGGGTGGCGGCTATCAGATCGGCGAGTTCACGGAGGTAGTGCTCGTGGCCGGACGGGGAGACGAGGAAGAGCATTCGCGCAGGCTTGGGGCCGGGGTTGAAGAAGGCGTGCGGGCAGCCGGCGGGTACGAACATGACGCTCCCAGGACCGCCTCTGAACACCGGCGTGCCGGTGTCCGACTCCCATGTCCGCCAGTCGCCGTCGGCCTTCTCGCGTGGATGGAAGGCGAGCAGGTCGAGCTCCCCGTCGAGGATGTAGAAGACCTCCTCGGCCTCACGATGCAGATGCGCCCCGACGTCGAATCCCGGTGCGACGTCCGCCTCGAACATGGACCAGCTGGCCGACCGCTCCGCACCCAACTTGACCGTCATGCCGGCGGTCTGGATCCGGCGTCCGGCGCCGGGCCCGAGCAGCAGTCCATCGGTCAGGTCCGGGTCGTTCATGGCTTCCACTCGGTTGCCTCCAGCCAGTTCTCCAGCGTCATCAGGCCCGGGTGGGCGGCCCGCAGCGCTGGGAAGTCGGGTTCGTCGTCGTCGCGGTCGCCGAGCCAGGCGAACATCCTGGCCACCTGCTCGTCGAAGGCCCGCACCTGCTCGATGGGCACCTGATGGAAGCGGCTGGGCAGGCCGCCGGCCCGGCCGAAGGCCTCGGCGATCGCCTGAGCGGACAGGCAGTCCCCGGCGATCTCGAGTTTCCGGTCGATGAACTCGTCGGGCTGGTCGAACGCGATCGCGGCGAAAGCCCCGATGTCCTGCGTCGCGATCAGCCGTACCCGCGTCTCCGGTCGTACGGCGAGGTTGACCGCCAGCTCGTCGCCGTCCACGACCGGGCGGGTGAGGGAGGTGAAGTTCTCCATGAACATGACAGGCCGCAGCACGGTGGCCGGTAGCCCGAGCGAGTCGACGCGTTCCTCGATGCGGGCCTTGCTGTCGTAGTAAGGGATGCCGCTCACCAGGCCGGCGCCGCTGATCGAGCTGTAGACGAGATGCCCGACGCCGGACTTCTTGGCGATCTCCGCCACCGCCTTGCCGCGCCGTTCCTCGGCGATCACTCCTTCAGGGGTCACCTTGGGCCCGGTGAGCATGGTCAGCACCAGGAAGACGCCGTACGCGCTGTCCATCGCCGCCCGAAGCGACGCCGCGTCGTCCAGGTCGCCGGTGACGAGGGTGGCTCCCGCCGCCTGCAGCGTTTCAGCGCCCGGCGAGCCGGGATTCCGTACCAGGGCGCGCACCTCCCAGCCACGATCGAGCAGCTGGCGCGCGGCCGCGCCGCCCTGCTGGCCGGTGGCCCCGATCACCAGCACCGGTCCCTTCTGCTGTGCCATATGCCCTCCTTCGCCCGACGGTGACAATGATCAGGCTAACGACGAAGAGGCGGCCGATCCTGGTACAGATACTGCTAACCTGCCGGTCGGTTCACCGTCCACGGGAGCTGTGTGGAAAGCGGCCACGACAACGGACAGGCGGCGCGGCGCGCCGAGCTGGGTGCCTTTCTGCGCGCCAGGCGAGCCCGGCTGCGGCCGGGAGACGTGGGGCTGCCGGAAGACGGCATACCGGGGCGACGCCGGACCGCCGGCCTCAGGCGCGAAGAGGTCGCCGAGCTGTCCGGCGTCGGTGTCACCTGGTACACCTGGCTGGAGCAGGGCCGGAACATCTCCACGTCGGCTCAGGTGATCGACGCGCTGGCCCGCGCGCTCCTGCTCGGCCCGGACCACCACCGGCACCTTCGGTACCTCGCCGGTCTCGCCGCCCCGGACCGGGAAACCCCCTCCGATGACGTACGTCCGCGACTGCGACGCTTTGTCGACGCCGTGGCTCCGAACATTGCCTCCATTTATGACGGCCATTTCGACTACCTGGCGTGGAACCGGGCGTACGCGCTAGTTCGCCATGATCCAGACAGGTTTCCCGCCGATCGGCGAAACCTGGTGTGGATGATGTTCACCGACGAGGAGAACCGGGCCCGCATGACCCGATGGGAGCCGGCGGCGCGGGCCGTCCTCAGCCAATTCCGGGCCATGGTGGGGCAGCGTCCGGACGACCCACGGTTGGCCGACATCGTGGCCGGGTTGACCGCGGCGAGTTCGGAGTTCCGGGAATGGTGGAACGAATACCCGATCCGCTCCTTCAGACCCGCGACGATCGAACTCGATCACCCCGAGGCCGGGCGGATCGAACTGGAGATGTTCCAGGTCCGCTTGGTCGAGCGCCCCGACCTGGTGATGGTCGTACAGGTGCCCGCGAATCACGCGGCGCTCCAGCGGATCACCTCCATGCTCGAAGCCCCATGATCTCCGTGACGGGTGGCGAGGATCGGGATCAGCCCTTGTAGTTGAAGATCTGGCGAAGCGTGTGTTGCACGGTGACGAGGTCCTTCTGATCTTCCATGACCTGGTCGATCGACTTGTACGCTTCCGGATGCTCGTCCACCAGCGCCCCGGCGCGGTCGGCGTTCCAGACGCGGCTGCCCATCGCCTCGGCGAGCGAGGCGGCGGTGAGCTTCTTACGCGCCTCGGTGCGGGACATGCGCCGTCCCGCACCATGGGAGCAGGAGTTGTAGGAAGCGGCGCTGCCCAGGCCGGTCACGATGTAGGAGCGGGTACCCATGGAGCCGGGGATGATTCCCTCGTCCCCGCTGGCCGCCTTGATCGCACCCTTCCGGGTGATCCACATGTCGCGGCCGTGGTGGCGTTCCATCTGGGTGAAGTTGTGATGGGCGTTGATCGTGCGCAGCGCGGCACCGTGGCCGACGACCTGGAACAGGGAGGCGACCAGCACTTCGGCCATGCGGGCGCGTGAGGCCATGGCGTAGCGCTGGGCCCACAGCATGTCCTCGATGTAGGCGGTGAACTGCGGTGTGCCCTGCACGAGGTAGGCCAGATCCGGGTCGGCCAGCTCGATGAACCACTGCTTCATCAGCTTCTTCGCCTGCGTGATGTGCATGGTGGCGAGCTGGTTGCCGATGCCGCGCGAGCCGGAGTGCAGCACCGTCCACACATGGTCGCGCTCGTCCAGGCAGACCTCGACGAAGTGGTTGCCGGAGCCGAGCGTCCCGAACTGCGCGATGACCGTGTGCTCCTGCTTGCCCGTCAGTGAGGTGCCGGGCGTGCCGATCGCGTTGAGTGAGGCATCGGTGGACGGGTCGTCATGGCCCTGACCGACGCCGGCCGGGATGCGCTGCTCGATGAGCGGCATGAGCGCGGCCAGGGTGTCGGGCAGATCCGCGGCGGTCAGGTCGGTCTCGGTGGCGACCATGCCGCAGCCGATGTCCACGCCCACGGCCGAGGGGATGATGGCGCCCTGGGTCGGGATGACGGAGCCGACGGTGGCGCCCATCCCGACGTGGGCGTCCGGCATCAGCGCGACGTGGCTGGGGACGAAGGGCAGGCGGGCGGCGCGGGCGGCTTGTTCGATGGCGTCCGGCTCGATGTCGCTCGCCCAAGAGATGAGTCCGGGTGCTACCCGCTGCGGCATGAGGGGCTGCCTTTCTGGTTGATGATCTCGTAGCAGCGTATTCGACGAGAGTGCGGTGATCGCTACTGGTTTGTTGGGCGGCGAGCGACCCGGAGAGGACGGAGCTCCGCCAACCGCGCTCGGGGCGGTCGGCTGTGGCACCTTGGGCGGTGGTGGGCGAAGGTTCCCGCCATCGGAGGAGTGATCACTATGCGGCATCTCGGCATCCTCGCCCACAGCACCGAAGGGGCGGCCCTGTGCTTCCTGACCTACTGCCAGGAGGGGTTCCGCCGGGTGGGCCGGCATGAGCACCCCGACGTGACCCTCGATTACATCGCCTTCGGCTACAGCATGCCCGCGTGGGACGCGGGCGACTACGACTCGATCAGGGACACGCTGGCCGTCAGCGTGGGGCGGCTGGCTCGGGCCGGGGCCGACTTCTTCGCCTGCCCGGACAACACCGCCCACCTGGCGCTCGAACGGCCCGGCGCCGATCTCGCCCTGCCCGGCCTGCACATCGCCGAGGTGGTCGCCGACCAGGCCGTTCGCGACGGGCGGACGAAGGTCGGCGTCCTGGGTACGGCGTACACAATGGACAGCCGGCTCTATCCGGAGGCGCTCGCCGCGCGTGGGATCGCGGCGGAGGTGCCGGATCCGGACGACCGGCGGATCATCAACGAGATCATCTTCGCCGAGCTCGTGAGCGGGGTGTTCACCGAGGAGTCGCGGCGGGAGTACGTCCGTGTCATCTCGCGGCTCGCGGAGCGGGGGTGTGACGCCGTCGCGCTCGTCTGCACCGAGATCCCGCTCCTGGTGACACCCGAGGCGTCGCCGCTGCCCACGCTCGACTCCACCCGCCTCATGGCCGTCGCCGCGTACGAGGTCGCGGCCGGTCACCGGCCGCTGCCCACCTGGCGTGGCGGAGGCTTGGCCGCTGCCCGGAGCTGACCGGTCACGGCCACTTTGTCTGGGGGTTCCATTGGACGATCTTCTTGAGCTGGGCGGTGGGGGGCAGTCCTATGGCGCCGGTCAGGTCGGCGTTGTCGAAATCGGCGCCCGTCAAAGTGGCGTCCGTCAGATTGGCGCCCCTCAGGTCCGCGGTGAGAAAGACGGTGTCGGTCAGGTTGGCCCTCTCCAGGGATGCCTTGGTCAGGTCGGCGAGGTTGAAGTTGGCGCGGGAGAGGTTGGAGTTCGTCAGCCAGGCGGCGGACAGGTCGGCGAAGGGCATATCACTGTCGGACAGATCTGCTCGGAACAGCGCGGCTCCGGCGAGGAACACGCCGTACATCTTGGCTCGCCGCAGGTAGGCGTCGCTCAGGTCGGCGTCGCCGAGCCGGGCGTGTGACAGGTCGATCCAGTACTGCTTCGGGTTGGCCGGACGGACCCGGCCCAGCACCGTGAGCATGGCCCGAACATCTCTGGCCTGCCCGTAGTTCTTCTTGGTCGACGTGCGGCCGTTTCCCACAACATAGCTCGCGAGAACGTCGACGGTCGTCTGCCGGTAGTCGGGGACATCCCTGCCGATGTTCTCGAGAGCGTAGGCGGCGCCGATCCGCACCTCCATGCTCGCGCTGCCGAGTTGTTCGACGGCCTTGGTGAATCGGTCGGTGACCTGGCCCTTCTGCGCGACTTCGAGGCCCTTCCTGGCGATCAGCAACTCCTCACGGGAGGCCTCGACCGATTTCGCGGTCTGCGCCAGACCCTGCGCCGTCAGCAGCAGTCCGCCCAGCACGGCGATGGTCGCCGGGATCTGCAGCAGGGTGGTGACGAACTGGCGCCGGCTGTCTTGGGCCGCGCGGTGCAGCGCAGCGCGTTCTACGGGTTGGAGGGTGGCGAATTCCGCCCGCGATAATGGAGCGGTCGCCCGTTCTTCGGGACGCCAACGGAACCACGTCATGAGCGGATCGTGCGCTCAGGTCCGCCCGTTGGCGAGAGTAGGCCCCTACTCAAGTTGAGCGGTGACGAGGCTCGCGGGCGAATGTTGTGGCATCCCTCCATGCGTATCCCGGGACGTTGTGGTGTGAGATCGGATCCGCACCTACGAGAAGTTCCACGCGACTACGAGAAGTTCCACGCGACTGCGAGAAGTCGCGGCTGCGAGAAGTTCCGCGCACCTATGAGAAGTGGAGGCGGCGACATGCCGAGGCTCACCGGGGGAAAGGGTTTCCCCACCGGCGACATCGCCCGGATCAGCGTCTTCGCGGCGCTGATCGCCGCGCTTGGCCTGCCGGGCACCCTGAACCTGTTCGGCAACGCGGTCCCGATCACGCTGCAGACGTTCGGCGTCATGCTGGCGGGCACGATCCTGGGCTCGTGGCGGGCCGCCCTGGCCGTCGCCGTACTGCTCGTGCTGGTGGCCGTGGGCCTGCCGTTGCTGGCCGGCGGGCGTGGCGGGCTCGGCGTGTTCGCGGGGCCGTCGGCCGGTTACCTGATCGGCTGGCTGCCCGGCGCGGCCGTGACCGGCTGGATCGTCGAACGCGGCGGCCATCGGCCGGGCATCGTCCGGCTGGTGGTGGCCTGTGTGGTCGGCGGCATCGGGGTGATCTACCTGATCGGTCTGCCCGTGCAGGCGGCTGTCACCGGCGTCCCGCTGGGCCGGACGGCGCTGCTCAGCGCCACGTTGTTCCTGCCCGGCGACCTGATCAAGGCGGTGCTGGCGGCGATTGTGACGAAAGGTACTCAACGGGCATACCCTGACGCGGTCCCGGCCGTGCATCGCGAACGGCTCCGCGCCAGCAAGGAGGGCTGAACCGGTCATGCCGGTCGCCGCACAGGTATTGCGCCACGCATCCGCCCACCCGCACCGCCTCGCGGTGTGCGGCCCGGCGGGCGAACTGAGCTACGCCGAGCTCGCCCGGCGCATCCGTGACACCGCGGCGCACCTGACCGCGTCGGGCGGAACCGCGTCGGGCCTGGCCGGGCTGGGGCTGGCTCACGGGGCGCTGGTCGCGATCAGCCTGGCCGACCCGGTGGACCAGCTCATCGCCGCACTGGCGACGGACCTGGCGGGGGGTACGCCGCTCTTGTGCGACCCCACTTGGGACGAACGCGTACGGGCCGCGATCCCCGCGGACCGCCACCTCGACAGCCTCCCGCCCGCTGGGGCGAACGACGTTCTGTCACCCGCCGAGGCAGGCAGATGGCCATCCGCCGAGGCGGGCAGGCGCTCATCCGCTGAGGCGGGCACGCTGGTTCCGCACGCGGCGCGCACGCGGCCATCTGCTGAGGCGGGTGCGGGGCCATCCGTTGAGACGGGCACGCTGGTTCCTCACGCGGCGGCTTGGCCGCAGCCGGAGGACGGCGATCGGGCCTGGGCGTGTTTCAGCTCCGGGAGCACCGGCCGTCCTCGGGCCGTGGTCCGTACGCGCGCGTCCTGGACCGCGTCGTTCCCGTGGGTGAGCGAGCTGGCCGGGATCGGGCCCGGCGACGTCGTCCTGGTGCCCGGACCCTTGGGCTCGTCCCTGTACGGCTTCGCGGCCGTGCACGCGCTGGCCGTCGGCGCCACGGCTCTGGTGCCGGGCCGCTGGTCGCCCGGGTCCCTGGGCGAGCAGCTCGGCCGGGCGACCGTGGCCCACCTGGTGCCGCATTGCCTGCCGGCCGTACTGGACGCGCTGGAAGAGGGTGCCCCGCTGCGGACCGTCGTGATCGGTGGGGCGGCGCTGCCGGTCGGGCTGCGGGAGCGGGCGGCGGACGCCGGCGTGCGGGTGGTGTCCTACTACGGCGCGACCGAGCTGTCCTTCGTGGCCGCCGACGCCGACGGCGCGGGGCTGCGCCCTTTTCCGGGCGTCGAACTCCAGGTCAGGACCCTGCCTGGCCAGACGCTCGGCGAGGTGTGGGCGCGGTCGCCCTGGCTGGCCGAAGGCTATCTGGCGGGCGCGGCGGGCCCGCTGCGGGTGGACGGCGACGGGTGGATGAGCGTCGGCGACGTGGCGGAGCCGTACCTGCCGGGTGAGGTCCTGCGGCTGCGCGGCCGGGGCGACGGCGCGATCCAGACCGGCGGCGCCACGGTCGTGCCGGAGGACGTCGAAGAGGTGCTCAGGAGCGTGCGGGGGGTGGGCGACGTCGTGGTGGTCGGCTCGCCACACCCGGACCTGGGCGCGGTGGTCACGGCGATCGTCGAGGTGGGCGCCGGGACCCCGCCCTCGCGGGCCTCGCTCGAGGCCGTGGCCCGTGGCGGCCTGGCCGCGGCGCAACGGCCCCGCCGCTGGTACGCGGTGGACAGCCTGCCCCGCACCTCGGCGGGCAAGCCGGCCCGCGGCCTCCTGTCCGCCCGCTTGGCCGGCGGCGACCCTGACCTGTGGCGGCTCACCTGATGCGATCGGACATCGCGCCGGTCATCGTGGCCGCGCGCCGTACGGCGATCGGGACCGCCGGGCACGCCTTCAAGGAGGTGACCGCCGACATGCTGGCCTCGCCCGTCATCGAGGCGCTGGCCGGTGACATCGCCGGCCTCGGCGTGCCGATCGAGGACGTGGTGCTCGGCAACTGCATGGGTCCGGGCGGGAACCTGGCCCGCGTGTCAGCGCTGGGCGCGGGGCTGGGCGAGGCCGTTCCTGGTGCCACGGTGGATCGGCAGTGCGGCAGCGGGCTGGCCGCGATCCTGATGGCGGGTCAGGCCGTGGCCAGCGAGGAGATGGAGCTGGTCCTCGCCGGTGGGGTCGAGAGCGCATCCACCGCCCCGCTGCGGGCGCACCGGGGGAGCCCCGCCGTGCCGTACGAGCGGGCGCCCTTCACCCCGGCCGGCCACCCGGACCCGGACATGGGCGCCGCGGCCGAGGCGCTGGCCGCGGCGCGCGGCGTGGATCGGGCCCGCCAGGACGACTACGCGCGCGCGAGCAACGCCAAGGCGGTGGCCGCACGGGAGGCGGGACGGTTCGCGGCGGAGATCGTCGAGGTCAAGGGGCGGACGGAGGATCAGCGGCCCCGGGTGTTGCGGCCGGAGTCGATGTCGCGGTTGCCCGCGGCGTTCGTCCCCGGAGGGACGGTGACGGCCGGGAACTCCTCGCCGGTCAGCGACGGGGCGGCGGTGGCCGCCCTCACCACGGAACGCCTGCGCGCCAGGGCCGGGCTGCCGGGGCTCCGGCTGCGGGGCGGGGCCGTCGTCGGCTGTGATCCCGCCCTGCCCGGCTGGGGCCCGGTGCCCGCCGTACGACGGCTGCTCGGCCGTACCGGAGTGAGCATGGAACAGATCGCGGCGGTGGAGATCGTGGAGGCGTTCGCGGCCCAGACGCTGGCCGTCACCGACGCGCTCGGGCTCGACCCGCTCGGCGCCGACCGGGACCGGGTCTGCGCCGACGGCGGCGCGCTGGCGCTCGGCCATCCGTGGGGGGCCACCGGAGCCGTCGTCGTCACCCGGCTGTTCACACGGCTCGTACGGTCGGGCGCGCCGCCGGGGACGCTGGGGCTGGCGACGGCGGCGGTCGGGGGCGGTCTCGGCGTCGCCGCCCTGTTCGAGGTGGTGTGAGCCCAATGAGCGAGCGGGTCAAGTGCGTGCGTGGTGTGAGCCGATGAGCAAGCCGGTTGAAGGTGAGATGCGTAGGTGGTGCGGGTGATCGAGCTGGACGACGTGCGGGTCCGGCTCGGGCAGCGTGAGGTGCTGTGCGGCGTCACGGCCCGCCTGCCCGAGCGGCGGATCGGCGTGATCGGGGCCAACGGGTCGGGCAAGAGCACGCTGGCCCGGCTGCTGAACGGCCTGGTCCTGCCGACTTCCGGCACCGTCACCGTCCTCGGCGAGGACACCCGCCGCCACGCGGCCAGGATCAGGCGGCGCGTCGGGTTCCTGTTCACCGACCCGGACGCGCAGATCGTGATGCCGACCGTGGCCGAGGACGTCGCGTTCTCCCTGCGCCGGCACAAGCTGCCGCGCGAGGAGGTCCAGCGCCGGGTCATGGACGTGCTGGACAGGTACGGCCTGGCGGGCCACGCCGACCACCCCGCCCACCAGCTGTCCGGCGGCCAGAAACAGCTGCTCGCCCTCTGCTCGGTCCTGGTGCTCGAACCCGAGATCCTCGTCATGGACGAACCCACGACCCTGCTGGACCTGCGCCACTCCCGGCTGGTCGCCGACGTGCTGCGCGAACTGCCGCAGCAGGTGGTCGTGATCAGCCACGACCTGGCGCTGCTGGCGGACTTCGACCGCCTGCTGGTGATGGACGAGGGACGGATCGTAGCCGACGCCGCGCCGCCGGCGGCCATCGATCACTACCGGAAGCTCATGTCGTGAACGGTCTCACCGGCGCCTACGTCCCAGGCGGCTCGCCGCTGCACCGCCTGCCCGCGGGAGCCAAGCTCGCGGGCCTGGCGGCCTGCTGCACGGTGCTCGTCCTGCTGCGCGCGCCGGTGTCGATGGCGGTCGCCGCGCTGGTGGTGGGGGTGCTGTTCGCCGTCTCGGGGGTGGGCGCGGCGGCGGCCTGGGCGCAGGTGCGGCCGGTCCGCTGGTTCGCGGTGGCGCTGTTCGCCGTGCAGGCGGTGTTCGCGGACCTGCCGTCGGCGATCACCTCGGTGTCCCGGGTCGTCCTGGCCGTCGCCCTGGCCGGGCTGGTCACCCTGACGACGCGGACGGAGGCCATGATGGCGTTCCTGGAACGCTGCCTGTCGCCGGCGCGCTGGGTGGGGCTGGATCCGTTCCGGCTGTCGTTGCTGCTGTCCCTCACGATCCGCAGCGTGCCCGTCATGGCCGACCTGGCGACCCGCGTACGGGAGGCGCAGCGCGCCAGGGGAGTGCAGTGGAGCGTGCGGGCCTTCGCCGTGCCGCTGGTGGTGAGCGCGCTGCGGCACGCGGACGCGCTGGGCGAGGCCCTCAGCGCCCGCGGCCTGGACGACTGATGGGGCTCACACGGGCCCGCAGGTCCATAGGTGAGAAGATCAGCAACAAGCTGTTCTTGGCGAAGGCCGAACGATTGGAAGCGAAAATCCCCCGGCTGGCCAGTGAACGTGAAAGCCACTCAGCGTGAACGGCCCAGCGCGTATATGGCAGAACGTTCTGACTATGTCACCAGGGGGTCGTTATAGTATCGCTTCCCCATCGGTTAAGATCTGACGTATCGATGACCTCTCCGCGATAGTCAACCCACGCAAGGATCAGAAGGCTGAGCCAGTGCGAGGTCAGCAGCCATGCCTCTCTCAGAAGTCCCGCTTGAGCATACAAGGCGTGTGGGTCTTTGGGATGTGTTAGAGCATGGCGAAGTTCTGTCACCGCTTTTGCGGAATCCATATTTGTAGTGGCAGCATATGCCTTCAGCGTTGGTAGGTGGGCTGGGGGTGTCGTAGGAATCTGGAAATCTGTCAGCATCCTTCGAATTCGCCATTCAGCGCCCTTGCTATCGATCTTCTGTGGATTCTTTCCCTGCTCATGTACTAGCCTGATCCAGGCTAGGTGCTCTATTGCTGCGAAGGCTAGCAGGAGCCGTTGCTCCAATAGAGCAGAACCATTCGCTCCAAGGTGGGCCTGAATGAGAAACGCCAGAGTAGGGCGACGGGCGGCATTAAGGAAGGCTTTGATGAGAGGGGCGGCCATGAGTTCGATCGACTGTCCTCTATGTCCACTCCACAGCTCTTGATGTCCATGGGTGAGCTGATCCACTTTAGGGGTAGCCCATTCTTGCCATGCTCTTTCTCCGTTTGCTCGGATGCCTTCGAATTGGGGAGCGGTAAAGCGTCCGGCGAGGAATGAAAGCGCGAGATGTATTGCTTCCATCGCCGCTTCAGCATCGACCGCCATGAACTGCGCCCCGTCGACCTTAGATATGCGTAGAGCGTGTGTGCGGGAATATCCTCCATTGTCACGAATGCGCCTGAGGGTGGAGCCTGCTCCTGGATGGGCATCGAGAATGATTTCCCAGCCCTCAACGACCCATCTGTTCCGGCCGAGCCAATCCCACTCAACGCCCTCTATTGCCCCTTTGAGGGGAGATCCATTGGCCTCGATGAAGTTTACGAGGGATCCCGAAACCAATTTAACGGGAGCGGCTGCGTCTCCGGTTAGGGTTCTTTCCGCAAGCCATGCCGTCGCCTTGTCCCAAGATGACTTGCGATGATAAGCTTCGACCAAGTTATTCGGTCCAGCTAGGTTGTCAAGATGGACATGAAATGGCTTATGCTTGTTTAGGTGTAGCCAATTAACTGGAGTGTCTACGGTCGATGACAGAAGGAGGCGGACTTCATGGCGAGGTAGCCATTGTAGATCAACGGTTACTTCGCAGGGAACATCCATTTCTATAATGCGCCCTCTCCCTTGGTAGAGGATTGTTTCGGCCGTCTCCCAATCGGGTTCTAGTAGGCTTGGGAGTGGCTCCATTGTATCCATGCTGCAAGTATCGCCAATATGCGAATAGGCTGCTACGTGGGATGACGAGTAGTGATGCAATCGAGACGATCGCGTTTTGAGGGCTACCCTATATGCATCCTCGCCTATGGGCATATAACGAAGGCGCGAGGCGGGACTTCCCGTGTAAGACCGACATGCAAGTAGCGCAGGACCTGCGTGGCCTGAGCGCTTCTGGCGCCATCAGAGCATCAGAAGAACCGCCAGGGCCCCGGCAAAGTGGCACCGATGGCCGTGATGTCCAGTTCAGGCGCATGAGGGCGGTGCAGCCGGGGCGAAGCGGCGGGGCGGGCGATCAGCTAAACGAACAGGCACGACCTTCGAGATCATGAGGTTCTCGACGCCAAATGATCAGAGAAGACCGTGCCTGCCCCCATATCATTGCCGATCACCCCTGCCCTGGACCACTTGACGACCGTGACCTGCGGCTCGGCGCCTGTAGCCGCCCCCGAGTACGCCAGCCTGCTCGATCATCTGCGGCAGGTTCCCGATCCGCGGCGGCGACGCGGCGTCCGCCACGCGCTGGCCTCGCTCCTGACGATCACGGCAGCTGCCGTACTGGCCGGGGCGCGGTCCTTCACCGCTGTCGCCGAATGGATCGCCGATGCCCCTGTCCAGGTCCAGGCCGCATTGGAAGTCCGGCACGACCCCATCGCCGGCGTTGCCCAACCGCCGCACGAGGCGACGCTTCGCCGCGTGCTGGCACGTGTCGACGCCGACGCCCTGGACGCCGTCTTCACCGCCTGGCTGGCCGCACGCAGTCGTGCCCACCTCAAAGCAAATCCCAAACCCCAGATGAGCGACCCCGACGCCGGGCGGTCGCGGTGGATGGCAAAGCGCTGCGCGGCGCCCGCCTGGACGAGCACCGGACAGTGCACCTGCTGTCGGCGTTCGACCACGCCTCCGGTCTGGTCCTGGCACAGACCGACGTGGACGGCAAAACGAACGAGATCACCCGCTTCCAGCCTCTGCTGGCAGACCTTGACCTGGACGGATACGTTCTCCCAACTCAAGCGGCTGTTATGGAAACAGGTCCCCGTCGCCGACCGCCAACGCGACCGCGGGCACGGCCGCGAGGAGCGCCGCACGCTGAAGGTGCTCACCGTCAAAGCCGGGCTGCTCTTCCCGCACGCGCTCCAGGCCATGCAGATCAAACGCCAGGTCAGGGACCTGAAGAAGGGCAAATGGCGGACCGTGACCCTCTACGCCGTCACCAGCCTCCCACCAGGACGCATCACCCACGCCCAGCTCGCCGCCCTGATCCGCGGACACTGGAGCATCGAAAACCGGCTCCACCACGTCCGCGACGTCACCTACCGCGAAGACGTCTCCAAAGTCCGCACCGGCACCGCACCCCGGATCATGGCCAGCCTCCGCAACCTGGCCATCGGCCTGGCCCGCCTGATCGGCTGGACCAACATCGCCGCCGCCACCGACCACTACCGCAGCCACCCCGCCGACGGCCTCCAGCTACTCGGTCTTACAACATGAGAACGTTTCGACCCTGGGCTGAAAGCGATCGGTGAGCGATCTGTAAGCGCCGTTTCCTACGGTTGCGGCATTCCCAACTTCGAGGAGAGTCGATGCGAGTATCCAAGCTGGCCGCCGGTGCGCTGATGGCCGCCGCGCTCGTCACCCCCGCCCTGGCGGCCACCCCCGCCCTGGCGGCCACCGCAGCGCAGGCGGCGCCGCCGCCGACCACGACGGACTGGACCCAGGAGGGGCCGTTCTCCACGTTCGACGCCTGCGATCACCGCAGGCGCTTCTGGGACCAGCTCGACGGGCGTTCGCACTACTGCCAATGGGCCGACGGCACCCACGAGAACCGCGGCTGGTGGATCCGCACCCGTGGCTGAGCCGCGCTAGCGCCGCCGCAGCAGGTACGTGTCCATGGTCCAGCCCTTGCGCGCGCGGGCCCGCGCACGCACCTGTTCGAGGTGGCCGGCCACCTCGGACAGCGGGCCGGCGATCAGGATCTCGTCGGGCGTGCCGGGGTAGGCACCCAGTCAGGGGCGAAGCGTTCTCGGCTGGTAGGACCTACGCGGGCTCGACGAGGCCGGGTGGTTGAGGGCACCCCCGGGGTGTGAATGACAAACGCGGCCCCTGATGATCGTTGGTTGTCTACGCCAGTCGATCAAGAACAGGGGCCGCGTTCGCGTGCCATCATCCCCGATCGACGTGCTCGCCCGCCACCTGGAGCACGTCTCCCTCACCGACCCACTGACCGACCTGCTCGATCTGCCGGCCCTGGCCGAAGTGCTGGACACGGTGCCCGACCCGCGCAGCCGCCGGGGACGCCGCTACCGGCTCGGCCCGCTGCTAGCGTTATCCCTGCTCGCCGTGCTCGGCGGCGCAACTTCCCTGGCGAAGATCACCCGGGTCATCGCCGGATACGACCCACACCTTCGCGCCCGCGCCGGGCTGCCTGGCACGGCCAAGCTGGCCGCCAGCACCCTGGGGCGGCTGCCGTCCCGGCTGGACGGCGACGCCTTCGACACTGCCACCTGCGGCTACCTGGCCTCACTCGCCGCCTGCGGCCCACCCTCGGACCGAACCCCGCTCATCGGCCTGGCCGTGGACGGCAAGACCCTGCGCGGCAGCCGCACCCCCGACACCACGGTGCACCTGCTGGCCGCCACCCGCCACGACACTCAGACCGTCGTAGCTCAGCGGCAGGTCGAAGCCCACAGCAACGAGATCCCCGCGTTCACACCCCTGCTGTCCGGACTCGACCTCACCCACACGGTGATCACCGCCGACGCCCTGCACACCCAGCACGAACACGCCCGCCACATCATCGCCGCCGGCGGCCACCACCTGTTCATCGTCAAGGGCAACCAGCCCACCTTGCACCGCCGACTCAAGGCCCTGCCCTGGCGCGAAGCGATCCTCAACGACCGCACCGACGAGACCGGACACGGCCGCCGCGAGATCCGCCGCATGAAGATCTGCACCGTCCGCCCCGGGCTGCCCTTCCCCCACGCCGCCCAGGCGATCCAGGTCAAACGCCGCCGCACCGACCACCGCACCGGCAAGACCACCATCGTCACGATCTACGCCGTCACCAGCCTCCCACCAGGACGCATCACCCACGCCCAGCTCGCCGCCCTGATCCGCGGACACTGGAGCATCGAAAACCGGCTCCACCACGTCCGCGACGTCACCTACGGCGAACACCACTCCCAAGCCCGCACCGGCAACGCACCCCGCAACATGGCCGCCCTGCGCAACCTCGCCATCGGCGCGCTACGCCTGACCGGCGCGACCAACCTCGCCCAAGCCATCCGGCACCTCTCCCGCGACGCCACCCGCCCCCTGACCATCCTCGGACTCACATGATCAACTAACTTTGCCGGGGCCCTGGAAGAACCGCGAAGCGGTGAGGGCTGGCGGCACCACAGCCGCGAGTCGCTACACCCCCGCGAGGACGTAGAGCAGAGCGTTCATGCTGGTGCCGCTGATGATGTCGCGCTTGTCGATCAGGCGGCGGATGTCCGTCAGGGGGACCCATTCGATGCGCTCCGCCTCCCATCCTTCGGTGGGCGGCCCGATGTGCTGGGCGCTGTCGGCGCGGAAGATGTGGTGCTCGGAGTCGGAGATGCCGTTGGTCGGCTGGGTGTAGAGCAGTGGCGACAAGGGGCCAGGTCGCCAGCCGGTCTCTTCTTCGACCTCGCGGGCGGCGGCGGCGATCGGTTCCTCGCCCTCCTCGATCTTGCCGATCGGGATCTCCCAACCCCAGGTGTCGGTGATGAAGCGGTGCCGCCAGATGAGCAACACACGGTTCTGCTCGTCAGTGACGACTGCACCGGCTCCGGGCGCGGTGCGGATGAGCCGATGATCAAGATGCCGTCCGTCTGGCAGTTCCACATCGGCCACGCGGACGTCGAGCCAGCGGTCAGTGTAGAGCGGTTCTTCCGAGTGGACCTGCCAGCGCATGCGACTGCTCCCCTGCGTGGACGCCTGGACCGGCACCACGCTACAAGGGGATGCCAGCCTGCTGCCTCGCGCGGGCGACAAACACCTTGACCGGTTGCGTGTCGTAGGCACTCAGGGCCGTCGTCACCGATTCGATGCGCTCGGCAAGGCGCTCGGACTCCATGCCCTCGGTACAGTCGAGCATGCTTTCCGTGGTGGAGGCGGCTTGTTCCAGTTCTCCGCGTTCGGCCAGGATCAAGGCGAGAGTCGCCTGCCGGTGAGCCTGCCCCCGTAGATGGCAGGTGCTGGCCGAACGCAGAGCCTCCTCTGCGTACTCTTGGGCAGGTGTCAGGTCGCCGAGACGGCGCAGGGCCTCGGCGTGCTGGCACTCAAGCAGACCTGGTTGTACATAGCCGGTCTCCGGAGGCTCCTCTCCTTGCCGGATCTGCCCTGCCGTGGCCTCCGACAGGCGCATGTGCGCGTGGCAGCTCGCCCGGTCGCCGACACGTGCGTACGCCTTCGCTTGGAGAATGTGCAGGTCCGTCGCGAGGGCGGGACTCAGGTGACCCCGCGCTGCGCGCAGAGCTGTCTCGCAATACTGGATGACGCGCCGGTACTTCGCCTGGGCCATCGCCTGGTTCGCCAGCAACGCGATCACGTAGCCGCCGAAGGCCAGGTTGCTCGACGCTTTGGCCATCCTGAGCGCGTGGAACAGGTAGCGCTGCGACAGCGCCTGCCTGTCGGAGTCGTACGCACATATGCCCGCGAGCGCGATCAGCCCACCAGCCGCCCGGAACAGTCGCCTGCCGATCTCGTCGTCATGGCTACCTCTGAGCAACGGCGTCACGCCGGTGTTGAGGAAGGCCACGAGGCGCGGCCGTACCGGGATGCCGCCTACCCTGCGGTACATCTGCTCATAGCGGCCACGCGCGTCCTTGAGCACCTGGACGTCGTCCATCGACACTGGGCGCGGACCTCGCTGCGAGACGTCGATCTCGTACGGCGGGTTCTCCCACTCGAAGACCGGTGCGATGGCGGCCGAGCCCTCGATCAACGATGCGCCCACCGGAAAGACCTTGTTCCCCAGGTCTCCTCGCCACAGGGCGACGGCCTGGTCAACAACCTTGGGCAACTCCATCTCACAGGCGTCACCCGCCGTTCTCGCCATCCCGATATCTGACAGTGCGAGGACCCGCCCGACCTTGGGCCCGATGATCTCGCAGATGATCTCCGGAACGTCACCCCTTGAGATGGCGTGATCTCTGACCCATCGCGCTACGGCCGTGTGGTCGTAGCGCGTGGGGCGACGGGCGGTCGCGGTGGCCTTGTTGATTCGTGCGGCCATTCCCGCGTGCGAGATGCCCGCCTCCGCAAGCAAGGCATCCAGCAGGATGTTCGGCTCACTCACTTCAGCCCCTCCGTCGAGCGACGCCATATCCGGAGTGTAAGCAGAAAGTTACAGAACGAACAGGCAGGTTGACAGGCGAGCGCATCACAGCTTTATCGCATTCACACAGGGTGTGAACCGACTCCCACCACCCGTCGCGATCACGCGCTTATGAGAGCGATCCCGCGCCGAGTCCACTGGCTCCATGACCCGGAACCAACCAGAAATCACTCGCCCACCTCACCCCTTGCATGCCGCCCGCGACATAGGCCAAGCCTCGGCGTCCCTGCCGACATCCACGATGGATACGGGCTGGCCCTGGTGTCGGTTTGGGTGGGCCTGGTGGTCTGGTGCGATGGCGACCGCTACTGGTGGCGTACCGGCTGGGACCCGCACCGCAAACGGGTCATCTACGCCTACCATCCCGCGCTCGATCCCGAGCGGGCTGCCCGTCGCGTCGCCTCCCGCTACGCGGACCTCCGCAGAAGCCATCCCCTACCCCAGCCGATATACGTGCAGGCGGCAGCTTCGGGGCCAGTCAGTTGAGCATCGATACGCGACAAGTGGGAAGCCGCGTCACGATCACGGAACTCCTGCACAGCCACGCACGAACCCGCGCTCACCGTGCCAGGCTCATCGGGCGTAGCGGCACAGTGATCAGCATCCTCACCCACGGTACCAACGCCTTGATCCGGCTTGACGGGGATCACTTCGACCTGCCCGCCGGCATTCGCCGTTGGCCTGTCCATTGGGATGACCTCACCATCGAACCCGTTGCCGATGCGGGAACAGCACCCCCGCGCGAGTACCGGACGGGCGTCTTGGGAAGCGGGCAGGACGCCGTACTACACGCCGTGCTCCCCGGCACATCCACCGGCCTGTGCGCGGAGCCGGTCGGCCCTCTGCCGATCTGCGGCTGGTCTCTGCCGTTCGCGCCGACCTCGCGCCGCGCCTGCGTCCGATGCGTGGCCTTGCAGGCATCTCCATCTTGACCGCCGCACATGGCCGTGCCCCAACCGCCTCACCGGGCCAGTAGGCGCGCCACCGCCGTGCTGAGCATCCGTACGCCGAGGGTCGACCCGGGCTCGAGGCCGGTCACCTTGCGGGCGCGCTGCAGCCGGTAGTCCAGGGTGCGCGGATGGATGCGCAACGCTGCCGACGCCGCCGCGCGGTTCATGTCGTGGCTGTAGTAGGCGTGCAGGGTCGCCACGAGGTCCGGCCCCTTGGACAGCCGCCGGGCGAAGGCGCGCAGCCATGCGTCGATTTCCGGCGTGTTCGCCACGGCCATCTCCACGAACAGGTCGGCGAGGACGTACAGGCGGGCCGGCCGGTCCTCCGTCGGCGCCACCCGGCTGGCCTCCCGCGCCCAGGTGAGGGATTCGGCGAGCTGACCGGTCACGCCCTCCACGGAGGCGACCTGGCAGGCCCGCCCGAGCAGCGCCACCGCCGACCGCACTTGGTGCAGCGCCACCGTACGATCCACGGTGCCGGGAGTCAGGAGGACCAGCTCGCCACAGCTCAGCCAGGCGACCAGCGAGCCGGTGGCGAGCGCGCTCACCACGGTGGAGCGGTCCCGCTCGGGTACGGCGGGGGCGGGGACGCGCACCACTGACACCGCGTAGCGGGAGGCCACCAAGGGCCGCAGCGGGTCGGTCAGTCGCGGCTCCACCGGCTCGTCCGCGAGCAATGTGCGCGCGAGCAGCTCGTTGCGGGTCGCCAGCGACCGTGACCGGCCCACCCCGTCGGTGTACCCGTGCAGGTACGCGCTTCTGGCCCGGACGCTCTGCGAGCCGACCCAGCCGAGCATCCGCAGCAGGTCGTCGCCGTCCTCCGGGCCGGCCACCTGGTGGATCTCCTGAAGTGTGAGATGCGTGTGCAGCCCGAGTACCCGCTGCTGCGACAGTACGGACAGCCCCAGCTCGGCACGCTGGCGGCCCACCGACGAGATCGTCGACAGGTCATCGTCGTTGAGCGGCAGCCGCGCCGGTGCCAGGTCGAGCCTGCGGGACCGGATGAAGACGGCGAAACCGTACATGCTCGCCTGGTGGTCGCGCTCGCCGCCGATGCTCGGGATGTCTCGATACTCGGGGATCTCGCGCTGATACGCCGACACGGCGTTGCGCGCGTTGTCCTCCACCTGCTCACGTAACGACTCGAACAGTCCGCCCACGTTCCGTTCCCCCTCAACGGTCAGGTTCGGTGCTTGCCCCCCGGCGTATTCGTCGTCCCGCTCGTCGTGGATCAATGCTCCTTACGCGAACGCGCAACAGCGCGTGTGACCTTGTGTCGCCGCCACGAAGACCTGCTCGCCGGGCGAATTTGATACTTGGCAGGCCGCAGCGTGGTTCGGCTGCGGCGCCATCCACCCTCCGACGAAGGGATCGGTATGCGACTGCGTCATCTCATCCTGACCGTGCTGCTGGCGTGCCTGGGCGCGACCTGGCTGGGCGCCTCACCCGCCCAAGCCGCACCGCTCATAGTCCAATCGGTCGACGCCTACCTGGGCGGCGTCGACCTCAACGGCTACTGCAGGTCGATCGGGTACGACCATGCCAAATTGGCGGGCAGCCATTTCGATGGCTGGCGGTGCGTCAGCGGCAACGACGAAGTCGGCCTCTCGGTGGCCAGCGCCTGCCAGTGGCAGTTCAGCCCGCTCGTGGCCGCCGGCTATCCGGTCACCGCGTCGACCAACGGCACCAGCGCCGGCGAGTGGAAGTGCCATGCCACGCCGGGAGCGACCGAGTTCTACAAGGGCATGAACCTCGCCGGTTTCTGCCAGTCGATCGGCTACAACGGCGCGAAGCACTTGGGCGACAATGTGACCGGCTGGGTCTGCACCAGGAACGACGGTGCTCAGATCCGCCTCGACCTGCATGCGGCCTGCACCTGGCAGCACGCTGACAAGGTCGCCCAGGGATGGACCTTGGTAGGGGTCTGGGAAGGCTACGGCGACTCGTTCAAGATCAATTGTCGGGGCTTGCACGCCTGACGCTCACCTGATCAGCGCGCCGGTGGTCCCGATACGGATGCCACCGGCGCGCGCTCATGCGTTGAGCGGGCCGCTCGGCGTCACCGTTATAAGCCTGGAAAAGCTGAAATTTCGGATAAACGCTATAGGTGGGAACGCGCCTCACGGCGAGCTGCTGGTGTGGGAGCATTTGGGCACCATGCGAGCCATGCTGCCGTTGCGATTAGCGCGGTCGGCCCTCTTCGCGGCCGTCTGTGTGACGCTGGCCGCCCTGGCCCACTGGTTCGCCGACGGCACTCTGCCGGGCCCCGGCCATCTCGCGCTCGGCGCCGGACTCGTGACGGCGAGCGCCGCCGCGCTGGCCGGCCGGGAGCGCGAACCGGTCCCGATCGCCGTTCTGCTCGGCTCGGCACAAGTCCTCCTGCACGGGCTGTTCTCCTGGCACGACGCCCCCGTACCCATGCCGCCCGGACACGGACCGGCAACCGACGCGGGCATGGTGCTCTGCCACCTCACCGCCACTCTGGTGAGCGGATGGTGGGTGGCCAGGGGCGAGACCGCGCTGTGGGCGGTGCTGCGGCGGCTGGCCGTACGCCTGCTCCTGGTCCTGGCGCCGTGCCCCGCATCCCCACGCACTCCACCGGCGCCCGCCTATCGCTCACCCGGCGGACCGTACGAAAGCGTCCTGCGTCACGCGGTCGTCCGGCGTGGACCACCGCTCCCGGCTGCCTTCTGACCCCCCGTCCCGCAGCCACGTGGAGATCACCATGCCGTCAACCCCCCGATGCCGTCGACCCCTGCCCATCGGCACCTGAGCAGCCGTGTCCACCTTCCGAGGCGGGGCGACGCCGGCCCGCCGATACGCCGTCGTCGCCGTGGCCGCCGGAGTCCTGGTGCTGGTCACGGCCCTGCTGTTCGGCGGAAGCGTGCCGCAGCCGTCGATCCCGGGCCTGCCCAAGGCGGGACCGTTCACCGACTGGGGGATGCCCCTGGCCCGGTTCGCCTACGACCTGTGCGCCTTCGCCACCGTCGGAACGCTGGTGGCCGCCGTGCTCCTGGCGCCGCGCGGCACGCCGCAGGCCGCCGCCTGCCTGCGCGCCGCCGGCCGCTGGGGGCTGGGCTGGGCCGCCGCCGCGGTGGCGACGTACCTGCTGACGATCTCGGAGGTCGTCGGCCTGCCGCTCACCGACCTGTTCGAGAGCCCGTCGATCCTGTCGTTCGGCACGACCGTCCCGCAGACCCAGGCGCTGCTCATCGTGGCCGCGGCGGCGGGGGTGGTGGCGATCGGCACCAGCTTGTGGCGTTCGCCCTGGTGGAACGCCTTCCTGCTGGCGGTCGCCGTCTTCGCGATCCTGCCGCCCGCCTACGTCGGGCACGCCGCCTCGGCGGGTGACCACGACATCGCGATCTCCGCGCTGATGGCGCACCTGGCGGCGGTGGCGGTGTGGGTGGGCGGCCTGGCCGCGGTCCTGGTCCACTTCCGGCGGTCGGACCGGCTCACGGACGTGGTGCCCAGGTTCAGCACGCTGGCCCTGGCCTGCTTCGGCGCGGTGGCCGTGTCGGGCGTGGCCAGCGCGTGGGTGCGCCTCGACGCCGTCGCACAGCTGTGGCAGACCCGTTACGGCCTGCTCATCCTGGCCAAGGCGGCCGCGCTGGTGGCCCTGGGCGTCTTCGGCCAGAACCATCGCCGCCGTACCGTCGCGGGCCTGGCCGAACGCCCGGTGCGACGCACGTTCGTCCGCCTGGCCACCGGTGAGGCGATCGTCATGGCGGCGGCCGTCGGGCTCGCGGTCGCCCTGTCACGCACCCCGCCGCCGCCTTCAGAGGGCGGCGGCGGCCACGACCACCTCCTGCTGGAGTACAACCTGCCGCCCTTCTCGATCGGCGGCCTGCTCACCGAGATCAGGCTGGACCCGCTGATCCTGCTCGTGCTGGCCGGCCTCGCGATCGGCTACCTCGTCGGGCTGCGCCGCCTGGCCCGCGACGGGATCGTGTGGCCGCCGGGCCGTACCGCCGCGTGGCTCGCCGGGCTCGCGGTGCTGGCGTTCGCCCTGCTCAGCGGCGTGGGCGGCTACGCCCGCGCGATGCTGTCCGCGCAGGCGCTGCAGTACGGACTGGTCGCGCTCGTGGCGCCCCTACTCCTGGCGCTGGGCGCGCCGCTGACGCTCGCCGCCCAGACCACCACGGACCGGTCCCAGTACGGCGACGTGACCCGCGCGATCCTGGACAGTCGCCTCGCCTCGCGGCTCACCCATCCGGTGATCGTCGCCGCCGCGCAGATCGTGCCGATCGCGGTGCTGTACGGGACCGGCTGGCTGGGGCAGTCCTTGTACAGCTACGCGCTCCATCTGCTCACCCTGACGGTGCTCTTCTGCACCGGGGCGTTGTGCTTCTGGGTGCTGGCCGGGGTGGATCCGCTGCCGCGCCCGATCACCTGGGTGGCGCGGGTGCGGCTGCTCGCGGTGGTCGCCGTGGCGCAGCTCGCGCTCGGGCTGGCCCTGCGGTTCGGGCCGGGGGTGGGCGTGGACTGGTTCACGCTGGTGTCGCCGCCGGGGGTGTCGGACCTGTCCGCCGACCAGCGGACCGCCGGGCTGACGGTGCTGGTCGTCGCGGTCGTGGTGCTCGTGGCGCCGGTGGTACGACTGGCGTCGTGGCGGCGGGCCGCTCAGCGGAGAAGGACACTCGTCTGAACGACTGTGGTCAGCCGCCGTTCAGTGGAGGAGGACGCTTGTCTGATTGACCGTGGTCAGCCGCCGTTCGGCGCCGGTGATCTCGTACACCGGCCCGGTCAGCGTCACCGACCGCTCGGCGACGACGTCGGTGACGGAGCGGCGGACGCTCACCGTCACCTCGCCGGGCTCGACGACCCGCCGGCCGTCGCGCCCGGTGAAGGCCAGCAGCCGCGTCGGCACCTCGAAGCCGACCGAGGCCCGCTCGCCGGGCGCGAGCTCGACGCGCGCGTATCCGACCAGCTGGGCGACGGGCCGGGTCACCGAGGCGACCACGTCTGACGCGTAGACTTGCACGATCTCCGCGCCCACCCGCTCACCCGCGTTGCGGACGACGATCGAGCAGTGGATCGACCCGTCCGCCGCCGGAGCGGTCGCGGCCACGGACACCTCGTCGTAGGCGAAGCTCGTGTAGCTCAGCCCGTGACCGAACCCCAGCTCCGGAGCGGGGTCGATGTTGCTCACCGAACCGGCCGCGCCGAGCCGGGGATGCAGATAGCTGTACGGCTGACCGGCGGGCGAGCCGGGCATGCTCATCGGCAGCCGCCCCGACGGGTTGACGGCTCCGCTGATCACCCGGGCGATGGCCCCCGCGCCCTCCTCGCCGGGGAAGAACGCCTGCACCACGGCGGCGGCCTCGCGCAGGATGCCCGGCACGGCGTAGGCCCGGCCGGTCAGCAGGACCGCCACGACCGGAGTGCCCGTGGCGAGGACCGCGTCGGCGAGTGCCTGCTGGGCGCCAGGCAGGTCGAGGGTGTCCACGTCGCAGCCCTCGCCGGAGGTGCCCCGGCCGAACAGGCCGGACCGGTCGCCGAGCACGAGGATCACCACGTCGGAGGCGGCCGCCAGGTCCACGGCCTCGCCGAACCCCGCGCGGTCACCGTCGTCGACACCCGTGCCGTGCGCGACCCGCAGCACCGCGTCCGGGAACTCCGCCCGCAGGGCGTCGAGCGGCGTGGGCGACTCGATGCCCGGCTCGACCTCGGGAAAGTGCGGCAGGACGTGGTTGACGAAGGAGTAGCAGCCGAACAGCGCGGTGACGCTGTCCGCGTTCGGGCCTATGACGGCGATGCGCTGTCCCGCGCCGTCGCCGAGGGGGAGCAGGCCGTTGTTGGTCAGCAGCACGATGGACTCTTCCGCCAGCCGCCGCGCCAGCGCCCGGGACTCGGCACCGTCCAGGTCGACGGGCCCCGAAGGAACCGGCTCGTAGTCGTCGTCGAGCAGGCCGAGCTTCGCCTTCTGCAGCAGCACCCGGCTCAACGCCCGGTCGATCAGCGATTCGGCGATCCGCCCGCTCGACACGGCCTGCTTCAACGGCGCCAGATAGGCGACCCCGGTGGGGAGCTCGACGTCGATCCCCGCCGTGAGCGCCTGCACGGCGGCGTCCTCGGCGTCGGTGGCGACGGCGTGCAGCGTGTGCAGGAAGGCGACCGCGAAGTAGTCCGCGACGACGGTGCCGTCGAAACCCCACTCGTCACGCAGGATCCGGGTGAGGTAGTGGTCGTCCGCGGCGATCGGGATCCCGTCGATCTCGGCGTAGGAGTTCATCACCGAACCCGCCCCCGCGTCCCGGATCGCCACCTCGAACGGGAACAGCAGCACGTCGGCCACCTCACGCGGCCCCGCGTGCACCGGGGCCAGGTTTCGTCCGGCGCGGGAGTTCGAATAGCCGACGAAATGCTTCAACGTGGCGATCACGCCCGCGGACTGGAGCCCCCGCACGTACGCCGCTCCGATCGTCGCGACCTCGTACGGATCCTCGGACACGCACTCCTCGACCCGCCCCCACCGCTGGTCGCGAATCACGTCAAGCACGGGAGCGAGCCCTTGGTGAACGCCGAGCGCGGCCATGCTCGACCCGATCCGTTGACCCATCCGCTCGACCAGCTCGGGGTCGAACGACGCGCCCCAGGCCGGCGGGACGGGGTAGGTCGTCGCCTGCCAGGCCGCCAGCCCGGTGAGGCATTCCTCGTGCGCCAGTGCCGGGATGCCGAGGCGGGTGTGGTCGAGCAGCCATCGCTGCCGCGCGGCCAGCAGGGTGCTCGCCCACTCAGGATCGACGGGCCGGGTCCCGTAGTGCCGGGTGATCTGCCCGAGTCCGTGGCGGGCGAACTCCTCGAACGCGACGTCCTCGCCCTGCATCGAATCCTGCAGCGGCGCGACGACACCCTCTTCGCGATTGACGTTCAGCCACACGCCCACGAGCTGCGCGAGCTTCTCGTCGAGCGACATGTCGGCCAGCAGGTCGCCGACACGTCGCGCTCGACGCTCATCGATCGTCATGCACGCACCCTCACTGTTGATCCGGTACGCCCGGGTGGGCGCGGGCTTCCGTCATCGCATCGGAAAGTTTCCGGATAGTTTTCCGAAAAGATGCCGTGACATTGCCGTTTCGTTACGGTAGATTCAGGCTTGCAGTCGTGTCAACACTTGCCGCACGCGCCTGATCAGCCCAGTTGGATAAGTGCCTGCGGGCCAGACAATTTTCCGAAAGTCGACAAACGGGAGGTACTGTGCCCCGACCCACGCTCTCCGATGTCGCGGCGGCGGCCGGGGTGTCGGTCCCCACGGTCTCGAAAGTGCTGAGCGGCAAGAAGCACGTCTCCGCCGCCACCCGCGGCAAGGTGCTCGAAGCGGTCCGCGCCTCCGGGTACGAAGCGCTCCGCCCGCCCAGCGCTCCGCAAGTCGGGCTGGTCGACCTGCTCATCGACGGGCTCGGCTCGCCCTGGGCCGAGGTTCTGGTCAAGGGTGCGGAGCAGGCGGCCGCGCGCTGGGGATTCTCGCTCGTCGTGACCTCCTCCGCGCGCGCCGACTTCGACCTGCGGCGCTGGATCGGGATGGTGCGCAAGCGCGGCACCGACGGCATCGTCCTGGTGCTCTCCCGCGCCAACCAGGAGGAGATCGCGGCCGTCGAAGAGCTGCTGCGGGTCCCGCTGGTGCTCCTGGATCCGGTCGGCAAGCGCGACCCCCGGCTCTCGACCGTGGGCGCGACCAACTGGTCGGGCGGGGTGATGGCCACGACCCATCTCCTGGAGCTGGGGCACGAGCGGATCGGCTTCATCGGCGGGCCGCTCGACACGCAGTGCACCCTCGACCGCTACGAGGGCTATCTGGCCGCGCACCGCACCTTCGGCGTCGAGCCGTCGGCGGACCTGACGCGGTTCGCCGACTTCCAGGTCTCCGGCGGCAAGACGTTCGGCGCCGAATTGCTCGACCACCCCGACCGGCCCACAGCCATCTTCGCGGGCTCCGACCTGCAGGCCGCAGGCGTCTACCAGGCGGCGACCGAGCGCGGCATCCGCATCCCCGAAGAGGTGTCCGTGGTCGGCTTCGACGACTCCCCGCTGTGCGAGATGCTGTCCCCGCCGCTCACCACGGTCCGTCAGCCGCTCGACGACATGGCCAACGAGGCGGTCCGGCTGATCACCGAAGAGCTGGCCCATCGCAGAGGTTCGGCCGGCACCCGGATCGAGCTCGCCACGAGCCTCATCGTCAGAGGCAGCGCGACACGCCGACCCGGGTGACGCCGGGGTGCAGAGGCAGCACGACGCGCCGACCCGGGTGACGTCGTCGGGTCCAGAGGCAGCACGACGCGCTGACTCGAATGACGTCGGGGTCGATCAGCGAGCGAAGCTGGGGAAGTGCTCGTCGGGCAGCGGCAGGCCGGGGGTGAGGCCGAGGGGGTCGGTCAGCACGTGCGCCGGTTCGGCGGCGAAGACCGCGTCGGCGTCCATGTAGATGACCACGTGCGCGATGCGCGGGTCGTCGGTGAAGTTGGGCGTGGCGCAGTGCGCCAGGTACGAGTTGTGGAAGGTGCAGTCCCCCGCCCTCAACGGGACGGTCACCCGCTGCCGCCACCGCAGCTCGGGCGCGATCCGGAAGAGGTCCTGGCCGTCCGACAAGTCCTGGGCGCGCAGGTCCTGGAGGTCCTGCGAGCCGGGCACGAACGTCATGCAGCCCCGCTCGACCGGCACGTCGACCAGCGCGATCCAGGCCGACAGGGCGTGCCGCGAGCCGGTGTGCGGCCAGTACGGCTGGTCCTGGTGGAACTCGGTGGCCGCGCCGTTGTGCGGCTTCTTGATCAGCAGCTGGTCGTGCCACAGCCGCAGCGGCACGCCCGCCAGCTGGGTCGCGAGCGCGGCGAGCCCCGGGTGCAGGGTGAGCTCGCGCAGCGTCTCGTCCTGCTGCCAGAGCTGCAGCAACTGGACGAAGATGTCACCTTCCCGATTGTCCCGTACGGTCTCTTGTGCGGCCAGCGCCGCCTTGGCGTACCGGGCGGCCTCCTCGCGCGAGATCACCTGGGGCAGGTGGATGAAACCGTCACGTCGGTACGCGGACACCTGAGCGTCGTCAAGCATGTTCTTCTCCCTTGTCGGTGGTGCCTCCACTCTTGCCGGGCGGTGCCGGGACGGGCTAGGACGGGGGTTGCTCGCATGTAGCACAATCCTGATGTGCACCATGTACGACGCGACGACGTCTTCACCCCCGACCGGCTGCCCGTGGTGGCGGAGCGGCACGCGCTGGCCGCCGACAACAGCGCGCACAGCCACGACTTCCTGGAGCTGGCCGTGGTCACCAAGGGGACGGCCACGCACGTCTCGGCCATCGGGGAGCAGGAGCTGAGCCGTGGCTCGGTCGCGCTGCTGCGACCGGGCGACTGGCACGGCTACCGCGACTGCCGCGGGCTGGTGGTGCACAACGTGTATGTCGGTCCGGAGATGTTCCAGCGGGAGCTGGCCTGGCTGCGGGCCGAACCGCACGTCGGCAGGCTGCTGCACCGCTCGGGGCATGTGTCGCGGCTGGACGACGGGGCGCTCGCGGTGGTCGAGGCCGCGCTTCCGGCGGCGGTGGGCGGGCACATCACGCAGGTGGGAGCGCTGCTGTGCCTGCTGGGCGGGGCGGCGGCCTCACTGGCCTCGCTGACTTCGCTCGGTGAGCCCGCCGCCGGGAGCGCGGGGACGCATCCCGCGGTGCTGCTGGCCGTACGGGAGCTGGAGGGCGACCCGCGGCGGGACTGGTCGGTGGACGACCTGGCGGTGCTCGCGCGCGTCTCGGCCGCCCATCTGGCCAGGACGTTCACCGCCCAGCTCGGCATCGCGCCGATGGCCTACCTGAACCGGCTGCGCGCCGAGCGGGCGGCGGCGTTGCTCATCGAGACGGATCTGCCGGTCGCGGCGATCGGCAGGCAGGTGGGGTGGAGCGACCCCAACTACGCCAGCCGCCGCTTCCGGCAGTTCTTCGCGATGAGCCCATCCGGTTACCGAGCCAGGTTCAGCGCATCCGCGCCAGAGGCGTGACCAGCGCCATGACGAGCGCGGTGGCGGGCGAGGGTCAGCGCACCTCCTCCAGCTCGAAGACCAGCGCGGTGGCGGGCTTCAGCGCCGGGGACGGCAGACCGATCTCGGCCAGGACCGAGCCCTGCAGGCGTACCGGGGCCGCCGTCCACTCCGGCAGCCCGACACCCGTGGGCAGGCGGCCGGCCACCCGCACCTCATAGACGGCCTCGGGGTCCAGTCCGGGCAGGCGCAGTGGGGCCGGGCCCATGGCCACCCGGGAGGCGAGCTGGACGCAGGCGAACACCGCGTGCCCGTCCCGGACCACGCCGTGCAGCAGCACCGCCGGGTCGGGATGGTCGGCGCGGACCACCGTCCCGCCGTGCAGCGTCGGCCGCAGCCGCTTGTGCAGGGCGATCCATTCCGCGAGCTCCTCGCGTTCGGCCTCGCTCGCCGACGTCAGGTCCCACTCGACGCCCATGTGACCGAACAGCGCGGTGGCGCAGCGGAACGACAGCGCCAGCGACCGGCCGGTGACGTGGTCGCGGGGCGCGCCGACGTGGCTGCCCATCAGCTCCGGCGGCACGAGCAGGCCGGTCCAGCGCTGAATCGCCTGCCGGTCGAGCGCGTCGTTGCTGTCGGAGGTCCAGACCCGGTCGGTACGGGCCAGGATGCCGTAGTCGATCCGCGCGCCGCCGGACGAGCACGACTCGATCTCCAGCCCGGGATGGCGGCGGCGCAGCTCGTCGATCAGCCGGTAGGCGGCCACGGTCTGCGCGTGCACACCCGCCACGCCGTCATGCACGGGCTCGGCGATGTCGCGGTTGTGGTCCCACTTGATGTAGTCCAGCTCGTACTCGCTCACCAGCGTGCCGATCCGGTCCAGCAGGTAGTCGAAGACCTCCGGCCGGGCCAGGTCGAGCACGTGCTGGTTGCGCTGCGGGGGCGGGAGCCGATCGGCGCGGCCGAGGACCCATTCGGGGTGCTCGCGGGCGAGGTCGGAGTCGAGATTGATCATCTCCGGCTCGAACCAGAGCCCGAACTGCATGCCGAGCTTGCGCACGTGCTCGGCCAGCGGGTGCAGGCCGTCGGGCCACACCCCCTCGTCCACGTACCAGTCGCCGAGCCCGGCCTTGTCGTCGCGGCGGTGCCGGAACCAGCCGTCGTCCAGGACGAACCGCTCGATTCCCACCTCCGCGGCCCGGTCGGCCAGCGCCAGCAGCCGGTCGAGGCCGTGGTCGAAGTAGGTGGCCTCCCAGTTGTTCAGGGTGACCGGGCGGGCCGGGCGCGGGCCGCGCGAGCGCAGGTGACCGTGCAGCCGCCCGGCCGCCGGGTCCAGCCCGGAATCCGACCAGGTGAAATAGACCAGCGGCGTCTCGTACGTCTCGCCCTGGCCCAGGATGATCTCGCCGGGCGCGAGCAGTTCACCGGCCGCCAGCAGCGTCACGCCCTCCGGCAGCCGCTCGACGTAGTGGACGTGGTCACCGCTCCATCCGGCGTGCGCCGCCCACACCTCGCCGTGCCGGAACCCGAACCCGCCCGTTCCCGCCACGAGCAGGCCCGTGCCGTCGTGACCGGTGCGCCCGCGCCGGTTCTCCCGCGACCAGACGCCGTAGGCCAGCGGCCGGCGCTGCGGCACCTTCTCCAGCGCCCACCGCCCGGTGAAGTCGAGCAGTTCATCCGCCCGCGCTGGCAGCGGCAACGCGCAGGTCAGCTCCTCCACGCGGTACGGGTCGGCGGCGGTGTTGGTCAGCGCGTGCCGCATCGTGACCACGCCGTTGGCGTCCATGGCCAGCTCGCTCACCAGCCGGAGCCCCGCCTGTTCGTCGCTCGCGGTCACGGTCACGCTGCCACCCGCTCCGGGCACGGCCCGCGTCTCGACCGGGCCGTAGAGGCTCCACCTGACCGGCCGATGCGCGGACGTACGGGCTCCTGACAGGCCCGGCCGGCCGTACCAGCTGTCGCCCTGGAGCGGCACCAGCGGCGGCGCGGGCGTCAGAGAGGCCAGCGCGGGCAGGAGGTGCTCCTCGGCGACCGCACCGATGTCTGCGCCGAAATGGCGCACTCGCGGCAGGCCGGAGCCCGCGACGTCAAGGACGAGACAGGTGCCTGCGGCGGAAAGGATCACGGGGGACACGTCGGGCTCCTCACACTCGGACGGGCGCCGGGCCCGCTTTCGTGTAAGAGGTTCGCACGGTGCGCTGAGCGACCGGCGAGCAGGTGCCGCAATCGGCGCGCCGGGCGACAAATCGCAGCTTCTCGCTCGCGGAGCCGGAACGGAAGAAGAGCGGAAGAAAAACGGAAGATCATTCTCTTAACGTCGGCCTCGACCTGGTAGACGAAGCGATGACCGAGTGCCGGTGCCGCATGACGGCACCGGATGAAGATGGAAATCGGGCGCATGGCCATCGCGGCCGGCCAGGACGGGACGGCGACCCTCCGGCTCACCCCGCGTCACGACGGCGTGCTGAACCCCCCACAGATTTTCCCAATAGCCGCACACCAGTCCCGACTCGTTCCGCAGATTGGGTGAGCTCAATGGATGAACCGTCCGAGTTAGACCTGCCCGAATCTCACTGGAATCGGTTTCAACAACCAGCACGTCCGTCGCCGTGGCCGCGGCGGCTGGCGACCATCCTGGCCGTCATCATGGTCGTGCCGCTGACGCACGCGATGCCCGCGAGCGCCGCGCCGCGCTCGGCCCCGGCCACGCAGAGCGACACCCCGGTCCGCGGGCGGGCGGTCCCGGTGCGGCCCATGGCGCCCGATCAGGCGGCGAAACAGGCGTGGCAGGCCCCGCCCGGCGTCTCCTGGCCGAAACCGCAGGCCGTCGAGCTGGACGCGACCGGCAAGACGCAGACCCTGACCGCCGGCTTCCCGGTGCGGCTCGCCCTGCCGAAGTCGGCGGCCAAGACGACTGAGGCCAAGACGACCACGGACAAGACGACCACGGACAAGACGGCCAAGACGACTGAGGCCAACACGACCGCGGACAAGACGACCACGGACAAGACGGCCAAGACGACTGAGGCCAACACGACCGCGGACAAGACGGCCAAGACGGCTGAGGTCGAGGCGGCCACTCCTGATCGGGTCCGCGTCGAACTGCTCGACACCGCGCCGACGGGTCTGCTCGGGCTCGCACTGCGGGTCTCGCCAGGGCAGGGCCTTGCGGCCAAGAACGGGAAGACCCGTCTGGAGATCGACTACTCCGGGTTCCGCTACGCGTTCGGCGGCGACTACGGCGCCAGGCTGCGCATGGTGCGGCTGCCGGAATGCGCGCTGACCGCCGCGGCCGGGTGTCCCCGGCCGGAGCCGGTACCCAGCGACAACGACACGAAGACCGGCAAGCTGTCCGCCGACGTCGACCTGCCGGCACTGTACGCGGTGACGGCCGCGCCGTCGGGCTCGTCCGGCGACCACTCCGCCACCTCGCTGGCCCCCTCCGCAGACTGGAGCGTCGGCACCCAGTCGGGCGACTTCAGCTGGAGTTACGAGCTGCGCGCGCCGCCGGCGCTGGGTGGTGACGAGCCGGAGATGTCGATCGCCTACTCCTCGCAGAGCGTGGACGGCCGCACCGCCGCCACCAACAACCAGCCGTCGTGGGTGGGCGAGGGCTTCGAGCTGACCCCGGGCGGCTACATCGAGCGGCGCTACAAGTCGTGCATGCTCGACGGCAAGAAGACCGGCGACCTGTGCTGGGACCAGGAGAACGCCACGCTGTCTCTTGGCAACTCGTCCGTGGAACTGGTCAAGGACGCCACGACCAAGCAGTGGCGGCCCAAGCGCGACGACGGCACCCGGATCGAATACCTCACCGGAGCGGTGAACGGCGACAACAACGGTGAGTACTGGCGCGTCACCACCGCCGACGGCACCCAGTACAGCTTTGGGCTCAACCGCCTGCCCGGCTGGGCGTCGGGCAAGCCGGAGACGAAGTCCACCTGGACGAATCCGGTGTTCGGCAACAACAGCGGCGAGCCCTGCTACTCCAGCACCCCGGCCAACGCCTGGTGCCAGCAGGCGTACCGGTGGAACCTCGACCTGGAGGTCGACACCCACGGAAACGCCATCACCTACTGGTACGAGGCGGAGAAGAACTTCTACGGCCGCAACATGAAGCCAGAGCTGGGCACGGAGTACGTGCGCGGCGGCTATCTCACCCGGATCGACTACGGCTACCTGCGCAACGAGCTGTTCACCAAGGCGCCCGCGGCCCGCGTGGCCTTCGACGTGGCCGAGCGGTGCGTCCCCGGCGGGACCGTCACCTGCGCCGCCGACCAGCTCAAGAAGGAGACGGCGAGCCACTGGCCGGACGTCCCCTTCGACCAGATCTGCGGCTCAGGCCAGAAGTGTACCGACCGGCTCGCGCCGACGTTCTTCAGCCGCAAGCGGCTGGCGAAGGTCACCACGCAGGTGGTCAACACCGACGCCGCCAAGTGCTCGGGCGCGCAGTACTGTGCGGTGGACTCCTGGGTGCTGGCGCACCAGTTCCCCGCCACCGGTGACGGCCTCAGCCCGTCGCTGTGGCTGGCCTCGATCCAGCAGAGCGGCCACGTGGGCGGCACGATCACGCTGCCGAAGATCACGTTCATCGGTGTCCAGCTGCCCAACAGGGTGGACGCCACCGAGGGCCGCGCGCCGCTGGTCAAGTGGCGGGTCCAGGCGGTGAACAACGAGAGCGGCGGCGAGCTCCGGATCAACTACGCCCCAGCCGACTGCAAGCCGGGCGACCTGCCGGCCGCCGACAAGAACACCCGGCTCTGCTTCCCGCAACGGTGGGCACCGCCGGACGAGGGCGAAGTCACCGACTGGTTCCACAAGTACGTCGTCAAGCAGACCCTCGAGGTGGACCGGGTCGCTGGTTCGCCGCCGGTGGTCACCGACTACGAGTACCTCGACGGGGCCGCCTGGCGCTACGCCGACAACATCCTGGTCAAGCCCGCGCACCGCACCTGGTCGGACTGGCGCGGGTTCGGCCGGGTGCGCGTCCGCGAGGGCGACGGCCAGGACGGCAAGCGCACACTCACCGAGCTCAGGTACTTCCGTGGCATGGACGGCGACCGCCTGGCCGACGGGTCCAAGCGCGACGTGCAGGTGGTGGACTCCGAGGGCGGCAAGCTGGACGACCTCGACCAGTACGCCGCCATCCAACGGGAGGAGATCCTCTACGACGGCGACGGCGGCGCGATCCTTTCGGCGACGGCGGAGGAGCCGTGGTCGCTGAAGACCGCCCAGTCCAGCCAGGACGGTGTCACCAAGACCGCGTACATCGTCGAGAAGAAGTCGATGGTCAACCGCGAGACACTGGCGGGCGGCAAGTGGCGGCGCGTCGGCGAGACCCGCGCCTTCGACGAGCACGGCCTGCTCACCCAGGTGGACGAACAGGGCGACCTGGACACCTCCGACGACGACCAGTGCACACGCTTCACCTACGCCCGCAACAGCGCGGCCTGGATGCTCGACTACACCAGCAGGATCCAGAAGGTCGCCGCCGGCTGCGGCGCCGCAGTGGCCAAGCTGGCCGCCGGTGACGTGATCTCCGACGAGCGGGTGCAGTACGACGGCAAGCCCTACGGCCAGGGGCCGGTCAAGGGCGACGTCACCACCATCCAGCAGACGTCCGGAGATGGCACGACCATCACCAACTCCGTCCTGACCTACGACACCTACGGGCGCACGACCAGCGAGACCGACGCGGTCGGCACCAAGGTCACCACCACCTACTCGCCGGCCTCCGGCGCCCCGGCGACCGAGGTCAGGGAGACCAACCCGCTCGGGCACATGGAGCGTACCTTCCTCGAACCGGCCTGGGGCGAGCCGGTGGCCGAGATCGACGCCAACGACCGGCGCACCGACATGGAGCACGACGCGCTGGGCCGCCTGGTCAAGGTGTGGCAGGCCGACCGGAGCAAGGCGGCGGGCCAGTCGCCCAACACCGAGTACTCCTACCTGACCCGCACCGACGGCCCGAACGTCGTCACCACCAAGACGCTGCGCGGCGACGGCGGCTACACCACCAGCTACGAGCTGTACGACGGCCTGCTGCGCGACCGGCAGACCCAGGAGCCCGCCCCGCGCGACGACCAGACGCAGGACCCGGCGCTGCGCGACGGGCGCACGATCACCGACACCTTCTACAACTCCTTCGGTGAGGTGGCCAAGAACAACAGCGGCTACTTCAGTCCGGGCGAGCCGTCCACCGACCTGCTCGGGGTGGCCGACACGGACGTGCCCACCCAGATGGGCTACCTGTACGACGGCGCCGGTGACGTGCGCGCCCAGGTCCTGCGGGCCAAGGGCGTGGAGAAGTGGCGGGCCGGTGTCACGCAGGAGGGCGACCGGGTGCACATCACGCCTCCGCCCGGCGGCACCGCCGTCACCCGCATCGGCGACGCCGACGACCGGCTCATCGAGCTGCGGCAGTACAAGGGCGGCACGCCGACCGGCGAGTACGACGCCACCAAGTACGCCTACGACAACGCGGGCCGGCTGTCCACCGTGACCGACGCCGCCGGCAACGTCTGGCGCCACACCTACGACCTGCGCGGACGGGAGATCAAGACCGAGGATCCGGACAAGGGCGTCACCACCTTCACCTACAACGACGCCGACGAGATGCTCACCTCCACCGACGCGCGCGGCAAGACCCTGGCCTACGACTACGACGTGCTGGGCCGCAAGGTGGCCACCCACGAGGGCTCCAGGGACGGCCCGCTGCTCGCGGAGTGGAAGTACGACGAACTGGCCAAGGGGCACCAGAACGCCGGCATCCGTTACGTCGGCGGGCAGGCGTACAAGGCGGAGATCAACGCGATCGACGCCGAGTACCGCGCTCTGCGGGAGACCGTCACCGTCCCGGAGCGGGAAGGGAAGCTGGCCGGTTCGTACGTGCTCAACACCCGCTACACCCTCGACGACCAGGTCCAGTCGGTCAGCTTCCCGGCCGCGGGCGGGCTGGACGAGGAGTCGGTCGTCTACACCTACGACGAGCTGAGCCAGCCGACCAAGGTCGCCGGTCTGTCGTCGTACGTCACGGCCGCCCGTTACTCCAAGATGGGCGAGACTCTTCAGTACGAGCTGAGCGCCGGCGGCAAGAAGAGCTGGCTCACCTTCACCCACGACGAGGTCACCCAGCGGCTGACCCGGACGCGACTCGACCGCGAGAACGCCCCGGAGAGCGATCTGGATCTCAACTACACCTACGACCCGGCCGGCAACATCACCAAGATCGCCGACAGGGCGGGCGGGCAGTCGCCGGACACCCAGTGCTTCACCTACGACTACCTGCGCCGCCTGACCTCGGCGTGGACGGCCACCGACGACTGCGCGAGCGGCACCCCGCAGTCGGACAAGATCGGCGGCGTGGCCCCGTACGCGACCAGCTACGCCTACGACGTCACGGGCAACCGGATCAAGGAGACCAAGCACGCCTGGGGCGGCGCGCCCGAGTCGGTCCGCACCTCCACCTACCCCAAGCCGGGTGAGAAGCAGCCGCACGCCCTCCAGTCGGTGGGAGCCGACACCTTCGCCTACGACGAGACGGGCAACACCACCAGGCGCAAGGTCGGAACCGCCGACCAGACCCTCGTCTGGGACGCCGAGGGCAACCTCGAGTCGGTGACGGAGGCGGGCAAGACCACCTCGTTCGTCTACGACGCCGACGGCGACCGGCTCCTGCGCAAGACGCCGACGGACTCGACGCTCTACATCGACGACATGGAGCTGCGCCTGGACAACGCCAAGGACGTTGTCGAGTGCACCCGCTACTACACCATCAACGGCGAGCCGGTGGCGGTGCGCACCCCCGACGACAATGTCTACTTCCTGGCCTCCGACCACCAGGGCACCGCGCAGGCCGCCGTCAACGCCGCCAACGGTGAGGTCGCCGTCCGGAGGATGACGCCGTTCGGCGAGGACCGCGGCAGCCCGCCACCGTGGTGGCCAGGCCAGCGCGGATTCGTCGGCGGCGTCCAGGATCACTCGATCGGGCTGGTCCAGCTCGGAGCCCGCGAGTACGACGCCAGGAACGGGCGGTTCCTGTCCGTCGACCCCGTCATCGACGAGGAGGACCCGCAGCAGTTCAACGCCTACGCCTACGCCAACAACAGCCCCGTCACCATGAGCGACCCCGACGGGCAGTGGGTCTGGATCGCCGCCGCCGTCATCGCCAGGCTCGCGGCGCGGGCGCTGGCCAGAAAGCTTGCCCAGCAGGCGCTGAGACGGGCGATCGCCGCCCGCCGGGCCCTGATGCGGGCCCTTGCCAAAGCGGCCAGGAAGTTGAAGGAGGCACTGGCCAAGAAGAGAAAGGCGCTGAAGGAAGCGAGAGAGGCCGCGGCGAAGGCCAAGAAGAAGGCGAAGGAACTGCAAAGGCGGAAGAAGGCGGAGGAGGCCAAGAAGAAGGCGGAGGAGATGCGCAAGAAGGCCGCCGAACAGGCCCGCAAGCGCAGAGCCGCGAAGGCCGCACGGCAGGCCAAGAAGGTCGCGAGACAGACCAGGAGACACGTGAAGAAGGTGACCAACGGGCGGGTGACCAGGCTCCCGGTCAGACAATCGACACGCCCACGTCCCGCCAGGAGACCGACCAGCCACCGGGCGGCGCAGCGGCAGTCGCCGCCCAAGGCGACCCGCTCGGCCGCCGTGCGGCCGGGACAGGTCTACGGCAACAACGGCGTGGCGCAGCCGACCCAGTCCGTCTCGGTGTTCCGCAACGGGAAGATGTATCCGGACGGGGAACCGCCGCCCAACCTGGTCCCGCCCTCGAATTCGGGCCAGGGCATGAGACAGGACTACAAGCCGCTGGAGCAGGAGCCGCCCCAGACGAAGACGGGCACCATCAGCGACACCACGGGTCGTTTCATCCGTTACTTCGACCAGAGCGGCCTTGACGACTTCTTCGGAGGACTGTTCTGATCCGACCGGCGCGTCTGATCTGACCGGCGCGGGGCCCGGGGCCCCGCGCCGACTTAGCGCGCTGAGCGCACATAGCCGTCTTCAGAGCGTGGCTTCAGAGCGTGGCTTCAGAGCGTGGCTTCAGAGCGTGGCTTCAGAGCGTGGCTTCAGAGCGTGGCTTCAGGGCGTGGCGAGGGCGAGGTCGAGGACGTGCCGGGCCGTGGCGTCCAGAAGCTCGGGGCCGGGCGGGCCGCCGTGGACGAGCGCCTGATAGTAGAGCGGGCCGAGCAGCACGCTCAACAGGGTGTCCACGGCGGGCTCGGCCATCGCGCGGCCGGTGTGACGTTCGAGCACGGCGCGCAGCCCCCGCAGGTCGCGTTCGCGCTGCTCACGCAGGAACTTCTCGCGCAGCGCCTCAGCGGTGGCCTGGTCGGTCTGGGCGTGGCCGAGCAGCGCCCGCAGGACCTGGCCCGCCGGCTCCTGGAAGAACCCGGCGATCCGGTGGAGCTGCGCTTTCAGCTCCTCCTCGGCGTCCTCCTCAGCGTCCACCTCGCCACCCGGCCAGGCCAGCGCGTCGCGGGCGTCGTCGGCCAGGGTGTCGAGGAGGATGTCGACTTTTGACTTCCACCATCGGTAGACGGTCTGCTTGGCGACCCCGGCCCGGGCGGCGATGCCCTCGATGGTCACCCCGTTGAACCCCCGCTCGACCAGGAGATCGTCGGCGGCGTTGAGCACCGCGAGCCGGATGCTCTCGCTGCGCTTGGGGCCCGTCCGGCTCACCACGGCCGTCCGTCCGGCGGCGGGCTCGGCGTTTCGGTCGGCGGGGATGGTCATTCGTCCTCTCGGGTACGTCTCGGCACCTCGATTCTGGCATGCCCCCGGTCCGTGGAACGCGATGGAACGCCCCTCGGAGAGACCACTACTCAATTAACCGGAGTGAATCCATGTCCGAGTCAGTGTGGCGCGACGGCCCGCCCTACGGCCATCTCGCGCAGGAGCTGATCGCGGGACGCTGGCGGCGGCTACTCGCCGGTCTCTTCGATGCCGTCCTCCTGGTCTTGCTTACCCGGCCCCTCCTGGCGCGGGCCGGGGTCTTCGAGCCGATGGACCCGGCGAAGGACTTCGCCGACTTCGTCTTCCACCTGGACTGGCGCTGGCTGATCGCCGGGGCGCTCGCGTGGTACGCCTATCACTGGCTGCTGGTCGGCTACTGGAACGGGCAGACCGTCGGCAAGAAGGCGTTCGCCATCCGCGTGGTGCGGGAGAACGGTGCCCGGCTCACCCCGGCCATGGCGGCGGGGCGCGCGCTGATGTCCGGGTTCTTCGTCGCGGTGGGCCTGACCGTGATCGACCTCGTCTGGATCATGTTCACCCGGCGCAAGCACGCCCTGCACGACCTGGCCGCCAACACGGTGGTCATGATCGACTGATCAGGAAGTCCAGGACCGCCGGGCCCGCGACCTCGCGGAACTCCTCGAAGTAGGCGTGCCTGGCGCCGGGGATGAGACGGAGCGTCGCGCCGGGGATGCGGCCCGCGAGCAGGGGCGCGTTGGCCGCCGGGTTGAAGACGTCGTCGGTGCCGTGGACGATCAGCGTGGGCGCGGTGATGCCGGGCAGCGCGTCCCAGGCGTCGTGCCCCGCGCTGGCGGCCAGGTGCCGCCGCCGGGCGAAGGCGGGCATGCCGGGATCGCCGATGGTGGTGTACGGGCCGGGGTGGGTGGCCAGCCAGGCCGGGGTGTACATCAGCTCCAGCAGCGCCCGCCGCGCCGCCTGCCGGTCGGGTTGGGCCAGCGACCTCTTCACGGTGTTGTCCCGTTCGAGGCCGTGCGTGCCGCCCGGCGAGGTGCAGCCGAGGATCAGCGACCCCACCCGGTGCGGGTGGTCGGCGGCCAGCCACTGGGCCACGCGCCCGCCCATCGACGTGCCGTACACGTGGGCCCGGTCGGCGCCCAGGTGGTCGAGGACGGCGACCACGTCGGCCGCGAAGCCGCGGGTGGTGTAGGGGACGTCGGGCTTGTCGCTGTCCCCGGTGCCGCGGTAGTCGAGGGTGACGGTGGTGTGGCGGTCCTCGAAGTCGTCCCTGACGCCGTCCCACCAGTGGTGATCGTTGGCCTGCCCGGCCAGCAGGACGAGGGGCTCGCCCCGGCCGCGGATCTGGTAGGAGACGGCGACGCCGTCCCCGGTGACGGCTACCGGCATGATCGGGTGTCGAAGCGGCGGGCCAGGTCCAGCAGGAATCCGGCGCCGACGAGCAGACCGACGGAGACGGTGATCACGCTCGTCCAGCCGCCGGTCTCCCACCGGTAGGCGGCCAGCGAGCCGAAGACCGAGCTGCCGGCGTAGTAGGCCAGCAGGTACAGCCCCGCGGCCTGGCCCACGCCGACGCCGACCCGGTGGGCGCGGTCGGAGACCCAGCCGCTGACCAGGGAGTGCGTACCGAGGAAGGCGAAGGTCACCAGGGCCAGTCCGATCACGATGGCGGGGAGTTGGGGTGCGGCGGTGAGCAGCGTACCGGTCACCAGGAGCGCGACACCGAGCAGGGCGGCCAGGCCGAGCCCGCGCCGCAGTGCCAGCCGCCCGGCGGCCAGTGGCCCCGGCACGCCCACCGGATAGGCCAGGAACACCAGCGCGCCCGCGCCGCCCAGCAGATAGGGCGCCGCCTCCAGGCGGAAGGTCAGCGCGTTGCACAGCCCGACGAACGCCCCCATCGTGGCCGCGCCGACCAGGCACAGCGCCACCAGGGACGGGTCCCGCAGCGTGAGCGCGGTGTTGCGCAGCAGGTCGCCCAGCCGCGGGCTGGAGCGTTCGAAGTGCCGCGACGGCGGCAGCAGGACCCACAGGCCGATGGCGCAGAGCAGCGTGACGACCCCCACGACGGCGCTGGCACCGCTCCAGCCCCACACCGCCTGAACAGGGCCGGGCAGCAACCGCCCCGCCGCCCCGCCGAGGGCCGTGCCGGTGATGTAGGTGGCGTTGGCCCGTACGTGGGATCCTTCTGGCATCTCCTCACGCAGGTAGGCGAGCGCCACGGCGGGCAGCCCGGCCAGCGCGACGCCCTGCAGCCCGCGCAGGATGAGCAGTGAGTGCCAGGTGGGCGCGAACGCGGTGGCGATGCCCAGGACGGCGCAGCCGGTCAGCGACCACCGCATGATCACCACCCGGCCCACCACGTCGGAGATCGGGCCGACGAACAGCAGCGCGACCGCCATCGTGATCGTGGCCAGCGACAGCACCGCCGTCGACTCCGAGGCGGAGACCCCGAAGTGGTCGGCGACGCCGGGCAGCAACGGCTGGACGTAGTAGAGCGCGAGGAAGTTGGCCAGGCCGCCGAACATCAGCCCGTATCTGATCCGGAGGGAGGCGCGATCCCCTGACACGCGAGTCGAGAGCACCCGTCGAGCGTGCCCGCTCAGGGCTGATGCGCAAAATGCATAATTTGCCGGAGCTGATGTAAAAGGGGCATCATCGCAGGATGGAGCTGCAGACCCTGCGCTGGTTTCTGACGCTGTGTGACACGGAGAACATGCGCGACACCGCGGCGATGGAGGGGATCAACCAGTCCACGCTGTCGCGGGCGCTCGCCCGGCTGGAGGCCGACCTGGGGGTCGAGCTGTTCCACCGGCATGGGCGCCGGCTCGCGCTCAACCGGTTCGGCCTGCTGTTCCGCGAGCACGCCGCCCGCGCCGTGGACGAGCTTCAGGGCGCGCGCCGCCGCATCGACGCCCTGACCAACCCGGACACCGGCCTGATCCGGCTGGGCTTCCTGCACTCGGTGGGCCGCTGGCTGGTGCCGGAGATCCTGCGCGACCTGCGGGCGGGCGCGCCCGGCATCCGCTTCGAGCTGCACCAGGGCTTCGCCAGGGAGCTGTTCACCTGGCTGGCCCAGGGCGACATCGACGCCGCCCTGGTCACCCCGCCGCCGGAGGGCAACCCCGCGCGCTGGCACCCGCTACGTGAGCAGCGGCTCTGCCTCGCCCTGCCCGTCGAGCACCCGCTCGCCGCCGTTCCGGGGCTGACGCTCGCCGACGTATGCGACGAGCCGTTCGTCGCCTTCGCCCCGACGACGGACCTGCGCCGGGTGATCGACCGGCTGTGCGAGGAGGCCGGGTTCGAGCCGGTCATCGCGTTCGAGAGCGAGGAGATCGCCACCGTACGCGGCCTCATCGGCGCCGGGCTCGGCGTGGGCGTCCTGCCGCTGCCCGCCTCGCTGGAACACGACGACCCGACCTACCGTCCGCTCGTCCCGGCCCAGCACCGCCCCATCGGTCTGGCCTGGAACCCGCTACCTGCCCCGACCGCGGCCGCGGCCCTGTTCGTGGACCACGTGACAACTACTGCGAGGCGCTCTTGACGGCGAGCGGCTCGGCGGGGGCCTCGGCCTTGGCGGCTTCCATGCGCTCGCCGAGCTCCCGCAGCTCCTTGCGCCCCATCGCGGCACGGACCTGCGGGAACCAGTCCTTCTCCTCCTCCTCGACGTGGTGCCGGACGTTTTCGATGAGCACCGTGACCTTCGCTTTGAAGTGCTCGTCCTTCGGGTCGAGGTCCTTCAGCTCCGACAGCAGCCACACCACGACGTGGTGCTCCTCGACGCTCTCCAGCACGTGGTCGCTGGTCTCCGGCACCTTGGCGCGGGCGGCCGGGTAGAAGTACTCCTCCTCGATGTAGGCGTGCGTGACCAGCTCCTTGGTGATCTGGTCCACGAGGCGGCGCTTCTCGGCGTAGGCCCGCTCTCCGGCCTGCTCGAACTTCTTGAACAGCCCTTCGACCGTCTTGTGGTCGTCCTTCAGCAGCACGATGGCGTCCATCGGATCTCCTTCGTTCCCTCGTCCGGCTGCTGGCGTCTGCCCGGGGCCGGTCGGCTAAAACCGCACGTCGTGGACAGTAAGCAGGAATGGCAAGAACCGCGCTGGTCATCATCGACATGCTGAATCCGTACGAGCACGACGACGCCGAACCTCTGTGCCGCAACGTAGCGAAGATCATCGAACCGATGGCGAAGCTGGTGGCGCGGGCGCGTTCCCGCGACGAGGTCGAGCTGGTGTACGTCAACGACAACTACGGCGACTTCACTCGGGATCGGCGGGAGATCGAGGCCCAGGCCCTCAACGGCCGCCGCCCGGACCTGGTGGAGCCGATCCTGCCGCCGCCGGACTGCGCGTTCCTGCCCAAGGTCCGCCACAGCGCCTTCTACGGCACCTCGCTGGAGTACCTGCTGGGCCGCAGCGAGGTCGACACCGTCGTTTTGGCCGGGCAGGTGACCGAGCAGTGCGTGCTCTACAGCGCGCTGGACGCCTACGTACGTCACTACGCCCTGAGGGTGCCGCCCGACTGCGTGGCCGCCATCCACCACGACCTCGGCGAGGCGGCCCTGCGCATGATGGAGCGCAACATGTCCGCCCGCCTCGCCCTCTCGGCCGAGTGCCTGGACCGGTGAGCCTCACTCCTCCGGCGGCGGAGGGTGGCGGAAGGCGGCCTGGACGCCCGCCTGGAAGCGGGTGTGGGCGCCGAGCCTGCTCATCAGGTTCGCGATGCGCCGCTCCGCCGTACGGTAGCCGACGCCGAGCTGCCGGGCGATGGCCTCGTCGGTCAGCCCGGCCACCAGGAGCGCGATCAGCCGCTCGTCGTCGTCCGCCGAGGCGCGCGCTCGCGCGGGCGGCGCCGCGCCGGGCGCCGGAGGCCGCAGGCGCAGCGGCAGCGCCCGCTGCCACAGCCCTTCGAACAGCCGGCTCAGCGCCTCCAGCAGCCCGGACGGGTGGACCACCAGGGCGGCGTCGGCGTCGGGGTCCTCCGGGTGGTGCCGTAACAGCAGCAGGGCGAAGCGGTCGTCCATGAGGTAGAGCTTCATGGGCAGGCTGGGCAGCACCCGCGCCTGCTGGCCCGCCCCGACCATCGTCTCGATCTGGCGCAGCGCCCCGATCCGGTCGACGAACCCCCGCTCGTAGATCATGCGGCTCGTGACGCCCCGGTCCAGCAGCTCGCGCTGGGCCGCCACGCTGCCCGGCGGGTCGAAGTAGGGCGGCTTGGACAAGCAGCGCAGCTGGTGCCAGGCGGCCCGCTGGATCTGGGCGTGCCGCTGCTGGACCGCCCGCTGCCCGGTCACGACCTCGACGACCGCCGGCGGCGTCTCCCCGGCCGCCCGGCGGCGCTGGAAGGCCTGGTCGAGTTCGCCCGCGCGCTCGCGGGCGCGCAGCAGCTCCCGCTCCGCGGTGACCAGGAGCACGTCGAGCGCGGCCTCAGGAGCCACGGCGGCGTAGTGGGCGCCGGACCGGGTGACCAGCCCCTTGGCCTCCAGCGCGGCGAGCACGGCGGGCAACTGGTCTGGGCGGAGCCCGGCCGGCGCGCCGAGCGAGGCGATCCGGGCGGTGGTGGCCGGCGAGCCGTCGATCAGCAGCTCGTACACCGCCTCCTCGTCCGGGGTTAGCCCGGCCGCGCCGAGCGCGCCGACGCCGTCCCGGTCATTCCGGCTCATCTTGTACGCCCTTCTCATCGGCCAGCCAGCCGCGCAGGACGGCCTGGTAACCGGCCTGGAAGCGAGTCTGGGCGTCCAGCTGGATCATCATGGCGTGCACGTGACGGCGTACCGTGCGGTCGCTCCAGCCGAGGTGGGCCGCGATGGCCTTGTCCGTCTGCCCGGCCACCAGCCGGGCCAGCAGGTCGCGCTGAGCGTCGGTCGGGCTCCTGGTCTCCGGCAGCCGGGCGCGCCCATGGCTGACGTGCAGGGGCACGGCGCGTTCCCAGTACATCTCGAACAGCGCCGCCAGGGCGTCGAGCAGCGTCGAGTCGTACACGACCAGGGCCGACTCGACCATCTGCAGATCATGCCGGAGCGGCACCAGGGCCATGGGGTAGTCGCTGAGCACCAGCTTCATCGGCACGTCGCCGACGCGCACCTGCTCGCCCGCGGCGATGTAGTCCACGATGGTCTTCAGCGTGCCGCGCATCTCGATGGCCCGCCGGTCGTAGACCACCCGGTAGTCCACGCCGCGGCTGAGCAGGTCGAACTCCTGGGTGTTGCCGCCCACCTCGCCCGCGTACGGCGGCGCGTCGAACATCCGGATCTCCCGCCGGGTGCCGCGCTGCAGCTGCTCGAACCGGCGCAACACCGCCTCCCGCCCGATCACCACCTCCACCAGCCCGCCCGACTCCTGGGCGGGCGTGGTGAGGTGATAGCGCGTGGACAGCTGGGCCACCCGCAGCCGGGCGTCGGCCAGGGCGCGGGCCCGCTCGCGGATGAGCGCGTCCAGCCCCATCTCCGGCGGTACGACGACGAACCGGGGCGGGTCCTCGGGCAGGCGGGCGATCAGCCCCAGCTCCTCCAGCCCGACGGCCAGGCCGGGAGTGCCGGCGAGCTCGTCCAGCTCTTCGAGGGTGACGGGGGAGTGCTCGACCAGAGCCTCGTAGAGGGCCTGCTCCGCCGCTGACAGGCCGAGGATGCGCAGCATCCCAACATGATCACTCAAAACCCCGCTTCCTGGCCGTCCTTTTCCCGTCATTGGCGGGAAAAGGACGACGAGTCACCTTTTCAGGATATTTCTTGACATGTCATGGTTCGGGAGAGTCGATCATGCCTGCTATCCCGCGAGGAGAACCATGACTCGTCCACGATGGCGCAAGCCGTCCATCGGGCTTTTAGCGCTGGGGCTGGTGCTGACGACCGGCATGGCCGTAGAGCCGCCGGCTTCGGCCACCCCCGCACCCGCCCTTTCCGGCCAGACCGTCGCCGCCGTCGAGTCGTCCGGAACACCGGCCAAGGACGCGCCGAAGATCACGCTGATCACCGGTGACGTGGTCGCCTACGACACCGGCCCCGGCGGTACCCCGCGCCACCAGGTCACCCCCGCCAAGCGGCCCGACGGCGCCCCGGTGAACTTCATCTCCGTCCGCGACCGGGACTCCTACTACGTCTTCCCCTCCGACGTGATGGACCTGGTGTCGTCGGGCCGCATGGACAAGGGCCTGTTCGACGTCGCCTACCTGGCCAAGAACGGCTACACCGACAAGGACAGCGCCGGCCTGCCGCTGATCGTCCAGTACGGTCCGGCCAAGCAGCCGGCCAACACCCTGTCGGCGCAGGCCGACGCCCTGCCCGCCACCTCCGCGCCGCGCGGGCTGCCCAGCGTGGGCGGCGCGGCGATCCGGGTGGACAAGCAGGCGGTCCAGCAGTTCTGGACCGCGCTCGATCCCCCCGCGGCGGACAAGAACGCCACGGCCAAGCTCGGCAAGGGCGTCTCGGCCATCTGGCTCGACCGCAAGGTGCAGGCCGTACTCGACAAGAGCGTGCCGCAGATCGGCGCGCCGGAGGCGTGGGCCGCCGGGCTGAAGGGCGAGGGCGTCAAGGTCGCGGTCCTCGACACCGGCATCGACCTCGGCCACCCCGACCTCGCCGGCCGCGTCGCGGCCAGCGCGAACTTCACCGACGAGGCGGACGTCCAGGACGGCCACGGGCACGGCACCCACGTCGCCTCCACGATCGCGGGCGACGGCGCCGCCTCCGACGGCAAGTACACCGGCGTCGCGCCCAAGGCGTCGCTGCTCATCGGCAAGGTCATCGACAAGAGCGGCAACGGCGCCGAGTCGGACATCATCGCCGGCATGGAGTGGGCGGTCGGCCAGCAGGCCAGAGTGATCAGCATGAGCCTCGGCGGCTGCTGCTACACCGGGCCCGACCCGATGAGCCAGGCGGTCGAGAACCTCAGCGCCCAGTCGAGGTCGCTGTTCGTCATCGCGGCGGGCAACGACTACCTCAACCGGAAGATCGCCTCGCCGGGCTCGGCGCCGTCGGCGCTGACCGTCGCCGCGGTGGACGGGTCGGAGAAGCTCGCCGAGTTCTCCAGCAGAGGCCCGGTGCTGGCCGACTACAGCCTCAAGCCGGACATCGCCGCCCCCGGCGTCGGCATCGTGGCCGCGCGGGCCGCGGGCACCACGATGGGCACCCCCGTGAACGACCGCTACACCGGCGCGTCGGGCACCTCGATGGCCACCCCGCACGTCGCGGGCGCGGCCGCGCTCCTGGCCCAGAAGCACCCCGACTGGACCGGCGCCCAGCTCAAGAACGCGCTCACCAGCACCGCCCGCGACGACGGCTACGGCTCCTACGAGCAGGGCGCGGGCCGGGTGGACGTGGCGCGCGCCGTGAAGCAGGCGGTCACCGCCTCGGGCGGCATCGACTTCGGCCTCATGGCCTACCCCCACACCGCTCCCGTCACCAAGACGCTCACCTACACCAACGACGGCGACCAGCCGGTGACGCTGACGCTCAAGACCGGGCTCAAGGCCCACAAGGGCACCGCGCCCGCGCGTACGCTCACCCTGGACCACGACACGGTCACCGTCCCCGCGCACGGCACCGCGCCCGTCGCCGTCACCTTCGACCCGTCGGGACCGGATACCTGGTACGAGGGCTTCGTGCACGCCACCGACGCGAGCGGCGTGAGCGTCAACACGGCCGTCGGCGCGTTCGTCGAGCCCAAGAAGGTCACCATCAAGACCCGGATGGTGCTGCCCGACGGCGCGACCGACGTGCAGGGCATCCCCTGGGCGATCCTGCGTACCGACGACCGCGACGACCTCGACGTCGAGTGGTACCCCGGCAGCGGCACCGAGACCGAGACGAAGGTGTACGCGGGCACCTACAGCGCGAACTCCGGCATCAGCTGGCGTGGCAGCGACGGGCAGTGGAACATCGGCCTGCCGTCGCAGCCGGAGTTCGAGGCCACCAAGGACACCACGATCACCCTCGACATGCGCAAGGCCCGCCAGGTCACCCAGAAGACCCCGGACCCCACAGAGGTCTACAACTCCCAGTACGCCTCCGAGCGTGAGGCGGCCAACGGTGTCGGGTCCGTCCGCTTCGAGTCCGCCTACCCCACCTACGGGCTGCACAACTACTGGCTGCTGCCCACCCGCTCGATCACCCAGGGCACCTTCGACGTCGCGGGACAGATCCTGCGCGGCGCCCCCGTGATCAGCATGAAGGCCGACAAGCTCACCCTGAGTCCCCGCTACCAGAGCCTGGCGGAGGACGTTCCCAAGCTGAACGGCCGCAGCACGCTCACCCTGGTGTCCGGGGGCCGCGGCCAGGCGGCCGACCTCGCCGGCGCCGGTGTACGCGGCAAGCTCGTCCTGCTCGACCTGTCCGACCTGTGCCCGGCCACCGGCTGCACGGGCGACGCGCTCGACCGGGTCAAGGCCGCGGCCGACGCCGGCGCCGCCGGGGTGCTCGGCTACGGGGCGGTCAACCGGCCCTTCCTCGATCTGGCGAAGTACTGGCCGATCTACCCCATCCCGACGATGAGCCTGCCCGCCGGCGAAGGCCGCGCGCTGGCCGCGCTGCTGGCCAGGCGGCCGGTGAGCATCCAGGCCGAGGGCGTCACCGCCACGCCGTACATCTACTCGCTGCTCCTCCACGAGCGCCTGCGCGTCCCGGCCAAGCTCGACTACGAGCTCGGCAGGCGCAACCTGTACGAGATCAAGAACCGCCTGCACGCCGACCGGCCCGCCCTCGCCTCCATCTCCTGGTCGGCGACCGTGGTGACCCACCCCGGCTGGCTGCTCGGTCCGCGGTTCGGCTCCTCCTGGCCCGCGCAGAGCACCGTGACCGAGTATGTCGGGCCGGTCTCGCGGGACGTGTCGTGGACCCGCGAGACCCAGCTGACCTACCCCGAAGGCGACGCCTCCGGCCAGAGCTCCGGAATGTGGGCGACCGCCGTGGACGTCTACCCGACGGCCGGTGGGAAGACCGAGGAGTGGGGCGCCCAGCCGCGCGTGCCCGGCAACCCGGTGTTCTCCGACCTGACCCGCTCCGCCGGGAACACCACGTGCTTCCCCTGCCGCAACGGCGACACCTTCGTGGCGGCCCTGCCGATCCTGGGCCCGGAGCCGAACCACCAGGAGGCGTTCACCTGGAACGCGCGCTTCTACGAGGAGCGCGGCGGCAAGGACGAGCTGCATCTCTACCGTGACGGCCAGGAGATCCCCATGGTCGAATCGGGCACCAGCGGCCCGGTCCTGATCCAGATGCCGAGGTTCGAGCTGCCGGAGGGCGAGGCCCGCTATCGCCTCACCGACAAGTTCCACACCCCGCAGCCGCTGCAGAAGTACGCCACCGACGTGGCGACGGAGTGGACGTTCAAGTCCAAGCGCCCGACCGACGGGATGCGGACGCCCAGCGACGGCCTGTGCGTCGGCTGGTTCTTCGCCAGCACCCTCGCCCCGTGCGAGCCGGTCCGCCGGCTCAACCTCCGCTACGACCTGGACCTCGACCTGGACAACACGACCGCGGCGGCCAGGCCGCACAAGATCACGGTCACCGGCTACCAGGGCTCCTACGACGTGCCCGACGCACGCCTCGGCAGCCTGAAGCTCTGGGTCACCTACGACGACGGTGCCCACTGGAAGCCCGTCACCACCGCCAAGAAGAACGCCACCTCCTACACCGCCATCATCGCCCACCCCGCCCTGTCGGCCACCAACGGCACCGTGGGCATCCGCGCCCAGGGCGTGGACGCCGAGGGCAACACCGTCGACCAGACGATCACCCGGGCCTACGGCCTGAAGTAACGCGAAAACGGATCGGCACGCCGGGCGTGCCGATCCGTTTTCGCGTGTTTTGCTACTCGCTTTGCTGGTTGTACAGGCCGTCCATGGTCTGAAGGAGCGGCGCGGGGTACGAACCCGACCCCGCGTCACTCCGCTGCCCGCCCCACGACGCCTGCCACGCGCCGGTCGAGGTCGTCCGCATGGCGGTGTGGCTCAGCGTCCCGCCGTCCGCGTTCTTGTCATAGACCGCCCAATGATGGGCAGTGCGCTTGTTGGTCGCCGAATCGACGCTGACCGTGTCGTCGTGGCTCGAAGCGAGGAAGGTGTAGTCCGTGCCCATCTGGGAGAGTGGCTGCTTCGACAGCCAGCTCAGGAAGCCGCTGCCCGGACGCATGTCGCTGCACTGCTCGTGGGTGATGGCGCACGCGGTCACCAGCGCGCTGCCGATGCCCTGGTGCGGCGTGGAGAGCGTGACCATGTCCTCGATGTACAGGTACGGAGGCCAGCCGCTGGGCCACCCGGCCGCGCCGATGTTGTTCAGATCGACATTCAGCCCGCTCAGATCGGGCGGCGTCTTGCCCACGCCGTACCTGTTGACGCCCTCGATCGCGGCCTTGGCGACCAGACCGCCCATGGAGTGCGCCACGACGTCGATCGCCGTGTCATGGCTGGAATAGAAGTAGTAGACGGTCCACGCGAACTGGCGGCCGATCTCCTGGATGCGGGAGTCGGTGGTGCCCTGATATCTGATGTCGCAGTTGGTGGCCTTGTTGTAGTAGCCGAACGTACGGACCTCGCCCCAGCCATTGGCGTTCAGCAGGTTCTTGGCGTCCTTCCAGCTGCTGGCGCAGTTGGTGTCGGCCTCACGGTCGAAGCCGTGGACCAGGAGGGTGACCCGCTGCCCGTCCTGGCGCGCGGGCGCGGCGGAGGCGGCCGGTGCCGTGGCCATGAGGGCGGCCGCGACCAGGACCCCGACCAGGGGCAGGGATAAGCCGGATCTGACTAATCTGTGCATCCACGCGCTCCGTTTCCGTGAGGTCGGAAGCACGGTAAAGCGCGGGCGATCATCCGCGAATCGGTCGGCGCGCGGCGCCTGACCGGTCATACGGGCTCGCGACTAAGTAGCCGCGGTCACTCACCTAGGTCGAGGTCGCCGAGCTGGGCTCGGGAAGCCACACCGAGCTTGGGAAACGCTTTGTACAAATGATGTCCCACCGTACGCGGGCTGAGGAACAGCCGCGCGCCGATCTGCCGATTGGACAGCCCGGCCGCCGCCAGCCGTACCACCTGACGCTCTTGCGGCGTCAGCCGGTCGAGCAGGCCGCCGCTCCTGGACACGGCGGCCTCGCCGGCCGCCTCCAGCTCGCCGTGGGCGCGGCGGGCCCACGGCGCGGCGCCGAGCGCGTCGAACGCCTCGAAGGCGGCGCGCAGCCGCCGCCGCGCGTCCGAACGGCGATGCGCGCGCCTGAGCCACTCGCCGTACAGCAACTCGTTGCGCGCCTGCTGGAACGGCTGATCAGCGGGTACGGCCACAGCCCGCGCGAAGTGCCTGCCCGCCTCGTCGCCCTCGGCCAGCAGCCCCCTGAGCCGGGCGGCGACCGCGTTCGCCCAGGGGCGCTCCACGACGGCCGCCCAGCCCGCGAACCTGGCCGCCGCCCCCTCCGCCAGATCCGCCCGCCCGGCGCGGACCGCCGCCTCGACCAGATCGGGCGCCGCGCAGAGCGCGACCACGGGATGGCGGTCGCCCGCCGTCCGGAGGTGGTCGAGAGCGGCCCCGGCCCTGCCCTGGCCCAGCTGGGACAGACCGAGCGCCCAGGCGGCCAGCGCCCTGGTGGCCTCGACGTCGCCGTCCGCCTTCGCGGCCAGCTCCAGACAGCGCTCCTCCGCACCGCTGACCGCGGCCAGCCAGGCCAGCAGCCCGTACACGTGGCCGGCCCGATGGGCCTGGTGGATGTCGGAGGCGACGGTCAGCGCCTCGGACGCGGCGGCCGACGCCTCGCGGTGCCTGCCGCGCAGCATCTGGGCCTGCGCGAACAGCGCCAGCGCCTGGGGGAGCAGGCCGATCAGCCCGTGCTCGCGGCAGCGGGCGACCAGCGACTCGGCCAGCCCGTGGGCCGTGACCTCGTCACCCGAGACGATGCTCAGGGAGGCGGCGAGGGGCAGCAGGTCGGGGGAGTCGCGCGCCAGCCGGGCGGCCGCGCGGATGGGGGAGAGGTCCATCACGGCCTGGCCCTCCACGAGCCGCGCCATGACCGCCATTCCGGCGGCGAGCACCCCGGGCCTTTGGGGTAGCGGCCGCGGTTCGTCTGGCTGTGGCGGTTGCGGCCCTTTTGGGAGCGGTAGCGCGAGCGCGCTGAGTCGGTGGTCGGCGTCGTGGGCGAGCTCGGGGTCGGCGGCGAAGGAGGCGTAATGGATGGCCTCGGCCAGCATGCGGGCCGCGAGCGCGGGGTCGGCGGTCCGTACGTGCTCCGCGCCCTCGGCCAGGATCCGGCCCGCCGCGCTCGGCGAGCCCTGCTCCACCTCCACGCAGGCACGTACCTGGACGAGGCAGGCGAGCTCGGCCGGGGTCGTAGCGAGTGTCGTGGCGAGCGGCGCCGCCCGGTCGGCCAGCCCGGCGGCCCGCTTCAGCTGACCCGCCTGGACCGCCAGCTCCGCCGCCGCGATCAGCCTGCGCGCCGTGCGGGCGGTGTCGGCGGTGAGATCGGCGGCCCGCTCGAACGCCACGGACGCGGCGGCCGTGCCCTGCCGGTCGCGCGCCCGTAAGGCGGCGCGCTCCAGTTCCCCGGCGACCCTCTCGTCCGGGCCGGTCGCGGCGGCGGCCCGATGCCAGGCCCGCCGATCGGCCCGCGCCTGACTATCGAGAGACTCGGCCGCCCGATCGCCCAGGGATGCGGTCGTCCGGCCGGCCAGGGGTCTGCCCATGGGGTCGCCCAGACACCTGCCTGTCTGCTCGCTCAGCGACTCCGCCAGCGCCAGGTGGGCCGCGACCCGGCGGAAGTACGGCGCGCCACGGTAGGCCGCGCTCCTGATCAGCGGGTGCCGGAACGACAGCCCGGCCGCCGAGAGCTCGATCAGTTCCTCGCGTTCGGCCACCGCCAAGTCCGCGACCGTCGCGCCGAGACGGGCGGCGGCCCGCAGGATCAGGTCCAGATCCCCGGTGTCGTCGGCCGCCGCGACGAGCAGCGCCGCCCTGGCCGGCTCGGGGAAACGATCGATGTAAGCCTCGAACGTGGTCCGCACCCGGTGCGACAGCGGCCCCGACTCGCCCGCGAACGGAAGTGGGCTCAACCGCCCCGCCCGCTGCTCAGGGGTCAGTACGGCGGCGAACTCGATCAGCGCCAGCGGATTGCCCGCCGCCTCGTCGAGGACCCGGCGCCGCACCTGCGGCGCCAGATCGCGAGCCCGATCGGCCAGGAACTCCTCGGCCACCGCCGCCTCCAGCCTGCCCAGCCGCAGCTCGGCCACCCCGGGAGTGGCCATCGCCCCAGGGCGCGGGGTGGCCGCGCCGTCCCGGAGGGCGAACAGCATGACCACGCCTTCAGCGTCGAGCCGCCTGGCCGCGAACAGCAGCGCGTCGGCGGAGGCGTCGTCGAGCCACTGCGCGTCGTCGACCAGGCACAGGATCGGCCCGTCGCCCGCGAGGTCGGACAGCAGCGTGAGCGCGGCCAGTCCGACGAGAAACCGGTCGGCCACCTCGGCGGGTGCCGCCCCGATCGCACCGCGCAACGCCGCCGCCTGGCCGGGCGGCAGCCGTTCGGCATGCCCGAGCACCGGCCGCAGGAGCAGATGGAGAGCGGCGAACGGCAGCTCGGTCTCCGACTCCACCCCCAGCGTGCGCAGCACCGGCCAGCCGGCGGCCCGCCCGGCGGCGTAGCCGAGGAGCGCCGACTTGCCGATGCCGGTCTCGCCCTTGACGACGACCGCGCCGCTGCGTCCGGCCCTTGCGGCTTCGAGCAGCGCGTCGATCTCACCCTGCTCGGCCCCACGTCCGTACAACATCTGACCTCCCGACGATCAAGTCAGGGAGTCAGTATGGAACCTCGACAAGCCAGGAGTAAGACGGAGGCGCCATCGCGGACGTTATCCGCAGTTGCCCCACTTCGCACGGCCCCCACTGGCGACCGCCGGGTCGTGGCCGAGCGGCTTGATCGAGCCCCAGAACTTCACGCACCTGCCCTGCGCCCAGTACTTCACCGGACCCGCGTAGGACTTGAAGTTGCCGCGGTCGGAGCGCACGATCGGGCTCTGCTTCGTGTCCTTGATCGGCTTGGCCATGATCGTGAGCTCGGCGCTGACCGGGGTCTTGGTGCCGACGAAGCTCGACTTGATCGTGACCACGCAGTTGTAGCCGTTGCCGCGGTTGTAGAGCAGGTAGACCGTGCCGTACCGGCGGCCGCTCGAGGTCTTGACCGGCTGCGTACCGCCGGTGATGCGCGCGTAGCCGGAGCCGCAGATGCTCTCCGGGCTCGCCGCCGCGGCGGCGTTCGCCGGGCTCGCTATGACACCGCTGAGGCAGAGTGCCGCCGTAAAGATTGCCGCCTTTGTCGGCATTCTCACCTGATTGTCCCTTCATAGGCCACTTTACTGATGATCTCGACAAGCATGCCCGAAACTTGGTTATCGGTCTAGGATCTAGGGATTAACGGTGGGTATCGGGCCATGCACGGGCGTGATGTCAGAGCCGGCTCAGCCGCCTTGCCCCTCGTGGGCTGCCTGGGCGGCGAGGATGGCGTTCGCGTGATCCCGGATCCAGTCGGACAGCACCTGAAGGGGCTCGGTGATCCCCTGGCCGAGGTCGGTCAGCGTGTAGCTGACCTGCGGCGGAGTGGAGGGCGTGACGGTGCGCACCCGCACCCGCACGCGACCGCCAAGGCCGCGCTCGACACCTTCGCGCGGCACGTCGCCGCCGAAGCCGGCGGGTGGGGCATCGTCGTCAACACCGTGGACGCCGGCTACCGCGTCCTGCCCGGCCGAGGACAGGACGCGGTAAGGGCGTCACCTCTCGAACGCGACCAACCGGCCCGTCGCAGTCGGCCCTGTGACTACCTGGCCCGTCGCAGTCGGCCTTGCGACCGGCCGGCCCGTCACAGCCGGCCGCTCTCGATGGCCTCCTTCAGCGCCACCTGGGTCTGCTGGTGGGAGGAGACGCCGTTGGTCACGGTGAAGTCGATGAGCAGGACGTTCGCCTCGAACGTGAGGTGCTCGGTCACCCGGGTCCGGCCGCCGCCCAGGTCGGTGAAGTCGATCCGCTGATGGGTGACGACGTTGGGCATGGTCCAGGTGTCTGTCTCGTAGAAGTACTCCGCCGCGTGGACGCGCTGCTGGGCGTGCGTGTTGACGGTGACGGGCACCCCGTCGGTGACCGGGACGTCCTCGACGGCCGTGAAGTTGACGTAGCGCAGCCCGTCCTGGACGTAGTCGGCGTGGGTGGCGACGCGCTTCAGGAAGGGGTGCAGGCCGATGTGGTGGTTGATGTCGGAGTACGCCGCGAAGACGTGGTCAAGGGGGGCGTCGATGTCGATCGGGAGGTCACGGGTGACCGCGGTCCGGCCGTCCAGGGGGAGGGGGCCGGTCAGGTGCTCGTAGAAGCGGTAGGTGTCCCAGGCGAGCTGCCACTGGGTGGCGAGCAGCGGGTCGCTGTCGGCGCGGGCGGGGGCGCCGGTCAGGACGAGGGTCACGATGAGCAGCGGGGCGGTTAACAGGCGCAGAAGTCTCGACACGGGTACCTCATGGAGCTGAGTTCGATGTTACGAGTACCTTCTACCCAAAGATCGCTGGTTGGCGATCACTTGAGGGTGAGCGCGCCCGCGCCCCCGGCCAGCACGGCGATCACCGAGAGGGTGGCCAGCGACAGGACGCTCGAGACCAGGATGGTGTCGCGGGGCAGCTCGGTGGGCCGCCCGTACTCGGCGGCGTAGACGTAGGTGTTCTGCGCGGTGGGCAGCCCGGCGAACAGGACGGCCGCGAACAGCGCGTGGCCGTCGAGATGAAGCAGGAACCGCCCGACCAGGAACGCCACCAGCGGCTGGATCAGCAGCTTGAGCGTCACCACGGGAGCGACCCGGCGCCAGGCGACGGCCGAGCCGTTCAGCGACATGCCCAGCGCGAACAGCGCCAGCGGCACCGCCGCGCCGCCGAGCAGGTTCAGTGGCCGCATCACGGGTTCGGGCAGCTGCCAGCCGAGGGCGGACATGCCCAGGCCGAGCACCGAGGCCACCACGATCGGCATCCGCAGCGGGGCCAGCAGGGAGGAGCGTTCGACGCCCAGGCCCAGGAAGATCAGCGGAGACATCACCAGCACCTGGAAGATCAGCACCGACACCACGAAGGTCGCGTCGTGCAGGACGTACAGGCCGATGGGGATGCCGAGGTTGCCGGCGTTGACGTAGGCCGACGACATCGCCCCGATCACCCGGTCGGGCAGCTTGCCGCGCAGCGTCACGAGCGCGAGCACGCCGACGAAGACGGTGCTGATCGCGAAGGCGAGCAGCGGCCGCGGCTGGATCTGGCTGAGCGGCGTACGGCTGAGCGTGGTGAACAGTACGGCGGGCATGGCGATGGTGAAGGTGAACCCCGTGAGCGCCTGCTGGAACTGCCCGCTCGCCACCCGGAAACGCCCGGTCAGCCACCCGAGGGCGCCGATGATCCAGATGGGGGTGAACGCCGTCACTACCGTAAGCATTGGACACACCGTACTCATCGCCGAAACGCGCGCCGAGGGCGGGTCGTCCCGCGGAGTCCTGGTCAGCGGACCGGCGTGGACGGCCCGGTCACGGACGATCCGTCGGCGGCGGCCGCAGTCACGGGCCTCAGGGTTTGCGGCCGATTCCGCAGAAGCCGGGCACCTCGGCGGGCTCACCCCAGGGAGTGGCCTCGACCCGCCAGCGTGACATCGAGACCAGGCCGGGTTCCACCATCTGCAGGCCGTCGAAGAACCGGCTGATGTCGGCGTGGGTGCGGGGGGTGATCGGGTCGGCCTTCTTGTTCCATTCCTGCTGGGCCTCGGCCTGCTCAGTCGCTTCACCGTCGAGATCGAGGGTGGCATGGGTGATCGCCAGGCAGCTGCCTGGGCCTACGGCGTCCAGCAGGCGCATCACGATCTGGTGCGCTTGGTCGAAGTCCGGGATGAGATGCAGAATCCCCAACAGCATGATCGCGACTGGCTCGTCGAAGTTCAGCGTCCGCGCGGCCAGCTCCACAATCTTGTCCGGGTCGCGCAGGTCGGCGTCGATGTAGTCGCAGACCCCCTCCTCAGAGCTGCTCAGCAACGCCGCGGCGTGCAATAACACGAGGGGATCGTTGTCGACGTAGACGATGCGGCACTCCGGGGCGACCCGCTGGGCGACCTCGTGGGTGTTGTCCATCGTCGGCAGGCCGGTCCCGATGTCCAGGAACTGGCGGACGCCCTCGCCGGTCAGGTAGCGCACAGCCCGGCCAAGGAAGGCGCGGTCGGTCCGGGCGATGTCGACGATCCCGGGAAACATCTCCTTGTACTGCTCAGCTGCTTCGCGGTCGACGGGGTAGAAGTCCTTGCCTCCGAGGAGGTAGTTCCACACCCGCGCTGAATGCGGCCTCGTGGTGTCGATCTTGCCGAAGAATGCCTGGCCCGGGATGTCGGTCATGGGGGATCTCCTGCGCCGCTTTGTCCTGGTTGTCAACCCTTAACGTAGCCGCACGAGGCGCTCCTGAGCGGCTGACCGGCAGCTGGGCGGAGGCGGATGCGAAGGCGGCGCGGGTTTCGTCAGAAGGTGAGGGGGCCGGCCCTGATCGGCCGGCCCGCGCGGTATCGGAGGTCTTACCAACCGCCGCCGTGGAGCTGGCCGCGCACCGCGCCGCCGGGGAACTCACCGGTGTGCAGGTTGACGTACCAGTTCTTCGGGTTGTGCTTGATCCCGCCGGCCACCTTGGCGGAGGTGCTCGCCGTACCCGCGATGCCGTTGATCCCGGCGGGCAGGCCGTTGGCGGCGCTGAAGAAGTTCACGACCACGGGGCCGTTCTTGCCCTTCTTGCCGCGGTGGATGTGCCCGTTCGTCGGCGCGGCGATCTTCTTCCAGGCGGTGGCGAAGTGCACCTGGGTGCCCTTGACCCAGACGAGCCAGGCGGCCCGCCCGTCCTTGTCGCCGACTTTCGTACCGGGCGCCGGGACCTCCTGGCGGCCGTCGGCCGAGGCGGTGAGAGTGGAGTGCGAGCCGTTCGCCAGCACCGACTCGAGCGCCACCGGGCGGATCTTGTACAGCTGGGCGCGGACGGCGCCGCCGGGGAACTCGCCGGTGTGCAGGTTGGCGTACCACTTCTTGGGGTTGCTCTTGATCCGGTTGAGCAGGCCGGAGTCGCTGATCTTGACGGTCCCCTTCACGGCGCTCAGGCTGCCGGGCAGCGCCTCGCCGAAGAACGGGATCTTGACGTCGCCGTTCTTGCCCGCCTTGCCCTGGTGGATGTGGAACGCGGTCGGGGTGGCGATGTTCTGCCAGCGGATGGCGTAATCGACCTGGTCGCCATGGATGCGGAACACGGCGATGGCGCTGCCGTTCTTGTCGCCGACCTTCGCGCCCGCCGCGGGCACCTCGTTCTTGCCCTGCAGCGAGGCGGCCAGGTAGACATCGGAGCTCGTACTCGCCTGCGCCGCGGCGGGCGCCAGGCCACCTGCGACCAGAGCGGTAGCGAGAACCAGGCCGGGGACGGTGAGGATGCGCTTCGTCATGATGACCCTTTCAAGCGCCTCGAGGGTGAGGCTCATAGCTGTGTTGACGCACGGTTGTACGGGGTGCGGCGGCAGCCGGGTTCAACGACGGAACGTGTAGAAATACGCATTGGAAAAGCGCCCGAGATATTGATTTACCTGTAAAGGCGCATACCGTTTATAGCGATCTTGTAGGCCAGAGATCCGATCTGACTAAGCCGCGTAGACGGGTGCGAGGTCGATGAAGATGCGGTAGTCCGAGATCAGTCCGTCGTCGCGGGTGCGCCAGAGGGACACGGCCGCGACGCTGACGTCCTTGCCGTCGAGCCGCCGGTAGGTGACCTCGGTCTCGGCGATGGTGTCGGCGTCCACCTGCCAGCTCCGGACGATCCGGTGCCGCAGGCCGCCGATGGTGGAGAAGAACGTCCGCAGCCCGGCGGCGATGGCCGCGCGCCCCACTGTCGGCTCGGCGTTGCCGAACACCAACGTGGCGTCCTCGGCCAGCAACTGGACGAACTTGTCGGGGTCGAATGTGTCGACCACTTGGAAAACGCGTCGCGCCACATCGTCGGACATGCCGATCATTCCTTACGTGGTCGTCGGGGCCGCTGGTGAGGACGATACGGAATCAAGCGCCATGCGCAACTATCACGAAGGTGGTTGTCTCGTCGCCGGGTGAATCGGCTGATCGCTCGCCGCGAATTCCTGCCTCCTGGTGAATAACGGATAGGCGATCTATCTTTGGTCTGATCGTGCGACCCTCAAGGAGCATGTTCGCGAAAGGAGATGTACACGGTGAAGAGACTTCTCGAAGGAACCCCATTACGTACCGGTGTCGTCGCGGCCGTCGCGCTGGCCGGCGGCCTGCTGACCGCCTCCCCGGCCGCCGCCACGGCGATCGGCGAGCGTACCGTCGCTTCGGTTTCGCAGGCGGCCGACTCGGCCGCCGCTTCGCGGCCGCGCAATGGCAGGATCCTGTACGACCGCGTCAGCGGCGGCCAGGGCACGCTCAAGATCAAGAACGGCACCTCCAGGGACGGCGTCGTCACATTGGTCAAGGGCAGGACCAAGGCGGTCAGCATCTACGTTCGCGCCAGGTCCAGCGCCAGCGTCAGGGATGTCAGGGACGGGACGTACCGGGTCTACTTCACCACCGGCTCCCGGTTCAGGGTGTCGAAGGGCAGGTTCAGCCAGAGCGCCGTGTACCAGCGGTTCAACGATCGGCTGAGGTTCACCACGACCGCCACCTCAAGGAGCGTCTGGACCCTGACCCTCAACCCGGTCAGGGGCGGCAACGCGCGGACCACCTCGATCAACCCCAAGGACTTCCCGGCGTGAGCGCGCGGCCGGCCGTCAAGGCGCAAGGCGGCCACCGGGGCGCCTGAACTGCCGTGAGATCCTTCTTTCGTGACGACGACCGAGCCCGCCGAGCCGACCCCGCGCCGTGGTCGTGGCCGTCCCGGCTACGACCAGGCCGCGATCCTGCGCACCGCCGTGGAGCTGTTCAACCGCAAGGGGTACGACGCCACGAGCATGGGAGACCTGGCCAAGGAGCTCGGACTGACGAAGCCGGCCATCTACCACCACGTCACGAGCAAGGAGCAACTGCTCAGCCAGGCATTGGACGACGCTCTCGACGAGCTCACCGCCGTCGTGACCGCGGCCGCTCGCGATCGGGCCGGGGCGACGGCGTACGAACGATTGCGTGAGGTGGTGCGGCGCAGCGTCGAGGTCCTCGTGGCGCACCAGCCCTCCGTCACGCTTCTGCTCCGGGTGCGCGGCAACAGCGGGATCGAGCTGGCCGCCCTGGAGCGGCGCCGCTGGCTCGACGACCGCTTGGCCGCGCTCGTCGCGGACGCCGTCGCGGAGGGCTCCCTGCGCGACGACGTGCCGCCGACGCTCGTGAGCCGGCTGCTGTTCGGCATGGTGAACTCGCTGGTCGAGTGGTATCGCCCGGACGGTGTGTACGACGCGGCGACGGTCGCCGACGCCATCACGGTCATCGCCTTCGACGGCTTGGCCCGCCACCAAGCCTGAACTCCCCGAGCGACCCGCCGACCCTGAAGCCTCAGCCCGCGCGACGGCGCCCACCTCAGCGCCTGCCCGCTCACCACACGTAAAAGCCCTGGCCCGTCTTGCGGCCAAGGTGCCCGGCGGCGACGAGGTCGCGCAGGATCCGCGGCGGCTCGAAACGGGGTCCCAGCTCGCGCGCCAGATGCTCGGCGATCGCGAGCCGCACGTCGAGCCCGACCACGTCGGTGGTCCGCAGCGGTCCCATCGGGTGGCGGTAGCCGAGGGTCATCGCCGTGTCGATGTCGGCCGCGCTCGCGACCCCCTCCTCCAGCATCCGCATCGCCTCGAGCGCCAGGCAGACGCCGAGGCGGCTGCTCGCGAAACCCGGCGAGTCCGCGACGGTGATCGGCGTCTTGCCGAGGGCCGTCACCCACTCCTGCGCCCGCGTCACGAGCGCCGGCTCGGTGCGGGGCCCGGTGACGATCTCGACGAGGTCGCTCACCGGGACGGGGTTGAAGAAATGCAGCCCGAGAAAGCGGCCCGGCGCGGCCAGACCGGCGGCGAGCCCGCCGATCGACAGGCTGCTGGTGTTCGAGGCGAGCACCGCGTCCGGTGCCCGCCGCTCGACCAGGGCGAGCACCTCGGCCTTGAGCGCCGCGTCCTCCGGAACCGCCTCGATGACGAGCTCGCACGGGGCCAGCTCGCCCGGGTCGGTGGTCGTCCGCAGCCGGGCCAAGGCGTCCGGGAGCGGGACTTCGAGCTTGCCTTTCACGCCGGCCTTGGCCAGGCTGTCGCCCACCCGGGCGTTGGCCTGGCCGGCCGCTTCGGGGCCGTCCTCCACGACGATCACGTGGCTGCCCGAGGCCAGGAACGCGTGCGCGATCCCGGACCCCATCCGCCCGCCGCCGAAGACACCCACCGTCCGTGGCAGGGCACCGCCGGTCGTGAGTCGCGTCTGCGCGAGGGGATCACCGGTCGCGTGCCGCGTCTGGGCGACGGGATCGCCAGTCGTGTGCCGCGTCTGCGCCTGGGCGTCGCCGGTCATGAGCTTCGCTCCTGTCGCCGGTTCAGGAATGCCGTCATGCGGGTGTGTTTCTCCTCCGTCTCGAACAGGACCGCCTGCGCGACGTCGTCGACGAACGGGTGCGCGGCCCGTGGGGCGTGGAAGACGGCCTTGGTCAGCCGCGTCGCCAACGGCGCCCGCGCGGTGATGCGGTCGGCGAGCCGATGTCCCGCGGCCAGCAGGTCTTCGGGCTCCACGACGTCGTTGAGCAGGTACACGGCCCGCGCCTCCTCAGCCGTGAGGACACGGCCCGCGAGGAGGATCTCCTTGGCCAGGGGTTCCCCGACGAGCTCGGCGAGGCGCCAGGCCGCGCCGGCCGCCGCGACGATGCCGAGGTCCGTCTCCGGGTTGCCGATCCGCGCGCGCGGCGTGCCGATGCGGAAGTCGCAGGCGTACGCGAGCTCGGCCCCGCCGCCCAGGGCGTACCCGTCGATGAGGGCCACGGTCGGCATCGGCAGCCGGTGGATCCGGTCGAAGATCTTCGAGTTGATGCCCCGCAGCGCGTCCTCCCGGTTCCGCTCGCGGAGCTGGGCGATGTCCGCTCCGGCCGCGAAGGCCGGCCCCTCGCCGGTCAGGAGTACGACACGCGGCTCCTCTTCGACGGCGGCGCACGCCTGGTGGAGCGCGGCGACCAGCTCGCGGTCGATCGCGTTGCGGACCTCGGGTCTGTTGAGCCGCCACACGACCCGGTCGGCCCCTTCCTCGACGATCAGCGTCATGGCCGCTCCACCAGGAGAGCGCTGCCCTGGCCGACACCGACGCACATGGTCGCCAGCCCGCGCCGGCCGCCGGAGCGTTCGAGCCGGCCGAGCAGGGTGATGAGGATCCGGGCCCCGGACGCGCCCAGCGGGTGTCCGAGAGCGATGGCTCCGCCGTCGGCGTTGACCGCGAGATCGTCGGGGCGGACGTGGGCGAGCGCGCCGCCGTAGCGGCCTATCGGCGTCCGTACGCCGGAGACGACGAAGGGTATGAACCGTTGCCAGCGCTCGCTAGGCCAACCTGTGGTTGCCGGAAGAACTGTGATCGAAGTTTCCGATCGATCGCTACTGAAGGTAATCAGATGGTAATGTTCAGTCACAGACGGGTGCCTGACTGGCGCTCGGTCCCCGCCCCGATTGGTGTTCGCACCAACCGGACAGCGTCCGGCGGGGCGGTGGCCCAAGAGCCGCACCCCATCTGGGAATGCGGAATCAGGCCCCGACAACGCGGCTCTCAACCACGGTCCGCCCGGCTCGCCGGACGGACGCGGCATCGGCTTCCACCGGATCGCCTCCCGACCTCGGCCGGAAAGCGACGAGGCTACGCTGATGTCCGTTTTACTCAGGTAAACACAGAGAGTTGAAGACGCTTCGGTCACGAAGAGCTCCTGTGGTCGGGAAACGAAGAGAACATCGACTGGCGAAAGGAATGTCAGGCAGTGAAAGCGATGGTCAGGCGTCGAAGTCGACCGTGACGTTCTCGCTCACGGGAAACGTCTGGCAGGTGAGGACGAACCCGGCCGCCACCTCGGACTCTTCGAGGGCGTAGTTACGGCGCATGTCCACCTCACCCTCGCGGACGACCGCGCGGCACGTCCCGCAGACCCCGCCCTTGCAGGCGAACGGCAGGTCGGCCCGCGTCGCCTGGGCGCCGTCGAGGAGCGTCGTCTCCCGGGAGACGGTAGACGTCGTACGCAGTCCGTCGAGCACCGTCGTCAGTACGCTGCTCGCGCCGGTCGTCATCTTGTCCTCCCGCCGCGGCGGTGGCGGTGGCGCGTCGGCGTAGAAGAGTTCGACGTGGACGTTCCGCGCGGGGACGGCGAGTTCGGTGAGTACGGTCCGCGCGTCCTCGACCATGCGCAGCGGCCCGCACAGCCAGACGTGATCGAAGGTCTCAACCGGAACCAGCTGGGTGAGCAGGCGACGCAGCCGGTCACCGTCGAGCCGCCCCGAGAACAACTCGACCTCGCGTGGCTCGCGCGACAGCACATGGACGACCTGGAGCCGGGGACCGTACCGGTTCTTCAGGTCGCCGAGTTCCTCCGCGAACATCACGGTACGGCTCGTCCGGTTGCCGTACAGAAGCGATACCTGGGCGCCGGGATGGGCCAGCACCGTGGAGGCGACCGACAGCATCGGGGTGATGCCCGACCCGGCGGCTATGCACAGGTGCCGCTCTCCCAGCGCCGGGTCGGCCCGCCACGAGCCGGTCGGAGCCTGCACCTCGATCCGCGTTCCCGGCACCACCTCGTGGACGAGCCAGGAGGAGAAGAGCCCGTCCGGTATCTCGCGGACCCCGATACGCGGCGGGGCGCCGGCCGGTGCGCAGATCGAGTAGGACCGCCGGTGCTCCTGGCCGTCCACGAACCGGCGGAGGGTGAGCGACTGCCCGGCCCGGAAGTCGTACACCTCGCGCAACTCCTCGGGCACCGCGAACGTGATCGCCACGGCGTCCTCGCACAGGTGGTCGACCGCCGCCACGGTCAGCTGGTGGAAAGCGGCGGACGCCCGGGTCGTCGCGCGGCCGGGCGCGAGCGTGCTCATCTCATATCTCCTTGACATGCTCGAACGGCTCAAGGCAGTCGGTGCAGCTGTAGAGGGCCTTGCAGGCGGTGGCGCCGAATTCGGAGACCAGGCGGGTGGCCGTCGAACCGCAGCGCGGACAGGCCGGGGCGAGCCGCCGGGGCCCGAGCGTGAGCGCCACCGGCCCCCTCTGCCGACGGGCGGGGCCGGGGGCCGACAGCCCGGCCTCCCGCAGGGCGGCCCGTCCCCGCTCGGAGATCCAGTCGCTCGACCAGGCCGGGTCGAGCACGACGCGGACCTCGACACGGGGGAATCCCGCGTCGTTCAACCGATGGACCAGATCGTCGCGCATGGTGCCCATGGCCGGGCAGCCGGTGTAGGTAGGGGTGATCGAGGCGACCACGACCTCGTCGCCGTCCGTCGTCCGCTCGACGTCGACACCGCGCAGCACACCGAGATCGGCGAGAGTCAGCATCGGCATCTCGGGATCACGCACCTGCCCGGCGACCTCGGCGGCCCGCTCCCGTCCACTCACCGGCACCCCCTCGACATCGGCGGATCGCTCTTGGGCGCTCGCCGCTACCCGCTCAGCCCCGGTGATCTCGACGGCGCGGTCTTGGGCGGTCACCAGCGCCCGCTCGGGTGTGCGCGTGCGACCACCTGCATCTCGGCGATCAAGTCGCTGAGGGCCTCGGTGTGCGCGCCGTGCCGCCCGCCGTCGCCCGCCAGGGGCGGACGGTCCGGGCGGGCGACGCCGCTCATGGCGAGCACCTGGTCGAGGATGTCGTCCACCTCGGCGCGGACGGTCGCGGGGTCGACACCGACCCCGGCCCGCGCGAGCGAGCGCTCGACAGGATGCGTGGCGACCAGTTCCGGCTGGTACGGCCACAGGTCGCCGAAGGCGGTGACGAGTCTGCGGCGCGACTCCTCGGTGCCCTGCGCCAGCGTGAGGAACCAGCGGGCCGCCCAGTCCCGGTGGTAGGTGAGCTCCTTGACGCCCTTGGCCGCCACATGGGCCAGCACCGTGTCGGTGCTCGCGCGCAGCCGTTCCAGCAGCGCGAGCCGGGCCACCGAGAACAGCAGCAGACGTACGACGACGTGCGCGAAATCGCCGTTCGCCACCTCGGCCAGGCGTACGTTGCCGAACTGCCCGGCGTCACGGAAGAACGCCAGCGCGTCCTCCGCGGGCACCGGCGAGCCCTCCGGGAGGGCGGGCACGACGCCGGGGTCGGCGGCGGCCGCCCGCGCCAGGAGCAGGCGTGCCTGCCCGAGGAGGTCGAGGGCGATGTTCGCCAGCGCGATGTCCTCTTCGAGGTCCGGCGCCCGGCTGCACCACTCGGACAGGCGCTGCGACATGATCAGCGCGTCGTCGCCGAGCATGAGGCAGTACGCGGCGAGTTCGGCGTGGTCGACGCCGTCAGGCACGGTCGTGTCGACGCCGGCCAGCGGGTCCTCGAAATCGGTGCCGAACGCCCACTGCGCGGAATCCCCGCCGATCAGGCCGTCGAAGACGCTGCCGTGGTCGTCGCTCATGGTGGTCCGCCTTCCGGACGTGTCGGTGGATTGAAGTGGACTGGATGGATCGGGCCGGATGGCCTGGATAAAGCGGAGCGGGCCGGATGGGCGGGGGAGTGGTCGGCCGGGTCACATGTGCGGCACGTTCTCGGGGATCTCGTAGAACGTCGGGTGCCGGTAGACCTTGTCGCCGTTCGGCGCGAACAAGGGATCCTTCTCGTCCGGGCTGGAGGCCGTGATGGCGTCGGCCCGTACGACCCAGATGCTCACGCCCTCGTTGCGCCGCGTGTAGACATCGCGCGCGTGCCGCAGGGCCATCGCGTCGTCCGGGGCGTGCAGCGACCCGACGTGGACGTGGTTGAGCCCGCGCTTGCTACGGACGAACACCTCGTAAAGCGGCCATTCCCGCCGATCGGGGCTCATCGCGCACCGCCTTCGTCGGACGGGCCCACCGACGTCGAGCCGTTCGCTTCGGCGGAGCGGCTCGCGAATGCCGACGCCGCCTCGCGTACCCAGGCGCCGTCCTCGTGGGCCGTGCGGCGGTGGCGCAGACGTTCGGCGTTGCACGGCCCGTCGCCGCGGATGACCGCGGCGAGCTCCGCCCAGTCCGGGTCGCCGAAGTCGTGGTGCCCGCGCTCCTCGTTCCAGCGCAGGTCGGGGTCGGGCAGCGTCACCCCGAGGGCGTCGGCCTGCGGGACCGTCATGTCGACGAAGCGCTGGCGCAGCTCGTCGTTGGAGTTGCGCTTGACGCCCCACGCCATCGAGCGCGCGCTGTTGGGGGACTCGCCATCCGGCGGGCCGAACATCATCAGCGACGGCCACCAGAACCGATCGACCGACTCCTGGACCATGGCGCGCTGGGCGTCGGTGCCGCGCATCATCGTCATGAGCAGCTCGTAGCCCTGCCGCTGATGGAAGGACTCCTCCTTGCAGATGCGGATCATGGCCCGCCCGTACGGTCCATAAGAGGTGCGGCAGAGCGGCACCTGGTTGCAGATCGCGGCTCCGTCGACCAGCCAGCCGATCGTGCCGACATCGGCGTAGGACAGCGTCGGGTAGTTGAAGATCGAGGAGTACTTCTGCCGGCCGGCCAGCAGCAGCTCGGTCAGCTGGATGCGGGAGACGCCGAGGGTCTCGCACGCCGAGTACAGGTAGAGGCCGTGCCCGGCCTCGTCCTGCACCTTGGCCAGGAGGATCGCCTTGCGGCGCAGGGATGGGGCGCGTCCGATCCAGGCGCCCTCGGGCTGCATGCCGATGATCTCGGAGTGCGCGTGCTGGGCGATCTGGCGTACGAGCGTCCTGCGGTAGTCGTCCGGCATCCAGTCGCGGGGCTCGATCCGGTCGTTGCGCGCGATGGTCGCGTCGAACCCGGCCTGCAGCCGCTCCTCCAGTTCCGGCTCCGCCGGAGTCGTGGTCATCTTTCCTCCGAGACATCGGTGACATCGATCGTATTTACTTATCGCTCGGTCAGTAATACCATCGCATGGGTCGGGGGTCCCGCGCAACAGGTCGCGGTGACGGGGAATGTTCTAGAGGACCGATGCCCCCCGCCAACCGCGAAACCGCAGAACCGCAGAGAGGAGACAGCGTGAGCGCGCTGCTGGAGAGCTACGCCGCCGGACGATGGTTCCGGGCGGCGGACGACGGGCAACCTCTGCTCGACGCCGCCACGGGTGAGGAGGTCGCGCGAATCTCGAGCCGGGGGCTGGACGTCGCCGCGATGGTCCGGCACGCCCGGGACATCGGCGGACCCGCGCTGCGATCCCTGACCTTCCACGAGCGGGCGGCCCTGCTCAAAGCGCTGGCCAAGCACCTGATCGCGCGGAAGGAGGAGCTCTACGCACTGTCCGTACGGACCGGAGCCACCTCACGGGACACGATGGTCGACGTGGACGGCGGCATCGGCACCCTGTTCAGCTACGCCAGCAAGGGGGTCCGCGAGCTGCCGAACGACACGGTGTTCCTCGACGGCGGCCTCGAACGTCTGGGCAAGGGCGGCACCTTCGTCGGCCAGCACATCTACACCTCGCGGCCGGGTGTCGCGGTGCAGATCAACGCCTTCAACTTCCCGGTCTGGGGCATGCTCGAGAAGCTGGCCCCGGCCTTTCTCGCCGGGCTGCCGTCGATCGTCAAGCCCGGGAGCCAGACCGCGTACCTCACCGAACTCGCCGTCCGGCTGATCATCGAGTCGGGGATCCTGCCCGAGGGGACGCTCCAGCTCGTCGCCGGCGGCGCGGGCGGCCTGCTCGACGAGCTGACGATCCAGGACTCCGTCGCCTTCACCGGCTCGGCGCACACGGCGGGCGTCCTGCGCCGCCACCCGAACGTGCTCGACGGCGGCGTCCTGCTCGGCGTCGAGGCCGACTCGCTCAACTGCTCGATCCTCGGGCCGGACGTGCTGCCGGATGATCCGGAGTTCGACCTGTTCGTCAAGGGCGTCGTCACCGAGATGACGGTCAAGGCGGGGCAGAAGTGCACGGCCATCCGCCGGGTGCTCGTACCCGAGGCGATGGCCGACCAGGTGGTCGACGCGCTCACCGCCCGCCTGGCGAAGGTGACCGTCGGAGACCCGCGCAACCCGGACGTGCGGATGGGCCCCCTCGCCGGGCTCGCCCAGCGCGACGAGGTGCGCAAGGCCGTCGAAGCGCTCACGGCGGGTGCCGAGGTGGTCTTCGGCGACCCCGAAGGCGCGGCCCTGCTCGACGGCGACTCCGAGCGCGGTGCCTTCATGACCCCGCTCGTGCTGCGCGCGCGCCCCGGCGCCGGCGAGCCGCACGACGTGGAGCCGTTCGGCCCGGTGAGCACCGTGCTCACCTACGACGGCGTAGACGCGGCCGTCGCCCTCGCCGTCCGGGGCAAGGGTAGCCTCGTCGCCTCCGTCGTCACCCACGACCCGCAGGTCGCGCGGTCCGTCGTACTCGGGCTGGCGCCCTGGCACGGTCGCGTCCTCGTCCTGGACAGGGACGACGCCGGGGAGTCCACCGGGCATGGCTCGCCGCTGCCCGTCCTGGTCCACGGCGGCCCCGGGCGGGCCGGGAGCGGTGAGGAGCTCGGCGGCATCCGAGGGGTCCTGCACCACATGCAGCGCACCGCCGTACAGGCATCCCCGGACCAGCTCACCGCGATCACCGGACGGTGGACGACGGGCGCCGCCCGCGTCGACTCCGGCGTCCACCCCTTCCGGAAGTCCCTGGCGGAGCTGCGCGTGGGCGACACGATCGCCTCCGCGCCGCGTACGGTGACGCTCGCGGACGTCGAGCACTTCGCCGAGTTCACCGGGGACACCTTCTACGCGCACACCGACGCCGCGGCCGCCGCGCGGAACCCGCTGTTCGGCGGCATCGTCGCCCACGGGTACCTCGTCGTGTCCCTGGCCGCCGGTCTCTTCGTCGACCCGGCGCCCGGACCGGTCCTGGCGAACTTCGGCGTCGACGGACTGCGCTTCCTCACCCCGGTCAAGCCCGGCGACGCGATCGACGTGGCGCTGACCGTCAAGCAGATCACCCCGCGCGGCGGCGCGGACTACGGCGAGGTCCGCTGGGACGCCGTCGTGTCCAACCAGGACGGCCAGGCGGTCGCCACGTACGACGTGCTGACCCTCGTGGCGAAGACCTGGCCGGCGACGTCCGCGCCGGAGTCCTGACGTGTCCGGACCGAGCCAGGACGCGACCCCGGTCACCGTCGAACGTGACGGCGCCCCGGTCATCTCCGAGCGTGACGCGGCCCCGGTCACCGTCGAACGTGACGGGGCCGTGGCCGTTCTCACCCTGAACCGCCCGGATCGCCGCAACGCGCTGGACGCCGGGATGAAGACGGCGTTGCGCCGGGCGCTCGAGGAGGCCGCGTCCGACGACGCCGTCCGCGCCGTACTGCTGACCGGCGCGGGCAGCGCCTTCTGTGTCGGTCAGGACCTCGCCGAGCACGCGGCCGCCCTCCGCGCCGACGCGGCGCACGCGTTCGACACGGTCGAGGAGGACTACGCGCCGATCATCCGGCTTCTGGCCACGATGGGCAAGCCGGTCGTCGCGGTCGTCAACGGTACGTGCGTCGGCGCGGGGCTGGCCCTCGCGCTGGCCTGCGACCTGCGCGTCCTCGCCGAGGAGGCCGTCTTCGCGACGGCGTTCACCGGGATCGGGCTGACGTGCGACTCCGGGCTGTCCACGACGCTCACGCGGTCGGTCGGTGAGGCCCGGTCCAAGGAACTCGTCCTGCTCGGCGAGTCCTTCACCGCCCAGCAGGCCGTCGCGTGGGGGATCTCGGGCCGCGTGGTCTCGCGAGCGGACGTCGGTACGGCGGGCCGTGAGCTCGCGGCCCGGCTCGCGGCCGGGCCGACCGCCGCCTACGCCGCGTCCAAGCTGCTGATCGCACAGTCCTGGGGCCGGGACCTAGGGACGGTGCTCACGGCCGAAGCACGCGCCCAGGCGCAACTGGGCCGGACCGCCGACCACGCAGGAGCGGTCGAGGCGTTCCTTGCCAAGCGCAAGCCCGTCTTCGAGGGGCACTAACCCACCGCCCCCAGGGTGCAGATCCACTGCCTCTGGGGGCTGCGCCCGCCCCTGGGGTGCTTAGCTCGCTCCTCTCCAGCACGACGTCCGCCCCGGTCATCAGTGAGGTGACCGGGGCGAACGCGGGCTCGCGGGCTGGGGCTCAGTCGTGGGAGGCCCGCTGAGCGGATGCGGCGTGGGCGAGGTCGATGGCGGTCCACGCCATGGCGGTGGCGCCGTCCAGGACCGCTCTGTCGGCGGCCGGAGTGGCGCAGGCCGCGGTGAACTCGGGCTGATGGTTGACCGCGGGCAGGCAGTCCAGCCCCAGCATGGGATGGATGGTGGGGACGACATGGGAGACGTTGCCCATGTCCGTGGCCGCGCCCGCCGGAGCGCCGCCGGGCAGATCCGGGAAGACACGCCCCAGCGCCTCGGCGTTGGCCCGGTACAGCCGCAGCATCCCCGCGTCGGGCCGCAGGTCGGCGTAGTCGGGGCCCAGGGGAGTGATCGTCAGCTCACACCCGGTGGCCACCGCTCCCGCGTCGAAGCAGCGCCGCACGCGTGGCTTGAGCTCGGCCAGGGCCTCCAGCGTGGAGGCGCGGACGATCCACCGCCCGTGGCTGGCGTCGGGGATCACGTTCGGCGCGGTGCCGGCCTGGGTGACGATGCCGTGGACGCGGTCACCGGCGCCCGTCTGCTGGCGCAGCAGCCCGATCGCCACCTGTGCGACGGTCATCGCGTCGGCCGCGTTGACGCCCAGCTCGGGGTACGCGCCGGCATGGGCGGGCTTCCCAAGGTAGGAGACCTCGAACTGGGCGACGGCCGAGCCGGGCATCGCCGCCATCTCGACCGCGGCGGGATGGACCATCATCGCCGCGTCGAGCCCCGCGAACGCGCCGCGCTCCAGCATGAGGACCTTGCCGCCGCCGCCTTCTTCGGCCGGAGTGCCGAGGACGGTCACCGTCAGCCCGAGATCGTCGGCCAGCCCGGCCAGTCCGGCTGCGGCGCCGACCGCGGCGGCGGCGATGATGTTGTGCCCGCAGGCGTGCCCGATCTGCGGCAGGGCATCGTATTCGGCGCAGATCCCGATGTGCAGCGGACCCGTTCCCACGCTCGCCCGTACGGCGGTGGGCAGGTCGTAGCAGCCGTGCTGGACGTCGAAACCGGCGGCGCTCAGCGCGTCCGATACCCACGCGCTGGCCCGCGTCTCCTCGAAGGCCGGCTCGGGGTGGGAGTGGATGCGATGGGACAGCTCGACCAGGCGGCTGCTCCAGGCGCCGACGGCGTTGGCGGCATGCCGCTTGGCGTCGGCCGTCACGCGGACGGGGCGGTGTGGACCGAGACGGGGCGGGTGGCCGCGTCGTAGACGGCGCGGGACCCGGTCGCCCCCATGCCGCTGTCACCCGCCGGCTCATACAGCCGCTCGGGCCCGCCGCCCTGCCACTGGTTGACCCACACGACCCCGGCCGGGATGTCGCGAGCGGCGGCCATGTGCGCCGGGTCGTTGGTGTACACGGTGGCGGCGAGGCCGAAACGCGTGCCGGCCGCCTTCTCCAGCCCCTCCTCGAAGGAGGAGACGACCTCGACCGGGGCGAGCGGGCCGAAGGTCTCCTCGGTCATGACCAGCATGGAGTCGTCCACGCCGGTGAGCACGGTGGCGGGGTAGAAGAAGCCCTTGCCCTCGGGTACGGTCCCGCCCGTGCGGACGGTCGCGCCGCGGTCCACCGCGTCGGTGACGTGCCGGTCCACGATGTCGCGCTGACGCCGGTCGACCAGCGGGCCCAGCACCGTGCTCTCCTCGCGCCCGTCTCCCAGGGCGTAACCGCCTGCGGCCTCGACGAGGGCGTCGACGAACGCCTCGGCGATGTCCTGGTGCACGTAGACGCGTTCCATGGACGTACAGATCTGGCCGGAGTTGGCGAACGCGCCGAACGCGACCGCCGCGGCGGTCGCGGCCGGGTCGACTCCCGCGTCCACGACCACGGGGTCCTTGCCGCCGAGTTCGAGGATCGCCCGGTGCAGCAGGCCGCCGCTCTCCGCGCCGACCCGGCGTCCGGCCTCGACCGAGCCGGTGAAGTGGACGAGCCCGATCCGTTCGTCCGCGACCAGCGGCGCACCGGCCCGGGAGTCGCCGAGGACCAGGTTCACCACGCCGGCCGGCAGGTCCATCAGCTCCAGCAGCCGTACCGCCGACATGGGGGAGCGCTCGGACGGCTTGAGCACGACGGTGTTGCCCGCCGCCAGCAGCGGGCCGAGCGCCCCCAGCGCCATGGGCACCGGGAAGTTCCACGGCACGATGACCGCCGTCGCGCCGAGCGGCTTACGCAGGATCGTGGTGGCGCTCCCGCCCGGACCGGCGACGGTCTCCTCGAACGGATAGTCCAGGGCCTCGGCCACCGCCGCCTTCAACCCTTGCGCCGCGCCCCCGATGAAGGTACGGCCGAGCGCGACGGGCTTGCCCATCTCCCGGCATTCGAGCTCCGCCAGCTCCTCGGCGTGCTCGGCGATCGTGTCCGCCCACCGGGACAGGCGCTCCACGCGTTCGGCGACCGGGAGTGCCGCCCAGGCCGGGTGCGCCTGGACGGCCGCGTCGACGGCCAGGCGGACGTCCTCCGGCGAGCCGCCGGGGGAGCGGCCGACGACCTCTTCGGTCGCCGGATCGATCACGTCGTGGAACGCGTCACCACGCGAGTCCTCCCACATGCCGCCGATCAGATTCTGCAGGGTCTTCACGAAATGGTGCTCCTTGCCAGGTAAGTAGGGGCCGGCTCAGCCGAGACGGTCGGCCATGAGCTCGCCGACCATGATCGCTGCCAGGTTGGTGTTGGCCCGCGGGACGGAGGGGAAGATCGAGGCGTCGACCACGCGCAGCCCGTCGACCCCGAGCACACGGCACGACGGATCGACCACCGTGGCGGCGTCGCCGGGCGCTCCCATCCGGCAGGTGCTGGTGCCGTGCTGGGCGTCCACTGCGGTGGCCAGGAGGTGGTCGTCGAGTTCGGCGTCGTTGTCCAGCACCGCGAACAGGCGGCTGTTGCGGCCCTTGACCGAGCCGTCGAGGATCGGGGCGACCTCGGGGCCGCGCGCCATCTCGACCAGGGCGCGGACCCCCTGACGCAGCCGTTCCAGATCGCGGGCGTCCGACAGCATCCGCTCCCGTACCTCGGGCTGAGCCTCGGGGTCGGCGGAGGTCAGCGTCAGTACGCCGCGTGAGTGGTTCTGGTTCAGCCACACGCCGAAGCCGCCCGCCGGGAACCGGGTGTCGGCGGCCTCCATGGACAGCACGTTCTGGTTCAGCGAGACGAACATCATGTCGTGCGGCAGACCCCCGGGACCACTGGTGTAGCGGACGCAGACATTGGTGTGGCGGTCGTCGGCCGTCTTGATGGCGGCCTGCGCGGTCAGCGGCAGCTCGACGACGATCATCGGATGGTCCTGCATGCCGAGGCCGACCGGCAGGTCCCGCCGTACCGTGATCCCCAGTCGGCGCAGGTCGGCGGCCGGGCCGACCCCCGACCGCAGCAGGATCGCCGGGGAGTGGATGACGCCCGCGCTGAGCACGATCTCGTCCGCGTACTCGGTCGTCGCCGTCCCGTCCACGATCACCCGGACGCCGGTGGCGCGGTCGCCGTCGAAGACGACCTGATCCACCAGGGCCCCGCCGCGTACGGTGAGGCCGGGCAGGGACCGGCCCGGCTCGAGGTAGCCGTCGTTGACCGTGACCCTGCGCCCGGCGCGCGAGTTGATCGGGTAAGGCGAGACCCCGCTCGCTCCGGGCGCGTTCACGTCCGGCGCCCACGGGTGTCCGGCGGCCAGCGCGGCGGCCGACAGGGCGGAGTCCACCGCCCCCCACCGCCCTTGCGGCATCCGGAAGATCGGCATCGGCCCGCCGCGCCCGTGGTACGGCTCGTCTCCGAACTCCGCGTCGTCCTCAAGCTTCGCGAAGTAGGGCAGTACGTCTTGCCATGACCAGCCGGCGCAGCCCGCCGCGGCCCAGTCGTCGAAGTCCTCCATCGGCGGGCGGATCGCGATCTGCCCGTTGATCGACGAGCTGCCGCCCACTCCACGCCCGCGCCAGTACGGCGCCTGCGCCTGCTTGTCGGTCCGGGAGGAGTTGACGCCCATCCAGACCAGGCCCTCGGTGGCGCTGGGATCCAGCAGCGCGCGGACGGGGTTCGGCGAGCGCCACGCCTCGTGCATCTGCGCCGACCGGTAGTCGGGCCCGGCCTCCAGCAGCAGGACGCGCTTGCCCCGCTCGGCGGAGCGTACGGCGAGTGCCGCGCCGGCGGAACCGGCTCCCACGACGATGATGTCCCAGCCCGTGCCTGTCACGGCGAACCTCCTGCATTCAGGCAGCGCGGCTCCAGACATGCCCGAACCGCTGTTAGCCGGTAGACTGCCCTCCAGCGGAAAGTTCAGTCAATAGTGAAAGTTCATTTTTTTCTGAGCGATGGGAGTCCGGTGGTGTCCAGCCCCGTCGGCGACGATGCGGTGAATCCCCTGATCGACGACTTCGGGCTGCACATCGGCCGGGCGATGGGCTGGCCGCCGATGGCCGGACGGGCCGCGGGCGTCCTCATGCTCAGGGAGGCGCCCATGACGATGACGGAGCTGCAGGACGCCCTGGACGCGAGCAAGGGCTCGGTGTCGGAGACAACGCGCCTGCTGATGGTCAGCGGAACCGTGCGGCGCTTCAAGCAGCCGGGTTCCCGGCAGTACGTCTACGAATGGCGCGACGACGCCTGGAGCGGCTGCCTGCAGCACCAGCTGGAGCAGACGACCGAGTTGCTGGCCCTGGCCGAGAGCGCGCAGCGCCGCGCCGCCGACCTGCCCGAGCGGCAGGGGGCGCGCCTGCGGGAGATGCACGAGTACTACATCTTCATGGTGCGCGGCCTCGACGCGCTCCTGGAGGAGTACAAGTCCTCCCGGGACGCGCGCTAGCTCTCCCGTGCCCCCCAGTCCGTGCCCCGGCCACGGGCCTCGTCGAACACCAGCCAGGTGTGGGTGGCCCGGACGCCGGGGACGTCCTGGATGCGTTCCAGCACCACCTGCCTGAGCGCCGCGTTGTCCGGCGTCCTGACCAGGACCAGGACGTCGTAGTCGCCGCCGACCATCGCGAAGTGCTCGACGTACGGGATGCTCCGGAGCCTGGCCGACACCGTACGCCAGGAGTTCTGCTCGATGGTGACCGAGACGTACGCGCTGGTGCCCAGACCGGCCTTGTGCGGGGCGAGTTCGGCCGTGAAGCCGGTGATCACCCCGTCGTCCATCAGTCGCGTGAGGCGGGCGTAGGCGTTGGCGCGGGAGATGTGGACGCGCTCGGCGAGCGTCCGCATCGACATCCGGCCGTCGCGCAGCAGCTCGGCGATGATCGCGCGGTCGACTCCGTCTAGTTTGCTGGCCGAATGTCCCGGCCAGCCCCCCTCAACGCCCTCGTCGGCTGACATTTGGCCCTCCCCGCGTCCCCATTGAACCCATTTGTCGCTCATCATGCCCGATGTCTTGAACAGATGGTTCTGGAGGTCGACGCTTTCCTTGTCAAACGTCCAGAGAAAGTGAGCGTCGCGATGTCCGTGCGGACGCGCCGTCAAGCGGTCGACGGCCTTCTCCCCTCACCCGAGCCGGTGCGCTTTATCGCCGAGGACGGTACGGCCGTGCGAGCGCCCGCCGGTTACCCGGCGCCCGCCGATGAGCAGTTGCTGGAGGCGTACCGCCGGATGGTCCTGGGCCGCCGCTTCGACCGTCAGGCCACCGCGCTGACCAAGCAGGGCCGCCTGGCCGTCTACCCGTCCAGCCGCGGACAGGAGGCCTGCCAGATCGCCGGGGTGCTGGCGCTGCGCGAGGAGGACTGGCTGTTCCCCACCTACCGGGACTGCGTGGCCCTGGTCTCCCGCGGCATGGACCCCGTCGAAGTGCTCACCCTGCTGCGGGGCGGCTGGCACTGCGGGTACGACCCCGCCGCCACGCGGGTCGCGCCGCAGTGCACGCCGCTGGCCACCCAGACCATCCACGCGGTCGGCATGGCCGAGGCCCTGCGCCGCAAGGGCGAGGACGGCGTCGTCATGGCCTTCATCGGCGACGGCGGCACCAGCGAGGGCGACTTCCACGAGGCGCTCAACTACGCCGCGGTCCTCCACGCCCCCGTCGTGTTCTTCGTGCAGAACAACAAGTACGCGATCTCCGTACCCCTGGCCAGGCAGACCGCCGCCCCCGCGCTCGCGTACAAGGGGATCGGCTACGGCATCCCGTCCGAGCAGGTGGACGGCAACGACCTCGTCGCGGTGCTGTCCGTCCTGACCGAGGCGGTGCGGCGGGCGCGGACCGGCGGCGGCCCCTTCCTGGTCGAGGCGCACACCTACCGCATGGACGCCCACACCAACGCCGACGACGCCACCCGGTACCGGGATACGGAAGAGGTCGAGCGGTGGGAGTCGGCCGATCCCCTCGCCCGCCTGGAGACCTATCTGCGTGGCCGGGGCCTCCTGGACGCCGAGGCCGTCGCCGCGGCGCACGCGGCCGCCGAGGAGTACGCCGCCCACCTGCGCGACGAGATGAACGCCGACCCGGAGACGAACCCGTTCGAGCTGTTCGACCACGTCTTCGCCGAGCCCACACCCCAGCTGCGCGAGCAGCGGGCGCTGCTGGCGTCCGAGCTGACCGCCCCGGAGGAATGACATGACCACGATGACGATGGCGCAGGCGCTGAACACCGCGCTGCGCGACGCGCTGCGCGAAGACGAGCGGGTTCTCGTCTTCGGCGAGGACGTGGGCCCGCTGGGCGGCGTCTTCCGCGTCACCGACGGGCTGACCAAGGAGTTCGGCGAGGATCGGTGCTTCGACACCCCGCTGGCCGAAGCGGGGATCGTGGGCCTGGCCGTGGGCATGGCCATGGGTGGCTTCCGCCCGGCGGTCGAGATGCAGTTCGACGCCTTCGCTTACCCGGCCTTCGAACAGATCGCCTCACACGTGGCCAAACTCCGCAACCGCACGCGCGGGCGGCTGTCGTTGCCGATGGTGATCCGGATTCCGTACGCGGGTGGCATCGGCGGTGTCGAGCACCACTGTGACTCCAGCGAGGCCTACTACGCCCACACTCCGGGCCTGAAGGTCGTGACCCCCGCGACCCCGGACGACGCGTACTGGCTGCTGCGCGACGCCATCGCCGACCCCGACCCGGTGATCTTCATGGAGCCCAAGCGCCTGTACTGGTCCAAGGGCGACATCACGCCCGCCGACCGGCGGGCCGGGGGGTTCGGGCAGGCGGTGGTACGGCGCGAGGGGCGCGACGCGACCCTGGTCGCCTATGGGCCGAGCGTCCCCGTGGCCCTCCAGGCCGCCGAAGCCGCTGCCCAGGACGGCATCTCCCTGGAGGTGGTGGACCTGCGGACGATCGTCCCGTTTGACGACGAGACCGTCGTGGCCTCGGTACGCAAGACCGGCCGCTGCGTGGTGGTCCAGGAGGCCCAGGGGTTCGCCGGGGTCGGCGCGGAGATCGCGGCCCGCGTACAGGAGCGCTGCTTCCACTCCCTGGCCGCCCCCGTGCTGCGTGTCTCGGGATTCGACATCCCCTACCCGCCGCCCATACTCGAGCACGCGCATCTGCCCGACGTCGACCGGATCCTCGACACGGTCGACCGGCTCCAGTTCGGCGACGAGCCCGATCTCCTGCACCTGGCCCGGGAGGCGTCATGACGACCACTGCCGCGCGGCAGGTGTTCCGCCTGCCCGACCTCGGCGAGGGGCTGACGGAAGCCGAGATCGTCGTATGGAAGGTCGCCGTGGGCGACAGGGTCGAGATCGACGAGATCGTGGTGGAGGTCGAGACCGCCAAGGCGGCCGTGGAGGTGCCGGTCCCCTTCGCCGGAACCGTCCTGCGGCTCCACGCGCAGGCGGGCACCGTCCTGACGGTCGGCGAACCACTCATCGAGGTCGGCCCCGCCGCCACCGACCAGGACGCGGCTTCTGCGCCCACCGTCGACCAGGACACGAACCCCGCGGCGGCCCGCTACCGCGAGGAGGAACAGGCCGGCTCCGGCAACGTCCTGATCGGGTACGGCACCGGCCGCACGTCCGGCACGCGGCGGCGCCGGGGCGGCTCCCGGCGCACCGACCACAAGACCCCCGAAGCCGCACCGGAAGCGTCCGCTTCCCCTCTCGCCGCCGGACCTGGGCTTGCGACCGAACCGGGGCTTGTGGCCGGACCCGGGCTTGCCGCCGAACCCGAGCTAGCCGCCCAACCGGAGCTTGCCGTCGGTCCGGAGCTTGCGGCCGAACCCGAGCTTGCGCCGGGGCACGCGCGCGAGCGCGCACTGGGACAGGCGCCGCGCGTGGTTTCTCCGCTCGTCCGCCGGATCGCCCGCGAGCACGGACTGGATCTCACCGTCATCACCCCCACCGGACCTCGCGGCGTGATCCTGCGTCGTGACGTCGAGCAGGCCATCGCCGACCTCGGCAAGGCACCCGAGACCCCCGCGCCGCCCGCGTCCGCGCTCGGCTCGGCCGGGACGGCGTTGACGGCGGAGCGCATTCCCCTGCGCGGGCTGCGGCGGGTGGTGGCCGACAAGCTGACCCGCAGCCGCACCGAGATCCCCGACGCCACCACCTGGGTGGACGTCGACGCCACCGGCCTGCTCGCGGTGAAGGACGCGCTGCGACAGGACCGCCCGGAACTCGGCATCGGGCTGCTCGCGCTCCTGGCCCGCATCTGTGTGGCCGGTCTGCGACGCTTCCCTGAGCTGAACTCCTCGGTCGACACCGCCCGCGCCGAGATCGTCCGGCACGGTCACATCAACCTCGGCTTCGCCGCGCAGACCGATCGCGGTCTGGTCGTGCCGGTGGTCCGGGACGCGCACCTGATGACGACCGCGGAACTCGCCGCGGAGCTGACCCGCCTCACGGGCCTCGCCCGCTCGGGCGGGCTGCCTCCCACGGCGCTGACCGGGGGTACGTTCACGCTCAACAACTACGGTGTCTTCGGCGTGGACGGATCCACCCCGATCATCAACCATCCCGAGGCGGCGCTCCTCGGCGTCGGCCGCATCATCGACCGCCCCTGGGTGACCGACGGCGCGGTCGTACCCCGCAAGGTCACCCAGCTGTCACTGACCTTCGACCACCGAGTCTGCGACGGCGGCGCCGCCGGCGGCTTCCTGCGCTACGTGGCCGACTGCGTGGAGAACCCCGCGATCCTGGTCGCCCACGTGTAGCGACCGGCACAGACTCGCCGACGCACAGCCACCCGCACAGCGACCGGCACCGAAAGCTCGCCACTTACTGCGACCGGCCCCGAAAGGAAGTGAGACCCACGTGGTCCATGTACGCCCGTCCCTGATCGGACTCCAGTCCTACGTGCCGGGACGCAAGGTGCCCGGAGCCGTCGTCCTGGCCAGCAACGAATGTCCGTACGGTCTGCTGCCCAGCGTCGCCGCCCGGCTCGCCCGGCTGACCGGCGGCCTGTCCCGTTACCCGGACATGGGCGCCGGCCGCCTGCTCGAAGCGCTCGCCGACCATCACGGCGTGACCACCGACCGCGTCGCCGTGGGAGCGGGCTCCTCCGAAGTCTGCGGACAACTGCTGCACACGGTGTCGGCGCCGGGCAGCGACGTCGTCTTCGGCTGGCGGTCGTTCGAGGCGTACCCCATCCTGACCGCGGTGGCGGGCGGAACGGCCGTACCGGTGCCGCTGCGCGACCACGTCCAGGACCTGCAGGCCATGGCGGCGGCCATCACCGAACGGACCCGCCTGGTCTTTGTCTGCAACCCCAACAACCCGACCTCGACGCCCGTCGGCGAGAGCGCCCTGCGCGCCTTCATCGACCGGGTGCCCGAGCACGTGCTGATCGTCGTCGACGAGGCTTACCACGAATATGCGGATCCGTCCGTCGTACCGGACGCGCTCGCGCTCTTCGGCGACCGGCCGAACGTCGTCGTCCTCAGAACCTTCTCCAAGGCGTACGCGCTGGCGGGGCTGCGGATCGGTTATTGCGTCGGGGCGCCCGAGATCATCGCGCAAGTACGCAAGACGCAGACCCCGTTCAGCGTCAGCGCCCTCGCCCAAGAGGCGGCGATCGCCGCGCTCCAGGAGCACGAGGAGGTGGCCAGGCGGGTCGCCCGCACGGTCGAGGAGCGCGAGCGCGTCACTCGTGAGCTCCGGGCCCTCGGCTATGACCTGCCCGCCTCCCAGGCGAACTTCGTGTGGCTGCCGCTCGGCCAGGACAGCATGGCCTTCGCCGACCATTGCCTCGCCAACGGGGTCATCGTCCGCGCCTTCTCCGGAGAAGGCGTCCGCGTCACCATGGGACTGCCGGAGGAGAACTCGGCCTTCCTCGCCCTGGCCGAGACCTGGAGACCGGCCTTCACCTAGCCCGTCCAGCTGATCGATGAGGAACAGCCGGTCGGCCAGCACCATCGGCTTTGGCGGCTGGTCCGTCGTGCGCTGAGGCCCACAGTTTGCTTCGAGGCTCGAAGCTGTTACCTTGTTTCTTGCTTTGAGGTTCGAAGTAAATAGCGAGGCCGAGCACGAGGAAGCGATACACCCATGTACAGGTACACCGGCATCACCGCGCTCGTCACCGGCGCCTCGAAGGGTCTCGGCGTGGCGTACGCCGGTGAACTCGCCCGACGAGGGGCCGATCTCGTGCTCGTGGCCCGCTCCGGCGACGCGCTGCGCCGGGTCGCCGACGAGATCCAGCAGGAGCACCGGGTCGAGGTCGCGACCGAAGTGGCCGATCTCGCCGACCCAGACGGGGTGGCGCGCCTGATCGCGGAACTCGACCGGCGGGGCCGCACCATCGATCTTCTGGTCAACAACGCGGGCGCGGGCGCCATCGGTCCGTTTCTGAGCTCCTCGCTGCGGCGCAACGTCGACTCCGTCGAACTGAACGCCATCGCCCTGATGAGCCTGACCCATGTGCTCGGCAACCGCATGGCGGAGCGGGGGCGCGGCGGAATCATCAACGTGGCCTCCACGGCCGCCTTCCAGCCGATGCCGTACCAGGCCAGTTACGCGGCGACGAAAGCGTTCGTGCTGTCGTTCACCGAGGCGCTGGCCGAGGAGTTGCGCGGCACCGGGGTGCGGGTCATGGCGGCCCACCCCGGAGCCACCGCCACGGGGTTCTTCGACGCCACCTCCGCCACCATGAACCCGGCCTTCACCGACGCGCCGGAGGATGTCGCGGCCAAGACCCTCGACGCCTTCGCCAAGGGCGCCGTCAACTCCTACCCCGGGCGGGCGATCAACAGACCGGCGACCTGGCTCTCCCGCGCGTTGCCCCGCACCACGGTCGCGCGGTTGACTGGGCGCGTGAACCGGGCCATGGGGTTGCACCGCGCCCAGGACCTCGACGTCTTGGCGTGATCGCGTGGCCTTGAAGGCAGCGACACGCTGAGCGCTGGGGTGGCAACGTTCCGGTAACAAGCCGTTGACGTGGGGGAGGAGTTACCGGAGACTCCTGACTACGTAGTCAACGGCTCCTGGAGTGTGACCCATGCGCGATACAGGTCGCGGCCCCCGCCGTCCGGCCGGCAGCATGGACGTCGCGCGGCTGGCCGGAGTGTCGCAGAAGACCGTCTCCCGGGTGATCAACGCCGAACCCAACGTCCGCGAGCACCTGCGCGAGCGCGTGCTGCAGGCCGCGCGAGAGCTCGGCTACCGCCCCAACACGGCCGCGCGGGCGCTCATCAAGGGTAGATTCCACCGCATCGGGGTCGTCTCGCTCGGCAGCACCCTGTACGGCCCCGCCGCGACGCTGGTCGCGCTGGAGCGGGCGGCCCGCAGGACCGGCTACTCACTCAGCATCGTGTGCACACTCGAAGGCGAGCCGGGCGGCATCAGCGCCGCAATCGACTCGCTGATCAGCCAGGGCGTGGACGGCATCGTGCTGTCGGAGCCCATAGACGAGGGACAGGACCTGGCCCTCGACTCGGACGTACCGGTCCTGAGCTTCAACCAGCTGAGCCCGCCGTACGCCGACAACGGCGTGTTCATCAGCGGTGGCGGCGTCGCCGCCGGGCGCGTGGCCACCGAGCACCTGCTGTCCCTGGGCCATGCCACCGTCTGGCATGTCGCGGGGCCGCAGCGCTGGTGGGCCGCGCGTGACCGGCTGGCCGGCTGGCGCGAGGCGCTGGCCGCGGTCGGCGTGCCCGAGCCGCCGGTCCTGGAGGGCGACTGGTATCCCGCGTCGGGGTACGCCGCAGGCGTCGAGTTGGTCGCGGCGGGCGATGTGACCGCCGTGTTCGTCGCCAACGACGACATGGCGATAGGCGTCATGCGGGCGTTCGCCGAGGCCGGGCTGCGCGTGCCGGAGGACGTCAGCCTCGTCGGCTTCGACGACTCGCCGCACGCCGCCTACCTGGTCCCGCCCCTGACCACCATCCACAGCGACTTCGAGGGCGCCGCGGTTCGCGGCCTTCAGCTGCTGGTGGAGCGGATCGAGGGGGCCACGGGCCCGGCGGTGCTGGAGGAACCACCGGCCGAACTCATCCCGCGCGGCTCGACCGCGCCCCCGGAATCGAGGTGACCGGCTAACGGTCAAGCAATGACCCGGATGGGAGAACGTGTTGCTACCCGAGCAAGTGCTCTTCGGCGCCGCCTACTACCACGAATACCAGCCGTACGAGCGGTTGAAGACCGACCTCGACCTGATGGCCGGGGCGGGCTTCTCGGTCATCCGCGTGGGCGAGTCCGTCTGGTCCACCTGGGAGCCGGACAACGGCCGGTTCGAGCTGGACTGGCTGCGGCCGGTGCTCGACGGCGCGCACGAGCGCGGCATCCACGTCGTGCTGGGCACCCCGACGTACGCCGTGCCGCCGTGGCTGGCCCGCCAGTACCCCGAGATCGCCGGGGAGCGGCGGACCGGTGAGCGCATCCCGTGGGGGGCCAGGCAGGAGGTCGACTTCACCCACCCCGCCTTCCGCTTCCACGCCGAGCGGGTGATCCGGGTGATCGTCGCCCGCTACGCCGATCACCCGGCGGTCATCGGCTTCCAGGTGGACAACGAACCCGGCTTGGAGCTGCTCCACAACCACGGCCTCTTCCAGCGCTTCGTGGACCACCTGCGCCGCCTCTACGGCGACGTCGAGACGCTGAACCGCGAGTGGGGCCTGGTCTACTGGTCGCACCGCCTTTCCACCTGGGCCGACCTGTGGACTCCCGACGGCAACATCCAGGCCCAGTACGACCTGGCCTGGCGCCGCTTCCAGGCCGACCAGACCGCCGAGTTCATCGACTGGCAGGCCGGCATCGTGCGGGAGTACTCGCGGCCCGGGCAGTTCGTCACCACCTGCATCTCCTACAACCGGCCCGCCCTGGCCGACGACCGGCTGACCCGCCACCTGGACGTCACCGCCGGCAACCCGTACTACGCGATGCAGGACGGCCTGGCTTTGCCCGGCGCCGACGCCGGCCCGCAGGGCTGGACGACCAGCGGGACCTGGGCGCTCTACCACAGCGCCGACCGGATGTACTCCTCCCGCCAGGAGCCCTTCCTCGTCACCGAGACCAACGCGCAGTCGATCGGCGCCCCCTGGATGAACCGCCCCGCCTACGATGGGCAGTGGCGCCAGGCGGCCTACGCCCTTGTGTCGCGCGGGGCCGGCATGATCGAGTACTGGCACTGGCACACGCTGCACTTCGGCGCCGAGACCTACTGGGGCGGCATCCTGCCGCACAGCGGCCGGCCGGGGCGCGTCTACCAGGAGATCGCGCGCATCGGAGCCGAGCTCAGGACCGCCGGGGACCTGATCGCGGGGCTCACACCGGACGCCGACGTCACGATGCTCTACTCCGCGCCGAGCAAGTGGGCGCTGGAGTTCTACCCGCCGCTCACCGACGGCGAGGGCGGGCCAGACCGGCGCTCGTACGAGGGCATCTTCGACCCGTTCTACCGAGGCGCCTTCGACGCGGGACTGCAGGTGCGGATCATGCACACCGGGCAGCTCACCGAGCAGGAGCCGGCGGACGCCGCCGGCCGGCATCCCGTCCTGGTCGTCCCCGCGCTCTATATCGCCGACGATGACACGCTCGACTGGCTCGCCGCCTACGCCGCCGCCGGCGGTCACCTGGTGCTCGGACCGCGTACCGGCTACGGCGACCTGGAGGCGCGGGCCCGTACGGACGTCATGCCGGGCCGCCTCGCGGAGCCCGCCGGCATCTCGTACGAGGAGTTCGCCAACCTGGACGCCGACCTCCCGGTCCACGCGCCCGAGGGCTCGCCGCTGGCACTCCCGCCCGGCGCGGCGGCCACGCGCTGGGCGGATGGGGTACGGGTGGAGGCGGACCGGGTGCGGGTGGAGAGCGCGCAGGTGCTCGCCCGCTACGAGCACCCGCACTACGGTCGGTGGCCCGCCGTCACCAGCCGCGCGCACGGAGAGGGGCGGATCACCTACGTGGGGACCGTGCCGGACACCGTCCTGGCCCGCGCCCTGTTCGACTGGGCCGTCCCGGCCGAGCCGTCGGGCTGGCGGTTCGGGGCCGCGAGCGTGACGTCCACGGGCGCCACCTCCCGGGACGGGCGCAAGGTCCGCTTCGTACACAACTGGTCGTGGGATCCGGTCGCGGTCCGGCTGCCCGTCGCGGTGCGGGACGTACTCGATGGGAGCGACCACTACGCCGGCGGGGAGCTGACCCTCGGGCCCTGGGACGTGCGGATTCTCGTGGAGCGCTGACGCCACGGGGGGCGCCCGCCGAGCGGACGCCCCCCGTGGTCGCTCAGATCAGCAGACGATGAAGATGCTCTGCCAGCCGACCGGCGTCCGCTGCTCCGCGTTGCGATTGGAGGGCAGCTCGAAATGCATCACGCCCTGCGCGTTGGGCTGGTTGTACATGCGCCCGGACTGACCGTCGCCGTACCACTTGTAGGACCCGTGGAAGGGGATGTTGGACACCCCGCACGCGTCGAGGACGACGGACCTGCCGGTGAAACCCCGGCCTTCGTAGGCGATGTACTGCGAGGCGTAGGCGGCGCTGGCGGTGAGGGCGATGATTCCGGCGGTCAGGGCGGGTACGAGGAGGATTCTCTTCACACTGCTCCTTGATGCAAGTTTCCGCTGGGCGGGCGCGTGGCCCGCCGTAGGACGCCCTCCATCATGTACGGAAAGTAGTCGAGGCGACACTTACTGTGACGACAGGCTGTGCTCGCCTCAGCGCCGATCCGCGTTTCAGCGCAGATAAGAGGCGCCGTTGAGGTCGAGCACCGTGCCGCTGACGAACTCCGCCTCGGCCGAGGCGAGATAGCGCACCGCCGCCGCGACCTCCTGCGGCTGGGCGATCCGGCCGAACGGGCTCTGCGCCTCGACGCCGGCCCGGTTCTCCTCGGTCAGGATGGAGGCCGCCATGTCGGTCTCCACGAAACCCGGCGCCACCGCGGAGACCGCGATGCGGTGCGGCGCGAGCGCGATGGCCAGCGACTGACCCATCGCGGTCAGGCCGGCCTTGGCGGCGGCGTATCCCGGCGCCTGCGGCTCGCCCCGGTAGGCGCCGCGGGAGGCGACGTTGACGATGCGTCCGCCACGGCCGCGCTCCACCATGTGCCGGGCCACGCACCAGGAGACGTTCGCGGCGCCCAGCAGGTCCACCTCGACGGTCCGGCGCCAGATCCGCTGCCAGGAGGCGTAGTCCACGGTCAGCGGATCGTGGAAGAGGTAGACGGCGGCATTGTTCACGAGCACGTCGATGCCGTCGAGGGCGTCGATCGCCGCCGAGACGAACGCGGCGACGGCCTCCGGATCCGCTATGTCTCCCTGGACGACGGCGTGGCCGTCGCCGTCGAGCGCCGATCTGACCTCCTCCGCCTCGCGGGGGGAGTCCCGGTGATGGATCGCGACCCGGTCGCCGTCGGCGGCGAAGATCTTGGCGATCTCACGGCCGATCCCACGCGACGATCCGGTTACGAGCACGCCTCGACTGTCCACGATCGACCTCTTTCCCAACAGACTTCCGGCGGTACGCCGTCGGGCCACGCTAATGCAGATCGCTGGACGACCAAGCTGCGGGGTGGAAGGCACCACGTCCGCTTCCTCGAAGGCGTGGTGCCGTTGGGTTGGGAGTCAGCAGGAGGCGAGCATGCTGCTCAGGGCCGTCTTCTCGGCGCTGTCGAGGGTCAGGCTGTAGTACCACTTGACCTGGATCCAGGATCGGGCGTACCGGCAGCGTTCGGCGGTACGTGGGGGCTGCCATTCGGCCGGGTCCTGGTCGCTCTTGGACTGGTTGACATTGTCCGTCACAGCCCACAACTCGGGGCCGCCCAGGTCGTTGGCGTACTGCTGGCGCTGGGCGGTCGTCCACGCCCACGCGCCCGAGGCCCATGCCTCGGCAAGGGGGACCATGTGGTCGATGTCGACGTCGGAGGCGGCGGTCCAGGTCGCGCCGTCGTAGGGGCTGTACCAGCTGCCGGAGACGGCCGCGCAGGCGGAGTCGGTCACCACGTTGGTGCCGTCGCGCTTGAGGACCTCTTCGCGGGTGTTGCAGGTCCCGCTCTGGGTGATCCAGTGCGGGAACAGGTCGCGGTCGTAGGTGCTGCCGTGGGATTCGGCGGCCACGGTGAGGGTGGCGAGCCGGGAGGTGGCGGTGGCCGCGGACGGGATGTTCGGCGGGGTCGCCACAGCCGGTTGCGTGGTGATGGCCAGGGTCAGGAGAGTGGCGCAGGTGATGTTGAAGGCAGCCGATAGCGCCTCAGGCGGCCAGGCGCCGTACGTACCAGTCGTGGTCGTCCTGGCCCCGTCTCAGGTAGGTGAAGCCGGCTCGGCCGGCCACCGCCGCCGAGGCGGTGTTCTCCGGATTCACCCTGATGGCCGCTTGGGTGGCCCCGGCGGCCGCCGCGTGCAGGCAGGCCAGCCGCACCGCGCGGGTGGCGATGCCACGGCCGCGCCAGGCCGGGTAGAGCCCGTAGGCGAGATTGACCTGCCCGGGGACCAGATACGGCTGGTCGAACTGCACGTCGATCGTCCCCGCGAGGACCCCCTCCGTACGCACCCCGAACGTATGCACGGGCCCACCGGCCGCCCACCGCTCCAGGCACCGGCGTATGTGCGCCTCGACCGTGGCCCGGGTTCCCGGGCCTCCGTTGAGCCAACGCACCAGCTGGTCGTCCTCCCCGGCCAGGTGGGCGTCGACGTCATCCAGGCACAGGGGCGAGAGGGTGACCGTGCTGTCGGACAATCTCGATATCTCGGGCATCTGGCGAGTCTCCGCCGGAGCGCAAGGGTGACGCCAGCGAATTACGCCGGTCCGCCGGCCGGAGCGGTCGAGCCCCGGACGATCAGTTCGGTGGCGAGTTCCACGTGGTGGGAGTCGATCTTCTCGCCGGCCGCCAGGCGCAGCGCCGTACGCAGGGCGACGCCGCCCATCTCGCGCAGCGGCTGGCGGACGGTGGTCAGCGGGGGTGAGGCCATCGGGGCGAGCTGGGTGTCGTCGAAGCCCACGACGCTGAGGTCCTCGGGGATGCGCAGGCCGCGCGCCCGGGCGGCCTCCATGACGCCCAGGGCCATCTCGTCGTTGGCCGCGAAGATCGCCGTCGGCGCCTGGGCCAGGTCGAGCACCGCCGCGCCGGTGACCATGCCGTCGTGGTAGTGGAAGCGCCCCGTCTGTACGTACGCGGGCGGCACGGGCACTCCCTCTGCCTCCATGGCGGCGCGGTAGCCGTGCAGGCGGGCCTGGTTGCAGGCCGCGGACGCCGGGCCGCCGAGGTAGGCGATGCGCCGGTGCCCGAGGGAGAGCAGGTGCTGGGTCGCGGCGAAGCCGCCCGTGAAGTTGGTCGAGCCGATGCTGGTCACGCGGACGCTGGGCAGGTTCAGCGGGTCGATCACGACCAGCGGCAGGTGAGCCCGGGACAGGGCGGTCAGTTGCGCCGAGGTCAGCTCGCTGGTCACGGCGATCAGCGCCCGCCGGCCGGCGGAGATCAGGGAGCGGACCCACCCGGGGGTACGCTCCCTGCCTCTGCGGATGCTGATCACGACCCCGATGCCGACCTCGGCCCCGGCCTCGACCGCGCCTTGGATGATCTCGGCGGAGTACGCGGTCAGATCCGTGTCGAACTGCACCTCGATCGTGGCGACCCCGGTCGCCTCGGTCCGGCGCGGCGACGGCGCGACGTAGTCATGCTGCTGCAGCAGGGACTGCACCAGGGAGCGGGTCGCCGGCGCGACGTCGCTGCGGCCGTTGAGCACCTTGGAGACGGTCGCGACGGACACGCCGGCCGAGGCCGCCACGGTGGCCAGCGTGGCCCGCCTAGGACTGACCGGCATCTCTGCCCTCCTGTTTCCCTGCCACGGGGTCCACGTCCACGGGTGTGACAAGCCGCCGGCCGCGACCGACGGTCCGCAGCGGGCCGGTCAGCCGGATGACGCCGCGGCACGGCAGGTCGGCGGCGGAGGTGCCGACGAGCACCTCGACGTCCCCGGGCTCGACGATCCGCCGCAGGTCACGGCCGGTGAAGGCGGTCCGGTCAGCGTGTACGCGAAAGCGCACGCACGCGCTCGCACCCGCCTCCAACCGGACCCGCGCGAACCCGGCCAGCTGCCGCACCGGCCGGGTCACCTGGGCGAGCACGTCGTGCAGATACAGCTGGACGACCTCCTCGCCCGCCCGGCCACCGGTGTTGCGGACACGGACCGACACCGTGAACTCCCCGTCCGTGGGCACCTCGGCGTCGCTGATCAGCAGGTCGCCGACCTCGAAGGAGGTGTAGGAGGTGCCGTAGCCGAAGGGGAACAGCGGAGTGGGATCGAGATTGCTGATGCCGTGGCTGTTGAGGCCCAGCGGCGGCTGCAGGTAGGTGCCCGGCTGCCCGCCCGGCCGGCGGGGGATCTGGACGGGCAGCCGGCCGCCGGGCTGCACCCGGCCGGACAGCACCCCGGCGATCGCCGCCGCGCCCTCCTCGCCGGGCATGAACGCCTGGACGAGCGCGGCGGCCCCGGCGTGCACCTCGCCCAGCGCGTACGGCCGGCCCGAGACGACGACCACGACGACCGGCGTCCCCGTGGCGGCGAGCTCGGCCAGCAGGTCCTCCTGCACCCCGGGCAGCCGCAGGTCCTCGGCGTCGCAGCCCTCGCCCGAGGTCCCCTGCCCGAACAGGCCCGCCAGGTCGCCCACGACGGCCACGCACAGGTCCGCCGCGCGGGCCGCGGCCGTCGCGGCGGCGAAGCCGGAGCGGTCCTCACCTCGCACGTCGCAGCCGCGTTCGTGGAGGATCTCGGTGTCCGGCAGCTCCGTCCGCAGGGCGTCGAGGACGCTGGGCGCCTCGAGGCCGAGCCCGAGGCCGGGGTGGCGGGGCAGGACGTGGTTGGGGAAGGCGTAGCAGCCCATGAAGGCGCGCGGCTCGGCCGCGGCCGGCCCGACGACCGCGACACGGCGCAGCTCCTGCGCGCGCAGCGGCAGCGCGGTGCCGCCGTCGAGCAGGACGATGGACCGCTCGGCCATCTCGCGGGCCAGCGCCCGGTTGTCCGGCGAGTCCAGGTCCACCGTGTCCGCCGCGGACACCGAGCCCTCGGGCGTCCAGTCCTGGTCGAGCAGCCCCAGCTGGACCTTCTGGGTGAGCAGGCGGCGCGCCGCCCGCTCCACCAGGGCTTCGGGCAGCTCGCCCCGGCGTACCCGCTCCACCAGGTGCGGGCCGAAGCCGAGGGTGTCGGGCAGCTCGACGTCGATGCCCGCGCTGAGCGCCAGGACGCCGGCCTCGTCGGTGTCGGCGGCGACCTCGTGCATGGTCGCCAGGAACGGCACGGCCCAGTAGTCCGAGACGACGGTCCCGGTGAATCCCCACTCCTCGCGCAGCAGGTCGCTCAGCAGCCAGGAGTCGGCCGCGGCCGGGACGCCGTCCACGTCGGAGTAGGAGTTCATCACCGAGCGCGCGCCGCCCTCGGCGATGGCCGTCTCGAAGGGCGGCAGGATCATGTCCATCAGTTCGCGGCGGCCCATCGGGACGGGACCGTGGTTGCGGGCCGCCCGCGCGGCGGAGTAGCCGGCGAAGTGCTTGAGCGTGGCGATGATCCCGGCGCTCTCCAGGCCGCGGACGTATGCGGCGCCGAGCATCGAGACGAGATAGGGATCCTCGCCCATCGTCTCCTCGACCCTGCCCCAGCGGTAGTCGCGCACGACGTCCAGCACAGGGGACAGGCCCTGGTGCACGCCCACGGCGCGCATGTCCCGCCCGATGGCGGCGGCCATCCGCTCCACGAGGCCGGGGTCGAACGTCGCGCCCCACGCGATGGCGGCGGGGTAGACGGTCGCGCCGTACGTCGTGAACCCGGTCAGGCACTCCTCATGGACCAGCGCCGGAATGCCGAGGCGGGACCGTTCGACGACCAAGCTTTGCAGGCGGACCACCTCCGCCGCGCCCTCGGCGGCGGTGACCGGTCCGCTGCCGAAGACGCGGGTCAGGTGACCGAGCCCGTGGCGGCTCGCCTCCTCCAACGGGATGGTCCCGGACGCGGCGAACACGTCCTGCATCGGCGCCACATTGAGGGTCACGTCCGGGTCCGGATCGGGCTGGTCGGCTGGCCGCATGTCGTTGCCCACCCACCGGCTGCCGAGCTGGCCGACCTTCTCCTCCAGGGTCATCTCGGCAACGAGGGCGTCGACCCGTTCGGCCACGGGGAGCGTCTGGTCCTGCCACGGGCGGAGAACCCGCTCCGCCGCGAGGGGCCGATCTACAGCCGTCATCTGCTGCTCTCCTTAGTGCCGCAATATTTCGCAATGTTTCGGCGCCGTCAAGTGATCTTTGCGGGTAGCGCTTGCCGGTCGTTCCTGGGTCTTGACACGTCAACAGCCGAAATCTAGATTGACGGCCGCGCGGTCATTTCGCAAATGTTTCGAGAACCTACTTAAAAGGCGGATTGGGGGAGAGGCATCGGGGGGTGCTGCTCCACGACCGCCGGCCACCGCATCCCATGATCAACGAGCCGCGGCCCGCCCCCGGCATTCGAGTACGGAGATCAGCGTGGAGTCCAGGACAACGTCTCGCCGCACCTTCCTCAGCCTCTCGATGGGCCTGCCCCTGGGCGCCGCGCTCGCCGCCTGCGGCAGCTCCGGCCCCACCAAACCCGGTGCCAGCAGTGGTGGCGGTGGCGCCAAGGCCACCTACTGGTACCTGTCCACCCAGCCGCAGGAAGGCATCCGCACCGCCGCCATGGAGCGGTTCAACAAGGCCAACCCCAACGGCCAGATCACCGGGACGACCTTCCAGAACGACGCCTTCAAGACGAAGATCAAGACGGCGATCGGGGCCGGCCAGGCGCCCACCATCATCTGGGGCTGGGGCGGCGGCGGCCTGCGCAGCTACGTACAGGCCGGCCAGGTCGAGGACCTCACCTCGTGGTTCGGGCAGAACGCCGCGGTCAAGGACCGGCTGTTCCCGTCCTCGTTCGGGGCCGCGACGGTGGACGGCAAGATCTACGCGATGCCGTGCGAGACCGTGCAGCCGATCGTCCTGTACTACAACAAGAAGCTCTTCGAGCAGATCGGCGCCCAGCCGCCCCAGTCCTGGGGCGACATCATGGACCTGGTGCCCAAGTTCAACGCCAAGGGCATCGCGCCGTTCTCCCTCGGCGGGCAGTCCCGCTGGACGAACATGATGTGGCTGGAGTTCCTCTTCGACCGCATCGGCGGCTCCGAGGTGTTCCAGGCCGTGTTCGACGGTCAGAAGGACGCCTGGTCCAACCCGGCCGCCATCGACGCCCTGACCAAGATGCAGGCCCTGATCAAGGCCAACGGGTTCATCAAGGGCTTCTCCTCGATCACCGCGGACTCCAACGCCGACCAGGCGCTGCTGTACACCGGAAAGGCCGCGATGATGCTCCACGGCGGCTGGACGTACGGCAGCATGTCCGCCGACGGCGGCGACTTCGTCTCCGGCGGTAGCCTCGGCTACATGAACTTCCCGCCGGTCGACGGCGGTAAGGGCGACCCCAGCGACACGGTCGGCAACCCCGGCCAGTACATGTCGATCTCCGCCAAGGCGACCCCGGAGCAGAAGGAGATCGCCAAGAAGTTCTTCGCCTCGTTGCTCTCGGACGAGGAGGTCAAGGCATGGGTCGGGGCCGGCTCGGTGCCGATCGTCAAGGGCGCCGACAGCGCGTTCGGCTCCTCCAAGGACGCGGAGTGGCTGAAGTTCGTCTACGGCATCGCCAGCAATGCCAAGACCTTCGCCCAGTCCTGGGACCAGGCGCTCAGCCCCACGGCGGCGGAGGTGCTGCTCGACAACATCGCCAAGCTGTTCCAGCTGTCGATCTCACCGCAGCAGTTCACCACCAACATGAACGCGGTCATCGGCAAGTGACCACCATTCCGACCTCCGCCGGACCAGGTCAGCCATCGGCCCGGGCGCGAGGGGGACGCAACCTCCCCCTCGCGTGGCTGACCGTTCCGGCGCTGGTGTTCTTCGTGGGCTTCGGGGTGATCCCGCTGATCGGGGTCCTCGCGCTCAGCTTCACCACTTGGGACGGCATCGGCGACATCCACTTCTCGGGCTTCACCAGCTGGCACGCCGTCCTCACCGACCCGGGCCTGCCGCACGCGCTGTGGGTGACGTTCCTGATCATGGCGCTGTCCTGGCTGGTGCAGACGCCGGCGAGCATCCTGCTCGGGGTGTTCCTGGCCGGGGCCCAGCGCTACCGCGCGGTGCTGTCGGTGCTGTACTTCATCCCGCTCCTGCTCAGCTCGGCGGCCATCGCCATCACCTACAAGGCGCTGCTCGACCCGAACTTCGGCCTCGGCGCCGGACTGAAGATCGAGCTGCTCAGCCAGGACTGGCTCGGCCGGCCCGGCCTCGCCCTCGGCGTCGTGGTCTTCGTGGTGTCCTGGCAGTTCATCCCGTTCCACTCGCTGATCTACCAGGGCGGCGTACGGCAGATCCCGAAGTCGATGTACGAGGCCGCGGAGCTGGACGGCGCCGGGCGTGTCCGCAAGTTCTTCAGCATCACCCTGCCGCAGCTGAAGTACACGATGATCACGTCCACGACCCTCGTACTCGTCGGCTCGCTGACCTTCTTCGACCTGATCTTCGTGCTGACCGCCGGGGGTCCGGGCGACGCCACCCGGGTGCTCGCCCTGGACATGTACAAGCGGGGCTTCCAGGCCAACCTCATGGGCCCGGCCAGCGCGATCGCCCTCATCCTCGTCCTCGTGGGCCTCGCCCTGTCGCTGTTGCTGCGCCGGCTCGGCGGCGGCAAGGCCGACCACAGCCAGATGGAAGGGGCCTGACATGGGGACGACCCTGACAACACGCCCTGAGCGGACCAGCGCCCAGCGGCCCCGGCACGAACGCGACGCGCCCGCCCGTCACTGGAACTGGCTGGGCGGCGCGACCGGGTGGCTCTGGCTGGTCGTCGTGGTGGTGCCCATCTACTGGATCGTCATCACCAGCTTCAAGACGCAGAGCAACTACTACGCGATGAACCCGCTGGCGCCGCCGACCGAGCCGACCCTGGCCAACTACCGCATGGTCATCGAGTCCGACTTCATCCAGTACTTCGTCAACAGCCTCATCGTCACCGTCGGCGCGGTGATCCCCGCGGTCGGCGTCTCCTTCATGGCGGCCTACGCGATCGTGCGGGGCTCCTCCTCCCGCCGGTTCATCCGGTCGGTCAACTCCCTGTTCCTGATGGGCCTGGCCATCCCGCTGCAGGCGACGGTAATCCCGATCTATCTGATCATCATCCGGCTGCACCTCTACGACACCCTGCTGGCGATGATCCTGCCGTCGATCGCCTTCGCGATCCCGCTGTCGGTGCTGGTGCTGTCCAACTTCATCCGCGACGTCCCGAAGGAGTTGTTCGAGTCGATGCGGATGGACGGCGCCACCGAATGGGGGACGCTCTGGCGCCTGGCTTTCCCTCTGTCCCGGCCGGCCGTGGTGACGGTGACGATCTACAACGCGCTGACGATCTGGAACAATTTCCTGCTGCCACTGATCCTCACGCAGAGCCCGGACAAGCGGACCCTGCCGCTGGCTCTGTGGACCTTCCAGGGCCAGTACAGCATCAACGTGCCGGCCGTGCTCGCCTCGGTCGTCCTGACCACGCTGCCGATCCTGACCTTGTACGTGGTGGGCCGGCGTCAACTCCTCAGCGGCCTCATGGCGGGCTTCAGTAAATAATCGCGCGAAATATCCCTTTTTGGTTAATGAATCCTCCAATACACCATTCCGAATGCTGACCGCGAAATGCGATAAACTCATCCCACCGAGGACATTTCGTGCGTTGGCACTCAGGTCAGCGTCGCCCACGGGTCTCTCCAGAGGCATGGACGGGGCACGCTGAGCTCGGACCTCGATGGGGGATCATCATGACCATCACGCACGCCGTACCGCTTCCCAGGGCCGTCGGAGCGTCCGCTCCGACCACGATCCAGCTGAGCGGTGAGATCGACATCTTCACCAGCAAGGAGCTTCGGCAGAGCCTGGTGGCGGCCCTGACGACGTCCACCAGCACGCTCATCATCGACCTGTCGGGGGTGTCGTTCTGCGACGCCACCGGCCTGGGCATCCTGGTCGGCATCCAGCACCGCGCCCGGGCGCAGGGCATCACGCTCGCCCTGGCCGGGCCCCGCCCGTTCATGCTCAACCTCCTGCGCGTGTCCGGGCTGGACCGCAGCCTGCCGATCGTGGTGTGACCCCTATCTCCCCGGGTTCTCGGAAATCGGAAACGGTCAGTCGGCGATGTAGCCGATCGACTGGACGTCGTACCCGCGTGTGACCGAGCCCTTGAGGTGCATCAGCAGGGCGCCGCCGTCGTAGGAGTAGGCGCAACCGTAGCCCTTCGGCTCCTTGGTGCAGCCCTGGAAGTAGTAGGTGACGCCCTTGGGGTCGTACTTGACGCGGAAGAGCTTGGCGACCGCCCGCTGCGAGGCCACCTCGAGGCCGAGGTTGCGATCACTCTGGTGCCAGGCCGTGAGCAGCTGCTTGGCGGCCACCGCCGGCTTGGTCACGTGGCGCGACTGGTAGACCCGGGTCACCTTCGAGCCTGAGACGATCATGAGCAGGCCGTTGAGCCCGCCCGGCACCCGCACGCTGGTGTGGACGAACCGGCACGCGTTGCCGGCGCAGCCCGCGAACTCGTCGGGCGCGCGGTAGACGTAGGAGAAGATCGAATTCACCGCCGCCGGGGTGGCCACCTTCGCGGCCGCCGCGCGGTCGCGCCGCAGCCACGCGTGGAACAGCTTGTTGGACACCTTCGCCGGCGTGGCCGCCGGTGCCGCTGTGTTCGGGGCGGCGGTGACGGCCGCCGCCGGAGAGGATGTGGCCAGCAGCGCGGCGACCGCGGTCGCCGCGCCGGCACCGAATAACCATCGTCGTGACATACCGGCGACGCTAACGACACCCGCTTGCACGGAGATTGACACCGGCTTGGCAGCGGAGCCAGGCGCCGGTCGGCCGGGACCGTGGCTAAAGGGTGGAAGACTCCTCCGTCACCAGGGCCCCGCTGGAGGTGTCGACCCGCATGTGCACCGGGCCGCTGATCAGCGACGGGTCCACGTGCAGCGTCCGCAGCGCGGCGTAGTCCAGCCCGCGATCCCTGGCCAGCGCGAGCGCCCGCTCGGCGACCACGCTCTCCGGTGTCTCCTCGACGCCCTCCATGTCCACGACGTGATGGACATGCTGGATCACGCCGTCGGCGTCATAGAGGACGCAGCTCTTGACGTAGGCGACCCGACCGCCGCCCGTTGACCTGAATTCCATCTCTCACCCCCAGAAGTCGAGCCGCGCGAGCAGCCAGCCGGTCTGATCCGTGCCCGTGGCGATCGCCAGGGTGACGCTGCTGACGCGGTCGAAGACCAGCGGCGGCCACGAGGGCCACTCGCCGAAGTCCACGTCCTGGTCGGCGCCGGAGTCGAGCCTGCGCCGGAAGTGCTTGATCCCCGCGTACTGCGTCCCGCCCCCGGTCGCGCCGTACAGCGAGACCGACGTGCCGACCAGCGCCGGGGGAAGGTTGACATCGACCGTGTGGTAGCCGTTTCCCCAGGCGGAGAACCAATGCCAGTCGATTCGAGTGACGGCCATCGCGCCCCCTCTCTCTTGGTTGTGCCGTTAAGCCAAGAGTGAGGAGGAATGGAGCGCCGCACCTGAGTAGTCCCCTACCCATTCGGGCCTCAGGAGTGGACGGCGCGGATCTCCGTGACGATGAACTCGTCGACGATGTGCTGGTTCTGCAGCAGGAACCCGACCATGCCCGCCACCGCCTCCGCGCCCAGCTCGGCGCGTATCTGCCCGCTCAGCAGGTAGACCAGGGGGGTCGACGGCTGGTCCAGCGCGAAGCGGCGGCCGTGGCGGTGTACGTCGTGCAGGGTCTTGATCGGGATCGGCCGCGCCGAGGTGAACCAGACCGCGACCTCCCACAACGGCAACGCCGGATCGGCGTCGGCCGAGACCTCGTAGCAGGTGACGCAGCCGTGCCCGGCGTGCTGCCCGTGCGGGCAGGTCCACTGGGCGATGTCGGCCCGGCTCTGGTCATGGCTGCTGAGGATCGCCGCCTCAGTCACGCGCCGGCGCGCCGATCGCCGCGGGCCCTCGGACGAGGGAAAGTGGTCGTTGACGATGATCGGGTCCCTTCTCTCCCACATTTCCGATCTATTGAGCCTAGCTCCCACGCGACGCTCCGCGACGGCCCCGCGCCCGACGGTCGCCCGTCGCCGGTCAGCCGCACCACCCGCCGACCGCGAAGCCCGTTATGCACCAAAGGCGGCCTGGAAAGGCATCCGAGGGCCATTTCAAGGAGGTTGCCTTAATAAAGCAGGCGACTTAAGGTGAGTTCGATCAGGTTCCCGAACTGGAGGGCACGATGACTGCTGAGGCGATTCCTGACTATCCCTTCACCCGGGCCACGGCTCTGGAGCCCCCCGCGGAGCTGGCGGAACTGCGCGAGCAGTGTCCTGTCGCGCACGTCCGGCTGCCCAGCGGCGACGTGGCCGGGCTGGTGACCCGGTACGACGACGCCCGGGCGGTGATCTCGGACCCGCGGTTCAGCCGCAACCTCGCCCGTGAGGGCGCCGCCCGCATGTCCACCACGAAGGACGGCGGCCTGTTCAGCCGGCGCCGGATGGGCAGCGAGAACATCAGCGAGGGGGAGGGGCACCTGCGGTGGCGGCGGCTGCTCAGCCGCTGGTTCACGGTCCGGCGGATGGAGGTGTGGCGCCCCAGGATCCAGGCGATGACCGACGACCTGGTGGACGGCCTCGTGGCCAAGGGCTCCCCGGCGAACCTGTCGGCCGGGCTGGGACTGCCGCTTCCGGTGCGCGTCATCTGCGCGCTGGTCGGCGCGCCCAGTGAGGACCAGGACAAGTTCGCCCACTGGTCGAGCACCATGCTGACCCTGACGCGTAACACCCAGGAGGAGGTCGACCAGGCGTACGAGGACTTCAACGCCTACGTCTCCGACCTGATCGCCCGCAACCGGGCCAACCCGGGCGACGACCTGCTCAGCGAGCTGACGCAGATCACCGACAGCGAGGACGGCCGCCTCAGTCACGCCGAGCTCATCGCCACCGTACGCGGGCTGCTGCTGGCCGGGCACGAGACCACGTCGAACATGATCGCCATCATGGCGGCGATGGTGCTCTCCGAGCGGGAGCGCTTCGAGGCGGTGATCGACGATCCCGAGCTGATCCAGGGCACGGTCGAAGAGGTCCTCCGCATGGACAGCACGCTCTCGGCGATCGGCGTGCCCAGGTTCATCACCGAGGACGTCGAGCTGAGCGGCGTGACGGTGCCCGCGGGGACGACGCTGATCCCCAGCGCGCCCTCGGCCAACCGGGACCCGCGCAAGTTCCCCGAGCCCGAGCGGTTCGATCCGCGGCGGCAGGCCAACCAGCACCTCACCTTCGGCGCGGGGCCGCACTTCTGCATCGGCCAGCCCCTGGCCAGGATGGAGCTTCAGGTCGTGCTGGGCACGCTGGCCCAGCGGCTGCCGAGCCTGCGGCTGCGGGACGCCCCCGACGACCTCAAGCTCCGTACCGGAGGGATCTCCGGCGGGCTGCAGGACGTCTGGGTCACGTGGTAACTGGAGGACTTGTCATGAAGGTCATCGCCGACCAGGACTTGTGTTGCGGCAGCGGGATGTGCGTGATGACCGCCGACCAGGTCTTCGACCAGCGCGAGGAGAACGGCATCGTCGTCGTGGTGAACGAGGCGCCCCCGCCGGAGCAGCATGAGGCGGTGCGCGTCGCGGCCGCGGGGTGTCCCGCCTCGGCCATCCGGCTCGTGGAGTGACCTCCGCCTGATCAGGGAGTGGCGCTGACCGGGGCCAGCCACAGGCCGGTGATCGCGTCGATCATCCCCGTCGCGGCGGCGTCCCACGTCGCGTGCGGGGTGGCCGTGCCCTCGTGCAGCGCGCGCTCCCGCTCGGCGCACATGTGCACCAGCAGGTGCCGGATCATGTCCTTGCGCTCCTGTCGTACCTGCTCGGGCAGGTCGGGTACGAGCCGGGAGATCCCGTCGAGGGTCTGCCGCAGCGACGAGGACGTGATCGTGTCGTCGGTGACGAGCTTGCGGAAGGCGGGGTCGGTGGTGACCTGGGCGGCGAAGCGGGCGTACCAGGTCGGGGTGCCCAGGTCGGCTATGTGTTCGGTGACGGGGCGTACGAGGCAGGCGATCCACTCGTGCAGGCCGGCCGAATCCGTGATCGTCGTGAGCATCTCGGCGCGCCGCCGCTCCATCGGCTCGGCGTGCCGGCGGACGATCGCGAGCACGAGATCGGTCTTCGTGCCGATGTGGTAGCCGACCGCGGAGTTGTTGGCCTGCCCCGCCGCCTCGCTGACCTGGCGGTTGGACACCGCCGCCACCCCGTGCTCGGCGAACAGCCGCTCGGCCGTCGTCATGAGCAGCTCGCGGGTCTCGCCGCCACGCTCGGGCTTGGTCGTGGTCACCATTACCTCCGCACGGTCGTGGGAGCACCGTAGAGGGAGCGCCTTGATTAAGTCAACTGCTTGACTCTATTGAGGCGATCGCCTTACGGTTAGGATGGCCGCCGCGTGATCTTCGCGTACCCAAAAAGGGGGCAGGCGTGAGCGCGGCGCACAAGGGGGACTGGTCATAGAGCCCCATATCGCAACGATCGAGACAGGACGTCGATGACGACGCTGGTCCCTGGGACCGAGGTGCGGGCGCCACGCGGCGGCCTGACGGTGGCGGTGCTGGCGTTCGCCGGCATCGTGGTCGCGCTCATGCAGACCTTGGTCATCCCGTTGGTCCCGCAGCTGCCGACCCTGCTGCACGCCACCCCGTCGAACACCTCCTGGGCCATCACCGCCACCCTGCTGGCCGGTGCCGTGGCCACCCCGGTGTTCGGGGGCCTGGGGGACATGTACGGCAAGCGGCTGATCCTCGTGCTCTGCCTCGGGCTGCTGGTGACCGGGTCGGTCGTCTGCGCGCTCAGTAACTCGCTGACCCCGATGATCGTGGGCCGGGCCCTTCAGGGCGCGGCCGCCGGCGTCATCCCGCTGGGCATCAGCATCATGCGTGACGAACTTCCCCCCGAGAAGCTCGGCTCAGCGATCGGGCTGATGAGCTCCTCGCTGGGCGTGGGCGGCGCGCTGGGTCTGCCGAGCGCCGCGCTGCTCGCCGAGCACATCGGCTGGCACGTGCTGTTCTGGGTCTCGGCGGTGCTCGGCGCCGTGGTGGCCGGACTGGTGCTGGCCATCGTGCCGGAGTCGCCGCTGCGCACCGGTGGCCGCTTCGACCTGCTGGGCGCGGTCGGGTTGACGGCCGGACTGGTGTGCCTGCTGCTGGCCATCTCCAAGGGCGGCGACTGGGGCTGGACGAGTGGAACGGTTCTCGGGTTGTTCGCCGCCGCCGCGGTCATCCTGCTGCTGTGGGGTGTGTGGGAGCTCCGCGCGCGGCGGCCCCTGGTGGACCTGCGGATCACCGCCCGCCGCCGGGTGCTGGTGACGAACCTCGCCTCCATCACGGTCGGCTTCTCGATGTTCGCGATGTCGCTGGTGCTGCCCCAGGTGCTGGCGATGCCGGCGGCCACGGGATACGGCCTCGGCCAGTCGTTGCTGGTGATCGGCCTGTGCATGGCGCCGGGCGGCCTGGTGATGATGGCCACCTCGCCGCTCGCGGCGCGGCTGTCGGCCGCGCGGGGCCCGAAGGTGTCGCTCATGACGGGCTCGCTCGTGATCGCCGTCGGCTACTTCCTGGGCATCGCGCTCATGGGCGGGGTCTGGCAGATCGTCGTGTTCACCTGCGTCATCAGCGCCGGGGTCGGCATCGCGTACGCCGCCATGCCCGCGCTGATCATGTCGGCCGTCCCGGCGTCGGAGACCGGCGCGGCCAACGGCCTGAACGCCCTCATGCGCTCGATCGGCACCTCCACCTCCAGCGCGGTGATCTCGGTCGTCCTGGCCAACATGGTCATCCGCTTCGGCCCCGCCGAACTGCCGTCCCTCACCGGCTTCCGGGTCGCCATGATCATCGGCGGCGGCGCGGCGCTGGCCGCGTTCCTGATCGCCGTGTTCATCCCGAGCGGCCGCGATAGGGGTAATCTGGCCCCGGTGGAGGCAGGGACCGCGACCAGCGCGCGGTGAACCAGAGCGAGGTCGGACAACGGTCATGAAGGTCAGTGCAACGTGACGCTCTCCGAGACGGCCACCTCGATCTCGCCCCGCTCCGCGCTCGCCAGGGACAAACTGATGCACACCGCGGAGCGGCTCTACGCGGAGCACGGGTTCGCGAACGTGTCGATCAGGAAGATCGGCGAGGCGGCGGGCCAGCGCAACAAGTCGGTGGTGCAATACCACTTCAGCACCCGTGACGAGCTCATCCACGCGATCCTGGCCCGGCACATGGCCGCGATCGAGAAGCACCGCGTCGCGATGGTGGCCGCGCTGGGCGAGTCGGGCGAGATGTCCCTGCGGGACTGGGCCACCTGCCTCGTCCTGCCGAGCATCGAGCATCACATCGACGTGGGCACGCCGTCCTGGTACGGCCGGTTCCTCGCCCAGGCCGTCGTGGAGCCCAGCCTGCGCGAATACACGATCCAGGCGCATCTGAACATGCCGTCGTTCCGCCGCCTGGAAGAGCTCGGCCAGCCGCCCGGGCGGACCGCCGACCCTGAGCTCTCCGCGCAGCGGGGCGCGATGATCCGGCAGCTGATCGTCCACATGAGCGCCGAACTGGAAGCCGACCTGGCCGACCGCCGGGCGGACCCCGGAACCGCCGAGCGGGCTTGGCGGCGGCTGGGGGACAACCTGATCACCGCCATCACCGGGCTCAGCTCCGCCCTGCGGGAGTAGCGCCAGCTGTGGTGGCCGCGGCGGTGGCGAACCGCCAGCCGTGGTGGCCGAGTGTGCGCCGTGCGCCTTAGCCGTGGTGGCCGAGCACGCGCCGTACTCCTGCCGCCACCCAGATCGTGGCCAGCCCGGCGTACACGCTCAGCAGCGCCACGCCCGTCGAGGCCAGGATCGTCGCCGTGACGATGGCGAGGACGAGCAGGCCCGTCCAGCCGTACAGGATCGCCCGTCCGCGCGCCGAGCCGGTGTGCACGGCCTCCTGGACCGCGGTGACCAAGGCCATGACGGCCACGCCCGCGGTGCCGACCGTGTCCTGACCGAGCGCCACGCCCAGCACGAGCACCGCCGCGCCCACGGCCACCAGACCGCAGCACAGCACGGCCACGCGGGCCTCGGCGCCCTCGAAGAGCAGCCGGGTGTCCTTGGCACGGGCCAGCCGCAGCGTGGTCCACGCCTCGGCGACCCACGCCACCCAGTGCAGGAGCGCGATGATGATGAAGACCACGACGAGCGGCGGGACCGCGGGCAGCAGGAACACCAGCCGGCCGCCACGGAACCCGCCCCGCAGCCGCGCGAGCCGCCGGTAGAGCGGATTGCGCTGCTTCAGCGCCGTCACCAGGAGATCCCTGGCCTGGTCGAAGCCGGGGTCGAGGCGGAGCACCTCGCGGAAGGCGTCCGCCGCCTGTCGGGGATCGCCGAAGGCCAGCGCCGCCCGGCCGTACGCCAGGTGCGCGATGGCGCTCTCCGGGTCCAGCCCCACGGCGTCCGCGGCCGCGGACGTGGCCTGCTCCGCCTCCCCGAGCTCGGTGAGCGCCACCGCCAGCAGGCTCACCAGGTCCGACTCCTGCGGATCGATGGCCAGCCCGCGCCGCGCCGCCTCGGCCGCCTGGTGCCACTGACTCTTGGACACGTGGACGCGGGCCAGCAGCTCCCAGGTCGGGGCGTACTCGGGCTCGAGCTCAAGGGCCACGTGGAGCGCTGCCATCGCCTCGTCGGGCCGGCGGGCGAGCTGATGCACCTGTCCGGCCACATAGTGGGTGAGCCATTGGTCGGGCGCCAGCCGGATCGCCTCATGCGCCTCCTCGACCGCCTCGGCCACGACGCCCTGCTGGGCGAGGGCGAGCGCCAGGAAGGAGTGCGCGGTGACGTGCTGCGGATCCTGGGCGAGCGCGCCGCGCAGCTCCCGCTCGGCCTCGGCCGGACGGCGCATCCCCAGCAGGGTCCGCGCCCGCCGTACCGGATCGGCGGTGGTCACCACTTGGCTTTGACCCAGGGCAGCAGCTCGTCCCAGGCGCCGGAGTCGTTGGAGTGCATCACGTAGTTGCGCGCGGTGGCCATCCATTCGCGAACCGCGGTCGGCCGTACGCTCTGCGCCGCCGTCAGCAGGTCGGGCGTCGACAGCGGGATGGGACGGCCCGCGCTGATCGACTGCTGGAGCTTGACCTCCACCGCCCGGTCCACCACGCCCTTCAGATCCGCGCCGACGAAATGGTCGGTGACCCGCGCGACCGCGTCGAAGTCCATCTCGGCCAGGGGCTTGTCACGACACAGCAGGCGCAGGATGGCCGCGCGGGCCGCCGGGTCGGGCGGCGGGACGAACACCGGCTGGTCCAACCGGCCGGGACGGCGGAACGCCACGTCCACGTACCAGGGGGCGTTCGTGGCCGCCAGCACCAGGACACCTTCGTTGGCGTTCTGGTCCACGCCGTCGAGCTCGGCCAGGAACTGGTTGACCAGCTGCCGCGTGTGCGCCTGGCGCATGTCCGAGCGGCGGGCGGCCAGCGCGTCGACCTCGTCGAAGAACAGCACACACGGCCGGTTGCGCCGGGCCAGCTCGAACGTGGCCCGCAGGTTGCGCTCGCTGGAGCCGATGTACATGTCCAGGATGTCGGCCAGGCCGACGTTGACGAACGACGCGCCGAGCTCTCCGGCGGCGGCCCTGGCCAGGTGCGTCTTACCCGCTCCCGGCGGGCCGTACAGCAGCACTCCGCCACCGGCGCGCTTGCCGTAGGCGGCGAACAGATCCGGCTGCTGGATCGGCAGCAGGAGCTTGACCCGCAGCGACTCCTTGACCGCCTCCATACCGGCCACGTCGGCGAAGTTGAGCTTGGAGCGCTCGACCTCGGCAGTGGCGCCGTCCACCTGTGCGGGCGCCGACGTCGCGTAAGCCTGTCCAGTGGGAGGGGGCGGTGCGGCGTAGGACTGCCCGGGAGGCGCCGGTGGAGCGGCAGGCGCCGGTGCCCCGTACGGTGGGGCGGGCGGGGCCGACAGCCGGGCGGCCAGGTCGGCGTCTCCCACGGACGGATCGCGGGAGACCGCCTCGTGGTAGCGGTAGCCCGCCCGCGCGGTGTCCCCCTCGCCGAGCAGTGCCCGAGCCGCCAGCACGCCCACCTTGGGCGGGTAGCCGGGCGAGGCCAGCAACGGCTCGAGCGCGGCCAGCGCGGCACCGTAGGCGCTCTGCCGGACGAACGCCTCCGCCAGCCCGGCCATGATGCCCGCGTCCTTGGGCGCGAGCACGAGCGCGGCGCGGTATTCGGCCTCGGCCTCGCCGAGATACCCCTTGGCCAGGAGCTGCCCGGCCAGGTGCTGCCGCAGGGGAAGGTTGTCCGGGGATAGGCGGGCCGCCTCGCGGAGCGCCTGGAGACCGGCATCGTCGAGCACGTGCCGTCCCTTCTGTAGCGGGTGGTTTCGGTCGGTCCTGAACTACGCAAGATACCGAAATCAGCTCAGACAGGGGCGCATAGGGCGTGAGCCCGGCAGCTACAGACGCCAGGCCTGGCGGGCTCCGACGTCAAGCCCTTCGACGAAGCGTCAGGAGGGCCTCAGGCGAGGGGTGGGGTGCCGTGCGTGTGGAAGGAGTCGATGGTCTTCAGCCCCCAGGCCTGTCCCTTGGCCCGTTCCTCCTCCGTCCAGGTGATCAGCGGCCAGTCCGGGGCCAGCACCAGGCGGGTGAGCGGGTTGCACAGCTCGATCCGGTTGCCGCCGGGCTCGTAGACGTACAGGAAGAACGTCTGCTGGATCGCGTGCTTGTGCGGTCCCGTCTCGATGTGGACGCCGTTGTCGAGGCACAGGTCGGCGGCGCGCAGGATGTCCTCGCGGCTGTCAGTGGCGAACGCGACGTGGTGCAGGCGCCCATGCGAGCCCGACCGGTCCTCGGTGTAGACCAGGTCGTACGACTTGTTGGTGAAGGTCAGCCACTGCGCGCTGAGCCTGCCGCTGTTGAGCACGATCTGCTCGGTGGGCCTGGCCCCGAGCAGCCGGTGGGTGAAGTCGGCGTTGGGGGCGACGTCGGCGGCGAGGAAGTTGACGTGGTCGAGCCGCCGTACGCCGACACCCTGGCCGGGCTTGGCCTGCGGCTGGTTCTTGAGCCCTGGGCGTAGCTCGGGGGGCGCCTGATACCACTCGCTCTCCCAGTAGAGGGCGATCTCGTGCCCGTCGGGGTCGTGGGTGACGTACAGGGGGCCGATCCCGGGCTCGTCCTCCATCCACGCGCCGGTCAGGCCGGCGTTCTCCAGAGCCTTGACCCGCGCGTTCAGCGCCTCCTCGCTTGAGGTCCGCAGCGCTGTACGGCTGATGCCGGAGGTGGAGTGGGCGGTGAGCGTCAGGCTGTGGTGCTCGTAGTCGTCCCAGGTACGCAGGTGGACGGAGTCGCCGGAACGGCCGCTCTCGGTCATGCCGAGCATCTGGGTGAAGAACCACAGGCTGCGGTCGGGGTCGGGGGTGAGGAGCCGGACATGGCCGAGATGGGCGATGTCCCCCAGCGGCGGGGCCATAGCAGAGCCTCTCTAGGAGTCGGACGGGCGTGGGTGGACCGTGCCGTCGAAGATTTTGCGGGCGGTGCGGACGACGGCCGTGCGTACCGCGTAGGGGGAGCCGGACGGCCCCTGCTCGACGACGGTCTCGACGTCGAGGAACCCCGTCGGATGCTCGATGCGCACCCGGTCCCCGGCACCGGCGAGCGGATGCTTGGCGCTCAACCGATCTCCGGTACCGGCGAGCGGATGCTCGGCGCTCAGCCGATCTCCGGTACCGGCGAGTACGGCCAGGTCGTGGCCGATGCCGTCGGCGAGCAGCAGCCCGGCGGCGACGCTCGCGGCGCCGAGCACGCCGATGGCGGTGTGGCAGCGGACCGGGATGAACGTCCGGGTGCAGACGGCGCCGCCGTCGCGGGGCGGCGCGAGCAGGGTCAGTTTGGGCACGGTCGTGTCGCGTACGTCGCCGAGGCCCATCAGCTTCCCCGCCGCGAGGCGTATCTCGCGTAGCCGGGCGGCGAGCGCGGCGTCGCCCTCCAGTGCGGCCGGGCTCTCGTATCCCGTGATGCCGAGGTCGGCCGCCCGCGCGAGGACCACCGGCATGCCGTTGTCCACGCATGTCACCTCGACGCCGGCCACCTCGTCGCGGGCGCGGCCGGTCGGCAGCAGCGGCCGGTCGCCGGTTCTGCCGGTGAACTCGATCACGATGGCGGCGGCGGTGCCCGGCACACCGGAGATCTCCGTCGAACCCTCGTAGCTCACCACCCGGCCCGGAGTCGGGAAGGTCGCCGCGGCCAGCTCCCCGGTGTTGAGCATCCGGATCCGCACGGTGGTCTCGCCGTCGCCGGCCGGGACCAGCCCGCGCTCGACGGCGAACGGGCCCACCCCGGCGAGGAGGTTGCCGCAGTTCTGCCGGTCGGATACCTCGGCGGTCTCGACACCCGTCTGCAGGAAGAGGTAGTCGACGTCGGCGGCGTCGTCGCCGGAGCGGGAGACGACGGCCACCTTGCTGGTCAGCGGGTGCGCGCCGCCCAGGCCGTCGATCTGGCGCGGGTCGGGGCTGCCCATGACGCGCAGCAGCAGGTCGTCGCGGGCCGCCCGGTCCGCGGGCAGGTCCTCGGCGAGGAAATAGGCGCCCTTGGAGGTGCCGCCGCGCATCAGCGCGCACCGCAGGCCGCCAGAGGTCATGTGGCCGTCTCCTCGCGTCCGTACTCCTCGGCCGTCACGTAGCGCACGCCCAGCCGGGACAGCGTCTCGCGCAGGCCGTACCGGTCGAGGCCGAGCTCGCCCTCGGCGAAGGCCGCCCGCGTGGCCTCCTCCTTCGCCGTCCGCGCCGCCGCCGCCTTCACAGCCGTGGCGACGAGGTCACGGGGGACGCGCAGCACCCCGTCGTCGTCGGCGAGTATCGCGTCGCCGGGCCTGATCACCTGGCCGCCGACCACCACGGGCACGTTAACCGACCCCGCGCTGGCCTTGACCGTGCCCTGCGCGCAGACGGCCGCCGACCAGACCGGGAACCCCATCGCGCGCAGCTCCGCGGTGTCCCGTACACCAGCGTCGATCACCAGCCCGCGCACGCCGCGCCGCCGCAGCGCCGTGGCGAACAGCTCCCCGAACAGCCCGTCGGTGGACGGCGAGGTCGTCGTGACCACCAGCAGGTCGCCCTCGCGGCACTGCTCGACCGCCGCGTGGATCATGAGGTTGTCGCCGGGCCAGCACAGGACGGTGACCGCCGTGCCGCCGACGCGTACGCCCTGCTGGATGGGCCGCAGCCCGGGACCGAGGCTCCCCGTACGGCCCAGGGCCTCGTGCACGGTGGCCACGCCGAAGCGCGCCAGCGCGGCCACGTCGGCGGCGTCGGCCCTGGGCGGGTCGGTGACGATCACACCGGTCATGCCAGGACCCCCGTCACCTGGGGGAAGGGGCGCATGTACGCCTCGCCGTACGTGGTGTGGGGCAGTCCCAGATTCGGACCGGCGTTGCGCTTGAGCTGCACACCCCGGCGCGTGGCCAGGTCGGTGTAGTAGTCCCACAGATGCCGCTGGGCGGGAAGGCACTCCATCGCCTTGCGCTTGGTCTCGAAGACCTCGGTGATGTCGAGCAGCACCTGCGGGGTGAAACCGCACATCTCCGGCTGGTGGGGCTCGAAGAAGAACACCGGCGGCGCGCCGAGCGGCTCACCCGGCCCCGGATAGCCGATCGCCTGCGCCAGGATCCGGGCCTGCAGCGCCATCCGGGCCGCCGTGGGGTGGTCGCCGTTGTACGGATCCTCCAGCGGGTGCGTGAGCACCACGGTCGGCGTCACCTCCCGGTAGAGGCGTACGAGCTCGTCCGTGAGCTCGGGCGCCTCCCGCAGCGGGTAGTCACCGGCGTCCAGGAACCGGATGTCCGCCCCCAGGGTCGCGGCGGCCTGCTCGGCCTCGGCTCGCCGCAGCCGCTTGATCTCTTCGAGGGATCTGCCCTCGCGCCAGGCTTTCGCGGACTCACCGCGTTCGCCGAAGGACAGGCACACGATGGTCACCTTCTCGCCCCGCGCGGCGGCCAGGGCGATCGCCCCGCCCGCCCGCCAGACGAAGTCGCCGGCATGCGCGCTGACCACCAGCATGGACTGCGCCGTCAGCGTGGACTGCGCTGCCGGCGTGGACTGCGCCGCGGCCGCCGGGCTCGCGTCGTCGGTCATGATCGCTCTCCTCGGGGTAGGGGTCGGCCGCGGGCCCTGCCGGCCCGGCCGGCTTCGCGCTGCCGGACGGCGCTATTCGCGCAGGGCCGCGATGACGCTGGCCAGGTGGGCGTGCGCGGCATCCTGGGCCGCCGCCGGGTCGTGGGCGCGGATCGCCTCGATCAGCGCCAGGTGCTCGTTGAGGGACTTCTGCGGCCGGCCGGGACGCAGGGCCAGCTGGAAGCGATGCCGGACCAGCTGGGCGTTGAGCCGTTCCAGCAACTCGACCGCCACCTGCTGCCCGGAGATGTCGCGGATGTAGGTGTGCAGCTCGTGGTTGAGCGCCGAGTACGTCAGCGGCTCGCCGTCGGCGACCGCCTTGGCCATCGCCTCGCCCATGGCCGCGAGCTCGGCCAGCTGCTCGTCGGTGGCCTGCGCCGCCGCCTTGGCCGCGCACAGCCCCTCCAGGACCATCCGGCACTCGGTGATGGCGACCGCCTCATCGAGGGTGACCACCCGGACCCGGGCACCCCGGTTGGGGATGCGCTCGACCAGCCCCTCGGCGGTCAGGTCGATCAGCGCGGCCCGGATGCCGCCTCGGGTCACGCCGAACCGCTCCGCGAGCTCGTGCTCGACCAGGCGCTGGGCGGGCGCCATGTCCCCCCGCGTGATGGCCTCGCGCAACGCCGCCAGAGCGCGCAGTTTCGCCTGTTCGCCGCTGATCGGGCCGTCTTCGTACGGCATCGCTCGCCCTTCTCTGTGAGTGCTTGATGAGGCTAAATCTAGGGCGACAAAATTGTCAACAATCTTGTTAGCCATATTGCCAACAGGATTGTCGCGAGTTACGGTCGGCGGCACTCCTACCCCCCCCGGGAACCTCCGAGAGGAACCAGATGTCCTCAACACCACCGGCCGTCGCCTCGGGGCGGCCCACCAGGCTCGTCGCCCTGGTGATCGGTTTGTGCTGGATGGTCGTGCTCTTCGACGGGCTCGACATGTTCATGTACGGCGCCGTACTGCCCAAGATGCTCGACGACCCCACCCTGGGACTGACCCCCGCGAAGGGCGGCGAGATCGGCAGCTACGCCACCTTCGGGATGCTCGTCGGCGCGCTCGCGGCGGGCACCGTCACCGACTGGGCGGGCCGCAAGAAGGTCATCGCCGGATGCTGCGCGCTGTTCTCGATCGCGTCGGGCGTCTGCGCCGTCGCGCCGTCGCTCGGGGTGTTCGGCTTCGGCCGTCTCCTGGCCGGACTCGGCCTCGGCGGCCTGCTGCCGATCGCGATCGCGATGGTCGTCGAGTACGCCCCGCGTGGCCGCGGCAACCTCATGATCGGCCTGCTCATGACCGCCCACCACGCGGGCGGCATCCTGGCCTCCGCGCTGAGCCTGTGGCTGGTGGCCCCCTTCGGCTGGCGCTCGTTGTACTGGGTGGGAGTCGTACCGCTGGTCCTCGCGGTGCCGCTCGTGGCGCGCTTCCTCCCCGAGTCGCTGGGCTTCCTGGTGGCCCGCGGGCGCCGCGACGAAGCTGAGGCGCTGGCCCGCCGGCACGGCGTCGACCTGGCCGAGTTCCCCGCGAGCGGCGACGCCTCGGCCACCCCCGCCGACCGGTGGGCCGCCCTGCGCGGCCTGTTCCAGAACTCCCTGTGGCTGCCGACCCTGCTGTTCTGGCTCGCCTCCTTCGGCGGCCTGCTGCTGGTCTACGGCGTGAACACCTGGCTGCCGACCATGATGCGGGCCAACGGCTACGAACTGGGCTCCGCGCTCGGCTTCCTGCTCGTCATCAACCTCGGCGGCATCGTGGGCATGCTCGTCGCGGGCCGGATCGCCGACCGCTTCGGTGCCACCCGCGTCTCCGCTCTCTGGTTCGCGCTCACCGCCGTCGGCACCTTCCTGCTGGGCGTCCGCATGCCGCTGCCGCTCACGTACGTCGTCGTCTTCCTCACCGGCGTATGGCTGTTCAGCGCCCAGACGATGGTGTACGCGGCGGTCGCCGGACGCTTCCCCACGGAGAGCCGGGCCACGGCCCTGGGCTGGACCGCCGGGATGGGCCGCTTCGGCGCGGTCTTCGGACCCTGGCTCGGCGGTGTCCTGCTGGCCAACCACGCGCAGAGCTGGGGGTTCACCGTGTTCGCCGTCACCGCGGTCTTCGGCGCGATCATGATCACGCTGAGCGGCCGGTAATAGTTAACCGTTAACGGGTAACATTTACCGTCTACGGCAAGCAACGATAGTCTCCGTCCGGGTGGACAACATGGGAGGAGAGCCGGTGACGATCATCAATCCGTTGCGCAATCCCCCGCTCGGAGATCAGCTGCTCGTCCAGCTCCGCTCGCTCATCGTGCGCGGCGAGCTGGGTGTGGGCACGCATCTGGTCGAAGGCAGGATCGCGGAGCGCTTCGGGGTGAGCCGCGGGCCGGTCCGCGACGCGCTGCGCCAGTTGGAGATCGAAGGGCTGGTCGAGACGCGCAAGCGGGGCGTCTTCGTCCGTGGGCTGTCCGACAAGGACCTCCTGGAGCTTTACTCGCTGCGCGGTGCCCTGGAGAGCCTGGCCATCCAGGAGACGATCGTCCGCCTGGAGACCGCCGACTGGGGGCAGATCGACGAGGCTCTCGACCAGATGCGGATCGCGGCCGATCCCGCCGATCCCGCCAAGTTCGCCGCCGCCGACCTCGACTTCCACAGCGGGTTCTACACGCTCGGCGGCAACCGCTGGCTTGCCGCCACCTGGGCGCTGCACCGGCCGCTGTTCGCGGCGGTGATGGAGATCACCAACACCGACCGGGACCTGGCCGGCGTCGCCGACGATCACGTCGTCCTGAGGGACGTCGTCCGCTCGGGCGACGTCGACGCCGCGCTGGCCGCGCTCACCGCCCATCTCGACGGCTCCTGCAGCCGGATTCGCACGACGCTGAGCGAGCGCCCGCGCCCACAACCCGCCTTCTGACCCGCACGCCGACCTGGCTGCCCCTCGCCAGCCGGGACCCGAAGACGTCCTGACCGGCGCTCGCTCAGCCGGCCGACCAGCCGCCGTCCACCGGGACGATCGCGCCGTTGATGAACGAGGCCGCGTCGGAGGCGAGGAAGAGGGCGGTGTCGGCCATCTGCTCCGGCTGGGCCATGTTCTCGCCGAGGGCGAGCACGGGGGCGAGGCGGGCGGCGCCGGCCGGGTCGAAGGTGGTGTTCGTGGCGATGCCGGTCATGGTGGGACCGGGCAGGATGGCGTTGCAGCGGATGCCGCTCTTGGCGTACGCCCAGGCCACGCTCTTGGTCAGGCCGACCACGCCATGCTTGGAGGCGGTGTAGGCGGCCCCGGCCGTGCCGCCGCGGATGCCGGCCTCGGAAGCGGTGTTGACGATCGCGCCGCTGTTCTGGCTCAGCATGTACGGCAGCACCGCGTGCGTGACCAGGAACGTGCCGGTCAGGTTGACGCGCAGCACCCGCTCCCACAGTGAGAGCGGGATGTCGGCGGGCAACGCCATGGTGTCCATGATCCCGGCGTTGTTGCACAGCACGTCGATGTGCCCGTACGCGCTGATCGCGGTCTCGACCAGCGCGGTCACCGAGGCCTCGTCGGAGATGTCGGCCGCCACGCCGATCGCCGCGTCACCGAGGTCGGCGGCGGTCCGCTCGGCGCTGCCGGAGTCGATGTCGCAGGCCACGACGCGGGCGCCGGCCTTGGCGAAGGCGACCGCCATGGCCCGGCCGATCCCGGAGCCCGCTCCGGTGACCAGGGCGACCTTGTTGTCAAAGGTGCTCAAAGAGAAGGTCCTTTCGATAAGGCAAGCGGTGGCAGGCCATAACCGGACAATCGTGTCCGGTGACAACGTAACCGTTGGGCCTGACGTGTGTCGAGAGGGTCGGATGCACGGGAGTCGAGCAATCGGACCCTGATGTCCGGTTGCTATCGTTGCTGCCATGCCTGACGTACGCCGGATGAACAGAGGACCCGGCGCCGCGGCCGGGAACCGCGCGGCGCTGATCGCGGCGGCCCGCGACGTGTTCGCCACCGCGGGCTACGACGCGCCGCTCAGCATGGTCGCCCGCACGGCCGGCGTCGGCCAAGGCAGCCTCTACCGGCACTTCCCCGATCGCGTCAGCCTCGCGCTCGCCGTGTTCGAGGAGGGGGTGACCGCGCTGGAGGCGCTGGCCGCCGAACCGGGCGCCACGCTCGACGACGTACTGGCCCTGATCACCGAGCAGGCCATCGCCTCGACCGCGTTCATCGACATGGTGCGCGTGCCCCCCGCGGACCCCCGCCTCATCGCGGTGCGCGACCGCGTGGCGGACCTGCTGACGGACAAGCTCGCCGAAGCTCAGCGCGCTGGGCGGATCCGTCCGGACCTCACCCCTGAGGACCTGGTCATGGCCGTCGGCATGCTCGCGGCGGCCCTCGTCCAGCGGCCGGCACCTGCCCGGCGAGTCGCCGCCGCACGGGCGTGGGCGTTGTTACGCAAGGGGCTGGACGCCTGACCGCCCGCTCTTTAGGTCCGCCGGAAATCCACGACCTCAACTGATGACTATAAGAGGCCCGCCCCTGAAACCTCCACCCGCTGTCGTCCCCGGGATGAGGCATGGGACATCCTCACATAGTGCCGATCGTGAGGGGGACCATGGAAAACGCGGATGATGTCACGGCCTCGCCCGAGACGATGCTCGACGTGCTGGAGCGTCGCGCGGCCGTCGCGCCGGAGGCGGAGCTCGTGCGGTTCGAGGATGGCACGTCGCTCCGCGTCGAGGAGTGCCGGGCGCGGGCCACCGCAGTCGCGCGCGGGCTCGCGGGTCTGGTGTCCCCTGGCGATCGGGTCGTCACCTGCCTGCGTCCTGGTCCGCGGTTGGTCGAGGTGATGTTCGCCCTGGCCAGGCTCGGTGCCGTCGAGGTGCCGCTGGCGCTGGACGTCCGGCTTCCCGCGGCTCGGCACCTCACCGGGGCCACGGGGGCGCGCGTGCTCATCGCCGGGACGGACGCCGTACGTGACAATCCCGATCTCGTCGCCCTGGCCGCGGAGATGGAGCGCGTGGTGCTCGTGACCGAGCGGGCGCGGGCCGAGCTGGCGGGGTCGGTGGACATGGGCGACCTGCTCGCCGATCCGCGCCGCCTGCCGGAGTGGCGTCCGGGACCGGCGGATCCGGCCGCCGTCATGGCGACCTCGGGCACCACCGGCCGGGCCAAGGGTGCGCTGCTGCCGCATTTCGCCGGCGTCCGGCAGGCCCGGCGGGTGGCCTGGGCCATGGGGTACGAGGAGGGGGACGTGCTGTTCAACGTGTTCCCCTGGAACCACATCAACGTCAGGCACGCGGGGTTGCTGCCCGCGTTGATCTCCGGTGCCACGCTGGTGGCCCACTCGCGCTTCTCCGCCTCCCGGTTCTGGGACATCTGCCGACGGGAGGGGGTCACGGCGTTCAACTTCATGGGCGCCGTTGCGGCCATCCTCGAACGGGCTCCGGCCACCGAGTCCGACCGTCTGCACCAAGTGCGCCGCGCCTATGGGGGGCCGGCGCCGGAAGCCCTGACGAGGCGTTTCCAGGACCGGTTCGGCGTGCCGCTGCTGGAGGCGTACGCGTGCACCGAACTCGCCGACGTGGCGGTGAGCACGGCCAGTGTCCGGCGGCCGGGCTCAGCCGGCCGGCCCGTCCCGGAGTACGAGGTGGTGATCAGGGACGAGGACGGCCGGCCGCTTCCGGCGGGACAGGTCGGGCAGATCACCGCGCGGCCCAGAACGGGGTCGATCATCTTCAGCGGTTACGCCGGCGACGACGCCGCCACCGGGAAGGTCCTGCGCGACGGCTGGTTCACGACCGGGGACCGTGGCCGGCTCGATGACGACGGCTTCCTCTATTTCGCCGGCCGCCGCGCCGACGTCATCAGGCGGCGCGGCGAGAACATCGCGACCTGGGACGTGGAGCAGGTGGTGGCCGCGATGCCGGGCGTCCTCGACGTGGCCGCGGTGGGTGTGCCCTCCGAGTTGACCGAGGAGGAGGTGCTGGTGGCGGTGAGCGCCGCGCCCGGAGCCGTCGTCCGCGCGCCGGAGGTGTACGCCTGGTGCCTCGACCGGCTCCCGCGCCACGCCGTCCCGCGATACGTGCGCGTACTCGACGACCTGCCGCGCAACGCCGCCACGAAGGTCGTCAAGGGTGAGCTGCGCGGCGACGGAGTGCCGCCGGACGCGTGGGACTCCGGCGCGGAGATCGCCTGACCGGGCGTACTGCCGGACGGGTGGAACGCCGACGCGGGGACCGCTGGACGTGTCGGATGTCGGCGCGGGGTCGCCTGATCGCGCGGACCGCTGGACAGACCGCATGGTCGGCCGGACCGCTGGACAGACCGGGATGGTCGCGTCCCGGCGATTCCGCGCTCTACGTTCGAGCCGTCAATACGTGCCGCTGAGAGGAGCGGGTGTGCCGGACAGGTTGCGGGTTCTGGACCTCACCGACGAGCTGGCCTTCAACGGGGCGAGGCTGCTGGTGGGGCTCGGGGCCGACGTCGTACGCGTCGAACGTCCGGCCGCCGCGGCGCTGTCGCGCGCGGAGACCCTGCACTGGCACGCGGGCAAGCGGGTCGTGGGCGTACCCGAGAGCGCCGAGGTGCTCGACGGGCTCGTGGAGCAGGCGGACGTGGTGATCGAGAGCGGCCCGCTCGAAGAGCTCGCGGGCGTGCGCGCGGGATCCGGCGCGGTGTCGTCGCGCTGGCCGCGGGCCGTCCATGTCGTGGTCACGCCGTTCGGTACGAGCGGCCCTCGAAGCGCCTGGCGAGCCGACGATCTCGTGGCCGCGGCCGCCGGTGGCATGGGCTGGCTGGGCGGGCAGCCCGGCGGGCAGCCCAAGCCGCCGCCCCGCGAGCAGGCCACCCAGCTCGCGGGCGCGCACGCGGCCATCGCGGCGCTGCTCGGTGTCATCGCCCGCGACCGTACCGGGCGGGGGCAGCTCATCGACGTCTCCGTGCAGGAGGCGGTGGCCGCCACGCTGGAGACGGCCGCCATCTCCTGGATCCACGCCGGCCGGTACCCCTCCCGCAACGGTGGGGTGTACGAGCACGTGGCGCACCGCGTCTTCCGTGCCGCGGATGGTCATGTCGCGGGCGGATACTCCGGCAGTGACCGCATGTGGACGGATCTGCTCGCCTGGATGGCGGAGTCGGGCGAGGCGGCGGACCTGACCGAGGAGAAGTGGTCCGATCCCGTCTTCCGCTGGCGGGGCCGTGAGCACGTGGACGAGATCGTGGCCAGGTTCGTGGCGAAACGCTCCGCCGCGTCGGTGGCCGAGGAAGGACGCGCGCGGGCGCTGCCGTGGGCGGAGGTCGCCACGGCCGCGCGCCTGCCCGCCAACCCCCAGCTGGTCGCGCGCGGCTTCTTCGCCCGCATCCTGGGCGAGGGCCTACCGGCGGACGGTGTCACGGACGTGGGGTTCCCCTTCCCCGCCGTGGAGCCACCGCGCCCGGTACGCCTCACCGAGCCGCTTCCCGCCCCCGTCGAGGCCCCCTGGCGGACCGCGCACCCCCGAGGCCGCCGGGCGGCGACAGGCACCGGGCGCCCGCTGGCGGGGGTCCGTGTTCTGGACCTGACCTGGGTGCTCGCCGGCCCGTACGCGACCAAGACGCTGGCGGAGCACGGCGCGGACATCATCAAGATCGAATCTCGGCACCGGCAGGATCCCACGCGTTTCGCCCCGTCGATGAGGCTGCGCCCCGACGCTGGGTTCGACGACAGCGGCTACTTCATCAACTTCAATCGGGGCAAGCGCGGCGTCGCGCTCAACCTGCGTACCGAGCCGGGCCGCGAGGTGCTGCGGCGGCTCGTCGCCGAGTGCGACGTGGTCATCGAGAACTTCAGCCCCGGCGTGCTCGCCAAGTGGGGGCTGTCCTACGACCAGATGGCGGAGCTGAACCCCGGCGTCATCCTGGTATCGATGGCCGGGGTCGGGCAGAGCGGGCCGTGGCGGGACGCGGTGACCTTCGCCGACACGCTCGCCGCCATGTCCGGGCTCACCAGCGAGACCGCCGATCCCGGGGAAGGCCCGCAGGGGCTGACGTTCGGGCTGGGGGACATGGTGGCCGCCAACTCGGCCGTCCTGGCCGTGCTCGACATGATCGCGGCCGGTCGGGCGGGTCATGTGGATCTCTCCCAGCTGGAGGCGATGGCCGCGTCGATGGGACCGGCCGTACTCGAAGCCGAGCTCGGGGACTCGCGCACCGAAGCCGAGTCCAGGGACCCGCGTGCCGTGGTGCGGCCCAATCGGCATCCGCGGATGGTGCCGCACGGTGTCTACCCGACCAGCGGAGACGATCGCTGGCTCGCGCTGGCCGTACGCGGGGACGAGGAATGGCGGCGCCTCGCCGAGCACACCGGAGCGCCGGAACTGGCCGCGCTGGCGTCTGCCGGGCTGGAGGAGCGGCGCGGGCGCGAGGACGAGATCGACGACGCCCTGGCGGTCTGGTGCTCGCGACACGACGGCGCGTCACTGGCGGCCGAGCTGCAGGGGCTGGGCATAGCCGCCGCCGTCGTCGCCACCGGGCGGGACCTGGTGGAGGCCGACGAGCACCTGGCCGCGCGCGGCTTCTACCCGGTGCTGGATCACCCGATCGCGGGTCCGGTCCGGCATGAGGGCATCGTGATCCGCATGTCCGACACTCCCGGAGCGCTCACGGCACCGGCGCCACTGCTGGGCGAGCACACCGACGCGGTGCTGAAGGAGCTGCTCGGCATGGACGAGGAAGAGCTCGCCCGGCTACGCGACGCCGGCGTCCTGGAATGACACCCGCCCCCTTGACCCACGACCTTCTCCCCGCGGCTGAAGCCCGGGGTCTCGACACTCAGGAGTCTCGATGAGCCAGCCGAACCGGCCGGTCCTGGACGTACGGCGCGACGGAGGGACGGCCACCATCGTCATCGACCGGCCGCCCGCCAACGCCGTCGACCCCGCGATGATCGAGGAGTTCTTGGAGATCATCCCCGAGCTGGCCAAGGACGTCACGGTCCGCTGCCTCGTCATCCGCGGCACCGGCCGCTTCTTCGTGGCGGGGGCGGACATCGCCGTGATGCGGGACCTCTCGACGGCCAACCACGTGAAGATGCGCCGCTGGATCGAGGTGCAGCGCCTGCTCGAACTGGCGCCCAAGCCGGTGATCGCGGCGATGAACGGTCACGCCCTGGGCGGCGGCGCCGAGCTGTCCCTCGCCTGTGATCTGCGCATCTTGGCGGCCTCGGCGACGATCGGCTTCCCCGAGATGAACCTGGCGCTGTTCCCGGGGGCGGGCGGCAGCCAGCGCCTGCCGCGCCTGCTCGGTCCGCACCGGGCCAAGCGGCTGATGATCGACGGTAAGCGCCTGTCTGCGGGCGAAGCGCTCGGCCTGGGGCTGGTCGACGTGGTGGCCGACGACCAGGACTTCGACCGGGTGGTGGCCGAGCACGCCGAGAGCCTGGCGGCCAAGCCGACCGGGACGATCGGCCTGCTCAAGCACGTCGTGGACGCCGGGTACGGCCTGCCGATCGAAGAGGCGCTCGAAGTGGAGCGCGAGGCGGTCATGGAGCTGATCCACACCGACGACGCCGCGGAAGGACTCCAGGCGTTCCTGGACAAGCGCCCGCCCCGGTTCACCGGACGCTGACGATCGCGGAGCATCCGAGCTGACGCCGGATGCTGACGACCGCGGATGTCCGGAGTGCTCACTCCGGACATCCGCGGTTTTCAGCCGTCGTAGCCGGTCACCAGCGCGGTGTCGGTGTTGAGGTCGCCGACCTTGCGGGCGCCTCCCGGGTTGCCGAGCGGCTCGTCGCGGCCGGCCAGCACCTCGGTGAAGAAGTCCTTGGCGTCCTGAAGGAAGAGCGTGCGCGTCTCGTCGCCGCGCGCCGTACGGTCGACGAAGATCGCCTCAACCGGGCACTCCGGCTCGCAGGCCCCGCAGTCGATGCACTCGGCGGCGTTGATGTAGCTCTTGCGGTCGCCGACGTAGATGCAGTCGACGGGGCATACGTCCACGCACGCGCGATCGTTGACGTCGATGCAGGCCGGGCCGATGACATAGCTCATGGATCTCTCCTGTCTTCTGGGTGAGGTACGGGGTCAGGCGGCGTCCGTGGAGTGGCCGGGGAAGAGGCCCAGTGCGGGGTCGAGCTCGACGGCGGCGTTGTTCACCGCGGTGGCCACCTCGCCGAAGCCCACCGACATCAGGCGGACCTTGCCCGCGTGCTCGGTGAGGTCGCCGGCCGCGTACACGCGGGGCAGGTTCGTTCGCATGCGCTGGTCCACCAGGACGGATCTGCCGCGCAGTTCCAGGTCCCAGTCCGCGAGCGGGCCGAGGTCGCTGATGAATCCGAGGGCCGCGATGACGGAGTCCGCGGGCAGTGCCCGGTCCCCCTCGCCCCGCGTACGCAGGTGCGCCTTCTCGACCCGCTCGCCGCCGGACAGGGAGACCACCTGGCTGTCGGTCACGATGCGTACCCCCGCGACCCGGGCGGCCTCGACGCCCGCGGCGTGCGCGCGGAACGCGGCCCGGCGATGCACCAGGGTGACCGACCTGGCCAGGGGCGCGAGGGCGAGCGACCAGTCGACCGCGCTGTCCCCGCCGCCCACGACGACGACATCGCGACCGGCGTGTTCCGACGGGTCCGGCACGAAGTACGTCAGCCCCCGGCCGAGCCATTCCTCGCCGGCCGGCAGCGGACGCGGGGTGAACGTCCCGATGCCCGAGGTGAGGATGACGGCCTGCGCGTGTACGGCCGTGCCGTCGGACAGGACCACCACGGGTCGCCCGCTCTCGTCGCGGCGCAGCTCGACGGCCTGCCTGCCCAGCAGGTAGACCGGGTCGTAGGCCGCCGCCTGGGCCGTCAGCGCGTCCACCAGCGAGCGCCCGAGTATGCCGGGGATGCCGGCCACGTCCCGTACTTCCTTCTCCGGGTACAGCGCCGAAATCTGCCCGCCGACCTGAGGCAACGCGTCCACGACCACGGACCGCAAGCCGCGGAAGCCCGCGCAGTAGGCCCCGTAGAGGCCGGTCGGCCCCGCTCCGATGATCACGATGTCGGTCTGGATCATGCTGATTCCACCTGGGTCCTCCGGTAGTCGCCTGTCAAGCCACGGAAGCTACACACCCCGGCGACGGGACCTCGCAGGTCGCGGACCGCTGACCGGAACGCGGCTCGCTCAGTGGGACACGGTCCGCTGGGCGGGATGATCCGCTGGGCCGCCCGGCCGCGCCGGTGGTGAACTGCCTGTCGTGGTCGAGCGGCGCGTCTGAGCGCCTCTACCGGCCACCCGACAAGCCATGGGAAGCGGAGGCGAGAATGAGTGCAGAGGCGGGTGCGCCGGCTGCGAGCGGGGGTGTCGCCAGACGCCGGCCGTCACGACGGGGCAAGCTGCCCGGACGCCAGGACTGGTCGAGCTGGCCCCACTACCAGGGTGCCGACAGCGGGTTTCGCGGCTACTGGTATCCGGTGGCGTTCTCCTCGCACATCACGGGAAAGCCCAAGGCGATCACTCTGCTCGGCGAGCGCATCGTCGTCATCCGTGACGGCGGCAAGGCGTACGCGCTCAAGGACCGGTGCCCGCACCGGGGCGTGCCGCTGAGCTACGGCAACCAGCAGTTCCCCGGCACGATCTCGTGCGCGTACCACGGCTGGACCTTCGACCTGGAGACCGGCGATCTGAAGGCGGCGATCACCGACGGACCGCAGTCGCCGATCTGCGGGAAGGTGACCCAGCCCACCTACGAGGTCGAGGAACGCCTCGGCATGGTGTGGATCTTCGTGGGGGACGGCGAGGACGCGCCGCCCATCGACGACCAGCTCCCCGAGGAGCTGCGTGACAACCCCGCCGTGATCGGCGCGCGCATCCAGGCGCGCGAGGGGAACTGGCGCTTCGCCTGCGAGAACGGCTATGACGAGGGGCACGCGAAGTACCTGCACCGCACCGCGTTGTGGCGGCTGTTCAAGGCCATGCCGGTGTGGAACGAGACGCGGATCGAACGCCGCGGCCGCTGGATCTACCGGGTGCAGGAGGCCCAGCACTGGGACGCCGACTTCCCGGGCCTCGGCCGGTGGAACAACCAGGCGTGGTTCAAGCTCAAGCCGCCGAAGCAGGTCGCCAACATCGGCAACACGGGCAGCCACCGCAAGGTGAACCCGGCCATCGCCGCGGAGGACTTCCCCGGCTTCGCCTCGGTGAGCATGCCGGGCGTGCTGCGCATCGTCTACCCGACCTTCATTCACTACGAGTTCTACGTGCCGGTCGACGCCGACAACCATCTCTATGTCGGCGCGATGGCCAACTTCGAGAAGGGCGTCAAGACGCTGCCCTTCTACGCCAAGTATCTCGGCGCCGTCCGCTGGCTCTTCCACGGCCAGTTCTCCGGCCAGGACAAATGGATGGTCGAGGTGACCGACGCGCCGCCGGAACGGCTCTATCGTCCCGACGACTCGCTCCTGCAGTGGCGCAAGCTCGCCGAGGACGTCACGGAGGAGCGCATCGAACGGCTGCGCGCCTCCGGGCTCGCCGTCGACGACCCCCAGCCTCCGAAGCAGGGCGCCCAGTCTTCGAAACAGGACGTCCGGCCGCCGAAGCAGGCCGGCTGATGGCCAGGATCGTCCTGGGCGTGGGCGCGTCCCACTCCACGCTCATGAACACGCACTGGGACCAGGTCGAGCACAAAGACGACGCCGAACGCTTCCGCGACGCGCTCGGCACGGCCCGCGACGCCCTCGCCGCAGCCCGCCCCGACGTGGCGATCATCATCGGCTCGAACCACTTCCGGGGCTTCTGGCTGGACCTGATCCCCGCCTTCACCCTCGGGGTGGACCAGGTCGTCTCCTCCGGAGAGGCAGGGACGCCGTCCGGACCCCAGCGCACCAACCCCGCCGTCGCCCAGGCCGTCGCCGAATCCCTGGTGGCGGCGGGTACCGAGGTGGCGATCTCGGCGAAGCTGCAGATCGACCACGGCCAGAGCCACGCGATCCAGTACCTCCTGCGTGACCTCGACGTGCCGGTGATCCCGCTGGTGGTCAACGTGTTCGCCACTCCGCTGCCGCTCATGCGGCGCTGCGTCGAGCTGGGGCGCAACATCGCCGCAGCGGTGGCGGCGCTGCCGGACGAGCTGCGGGTCGCCGTCATCGCCTCGGGCGGCCTGTCGCACCGGCTCCCGTGGCCGAGCCGCTGGCAGGACCCCGAAGGAGAGGACGAGGAGTTCCTGGTCGAGGCCTGGCGCGAGGGCAGGGGCGACTGGCAGCGGTACGACGCGCGCAGGCGGCAGATCATCACCGCCGCCCGGCCGACCATCTTCCCCGAGTTCGACGAGGAGTTCCTCGCCGCGCTGGAGAAGGGCGAGCTGGCGCGCTACGCGAATCTGTCAACGGCGGAGATCGAGGCGGTGGCCGGCAACGGTGGCCAGGAGCTGCGTACCTGGTTGACCATGGCGGCGGCGCTGGGCTTCGCACCCGGCCGGACGCTGACCTACGCGCCGATGCCGGAATGGCTGACCGGCATGGGGGTGGCCATCATCGAGCCCACCCGATCGATATGAACGAGGACGAGCGCGAGCGGATAGTGGCCCAGGCCCTCGCCACGATCACCGAGGCCAGGCTGCGCAAGACCGCGGTGGAGGTCACCTCCATCGCCAGCCCCACCGGAGGGGAGGAGCCGCTGGCCCGGCGGCTGGCCGAACGGCTCGCCGCCGCGGGCCTGGAGTCGCACCTGCAGCGCATCGACGACGGCCAGGCCAACGCGATCGGCCGGTTGAGGGGCGACGGTACGGGCGCCGACCTCATGCTGTACGCCCCGATCGACACCCTGACCACCGGCGACCCGGACGAGGACGTACCGTGGATCGGCCCCGGGCTGCGCCCCGACATGCGGGCCGAGGCACAGTGCGACGGCCCCTACGTCACCGGCCTCGGCGCGAGCAACCCCAAGGGCCACGCGGCGTGCGTCCTCATGGTGGGCGAGGCCCTGGCCTCGGTGGGCGTGCGGACCGCCGGAGACCTGCTGGTCGCCTTCGGGGCGGGCGGCATGCCGACCAACGCCATCGACGGCACCGGCCGCCTGAACACCGGGCAGGGCGCCGGCTGCTCCTTCCTGCTCGAACGCGGCTGGCAGCCCGACTACGCCGTGATCGCCAAACCGGGCGACTTCGTCGCGCACGAAGAGGTCGGTCTGTGCTGGTTCGAGATCGTCGTACCGGGGATCCACACCTACGCCGGCAGCCGGCACCGCCTGCCGTACCACAATCCGATCGTGACCGCCGCCAAGGTGGTGACGCGCCTGGAAGGGTGGCTGGCGGCCTATCCCGAGCGGCACCGCACCGCGACGGCCGCGCCTCAGGGGATCATCGGCTCGATCGCCGGCGGCTGGGAGCGCATGCCGGCGGTCACGCCCGCGGCCTGCCGCATCCGCCTCGACCTGCGGATCGCGCCCGGCACGACGCCGCCGGCGGCCAAGCGGGAGCTCGCGGAGTACGTCCGCGGGCTGTCGGCCGAGCTGGGCGTGGAGCTGACGGTCGAGATGGTGCTGGCCATCCCCGGGACGCGTACGCCGCCGGAGGACTGGGTCATTCGCAGTGCCGTTCGCGCTTGGGAGAGCGTGGCCGGGCGCCCGCACGAGCCCATCGACGGCAACAGCGGCGCGACCGACGCCAACATCCTGCGCGCGCGGGGTATCCCGACCGCCCGGGTGGGCATGCCGAAGGTCGCCTCCACCGACTTCGACGTCGATTTCGCCCGAGGGATGAACACCGTCGACGTCAGAGCCATGCGCCGCCTGTGCGAGCTGCTCCTACGGGTGGCCGTCGACACCACCACGCGGACCCGGGCCGAGATCGACGAGACCAAATGACTAAAGGAGGCGATATGGAACCCCCCGCCGGTTCGTACGCCGACGCCGACGGCGTCAAATACCACTACCTCGACCTGGGCTCGGGGGCGGACACGATCTTCCTGCACGGTGGCGGCCCCGGCTGCACCGGGTGGAGCGACTTCGGCCCGGTGGCGCCACTGTTCGCCGCCGACCGCCGCTGCCTGATCGTCGACATCCTGCAGTACGGCAAGTCGGAGAAGTGCCTCATCACCGGCCCGATGTGGGACTTCCACGCGGCCAAGACCGTCGCGCTCATGGACACGCTGGGCGTGGAGCAGGCCGACTTCGTCTGCAACTCCTGGGGCGGCACCATCGCGCTGTGCCTGGCCGCCCGCTACCCCGAAAGGGTGCGTTCCCTGGTCATCACCGGCAGCATGCCGGTGTTCTACGGCCCGCTCGCGCCGCTGCCCGAGAACGGCCGCCGGGGTCGCGCCGCCCGGGACGCCTATTACGGCGGCGAGGGGCCGACGCGGCAGAAGATGCGCGACCTCATCACCCGGCTGGAGTGGTACGACGGCGACAAGTTGCCCGAGACCACCCTGGACCTGCGCTACGAGCAGAGCCTGGACCCCGGTGAGCGGGAGCTGGCCGCCATGTCGGACTCGCCCCGTGGCGAATGGCAGGACCTCACCGCCGAACTGGGCCAGATCCAGGCGCCCGCGCTGTTCATCTGGGGCATGCAGGACGCCTTCCTCACGCCCGACTATCCGCTCATGCTCGCCCGCATGGTGCCACGCGGGAACCTGCACATCATGGACCACGCCTCGCACCACCTGCAGGAGGAACGACCGGGCGCCTACCACGCGGTGGTCACCGGGTTCCTGAACTCCCTCAAGGACCCATGGAGATGAGCATGTCCAGATCGAAGAAGCTGCTGATCGCCGTGCCGGTCGTCGCGCTGGCCGCGATCCTGGGCCGCCTGCTCGCGGCCCGCAGCAACACCCAGGTGCACCGCATCAACCAAGACAAGCCCGCTCTCGACCGCTGAAGGTGACGATGAGTATCTGGACCGAACTGAGCCCCCTGAGCCTGAGCGTCTCGTACGTGGACGCCGCAGGAGTGCGGACCCGCAGCCTCCGGGCCGGGTCGGGCGAGCCCGTGGTGTTCCTGCACGGGACCAGCGGCCACCTTGAGGCGTTCACCCGCAACCTGCCCGCGCACGCGGCGGACTACGAGTGTCACGCCATCGACATGCTGGGCCACGGCTACACGGGCAAGCCCGACTACGCCTATGAGATCCCGCGCTATGTCGACCACCTGCTGGCCTACTTCGACGCGGTCGGCATCGAGCGCGCCCACATCGTGGGGGAGTCGCTGGGCGGCTGGGTCGGCGGGCGTACCGCGATCGACCACCCCGACCGCGTGGCCAGCCTGCAGCTGCTCTGCGCGGGCGGGACCGTGGCCAACCCCGAGGTCATGAAGCGGATCCGGACGAGCACCCGCGAGGCCGTGGTCAGCGATGACGTGGAGCTGACCCGCAAGCGGCTGCGGCTGCTGATGGCCGACCCGGCCGACGCCACCGAAGAGCTGGTGGAGGTGCGCCACGCCATCTACCACGAGCCCGAGTTCGTCGACAACCTCGACAATCTGCTATGCCTGCAGGACATGGACACCCGCCTGCGCAACATCCTTCGCCGCGACGACCTGGCCAAGATCACCCAGCCCACGCTGATCGTCTGGGGCCGCAAGAACCCGTTCGGCGACGTGCCGGAGGCCACCGCCATGCACGAGGCCATCGCGGGCTCGGAGCTGGAGCTGTTCGAGGAGTGCGGCCACTGGCCGCAGCACGAGCAGGCCGCCCGCTACAACCCGCTCAGCCTGGCCTTCCTGGCCAAGAGCTCGGCGGCGGGCTTCTCCGGCAAGGGACGCGGCTGATGCGCGCGGCCCGCTTCCACGAGTGGGGCGCCGCGCCGGTCGTGGAGGAGCTGTCCGAGCCCGTACGCAAGCCCGGAGAGGTGCTGGTCGAGGTACGGGCGGCGGCGCTGGGGCATCTGGACCTGACCGTCGCCGGCGGGTCTTTCGGTATGAAGCCCCCGCTTCCGTACGTGGGCGGCGTCGAGGCCGCCGGCGTGGTCCTGGAGTCCGACACCCTGGCTCCGGGCACGCAGGTGCTCCTTCGCGGTGGCGCGCTCGGCCTGCTGCGCGACGGCTGCTGGCGCGAACGCCTCAGCGTCTCTCCCAAGGCCGTCACCCCGCTGGCGTCGCCGCTGCCCCCGGAGGTCGCGGCGTCGTTCTTCGTACCGACCACCACGGCGTACGTCGCCCTGAACGACGTCGCCCGCCTGGAGCCGGGCGAGGAGGTCATCGTGACCGGCGCGGCCGGCGCGGTCGGCGCCATGGTGGCCCAGCAGGCCCGGCTGGCCGGAGCCACGGTGACCGGGGTGGTCGGCCGGGCCGACCAGCTCGGCCAGGTGCCCGAGGGGATCCGCGGGGTGGTCACCGACGACGCCGAGGCGGTCGCGGAGCTGGCGGCGGCGCGCTCGGCGTCCCTGCTGGTCGACACGCTCGGTGGGAGCGCACTGGTCGAGCGCTCGCGCTGGGTCCGTCCCGGCGGCCGGGCCGTCGTGATCGGCTACGTACTGGGGGCCTCCGTCACCGTCGATCTGCCGTCCTGGCTGCTCGACGACGTGGCGCTGCTTCCGGTGAACATGGTCCGGCATGAGCGGCGCGCTCGCGAGGTGGCCCCGGCGCTGATCGAGCGCCTGGCAGCGGGGGAGCTCAGCGTGGAGGTCGAGCGGTTCGACCTGTCCGAGATCGCGAAGGCTCTGGAACTGCTGCGCGAGGGCAGGTTGCGCGGCCGTGCCGTGGTGGAGTTCGGCGCGGGGGCTTAGCGCACTCCGTACAGACAGGGAGGAGGTCGTCTCAGGGTCATCTACTACGGCCGGTAGCACTCCGTTAGTGGGACTTTCGACCCCTATCATCAGGACGTTCTGCTGTAGCACAGGCCAAGCCTCCGTCGCATGCTAGCGAGAGCATAGTAGAGAAGGACGGAGGGAAACCGACGTGCTCTGGTATTTCGTTGATCCCGCCCTCGTCGTTCTCGGCATCCTCGTGCCCCTCGTGTTCGTGATGACGGACACCGGGTCGATTCGCCAACGGCATGCATACGACAACCTGCGGAGGTCATCATGACGAAACAGCACCTGATCCTGGCGGCTGTCGCCGCCGTGGCCGTGATCGTGGCCGTCTGGGCCGGCGCCCCGGCGAGTACGGTCCTGTTCGTGGTCGCCCTGCTGGGCTGCCCGCTCATGATGCTGATGATGATGCGATCCATGAGCGGCCACGACGGCGACACGCAGCATGACCGTCAGGGCGAGGACCACAAGAAGGCAGGGCGGTCGTGACCGCCACCGACTGGGTCGTGATCGGCGTCTCCCTGGCCTTGCTGGGTTTCCTCGGCTGGTACTTCTTCGGGCCGAGGAAGAGCAGCCTGGCCGAGCTGCGTGACGGAGTGCAGGAGATCGAGATCGTCGTGCGGGGCGGCTTCTCGCCGGACATCATCCGGGTACGGCAGGGCACCCCCGTGCGGCTGACCTTCAACCGGAGAGAGAGCGGGGACTGCACCTCCAGGGTTGTGTTCGCCGATTTCGGCGTCAGCCGGGCGCTGCCTGCCTTCGCCAAGACCACAGTGGAGTTGCGGCCCGGCGATGCGGGGGAGTACGGCTTCGCCTGCGGGATGAACATGGTGCACGGCCGCCTGATCGTCGAACCGGGCTCCGGCGGCGGTCACGATGTCGCCGCGAGTACCGCACCTTTGTCGACTGAACTGCCGTCACAGGATGTCGAGGCGACGGAGCGGCGTGCCGAGATCGCCGACCTGTCGCGTCGGGTCCTGGTCGGGGCTGTGCTGACCCTGCCTGTGGCGTTCGTCGTCATGGCGCATGAGCTCTTCGGCGCGGGATGGATCCCGGAGTTCCTGCTCAACCGCTGGGTGCAGCTCGCGCTGATCGCGCCAGTGATGTTCTATACAGGCTGGCCGATCCACCGCGTGGGCTGGCTCGCTCTACGGCACCGCTCGGCGGACATGAACAGCCTGATCACGCTGGGTACGAGTGCCGCCTTCTGCTACAGCCTGTTGGTCACGGTCGCGCCCGGCTCGCTACCGGAGGGGGTCCGTGACGTCTATTACGAGGCCGTCGGGGTCATCCTGACGCTGATCCTGCTCGGCCGTTTGCTGGAGGTGCGGGCCAAGGCGGGCACCGGCGAGGCGATCCGCAAGCTGATCGGTCTGCAGGCCAGGACTGCCCGGGTTCAGCGCGACGGCGCGGAGATCGAGATTCCCATCGCGGACGTCGTGCCGGGCGATGTGGTGGTCGTACGGCCGGGCGAGAAGGTTCCGGTCGACGGGGTCGTCGTGAAGGGGCGCTCGACGCTGGATGAGTCGATGGTGACCGGCGAGTCGATCCCGGTGGACAAGGGCCCGGGCGATGACGTGGTGGGCGCGACGGTGAACCAGACGGGATCGTTCACGTTCAGGGCCGAGAAGGTCGGCGCGGAGACGGCGCTGGCTCAGATCATCCGTCTCGTCCAGGCTGCCCAAGCCTCCCGTGCGCCGATCCAGCGGCTGGCCGACCTGGTGTCCGGCTATTTCGTCCCGGTGGTCATCGCTATCGCGATCGTGACTTTCGCCGTGTGGTTCGTCGCCGGACCGGCTCCGGCGTTGTCGCTGGCATTGGTGGCGGCGGTAGCCGTACTGATCATCGCCTGTCCGTGCGCGCTTGGGCTGGCCACCCCACTTTCGATCATGGTGGGCACCGGCAAGGGGGCTCAGTCCGGCATCCTGATCCGCGACGCCGAAGCCCTGGAGACCGCGTGCAAGCTCGACACGATCGTCCTGGACAAGACCGGCACCATCACACGTGGCAAGCCGGCGCTCACGGACGTCGTTCCGTACGGTGACTGGGCAGCCGATGAGGTGCTACGCCTGGCCGCCTGTGCCGAACGTTCCTCCGAGCACCCCCTGGGCCAGGCTGTGGTCGAGGGCGCGACCGGGCGCGGCCTGATCCTCACCGAGCCGTCGGAGTTCGAATCGGTCACCGGGCAGGGCATCGCGGCGACCGTCGAGGGGCGTCGTGTGCTGGTCGGCGGGAAGCGCCTGCTCGGCGACACCTCGGCGCTTGAGGAAGAGGCCGATCGCCTGGCCCGGGCGGGCCGTACCCCGATCATGGTCGCCGTGGACGACGAGCCCGCTGGGGTGATCGCGGTGGCCGACACCGTCAAGGACGACTCCCGCCAGGCCGTCGCGGCTCTGCAGCGGCTGGGACTTCAGGTGGTGATGATCACTGGGGACAACCGGCGGACGGCCGAGGCCATCGCCCGCCAGGTCGGCATCACCCGAGTGCTGGCCGAGGTGTTGCCCGCGCACAAATCTGCCGAGATCGCCCGCCTGCAGGGAGAAGGGGCGAGGGTCGGCATGGTCGGCGACGGCATCAACGACGCGCCCGCGCTGGCCCAGGCCGATGTCGGCTTCGCCATCGGCACCGGCACCGACGTGGCGATCGAGGCCTCCGACATCACGTTGATCTCCGGCGCGCTCGGCGGAGTGGTCACCGCGGTACGGCTGTCGCGGACCACGATGCGCAACATCCGACAGAACCTGTTCCTGGCGTTCGTCTACAACGTGGTCGGCATCCCGGTCGCGGCGGGGGTGCTCTACCCCTTCCTCGGTATTCGGCTCAGCCCGGTCTTCGCTGCCGCCGCCATGGCACTGTCGTCGCTGTCAGTGGTGGGCAATGCCAACCGGCTGCGCCGCTTGACTCCGCCGGCGTTGCCCCCGGCGCCGCCGCTCCCGCCCGATCAGCACGTCACCGTCGAAACGGGAGCCGAGTTCACCGCTGTCACCGAGCCGGTTTCGCGGGATGATGGTCGCTTCCAGGTCCAACCGAGATACCGGCAACACCGGGCATGAGAACCGGAAGCCCGATCGCGCGGGTGCGCCCCGCCGCCGCCCATCGCCTCGGTTCCGAACAGGTGCCGCGGTGCCGTAGGCGGGAGGCGAGCTGTGGCGAGTGCGCGGAAGTCGGTGTTGAGTTCGATTCCGAGGGAGGGGCGCTGCTGTTGGGCTTGTTGCCGCCCTCCCTGGCGTGGTGAGAGAGCCGGATGTCATGCCGGAGTAGGTGCGTCCTTGGCGCGCACCACCGTCACCGTGCAGTGGGCGTGGTGCAAGACGCCTCGGCTGACCGAGCCGAGGACGATCGACTCGATCGCGTTCCTGCCGTGCGAGCCAACGACCAGCAGGTCGGCCCGGTCGCCGGCGGTGGCGAGCGCGTTGACGGGGTGGGCGCACCGCACGTCCGCGATCACGTTGACCTGCGGGTGTCTCTCCCGCCACGACGCGAGTTGTTCGTCGGCGACGTGCTGGTGGGCCTCACGCAACGCTTCGAAGTCGCAGGAGAAGCCGGCGGCCAGGGCGAACGGCAGCGCCCAGGCGTATACCGCCCGCAAGGTGCTTGCGCGTAGTTCGG